>NZ_RWKQ01000002.1 GCF_003946885.1 Specibacter cremeus | reverse complement strand
CCTTGTCTGACCGTGAAACTAATAACCAGACTAGCGCCATACTGACCCTAAAAACCATCACCTACATTCCTGACGCACACCCCGTCCCCGGCCCCTCCCTGCGGGGCCTACGCCGCCGGGGGGCCGGCCAGCGCGCGTTCCAGCGCCGGCGCCAGGTCGCCGCGGGGATGGACGACGACGTCGCCCAGTCCCAGCCAGGACGCCAGCAGGCGCAACTCGGCGGCCAGCTCGCCCGCGGTTCGCGCCGGGGCGTCCGGTTCGGCGAACGCCCCGCGCACCAGCAGCCGGCCGGCGGCGCGGTCGGATTTCAGGTCGACCCGGGCGGCCATGGTCTCGCCGAGCAGGAAGGGGAGCACGTAGTAGCCGTAACGGCGCTTGGCCGCCGGCGTGTAGATCTCCAGCCTGTAGTGGAAGCCGAACAGCCGCTCAAGCCGGCGGCGTTCGAACACGAGCGAATCGAAGGGACTCAACAGGGCCCGGCCCTGTGCCGTGCGCACCGCCCTGGCTTCGGCGTGGACGTAGACCTCGGCGTCCCAGCCGGCAACGTCCACCCGTTCCAGCGAGCCGGCGGCCACGAGCTCGGCGACGGCCCCCGCGGCAGCCCGCACCGGCAGCCGGAAGTAGTCGGCCAGGCAGCGGAGCGTGCCGATGCCGTGGGCCCGGGCGGCCGCATCGATGAGGCGGACCATTGCCTCGTGCCGGTCCGGGGCCGGGTCGCCGGCCGCGGCGGGCGGCAGCACCTTGCCGGTGGGCGCGTAGCGGCGCTCGAATTGGTCCGTGCGGGAGGCCGCACTGACCTGGCCGCGTTCGAACATGCCCTCGAGTGTGCTCTTGACGGCGCTCCAATTCCAACCCCAGTCGTCCTTGACGATGTGCTCGCGGTGGTCGATGCGGGCCGTGACCTCCCGGGCGGTCAGCGGACGGCTGTCCGCCAGCAGTACCAGGATCCGTGATTCGAGATCCTCCCGCAGTGCCGGGTCGAGCCGGTCGCCGGCGACCCAGCTGCGGCTTTGCCAGGCGCGCAGGTCGTGGAAGTGCTCGGGCCGGATGAAGCTGGCCTCGTGCGCCCAGTACTCCATCATGGCCCGCGGCGCCGATCCGGCCAGCCGGCCCAGCACGCCCCGGTCATAGTCGCCGAGGCGGGAAAAGAAGGGCAGGTAGTGGCTGCGTGCGAGCACGTTCACGGAATCGATCTGCACCAGCTGCAGGCGCGCGAAGGTCCGGCCCACCGCCCGCGAACTTGCGGGGCCGGTGGACCGGACCTTCGCCAAACCCTGTGCGTTGAGTGCGATGCGCCGTGCCTGTGACAGGCTCATCCGTGCACCCATACGCGTCTCCTTACACCTTGGCCGGCTCATCCGCCGAGCGGTAGGCACGGATTTCCTCGCCCTGCGCCGCCTCCGCGTCGAGCGAGATCACCCCGTAGGTCCAGCCGCGGCGGCGGTAGACGACGGACGGGACACCGCTGTCGGCGTCGATGAACAGGTAGAAATCATGCCCCACGAGCTCCATGTTGTCCACCGCGTCGTCGAGCGTCAGCGGCGCGGCCGGGAACACCTTGCGCCGGATCAGCACCGGCGAATCGCCGGCCGGGATGTCGTTCTCGATGTCGTACGGCGTGCGCTCGGCGGCCGGCTCGGATTCGGGCTGGGCGTAGATGGGTGCGGAACTGACCGGCGGCAGGTCCGCCGTGGCCGTGCTCACGGCCTGCGGGTTGCGCCGGCCGTGGTGGACCTTGCGACGGTCCCTGGCACGGCGCAGCCGCTCGAGCAACTTGGCGTAGGCGAGGTCGAACGCCGCGAACTTGTCCGACGCGGATGCCTCGGCCCGGATGACCGGGCCGCGGCCCTGGACGGTCAGCTCGACGATGAGCTGGGCCTCGGTGCTGCGCGAGTTGGAATCCTTGGAGACCTTGGCGTCGATCCGCTGCACCTTGTCCCCCAGGTGCTCGGTCTTGGCCAGCTTGTCGGTCGCGTATTCGCGGAAACGGTCGGAAATGCTCAGGTTTCGGCCGCTGATCATGAACTCCATGGTGCCCTCCAAACAGCTTCGGTGACACAACGGCCGGCACGTGGATGTGATGTGACCAGACCGCCGACGGGTGGTTCGCCTCCTGAAGAGGTACCCGTTTACTCACGTTAGTTCACCGGCGATTCATATTCATCTCTTGGCACGACTTTTCTTCTCCGCGTCGCCGGGGGCCCGTCCCGGGTCCGCCGCCGGCCCTGGCGAGCGGGCCGCGGCCAGCACCACGGCACCGCGCACATGCGCCCCGGCGGCCGCCAAAACCCGCGCCGCCTCGGCCAGCGTGGACCCCGTGGTGACCACGTCGTCGACGATCACGACGGACCGGCCGGCGATGTTCGCCCGTGGAGAAACCCGCATCGTGTTGCGGACGTTGGCGCGCCGTGCGGCCCGGCCGAGGGCCTTCTGCCGGGTCGCCGTCCAGGGCGGGCGCCACCGCAGGCGCAGCACCTGCCGGGTCACGGCCCCGGCCGGCAACGCGTCCCGGCGTCGCAGGATGCCCAGCAGCAGGACGATGGGGTTGTAGCCGCGACGCCGCAGGCTGGCCCCGCTGGCGGGCACCGGTACCAGCCAGACGTCCTGGGAACCGGGCAATGCGGCGCGCAACCCGTTGCCCAGGACGGCGGCCAGCTGCCCGCCCAGGTCGGTCCGGCCATGGTTCTTGAACGCCAGCAGGGCCACGGCCAGCGTGTCGCGGTAGACGCCGGCCGCCACCACGGCCAGCAGGGGTACGCCGTCGACGTCCACCAGCGCGTCGACGACCGGCTCGGCCCGGAAGGGGTGCCGGGTCCGGCCCCGCAGCCCGCGCGCGCAGTCGGCGCACAGGGCGTCGTCGAGCGCCCCGCAGACCAGGCATTCGGAGGGCCAGACGAGGAACCCGAAGTCAGCCCAGGCCGCGGTCAGCCACAGCCAGCACGCGGTCCACCGGCTGCCGGGTGTGGCGGCATGGGTGGCGGCATGGGTGGCGGGCATGCGCCCACCCTGTCCCGCGGGGAGGCACCCGTCCAGCCTGGCCCGCCGGGGTGGGGACGGGGCCGGTCGCGGCGGCGCCTGTGGAGGGCCGGCCCGTGGGTGGGGCGACGGACCTCAGCCGGCGAAGGATGCCTGGACAAGGTCCTTGGACAGCACTCCCCACGCGTTGCCGACCAGCCCGTACGTGTCCTGGCTGGTCTGGGCGCGGATGTTCCGGTCGCCGGATCCGGCACTGATCCACTGCACACCCTTGAGCGGGGTCAGGGCGACGGGCTCGCGCTTGAGGTCCAGCACCTGGATGGTCACCGGTTCGTCGGTGGACGGGCGCATGACGGCCACCGAGGTGCCGTCCACCCAGACGCCCAGCGTCGGGTTGCCGGTGCTGGGCAGCGTGATCGGCGTCGCCAGTTCCTTCGGCACGTCACCGGAGCGCAGGATCCCGGCAAGCTGGACGGTGCTGGTCCCGCCGGCGGAGGACACCACCAGGGCACGGCTGCCGTCGCGCGAGATGCGCAGGGCCGTGACGGTGCGTCCGGCCAGCCACGGCACGTTCAGCACCGCGGTTGGCAGGTCGGGGCCCGCCTTCCTGGCGTCGAAGGCCACGACCGTTCCGCTGCCATCGCCCGACGCCGTCCACGCCCAGCCGCCCGGGGAGAACGACGGCTGCGTCAGGTTGCGCCCGGTCACCGCCTCGACGGGGTCCGCACCGGGGGTCACCGCATACACGTGGGATCCGTCGGTGGAGCCGAACGCGAAATGCTTGCCGTCATAGGACATGGCCGGGCCCATCGGGTTCAATTTCGCCACCGACGGCATCCGCGCGATCGGGCTGGCGGTGGCCCCGTCGAAGGTGACGAGTTCGTTCTTGCGCAGCGCCACCTGGGTGGCGGGGACCTGGTTGTCGATGACCAGCGACGGCGCCTCGTCGCCGGTGTTGCCCAGGTCGACGCCGCGCGTGTCGGCGCGCAGCGTCACGGACGTCACCGTGTTCAGGTTCTTCTGCAACGTCACGAGCAGCTGGGCGTTCATCTGCTGGCGTTGCTTGACGGTCGCGCCCAGCAGCGGCTGCGCGGTCAGATCGACCTGGGCGACGCCGTCGTTCACCGGCACCGAATCGCGCACCAGCGAGATCCCGTCCGGGAAGGCGCTGGCGACGGCGCCCTTGAGGTACGGCGCCGGGCCGTTGAGCATGGCCCGCACGATGCCCGTCACGGTGGTCGATGCGCGGCCGGCCAGCCAGCGCACGTCCGGGACGCCGTACTGGAACGTGGGGTCGTAGAAGTAGAGCGTGTAGGCGCTGTACAGGGTGGCGAAATCGGGCGACTTGAGCATGATCCCGTCGGGGACCCTGGAAATCCGCCACTGCCCGTCCACCTTGACCAGCGAGAACCCGATGCTTTCCACCGAGTTGCCGGCGGCGGCGGTCAGGATGCCTGCATTGTCCACCTCCGACTGCACCTCGAACTTCACCTGGTACGAGTTGGCGCCGGCGGAGGATTCGATCGAGAACGCGTTCTTGTACACGAGCGTGCGCGCATCCGCCTTCCACGTGTTCGCCAGCCCCGGGTCCAGGTACTGGCGTGCCACCTGGAAACCGTCGGCGACACCCGTGCCGGCGTTGATGAATCCCTCGATGATCTCCCGCGGTGTCGCCCCGGGCGGCGGCGGCACCTGCTGGAAGTTGATGTTGACCGAGTTGTTGCGCGGCGCGACGGGGTCGCTCTTTCCGACCGGGCCGTGCGTGGGGATCGTCGCGCAGCCGGCCGCGGCCACGAGCATGGCCAGCAGCACGACGACGACGACGCCCGCCCAGGCGGCGCGTCCACGACCGGGACGGGTGCGGCGCAGTGGCTTCATCCGAGTTCCGCCCTTGACGAGTGCTCGGTGGATCCCGGCTCGGCTATGTCTCCGGGGTCTCCGGGCTTCGCTGCCGGAGTGATGATCGGCATGGGCGCCGTGAGGGAGCCCAGCGCGCCGACCACGCCGAGGGAACCCGTCGCCGTCGTCACGGGCCCGGTGGTCAGGGCGCGGGCGGTCACACTCGAGCCGCCGCCGTCCGGTGGCAGCGGCACGGGCGAGTGGGTGAATTCGCCGCCGCGCCTCAGCGGCAGTGTGAGCCGGAAGCAGGCGCCCTCCCCCGGGCTGCCCCAGGCCTCCAGCCAGCCGCCGTGCAGCCGGGTGTCCTCCATGGCGATGGACAGGCCCAGCCCGCTACCGCCCGTGGTGCGGGCACGGGCCGGGTCGGCCCGCCAGAACCGGTCGAATACACGGTTCACGGCGTCCGGGGACATGCCGATGCCGTAGTCGCGCACGGCGACGGCGACGGCCTGTTCGTCCGCGGAGACAAACACCTTCACGGGCTTGCCCTCGCCATGCTCGACGGCGTTGAGCGTCAGGTTGCGCAGGATCCGGTCAATGCGGCGCGGATCGGCCTCGACGACGCAGTGATGATCGCGCAGCCGGGTCACGACGGACAGCGTGGAGCCGCTCTGTTCGGCGACCGGGATGGCCCCGTCGAGGACGGTGTGGATGATGGAGAAGATGTCGACCGACTCGACGTCCAGGACGGCGGCGCCGGCGTCGAACCGGGAGATTTCCAGCAGGTCCGCCAACAGCGACTGGAACCTCTCCACCTGGTGGTAGAGCAGTTCCGCCGAGCGGCGGTTGATCGGGTCGAAGTCCTCCCGGGCGTCGTACAACACCTCGGCGGCCATGCGCACGGTGGTCAGCGGTGTGCGCAGCTCGTGGGAGACGTCGGAGACAAAACGCTGCTGCATCTCCGAGAGCATGCCGAGCGCGGTGATCTGGTCCTGGAGCGACGTGGCCATCTTGTTGAACGACGTTGCCAGGCGCGCCATCTCATCCTCTCCGACGACGGGCAGGCGTTCCTCCAGATGACCGGCGGCCAGTTTCTCCGACACGGCCGCCGCCTGGCTGACGGGCAGCACCACGGTGCGCGTCACGTACCAGGCGATGCCGCCGATCAGCACGAGCAGCACGCCGCCGGCCAGCCACAGCACCGACTGGATGTAGTTCAGCGTCAGCTGGGCCGAATTCAGGTCGTAGATCAGGTACAGCTCGTAGTTGGTGCCCAGCAGCGAGACCTGGCTGCCGATCACCACGGCCGGGTGGGTGCCGGTCTGGCCGGTCGGCAACGCGATCGACTGCCAGTACTGGGAGTTGGGGTCCTTCTGCACGGATTCGCGCAGCGTGTCGGGGATGATCGCCGTCGTCACACCGCCGGAATCCGACGAGGTCACGGCCAGCGTCTTCTTCTGCCCCGGGATCTTCACCATCAGGTATTTGCGGTTGTCGTCCGCGCCGACCTCGAGCAGCTTCAGCGTGTCGCGCACGTACGTGGACGCGCCGGCCAAATTGCTGGGCTGGGCATTGGAGAAGCTCTCCTGCACCTGGGTGGCGCCCCGCGTGGATTCCTGCTTGGCCTGGGCCAGCCGCTCCTGGAACAGCCCGTTGGCGATCTGCGTGGACAGGTAGCCGCCCACGCCGCCCACCGCGATGAACGCGATGACAAGCGTGACGGCGACGGTGCGGAACTGCAGCGACGTCCGCCACCGGTGCGAAACGAACGCCGTGACGCGTCGCGCGGCGCGCCAAAGCCACCGGCCCAGCACCCGCAGCCGGTCCCGCACGTATGCCCAGGACAGCTTACTGCCCGGCCTTGTATCCCACGCCACGAACCGTCAACACCACTTCCGGGGCTTCCGGGTCCCTTTCGATCTTGGACCGCAGCCGCTGCACGTGCACGTTGACCAGGCGGGTGTCCGCCGCGTGCCGGTACCCCCAGACCTGTTCGAGCAGCAGCTCGCGTGAGAACACCTGCCACGGCTTGCGGGCCAGCGCCACGAGCAGGTCGAATTCCAGCGGGGTCAGCGAGATGCGCTCCCCCGCGCGCCGCACCGCGTGCCCGGCCACGTCGATGGACACCTCGCCGACCGTCAGCATCTCGGGCGCCTTCACGTCGCCCGGGCGCAGCCGGGCGCGGACGCGGGCCACGAGCTCGGCCGGCTTGAACGGCTTGGCCACATAGTCGTCGGCACCGGATTCCAGTCCGCGCACCACGTCCGAGGTGTCCGACTTGGCCGTCAGCATGACGACGGGGACATCCGATTCGGCGCGAATCAGCCGGCACACCTCGATGCCGTCCAACCCAGGCAGCATCAGGTCCAGCAGGACGAGGTCGGGGGCGCTGGCGCGGAAAACCTCGAGCGCCTGGCCGCCGTCGTTGCAGAATACCGGGTCGAAGCCGTCGTTGCGCAGCACGATGCCGATCATCTCGGCCAATGCCTCATCGTCGTCCACTACCAGGATGCGTGCCTTCATACCTCTATATTTGCCTATCCGGGAGCCAAAGTCCCGTTGGACGCTCCCGTGGCACCCGGGCGGGCGAATCGTGCGGAACGATCCGGACCCGCACGAATCGCCGCCGCCGATCGTTGTTTCCATATAGATTTGTACCAACGAGTCACAGCAACATCACGACATTGGGGAGCACCATGGCGCAGGAACAGCAGCCGCAGGCACCGGACCCGCAAGGTTCCGGCGCGGCGGATTCCGGCCCGGCGGGTTCCGGCCCGCCCGCCTGGGGCCAGGGCCAGCCGCCGGCGTGGGGCCAGCCACCCGCCTGGGGCCAGGCGCCGGCACAGCCCCCGCAGCCGCGCTGGGGCCAGTACGCCCCGGCACCCGGCCCGTACCCGGGCGCCCCGCAGTGGGGCCCGCCGCAGTACCCCTACGGGGGGTATGTGGCCCCGCCGAAGCCCGGCGTCATCCCGTTGCGCCCGCTGGGCTTGGGCGAGGTGCTCGACGGCGCGTTCCAGGCGGCCCGCCGCAACGGCAAGGCGATGTTCGGCTCGGCGCTCATCGTCCAGGCGCTGTCCGCGGCGCTGATGGGCGTGACCCTGTTCGTGCTCCTGGGCAACGGCGAGGTCATGTCGTGGCTGGACAGCGAGTCCGTGCCGACCGATTCGCAGCTCGGCGGCTGGCTCGTGACCGCCGGGGCCGGCACACTGGTCGCCGGCGCCGTGATCTCCGTGGCCCAGCTGGTGCTCGAGGGAGTCTTGGTCATCCCGGTCATGCGGGCCGTCCTGAACCGGCACACCACGTTCGCCGACATGTGGAAGCTGGCCCGCCCCCGCCTGGGCACCCTGGTGCTGCTCGCCGTCGTCTATCTGGCCGCGGGCGTGGCGGCCTTCGCGATCCTCGGCGGGCTTGCGGTCCTGCTCATCTCGACGTCGGGCGGCGTCGGCGTGGGCGTGAGCGTCATGCTGGTCCTGGCCGCCGCGCCGCTCCTCGTGTGGGTCGGCATCAAGCTGCTGTTCGCTCCCGCCGCGATCGTGGCGGAGAACCTGGGCCTTGGCGCGGCCGTCAAGCGGTCCTGGTCGCTGACCGCCGGGCACTGGTGGCGCACGTTCGGGATCGTGCTGCTGGCGGGGGTGATCACGGCCGTCATCGGCGGGATCATCACCACCCCGGTCTCATTCGTCGTGTCACTGGGCTCCACCATGGCCAACCCGAACCCGACGCCCGGGCAGCTGGTGACGCAGGTGGTCGTCGCGCAGGTCATTTCCATGCTGGTCTCCAGCCTGGTCGGCGCCGTGACGCTGGCGTTCCAGACCGGTGTCATGGCGCTGTTGTACGTTGACCTGCGCATGCGCCGGGAGGGCTTCGACGTCGTCCTGTTGCGCGCCGCGGAGAACCCGGTCGACGACGGCGGCATCCCCGGCGTTCAAGGTGTCCCACCGGGTGCCATGCCGCCGGCACCGCCGCCGGCCGGCGGCCACGCCAACCCCTACCGGTCGTAACCCGACCGCATGAGTGTCCCAGGATGATGCTGCCGTGGCCGGCCGCGGTTCCGGTGACGCCCGACGCCGGCACCGCCCGGCGCTGGGCCGTGCAGGAATTGTCCCGGCGGGTCTACCAGGACGCGAAGCCCGGGGTGGCGCAATTGGTCTGGGACTGGATTGTCCGCACCCTCGATGACTTCCTGTCCGGGCTGGCCCACCTGGCCGCCAGCCCGGCCCTCTGGCTCCTGCTGGGCCTCGTCGTCGTGCTGGTCACCGCCGCGATCGTGGTGGTCCGGCCGCGCCTGGAGCGCCGCCGCGCCATGGCCGGCAGCACGGTGTTCGACGGCGGGACGGTCCTTTCCGCCGACGCCCACCGGGCCGCGGCCCGGACGGCCGAGGCCGCCGGCGACCTGGCCACGGCGGTCGCCGAGCTGTTCCGTGCCATGGTGCGCCGGGCGGAGGAACGCGACCTGCTGGCACCGGCGCCCGGCCGCACGGCGGACGAGGTCGCCGCCGCGCTGGCCGGCGTCTTCCCGGACCACCGGCACCCGCTGGCCGCCGCGGCCGGGCTGTTCAACGCGGTCCGGTATGGACACGGCACCCCGTCGCCGGCCGAATGGACGACGCTCGCCGGCCTCGACGCGGCGCTGGCCGCGGCCCGCCCCGCGCCACCCCTGGCCGACCCGTCTGATCCGTCCAACCTGGCCGACCCGTCCGATCCGGGAGCGCCCGTGGCATCCGGGGGCGTCCGGCCATGACCACGTTCCGCACGGAGGCGGTCGCCGCACCCGAGCGCCTGCGCCGGGGCTGGCGCCGGCACCGGTTCTGGATCATCGTCGTGGCCGTCTCGCTGGCGGTCGCGGTGGGCGGCTACGTGCTCTCCGTCGCCGGCACGCGCAGCGGCAGGCCGCTGGCCGCCGACAACCCGGCCCCGGCGGGCGGCCAGGCCGCCGCGACGGTCCTGGCGAACCAGGGCGTGCGGGTGATCCCGGCCGATTCGCTCACCGCCACGGTCCGCGCCCTGGAGGATGCCCCGCACGGCAGCAGCACGGTCCTGTTCTATGACCCGCTGCATCTGCTGGCCGGCGACCAGGTCACGGCGCTGGGCGATGCCGCCCGTCGAGCGGGCGCCAGGATCGTGGCGATCGAGCCCGGCCCGCTGGCCGTGCGGCGGCTGGACTCGCGGTTCGGCTCCGGCGGCGTCCTGCCGGCCACGGCCGGCTCACCGGGGACCCTGCCCGCCGGCTGCGCGAACGCGGATGCCGTGGCGGCCGGCGGCATCTCGCCGGCCGCGGCACCCGGCGGCGCGGCGAATGCGGCATCGGCGCTCGTCTATCACGGCCCCGTGACGTGTTTTTCCGGGGTCATGGCGAGCACCGGCGGAGGCCGGGTCACGGTATTGGGTGCGGCCGCCGTCGTCGACAATGGGCACCTTGACGTGGCGGGCAACGCGGCGCTGGCGTTCCGGCTGCTGGGCGGCACGCCGAACCTGCTGTGGTACATCGCGTCGCCGGCGGACATCCCGGCGAGCGACCAAAAACCCGATCTGGCGGCGCTCACACCCGGGTGGATCCTGCCCGCGGCGCTGTGGCTGATGGGCGCGGCGCTGGTGGGCATGCTGTGGCGGGGGCGGCGGCTCGGGCCACTCGTCGAGGAGCCGCTGCCGGTGATCGTGGCGGCGTCCGAGACGGTGACCGGGCGGGCCCGGCTCTACCAGGATGCGAAGGCCGTGGGGCTGGCGGGCCGAACGCTGCAAACCGCCACGCGCGGGCGGCTGGCCCGGTACCTGCGGCTGGGTTCGGGTGCGGATGCCGGCGCCGTCGCGACGGCGGTGGCGGCGTCTTTGGCAGGGCACGGCACGGTGCCGCATGCAAGACTGGTCGAGTTGCTCGTGACGGCCGTGCCGCGCACCGAGAAGGAACTGCTCGCACTGGCCCAGGAATTGGACGCACTAGAGGAAGAAGTCGTGACCCGATGACCGAACAGCACCCCGTGCCACCCGCGGCGCCGGTTTCCGTCGCCACGGCGGACGCCGCCACCGCCCTGCTGCGGGTCCGCGACGAGGTGGCCAAGGCCGTGGTGGGGCAGGACGCGACCGTGACGGGCCTGCTCATCGCCCTGTTGTGCGGCGGGCACGTGCTGCTCGAGGGCGTGCCCGGCGTGGCCAAGACGCTGCTGGCGCGGGCGTTGTCGGCGTCGCTCGGCCTGGACACGAAGCGGGTGCAGTTCACCCCGGACCTGATGCCCGGCGACGTGACCGGTTCGCTGGTGTACGACGCACACACCTCCGGGTTCACCTTCCGTGCGGGCCCCGTGTTCACGAACATCCTGCTGGCGGACGAGATCAACCGGACTCCGCCGAAGACGCAGGCGTCGCTGCTGGAGGCCATGGAGGAACACCAGGTCTCGGTGGATGGCGTGTCCCGCCGGCTGCCGGCGCCGTTCCTGGTCGCGGCCACGCAGAACCCGGTGGAGTATGAGGGCACGTATCCGCTGCCGGAGGCGCAACTGGACCGGTTCCTGCTGAAACTTTCCATGCCTCTGCCCGAGCGGGACGCCGAGATCGAGGTGATCCGCCGGCACGCGCTGGGCTTCGACCCGCAGGACCTGCGCGCCGCCGGTGTGCGGCCCGTCGCCGGGGCCGCGGAGCTCGCGGCCGCGCAGGCCGCGGTGGCCCGGGTCGAGGTGGCGCCGGAGGTCCTGGCCTACATCGTCGACGTCGCGCGCGCGACCCGGGCGGCGCCGTCGTTCCAGCTCGGCGTGTCCCCGCGCGGGGCCACCGCGCTGTTGAAGACGGCGCGCGCGTTCGCGTGGCTGTCCGGCCGCGCCTACGTGACCCCCGACGACGTGAAGGCGCTCGCGCTGCCGGCGCTGCGGCACCGTGTGGCGTTGGGGCCGGAGGCGGAGATGGACGGCGTGGCCGTGGACGGCGTGTTGGCGTCCATCCTGGCCACGGTGCCGGTGCCGCGCTGACCCATGGCGGTGACCGGACGCTTCTTCCTGCTGGTGCTGCTCGGCGTGGTGCCGATCATCGCCGCGCCCCGGGGATCGACCGTGCTGCTCGTGGCGGCCGTGCTGGTGCTGCTGGCCGGCGCCGACCTGGTGCTGGCCGCGTCGCCGCGGCGGGTGGCGTTGCGCCGCACGCTGCCCGGCTCGGTGCGGCTGGGCGAACCGGTCACCGCCGTGCTGCACGTGGCCAACGAATCGCCGCGGACGCTGCGGGGTCTGGTCCGGGACGGGTGGCAGCCCTCGGCCGGGGCGCTCGACCCGCTCCAGACCCTGCACGTCCGGGCCGGGGAGCGCGCCGCCATGAGCGTGTCCCTGCGGCCGGTGCGCCGCGGCGACCTGGCATCCTCCCACGTGACCGTCCGCTCGCTGGGTCCGCTGGGGCTGGCTGCCCGGCAGCACACGATCGCCGCGCCGGGCCTGCTGCGCGTGCTGCCGCCGTTCCATGCGAAGCGGCACCTGCCCTCGAAGCTGCGCCGGCTGCGCGAGCTGGACGGCAGGGCGGCCGTGCAGATCCGCGGCGCCGGCACGGAGTTCGACTCGCTGCGCGACTACGTGCGCGGCGACGACGTCCGCTCCATCGACTGGCGCGCCACGGCGCGCCGGCGCGACGTCGTGGTGCGCACGTGGCGGCCCGAACGCGACCGGCGGGTGGTGATCGTGCTGGACACCTCGCGCACGTCGGCGGCCCGGATCGGCGACGAGCCGCGCCTGGACACGGGCATCGAGGCGGCGCTGCTGCTGGCCGTGCTGGCCGAGCGCGGCGGCGACCGGGTGGACCTGCTGGCGTTCGACCGGCGGCTGCGCGCCCGCGTCGCCTCCACGGGCCGCGGCAGCATGCTCGGGTCGCTGGTGCAGGCGCTGGCGCCCGTGCAGCCCGAGCTGATCGAACTGGATGCCGCCGCGCTGCCCGGGGCCATCCGCGCCGTCGCCCCGCACCGCTCGCTCGTGGTGCTGCTGACGTCGCTGGACACGGGCGCGGCCGAGCAGGGGCTGGTCCCGCTCGTCGAGGCGCTGGTCCGCCGGCACGTGGTGGTGGTCGCCTCGGTCCGCGACCCGCACCTTGACGCGACGCGCAGGGAACGGACGACGACGACACTCACCTACCGCGCGGCCGCCGCCGAACATGCGCTGGCCGAACGGGCCGCACTGGCCGCCGTGCTGCGGCAGTTGGGCGCCGAGGCGGTCGATGCGACGCCGCACCAGCTGCCGCCGGACCTTGCCGACGCGTACATCCGGCTCAAGGCGGCGGGGCGGTTGTAGGGCGCACAGCATGCCGAGGGACTATCATGGATGTATACATGTCTTACAGGGTGATGAGGTGCGGTGATGACCATTTCCATCCGTCTGACGGCCGATGAGGAGGCCCGTCTGGATCGCCTCGCCCAACGGACGGGACGCTCGAAGAGCTTCTACGTTCGGGCCGCATTACACGAACATCTGGAAGATCTTGAGGATGCGTACGCGGCAGACGAAGCCCTCTCGACCTTCGAAGCCGGCGGCCGGAAGAGCCGGCCGCTGTCAGCCCTGCTGGCTGAGACAGGCCAATGACGCCGCGGTGGCACGTTGAGACCACCGAACAATTTGACCGGGATTTCAGAAAGCTCGACCGACCCGTTCAACGTCGCATAGCGACCTACCTTGAAGAAGTGCAACTACTCGAGAGTCCACGAACCCGCGGCAAGGGCCTGACCGCGAATCACGCGGGCGTGTGGCGCTATCGAGTCGGAGACTACCGGGTACTTGCACAAATCATGGACGAAACACTGACCATACTGGCGCTGCACGTCGCTCACCGCAGTCAAGTCTACTGAACCGGTCCCGCCTCTTCCGTCGCCGCAGGAGCCGGGTCAGTCTCCCGTGCGCACGTCGTTCAGGGCCCGGGCCGTGTCCGTGGTGCGGGCCAGGACGGCACGGGCGGCCGCCGGGGACAGGCCGGCAAGCCCGGCCTCGGGCGTGAGGCGCAGCCCGGCCAACGACCCGGCCGGCAGGCCGATGCCATTCCAGGGCCGCATGACGCGCTCCACCAGAGCCGACACCTGCGGGAGGGCGGCCGTCGCGGGCACCACTCCGGCCCACAGCCGCGTGCCTGATTCCAGCGCCCCGGCCAGCACCTCCCAGTGCCTCGGGTCGAGCCTGGCCAGCGGCACGGCCACGGCTTCGGCGTCACCGGCCACGGCCAGCTCCAGCCCCGTCCGCCAACCGGAGCTGTCCTCCCGGCCGCTCCCCGGCAGGGACCCGGTCCCAAGATTGAGCACCACGTCGGTCGCGCCGGCGTCATGCGCGGCACGCACGAGCAATTGCCAGGCGCCCCGCACCTCATCCTTGGGCACGGACCGCAGTGTCCGGTAGCCGGATGCCGTCGGAATTGCGCCGTCCAGCACGCGGGCGATGTCCGTCTCGTCCAGCTGCACCGTGATCGCCGCGCCCGGCACGGCCTGCGCCACCATCGCGACATGCCCGGCCAGGCCCGCGGCCAGCGACTCGGCCACGTCCCGGCGTGCCCCGTGATCCAGCAGGGCACGCTCGCCGTAGTGAAGGTACACGGACGCGGCCAACGTCAAGGGGCCCAGCACCTGGATCTTCACGGCCGGGGGCACGGATTCGCGGGTGCCGGCCACGTCCGCCAGCACGTTGACGTCCGACGCCAACATGGACACGGCGCGCCGGTGATCCGCCCCCGGCCGCTCGACCAGCCGCCACCCGAACGGCTGGACGTCCACGGGCAGTTCAACGAGCAATGCGGCGGTCCGGCCCACGGCGTCCGTGCCGACGCCGCGGTCCGGCAGTTCGGGCAACAAGGGCAGGTGCGGGTCGCCCAACTCCCCGAGCGCGACCATCACCGCCTCGGGCATGTCGATGCCCGGCCACGGTCCCAGCGCCGTGGCGGTGACGACCTCGGCCGAAGCGTCGGGAGCGGCGCTCACGGAAGGCGCGTGACGCCGTCGTCCGCGGACAGGGCCGCGGACCGGTCCGCGGAACTGTGGGCGGCGCGCACGGCGGAGTCGGTTGCCTCGGCGGCGGCATGGCTCTCCGAGATGGCCTGGTGGTGGCGGATCACTTCGCTGATGATGAAATTCAGGAACTTCTCCGCGAACGCCGGGTCCAGGTGCGCGGACTCGGCCAGGGCACGGAGCCGGGCGATCTGGGCGGTCTCCCGGGTGGGGTCCGCCGGCGGCAGCTTGTGCCGGGCCTTCAGCACGCCCACCCGCTGGGTCGCCTTGAAGCGTTCCGCCAGGAGGTAGACGAGCGTGGCGTCGATGTTGTCGATGCTGGAGCGCATGGAGAGAAGCTCGGCCATGACGGCCGGGTCGACGGTGCCGGCCAGCGAACTGGCGGCGGGGTCGTAACCCGGCCCGGGTGTGTGGTCGGAGGGCTGGCCGGACGCGGTGTGCTCACGGGATTCGGTCATGATCCTAAGTTTAGGGGCAAGTTCATGGACCCGGTTCATGGACAGGGGGCGGGACGCCGCGGCGCCCCGCCCCGCCCACACGCGGCTACAACCCCAGCAGCGCCCGGTGCACGGCCCGCCGCTTCGCCTGCTCGGCCGGGTTCGGCACCGGCAGCGACGCGATGAGCCGTTTCGTGTAGTCGTCCTGCGGATCGCCCATGACGGCGCTGCCGATCCCCTGCTCCACGAGCCGGCCCTTGTACAACACGCCCACCCAGTGCGAGAGCATGTCCACGACGGCCAGGTCGTGGCTGATGAACAGCGCCGCGAACCCGAACTCGGCCTGGATCTCCTTGAACAGTTCCAGCACCTTGGCCTGCACCGACACGTCCAGGGCGGACGTGGGCTCGTCGGCGATCAGCAGCTTCGGCCGCAGCGCCAGCGCACGCGCCAATGACGCCCGCTGCCGCTGGCCGCCGGAGAGCTCGTGCGGGAACCGGTCCGCATAGCCGCGCGGCAGCTGCACGGACTCGAGCAGGTCCCCGACCCGCTTCGTCAAGGCCGGGCCGGTGGTCCCCTCATGGATGACGATCGGCTCGGCCACGCATTCGCCGATGCTCAGGTGCGGGTTGAACGACGCCGCCGGGTCCTGGAAAACGAACCCGATGTCCTTGCGCACCGGCCGGAACGACCGCTCCCTGAACCCGAGCATCTCGTGCCCGAGCACGTTCAGCGACCCGCCCGTGGTGCGGTTCAGCCCGGCAATGGCCCGGCCGATCGTCGTCTTGCCGGAGCCGGACTCGCCGACCAGGCCAAACACCTCCCCGGCACTGATCGTGAAGGACACGTCATCCACGGCCCGGAACCCGCCACGGCCCAGCCGGCCCGGGTACTCAATGACCAGGTTCCGGGCCTCCACGAGCACCGGCGCGTCCTGGTGCGCCCGCGCGGTGAGCCCGGCCGAGGCGCTGTTGCGGCCCAGGTGCGGCACGGCGGCGAGCAGGTCCTTCGTGTAGTCCTCGCGCGGGGTGGCGAACAGCGTGGTGGCGTCGGCCTCCTCGACGACGTCGCCGTGGTACATGACCACCACCCGATCGGCCAGGTCGGCCACCACGCCCATGTTGTGCGTGATCAGCACGATCGAGGTGCCGTAGTCGTCGCGCAACGCCCGCAACAGTTCCAGGATCTCGGCCTGCACGGTCACGTCCAGCGCCGTGGTCGGTTCGTCGGCGACGATCAACCCCGGGTTCAGCGCCAGCGCGGCGGCGATGACGACGCGCTGCTTCTGCCCGCCGGAGAACTGGTGCGGATAGTAGTTGACCCGCTCCTCCGGGTCGGGGATGCCGACCTTGCGCAGCGCCTCGACGGCGAGAGCCCTGGCCTGCCTGCGGCTGGGCTTCTTGCCGCCGGGGGCGTGGGCGCGCAGCCCCTCGGCGATCTGCCACCCGACTGTGAAGACGGGGTTGAGCGCCGTGGACGGCTCCTGGAACACCATGGCCACGTCGCGCCCGCGGATGGCCCGCACGGACCGAACGCCGGCGCTGATGACGTCGTTGCCGCTGATGATGACGGCGCCGCTGCTCACGGCCGTCTCGGGCAGCAGCCCCAGGATGGCCTTGGCCGTGACGGTCTTGCCGGAGCCCGATTCGCCGACGACGGCGACGATCTCCCCGGGCGCCACGGAGAAGGACACGTCGTCGACGGCCAGCACGGCCCCGGCGTCGGTGGCGAACGTGACCTTCAGGCGGGCGATGTCCAGCACAGGATTCGCCTCCGTTTGACCAACAGTGCTCATGCGTCCACCAACTCCTTGTTCTTCCGCCCGTTCTTCCGCCCGGCCCGCTTGCGCCCGCGCAGCCGCGGGTCGTTCAGGTCATTCATCGATTCGCCGAGCAGCGTCAGCCCGAGCACCGTCAGCACGATCGCCGCCCCGGGGAACACGCCGGTCCACCAGATGCCGGCCGTAGCGTCCGACTGGGCGTGGTTGAGGTCGTACCCCCATTCGGCCGCGGACGTCGGCTCGATGCCGAAGCCGAGGAAGCCCAGCGCGGCGAGCGTCAGGATGGCCTCGGAGGCATTGAGCGTGAAGATCAGCGGCAGCGTCCGGGTGGCGTTCTTGTAGATGTGGCGGGCCATGATGCGCACGCTGGACGCGCCCACCACCTTCGCCGACTCCACGAACGGCTCCGCCTTCAACCGGATCGTCTCGGCCCGGATGACGCGGAAGTACTGCGGAATGAACACGACGGTGATCGAGATGGCGGCGGAGAAGATGCCGCCCCACAGGCTCGAAGAGCCGTGGCTGATGGCGATCGACATGACGATGGCCAGCAGCAGCGTCGGGAACGCGTAGATCGCGTCCGCCACGACCACCAGCACCCGATCCAGCCAGCCGCCGAAGTAGCCGGAGAGCAGGCCGAGCATCACGCCGATGAAGATCGAGAGGATGACGGCGACGACGACGACCAGCACCGCCGTCTGGGCACCCCAGATGGTGCGCGAGAAGACGTCGTAACCGCCCGCCGTCGTCCCCCAGATATGCGCGGACGACGGCGGATCCTGGGTTGCGCTGAACTGCTGGCTGAAGCCGTAGGGGGCGATCAGTGGTGCGAGCGCCGCGGTGAGCAGGAACAGCACCGTGACGACGATGCCGACGATGAGCATGCCGCGCTGCAGCCCGACGCTGCTGCGCAGGTGCGAGATGAGCGGCAGGTTCCGCACGAAGGACTTGTCCGTGGCCATGGTCAGTACCTCACCCTCGGGTCGATGAGCGCGGCGACGACGTCGACGATGAAGTTCGTGACGGCGACGATCACGGCCAGCAGGGCCACGATGCCCTGCACGGCCACGAAGTCGCGGGCCGTGAGGTAGTGGGCCAGCTGGAAGCCGAGCCCCTTCCATTCGAACGTGGTCTCGGTCAGCACGGCGCCGCCGAGCAGCAGGGCGATCTGCATGCCCATGACCGTGATGATGGGGATCAGCGCCGGTTTGTAGGCGTGCCGGGTCAGCAGCCGGTACTCGCGCACGCCGCGCGAACGCCCGGCCTCCACATAGTCCTTGTTCCACGTGCCGATGACATTGGTGCGGACCAGGCGCAGGAACACGCCGCCGGTGAGCAGGCCCAGGGCGATGGCCGGCAGGATGGCGTGCTGGGCGACGTCGCCCAGGGCGGCCCAGTTTCCGCTGCGCAGCGCGTCGAGCCAGTAGATTCCCGTCGGGGTGGACAGCGCCGTCAGGGCCATTTCATTGATCGGCTTCACGCGCCCGGCGACCGGCAGCCAGCCGAGCCAGACGGAGAAGATGAGCTTGAGGATCAGGCCGGCGAAGAAGACCGGGGTGGCGTAAAACAGGATGGCGAAGACACGCAAGGCCGCATCGGGCCATTTATCGCGCTTGTACGCGGCCAGCATGCCCAGCGGGATGCCGACGATCAGGGCGACGATGAGCGAGTTGATGGCCAGTTCCAGCGTGGCCGCCCCGTAGGTGGCCAACATGTCCGTCACCTTGAGGTTGTCGGAGATGGTGCGGCCGAAGTCGCCGCGCAGCAGCTGGCCCAGGTATTCGACGTATTGGATGAAGAGGGGCCGGTCATAGCCGGCCTCGTGGATGCGCTGGGCCAGCTGGTCCGGTGGCAGCCGGCCGCCGAGCGCGGCCGTGATGGGGTCGCCGGTGACGCGCATGAGGAAGAACACGAGCGTCACGAGGATCAGGATGGTGGGGAAGATCAGCAGGAACCTGATCAGGAGGTACCTGCCCAGCCCTCCCCCGTTCTTGGTCTTCCTTGTGGGAAGGAGGTCTGCCGTGGTTTCCGGCAGTTCGGTCAAAGCGGTCATGGTTGCCTGTTTCTCCGATGGCTGGGGTCGAACGGTCGCGCCGGTGCACCACCCGTGGCGGGCGGTGCACCGGCGCGATGGAACGGTTACGACTTGGCGAGCACGCCCAGCCGGAACTTGAACGACGGGTCCAGCGTGTCCTTCACGCCGGTGACGTTCTTGCCGGAGACGGCAACCTGGGCGCCCTGCAGCAACGGCAGCGTCGGGATGTCCTTCGCCACGGCCGTCTGGATGTCCTCGATCAGCTTGGTCCTGGCGGCCTTGTCGGTCGTGGAGCGCTGCTCCTCGATCTTGGCCTGGACGTCCTTGTTGGCGTAGTGGTTCTTCAGGAAGTTGTTGGCGCTGAAGAACGGCGTCAGGTAGTTGTCGGCGTCGGAGTAGTCCGGGAACCAGCCCAGCTGGTACATCGGGTAGGCGTCCAGGACCCGCTGCTTCGTGTAGGTGACCCACTCGGTGGACTGCAGGTTCACCTTGAACAGGCCGGTCTTCTCCAGCTGCGTCTTGACGAGCGCGTACTCATCGGACGACGACGGGCCGTAGTGGTCCGAGTTGTACTGCAGGTCCAGCGTCACCGGCGTCTGCACTCCGGCGTCGGCCAGCGTCTTCTTGGCCTTGTCGGCGTCCGGGCCGCCCTGGCCGTCGCCATAGGACGTCTTCAGCGGCTCGATGGCGCCGGTGAAGCCCTGCGGGACCCACGAGTAGGCCGGCAGGTAGGTGCCCTTGTAGACCTGCGTGGCGATGGCCGCACGGTCGATGGAATCGGCCATGGCCTGGCGGACGGCCAGCGACTTGGCCGGGTCCGGCGTGGACGTCTTGGCGCCGTACGGCATGGTGTTGAAGTTGAACACGATGTAGCGCAATTCGCCGCCGGGGCCGATGTCGACGTTGACCTTGCTGTCCTTCTTCAGGCTGTCGATGTCGGTGGCCGTCATGCTGCGCCAGGCGACGTCGATGTTGCCCTGCTGGACGTCGAGCTTGAGGTTGTTCGAGTTGGCGTAGTACTTCAGGGTGACGTTGGCCGTCTTGGGTGCGCCGAGCACGCCCTGGTAGCCGTCGTACTTCTTGAAGCTGATGAGCTCGTTCTTCTTGTAGGAGTCGATGGTGTACGGGCCGGCGAACGATTTGCCCGCGATGATCGCGTCGTCGTCGAGCACCTTGTCGGCCGGGAACACCGAGTCGTCGACGATGGGGCCGGCGGGGCTGCTGAGCACCTGCGGAAACGTCTGGTCGTTGGGCGTCTTCAGCTTGAACACGACTGTGGTGGCATCCGGGGTGCTGACGCTGGCCAGGTTGCCCAGCAGCGCGGCCGGGCCGTTGGCGTCGTTGATCTTCAGCTGGCGGTCGAACGTGAACTTCACGTCCTTGGAGTCCAGGGCGCTGCCGTTGGCCCACTTCAGCCCGGGCTTGAGCTTGACCGTGTAGTCGGTGGGGGTGGTGAAGGACGCCGACTCTGCAATGTCCGGTTCGGGCGTCGGATCGGTGGCCCCGGGCTTGGTGTTCATCAGGAACGGGTAGATCTGGTTCATCACCATGAACGAGCCGTTGTCGTAGGAACCGGCCGGGTCGAGGAACGTCACCTTGTCGGTGGTGCCCACCACGACGGGCGCCCCCGCATTACCCCCGGACGTGTTCTGGCCTCCGCCCTGCGCACTGGGTCCGGTGCAGGCGGTCAGCGCCATTGCCGATACTCCCGCGAAAGCCAGCGCCGCGCGCAGGCCGAATCTCTTGTTAGCCATCTGCATTCTTTCTGTCGGAACGCGCACGTGTCACGGGGCGCACGACGGGTGGTCGTGTGATCCGTGACACGTGCCTGATGGTTCGTTTCTACCAGATCCCGGCTGCCACTCCGGCACCAGAGGCCCAGTTGCAACCAGATGGTTACCTGACGGACTCCATGCGCGGGCCGGACTGGAACGCCGGATTGCGGCCAAACCAGCCGGCCAGGCGTTCGTACGGGCCGGCCGATCCGGACACGTGCACCTCCGCGCCAAAGGGCTTGTCCGGCCCGCGCAGTTCGGGCCGGAGGGTGCGCAACGCCCACGCCAGCGACTGTTCTGCCAGCTCCGGGTCCAGGGAGACGGGGACGTCCGTGGCCACGACCAGGTCCCACGCGTGCATCGTGAACTCGGCGATATTCAGGCCGAGCCGGCTGCGCAGCGGCGCCTCGCCGCCGCCCGGCAACGCCACCTGGCGGCTGAGGTCCGCGGCGGTCCAGGCCCGCAACAGCATCGAGGCCCCGTCACTGAACCGGTGCGACCAGTCGGCGCCGACCGTGGCCGTGGCCGACAACGGGTCGACCACGTCGCCGCGGGCCATCGTCGTGAAGTGCGGCAGGGACTGCACCACCAGATGGTGCAGCAGATCCTGCACGCACCACTGCTCGCACGGAGTCGACCACACGGCACGTTCGGCGGGAATCTCGGCGATCACGCCGACGCACTGGTCGAGCGAGCGCTCCAGCACGGACATCGGGTTGGGAATCGTATGCATGGACAAGGCGTGCACCTTCCGGCAGCTGTGACGGCTTGAACGGAAGTCTACGCCAGTCCCCGGCCCCTCCCAGAGCTCGCACGCTCGCTCCGGGCCCCTCGGGGCCGGGGCCCCTAGAACTCCGGGCGCGCCAGCGAGCGGGCCGCGTCGATGGTGGCCTGGCCCAGCACACGGGTGCCCTGGTACAGCACCACGGTCTGTCCGGGCGCCACGCCGCGCAGCGGCTCGGCCAGGGTGACGGTCAGGCGTTGGCGACCGACGCCGTCGTCCATCACCTCGGTCACCCGGGCGCGGGCGGGCACGGGGTCGCCGTGGGCGCGGACCTGGGCGTGGCAGTCGAACTCCTCGCCGGTGGCGACCTCGGCGATGGGCAGCCCGGCCCAGGAGACCTTGATGCCGTTGAGCTCGTCGATGGCCAGCAGCGCGTGCGGGCCCACCACCACCTTGTTTTCCTTGGGCCGGATCTCCAACACGAAGCGCGGCTTGCCGTCGGCGGCGGGCGTGCCGAGCTTCAGGCCGCGGCGCTGGCCCACGGTGAACTGGTTGGCGCCGGTGTGCCCGCCGACCGTGGCGCCGGTTTCGTCGACGATGTCCCCGGGGGTCATCGGGATCTTCTCGGCCAGCCAGCCGGCCGTGTCGCCGTCGGAGATGAAGCAGATGTCGTGACTGTCCGGCTTCTTGGCCACGGACAGGCCGCGGCGCTCGGCCTCGGCCCGGACCTCGGCCTTGGACGGGGTGTCGGCGAGCGGGAACATGGAGTGCCTGAGCTGCTCGTGCGTGAGCACGCCAAGGACGTAGCTCTGGTCCTTGGCCCAGTCGGCGGCGCGGTGCAGCTCCGGGTTGCCGTCGGCGTCCGTGAAGACCTTCGCGTAGTGGCCGGTGCAGACGGCGTCGAAGCCCAGCGCGATGGCCTTTTCCAGCAGTGCCGCGAACTTGATGCGCTCGTTGCAGCGCATGCACGGGTTGGGGGTGCGGCCGGCGGCGTATTCGTCGATGAAGTCCTGGACCACGTCCTCCTTGAACCGCTCGGAGAAGTCCCAGACGTAGTAGGGGATGCCGAGTTTGTCAGCGGCACGCCAGGCGTCGTTGGAGTCCTCCACGGTGCAGCAGCCGCGGCTGCCGGTGCGCAGGGTGCCCGGCATGCGGGACAGCGCCAGGTGGACGCCGACGACGTCATGCCCGGCCTCCACGGCCCGGGCGGCGGCGACGGCGGAGTCCACTCCTCCGCTCATGGCGGCCAATACTCGCATTACTTGCCTTTCGTTAACAGTGGTTGAGCCTGTCGAAACCCGGATCTCGCTCCCCGGGCGCTCCCGTTGCTCGCAAGCTCGCAACGGGTCCCTCGCGCCCGTGGGCCCAGCTCGATCACCGGGTGGTGCTGGCGGTCCGGATGCTGGACGCACGCCCGGCCATGCCGGCCTGCTTGGCGCGTGCGTGCGCCTGCGGCAGCGCGGCCACGAAGGCATCAACGTCTTCCGGGCTGGATGTATGCCCGAGGCTGAAACGCTGGGCGCCACGGGCCGTGTCCTCATCCAGGCCCATGGCGAGCAGCACGTGCGACGGGCGCGGCACGCCGGCCGTGCACGCCGACCCGGTAGACGATTCGATGCCGGCCATGTCCAGCAGGAACAGCAGCGAATCACCCTCGCAGCCGGGGAAGGTGAAGTGCGCGTTGCCGGGCAGCCGCTTGTCCGGGGCCGTCGCCGGGTCGACGCCGCGCAGCACGGCCGCCGGGACGGCCGCCCGGACACCCTCGATGAGCGCGTCACGCAGGGCCGCGATGCGGGCGCTTTCCGCGGCAAGGTTGTCCGTGACATCCCTGGCGGCCGCGGCGAACGCGGCGATGCCGGCCGTGTCCAGCGTGCCGGAGCGCACGCCGCGCTCCTGCCCGCCGCCGTGCTGGACGGGCGTCAACGTCACGTCGCGGCCGAGCAGCAGCGCGCCCACGCCCACGGGTCCGCCGATCTTGTGGCCGCTGATCGACATGGCGGCCAGCCCGGATGCCCGAAAGTCCACCGGCACGGAACCAAACGCCTGGACGGCGTCGGAATGCACCGGGATGCCGTGCCCGGCGGCCAGCACCACGATGTCGGCTATGGGCTGGATCGTGCCCACCTCGTTGTTGGCCCACATGCAGGTGACCAGGGCGACCGACTCCGCGCCGCCGTCGTCCAATTCCTTTTCCAGCGCGGCCAGCGACACCGTGCCGGTGGCGTCGACGGGCAGCCAGACGGCCTCGGCGCCCTCATGCTTCTCCAGCCATTCGACGGTGTCCTGGACGGCGGCGTGCTCGATGCCGGAGACGAGGATGCGGCGGCGCTGCGGCTCGGCGGCATTCCGCGCCCAATACAGGCCCTTGACGGCCAGGTTGTCGGCCTCGGTGCCGCCGGAGGTGAAAATGACCTCGGTGGGGTGCGCGCCGGCGGCCACGGCGATGGTTTCGCGGGCCTCCTCGACCGTGGCGCGGGCACGCCGGCCGGCGCCGTGCAGCGAGGACGGGTTGCCGCTGCGGGCGAGGACTGTGGTGAGTGCGGCGAGGGCCGGGGCCGAGATGGGCGTGGTCGCCGCGTGGTCGAGGTACACGGGCACCGCTCCATTCTACGGCACGTCTACGGCACCCGGGGGTTCACGGTGTCGGCGTCCCAGGCCAGGCTGGTGGCCGGCGTGACCGGCAGCGCCTCCAGCAGCGGTGACCGGACGACGGCGTCAATCGCCTCGCGCGTGCCGCCCGCCAGGGTGGAATCAAAGTCGATCTCCGTGGCCAGGCACCAGGCGTGGTCGGCCGGCCAGGCGAGGTTGGGCGTCTGGGTGTTGAGTGTGCGCCCCTCCGCCCATGGCGGATGGGCCAGGTCCGTGATCGTCCCGCGGAACACGAAGTACTGCCGGAACCCATGGCCCACGTCCAGCAGCGTGCCATTGAGGACTTCATAGGGGAAGGACGGTTCCTGCAGGCGTTTCACCTGCGCCAGGAGTGCTGCCTGTTCCTCTTGGAACTCGGCGCTTGGCGTCTCCGGTTCGTCGACGGACCACAGCACGCTGACCGCGCCGGCGCCGTGGATCCAGCCGTACCCGTCCCACAGTGCCAGATAGACGTCCCGGGGCGTGCCGGTGTGCTCGCCGAGAATGGTCGCGAGGGCGGCGAGCTGCGCAGCGTCGAGTTCGCCCTCCCGGGGGACGTGCAGGTACTTCCCGTCCAGCACCAGCGGGTCGCCGTACGCGATGCCGGCCACGGCGGCGAACTGCGCGCACGGGTGGACGGCGCGGCCGGTCTTCCTGGCGATTTCGGACCAGGTCAGCGGCGTGCCATCCTCCCGGTTCACCGGGTGCAGGATCCGCGCGTAGGCCTCGAATCGGTCGGGCAGGCTCGCGGCCACCGTGGAGCGGTCCGCCGCCGGGCGCGCGCCCGAGCGAAAGGGTGCCAGCGCGTCCGCGATCCACTGTCCCGCGTCGGCGATGTCCATGCCGCCACCCTACGCCGCCCCCGTTCGAGGTTGCAGTAGTTCTGCGCATCACCGGCCCCCTGGCGCTGCGCCGCTCGTCGTGCGGTGATCGAGCGTGTCAAGACCTGGTCATGCGACTCCCGAATCGAATACATTACTCGTGCTGTCCGCGACTCAAGTAGGGCGCAGTTAAGCACCCATTTCGGCGCAATTTGGTGCTTAACCGCGCCCTAGATGGACGCCGGGATGGTATCGCCGATGGGCACTCATTTCTATATCTTATTTCAAGAAGCCTCTTTTCATCGAAGAGGTATTCTGGTAATGTGATGGTCATGGATACGGAGCAGGCCGCTCCCGACCACGCGGGGGCACGCACCACTCGTGGAGCCACCGACGGACGCCTCCGCCGGCTCCTGGACCTCGCCTACACAGCCACCCGGCCACCCCACGGGACCCCCGGCCCGGGACGTGCCGGCGAGTCCGGACCGGAGTTCCTGGGCCCCGTCGCGCTGGGCCTGGACCGAGTCCCCGACCCAGAACTGGTCACCCTCGCCCGGCACACCGAGGCGGTGGCCCACGCCCTGGCCGCCGTGCAGGTCCAACTCGCCGCGGAACTGGCCGCCCGGGCCGGGGCTGGGCGCTACGACGGCGCCGGCTCCCCGACCCCGGCCGTGTTCGTGGCCCATACCCTGCTTGCCTCCAGCGCCGAGACCGGACGGCGGCTCAAGGTCGCCGCCGCCGTGCTGCCCCACACAGACCCGCTCACGCACGCCGGGCGCCCGGCCGCGCACCCGCTGCTGGCCCGCGCCTTCTTCACCGGCCGGCTATCCCTGGAAACCGCCGCACTGATCGCCGACTACGCCCACCGCGCCACCGTGCTCATCACCGAACCCGACGACGACGGGCAGGAACCCGCGGGGGTCAGTGCGGAGCAGGCGGCCCGGGTCGAGGAGGTGCTCACCGATCTCGCCGACCGGCATCCACCGGAATCCGTACGCCAATGCGCGGTCCGTGCCCTGGCCCACCTGGACCCGGACGGGCAGACCCCCACCGAGGGCGAACTGCGCGCCAAGGAGGGCCTGCACTTCGGCCGGCCCCGCCGCGGACTCGTCTCCATCCGCGGCCACCTCACCGTCGCCGACTTCGAACTCTTCCTCGCCACCACCGGCACCGCCACCAACCCCCATCCCACCGGCGCCCCGACCACCCCCGGCACCGGAACGGGCGACGGCACCGGGACTGGCACCGGGGCCAGCGGCGCCGGCACCTCCGGTAACGCCGGCGGCAACACCGGCACCTCCGGTAACGCCGGCGGCAACACCGGCACCGCCGGCGCGCCGCTGCCCGGACAGCAGCCGCTCTGGGACACGGACGCCCCCGGGCGCGCCGGCGGGACCGGCGGCTCCCCCGGCGCTGGGCCGGGCGCGGATTCCGGCACGGACGCCCCGGATGATGCCGATGCCGACGGCGCGCACCCCGGCACGGACACCGGCAGCGCGACCGATCGGTTTTTCGCGGACGAGTGCGGGCTCTTCGATGCCGCCCAACCCGGGCAGGGGCCCGGCAACCCGGTGCTGCGGGACGAGCGGACCCGGGCGCAGAAACTGCTGCACCGGCTCCTGGACTGCCTGCGCCTGGCCGCGGCGACCGACACCCTGCCGGACAACGGCGGGCTGCGCCCGCAACTGCACGTCACCGTCGCCCTGGAGGACCTCCGCCGCGGGCTCGGCACCGCCCGGGTCCCCTACAGTGGCGAAATCCCGGTCGACCAGATCCGCCAAGCCGCCTGCGACGCCCAAATCATCCCGATCGTGATGAACGGGAAGGGCGCGGTCCTCGACCAGGGCCGCCGCCAACGCCTCGTCACCCCCGACATCAGACGTGCCCTGTACGCCCGCGACGGCGGTTGCGCGTTCCCCGACTGCGACCGGCCCCCGCAATGGGCCGAGGCCCACCACATCATCCCCTGGTCCGAGGGCGGACCCACCTCCGTGGCCAACTGCTGTCTCGTATGTTCATGGCATCACCACCTGCTCCACCGCACCGACTGGACCGTGACCATGATCAACGGCACCCCCTGGTTCACCGCGCCCCCGATCAAGGATCCCCTCCAACACCCCCTCCAAAACCTCTACCAACACCCACCCGACATCTGAACGCGGCGCACGCCCGCGGGTCTCGACCAGGCTCGACCACCGGGCCGGCAGGTGGGCACCGCCGTCGTCCGGCACGGGAGCCCGGGCGGGCAGCGCCCAACGGCCCTATGACACGTACGGGACGATGCGGGCGCAGCAGTGTGTCGGTTCCGAATCCTCCACGACCCGGTGGCCGGTGTCGCCGCAGCCGGCGAGCGCACCGGCGAGCAGGGAGCCGTTGAGCGAGCACACCACGTCCGTGTGGCGCCGGGCCAGCGCATGGAACGGGCAGTTTGCCAGGATGGTGCCGCCGGCGCCGTCCGGGTGGGGGTCGTAGCCGGTGGCGTCCAGCATGGCCTCGATCGAGCCGGCCCGCGCGCCAAGGCCGGTCCCGGCGTCGTACGCGACAGCCGCCACGGCCTCCCGGATGTCCACGGACGCGTCGGCCGAGTGTTGGACGGCGGCGGCCAGCAGGTCCGCGGCCAGGTCGTAGTGCCGGTCCGGCACGGAGGCGGCCACCTCGGCCAGGGCCGCCGTGTACAGCTTGGCCGGCCGCCCGGACCCGGGTCCCTGCCGGGGGCCGGTCTTCCGGAATTTGGTGCTGAGCAGGCCGGCCGCGACCAACCGGTCCAGCTGGACGCGCACGGTGCTGCGCGGCAGGCCCAGCTCCTCCGCGCAGTCATCGCAGCTCAGCGCCGTCCCCGCCCGCCGGACCACCTCGAACAGGTCACGCCGCACCGGGTCGCCCAGCGCCGCGACGGCGGCCAGGCGCTCAGATTCATCGAGTTGCGCCACAACAATCCCTCCGTTCCGGATCGCGGGCACGTCACGAATTGCGTCATGAAGGCTTGACGTGTCGCGCATCCGCTTCTAAAGTCAAGAATACAAGATTTAGAAGGGTTTGGACATGTCGATTTCCAGCACCGTATCACCGCTCCTGCGTCGGCTTGACGACCTTGACGACGCCGACGCCTTTGACGCGGCCCTGCCCGCCGGCATCGACCTGTCCGCGGCACGTGCCGCCGTCACCGACCTGTTGCGCGCGCTGGGCCGTGACGTGGCCGACCCGCACCTGGTCGACACGCCGCGACGCGTGGCCGACGCCTTCGCCGAAATGCTCACGCCCCGGCCGACCGGCTGGACCACGTTCCCCAACGACGAGGGCTATGCCGGACTGGTCATCGTCAAGGACATACCGTTCCATTCGCTGTGCCAGCACCATCTGCTGCCGTTCCGCGGCGTCGCCCACATCGGCTACCTGCCCGGCGAACGCCTGTTCGGCCTGTCCAAGCTGGCCCGCGGGCTGGAGCACTTCGCCCGGGACCTGCAGGTCCAGGAGCGGCTGACCCAGCAGGTGGCCGACTGGCTCGAGGACACGCTCAACCCGCGCGGCGTCGGCGTGGTGCTCGAGGCCGAGCACCTGTGCATGTCGCTGCGCGGCGTCCACGTCGCCGGGACCCTCACACGCACGTCCGTGTTCACCGGAGGCCTTGCGGACACCGGCCCCCTGCGAGAACAATTCCCCCACTAGCAACGGTACGACCGAGCGGCAAGGAATGAGGCAATCATGAGCGAACAACGCCAACCTGGCATGGTCATCGTGGGCGGTGGACTGGCCGGCGCCACGGCGGCGGCGACATTGCGGGAGGAGGGCTATACCGGGCCGGTGACGATCGTCGCCGACGAATCCGAGACCCCTTACCAGCGTCCGCCCCTGTCCAAGGGCTTCCTGGCCGGGAAGGAGGGCGAGGACGCGCTGCTGCCCTACCCGGCAAGCTGGTACCCGGAGAACAACGTCGAGGTCATCACGGGGGAAGCGGCCACGGCCATCGACCCGGACGCCCACACGGTCGCCCTGGCCGGCGGCCGCATCCTCGGCTACGACAAATTGTTGCTGGCCACCGGTGCCACGCCGCGCCGCATCCCGTTCCCGGGTGTGGACCTCGACGGCGTGCACACGTTCCGCACCAGGGCCGACAGCATTCGACTCAAGGAGCTCCTCAAGGACGGCGGGCACCGGCTGGTCATGATCGGATCCGGCTGGATCGGCATGGAGATCGCCGCCACGGCACGCGAACTCGGCAACGAGGTCACGCTGCTCGGGCTGGAGGAAGTCCCCCTGTCCGTCGCGATCGGCGCCGAACTCGGCGCCGTCTTCGCGAAGCGGCACGAGGAGGCCGGTGTCAGGTTCGTCCTGCCGTCCAGTGCCGCCGCGATCACCGGGGACGACGGCAAGGTGACCGGCGTGACGTCGACCACCGGCGTCGTGCTTCCGGCCGACCTGGTGATCGTCGCCGTCGGCGTCGTGCCCAACATTGCGCTGGCCGAGGACGCCGGCCTGGCCGTTGAGAACGGCATCCTGGTCGATGCGTCGCTGCGCACGTCGAAGGAGGACATCCTGGCCGCCGGGGACGTCGCGAACGCCATGCACCCGATCACCGGTGCCCGGGCCCGCAGCGAGCACTGGGCCAACGCGATCGCCGGCGGCAAGGTGGCCGCCCGCACCATGCTCGGCCAAGACGCCGTGCTCGACGACATCCCCTACTTCTACACCGACCAGTTCGACCTCGGCATGGAGTATTCCGGCTACGCGGCGCTCACGAAGGGCGCCGACATCGTCATCCGGGGCAGCCTGGAGTCCCGCGAGTTCATCGCGTTCTGGGTGGCCGGCGGGCGCGTCGTGGCGGGCATGAACGTGAACGTCTGGGACGTCCAGGAGGACATCAAGGCCCTGATCGGCAGCGCCCGCACGGTCGACACGCGGGCGCTGGCCAACCCCGCAATCGCGTTGGGCGATATTTGATGGAGGGGATGACCATTCTCCAGCCGCCCGTGACGGCCGCCCCCTTCCACACCCCGCCGCTGCTGCATCCGGTCCATGATTTCGGCCCGCGCACGCTGGATTTCAGCCGCCATGTGGCGCTGATGGCGATCGTGAACCGCACACCGGATTCCTTTTACGACGCCGGTGCCACGTTCGCGCTCGACGCCGCCGTGGGTGCGGCGTTGGCGGCCGCGCGTGACGGCGCCGACTGGGTGGACATCGGCGGCGTGCCGTTCGCGCCCGGTCCGGCCCTCAGTGCCGAGGAGGAGTCCGACCGGGTGGTGCCCGTGATCGAGGCGGTGGCCGCGCGCAGCGACGTGATCATCTCGGTCGACACGTTCCTGCCCGAGGTCGCCGCGCGCGCCATCGCCGCCGGCGCCCACGTCGTCAATGACACGACCGGACTGGCCAACCCCGGGCTGGCCGAGGTCGTCGCCCAGACGGGCGCCCACCTGGTCATCACGCACAGCCTGGCCAAGCCGCGCACCGTGTACCCCCGCCCGTCGTATGTGGATGTCGTCAGCGAGGTGGCCGCGTTCCTGCGCGAGAAGGCGGAGCTGGCCATCTCGCTCGGCGTCGCGCCGGAGAAGATCATCGTCGACCCGGGCCACGACCTCAACAAGAACACGCTGCACACGCTCGAGATCACGCGCCGCTTCAATGAGATCGCCGACCTCGGCTTCCCGGCGCTCGCCGCCGTGTCCAACAAGGACTTCATCGGCGAGACACTCAACCAGCCGAAGGCGGACCGGTTGGCCGGCTCGTTGGCGTCCGGCGTCATCTGCATCCTCGGCGGGGCGCGGATCCTGCGCATGCACAATGTCGCGGAATCGGCCGCCGCGATCCGCATGACGGAGGCCGTGCTCGGCTGGCGTGAGCCCGCGTATCTGTTGCACAACATGGGCGACGTCAACGAGCCGGCCCAGCCATGAGCGGCATCGACCGGGTCTTCCCGCCGCCCGTCGTTGAGGCCGGCGACGCGGACCTGCTCGAGTGGTACGCCGCGGGGCGGCGCCCCGGCCCGTGGGTCGGATTCAACTTCATCGCCAGCCTCGACGGGGCCGCCACGCTCGGCGGCAGGTCCGGCGGGCTGGGCAACGCGGCCGACCAGCGCGTCTTCGGGCTGCTGCGCCGGCACGCCGACGTGATTGTGGTCGGCGCCGGCACCGTCCGGGCGGAGGGCTATGGCGGCCCGCTGCTGCCGGCCGAGGCACGGGCGTGGCGCACATCGCGGGGGCTGCCGGCGCATCCGCCGCTGGCCATCGTGTCCGGCACGTTGAACCTGGACCCCGGCATGCCGGTGTTCACGCAGGCTCCGGTGCGCCCGTTGGTAATCACGACGGCGGCCGCCGCACCTGGGCGGGTGGCCGCGCTGGCCCCCGTGGCGGACGTCGTCACGGCCGGCGCCGCGACCATCGATATTGGCGTGCTCATCGCCGAGCTCGGCGCACGGGGCCTGGCCCGCATCCACGCGGAGGGCGGCCCGAGCCTGCTCGGTTCCTTCCAGGCGGCCGGGCGCGTGGACGAACTGTGCCTGACGCTCTCGCCGGTCCTGGTCGGCGGCAATGCGCCGCGCATCGCGGCCGGGCCGCCCGGCGCCGCGCCGGAATCCATGGAACTGGCCCACATCCTGCGCGCCGGGTCGATGCTGTTCCTGCGCTACGTCCGGGGGTAGCCGGGACTCTCACCGTGGAACGCCCGGTAGGATGTTATGACATCGCCACACCGGAAAGGCCTTGAGTGGGAGAGCAGTTCCGCACGCACTACCAGGTGCTCGGTGTGCCCGCCACGGCGACAGCCGGCGACATCAAGAAGGCGTACCGCCGGGCCGCGCGCGCCGCGCATCCCGACCACGGCGGCGACCCGGCCGAGTTCCGCGCGGTCACCGAGGCCTACGAGGCGCTCATCAACCCGGCGCGGCGCCAGGCGTACGACCGGTCCTACGGCGCCGGGTCGCGGCAGGCCCCGCGCGGCACGTCCGACACGGCCGCCGGCTTCAGCACGTCGGCCCGTGCCGGCACGGGCCGAAACGTCGCCGCCGAGGCGGCCGTCTACTTTCCCGCCTACGAGGACCTGCCCGCCGGCACGGAGCCGCTGCTGCCGCGGTCGACGGCGGCGCAGCCCGTCCATGGCGCGCCCCGCAAGCGCGGCGTGTTCGGCGCACACGCCCGGATGGCCCGCGAGGCGTACACGATCAGGCTCATCATGACCCAGCTGCTGCCGGCCATCCCGTCCGCCCGGCTCGTCAACGGGCTGCAATCGCCCGTGGGGAAGGGCCAGCTTGACCACGTGATCGTGGCCGGGTACCGGATGGTCGTGGTCGCCTCGATGCTGCTGCCCGAAGGGGCGTACCGGTGGAACGGGTCGTCGCTCATGCACGGGGCGAAGGCCGTCGAACCGCCCCGGCTGGACGGGCCCGTGCGGGCCATGCAGGAGCTGTTCCCCGAATGCAACGTGACCGGGTGGGTGTGCGTGCACAGCACCACAGGCAGCCAGTTCGAACCCGTCATCGACTACGCGCGCGGCACCGACCCGGACGGCACCGGCGGGCTGAACGTGGCCAACGCGGCCCGTTTCATCCGTGAGGCGAAGTTCTTCCTCGCCTCCGGGCCGGTGCCGAACGTCGTCGACCTGCAGGTGCTCTCCCGCCTCCTCGGCGGGATGTACTGAGCCGGACGGCCCGGGGAATAGGATGGTCTGGTGTTCCGCATCCTGTTCCTGACGCCCGAAATCCCCGGCAACACCGGCAACGCCATCCGGTTGGCCGCCGTCACCGGGGCGCAGCTGCACCTCGTGGAGCCGCTCGGGTTCGACTTCGAGGACGCCAAGCTGCGCCGTGCCGGACTGGACTACCACGACCTGGCCGTCGTGACCGTGCACCCCAGCCTGGAGGCGGCATGGACGGCGCTGGCGCCCGAGCGGGTGTACGCGTTCACGTCCGACGGCGACACGCCCTACACGGACATTTCCTACCGGCCCGGCGACGTGCTCTTGTTCGGCCGCGAATCCGTCGGCCTGCCGGAGGCCGCCAAGGCGGACCCGCACGTCACGGCGCGGGTCAGGCTGCCCATGCTCCCCTCGCTGCGGTCCCTGAATCTCGCCAATTCCGCATCCATCGCCATCTATGAGGCGTGGCGGCAAAACGGCTTCGCCGGCGCCCAGCTCTAGACGTCCCATTCCACCCACCCCACGGAGGCCCCGCATGTCCGTTCGCGATCCCGGCTTGGCGTTCACCGACGGCGCGATCCAGTTCGAATCGTGGTCCGAGAAGTTGTGGGACCCCATGGCCCGTGAGGTCATCGCGGCGGCGGCCCTCACCGCCGGCGAGCGGGTCCTCGACGCGTGCTGCGGCACGGGCGCGGCCACCATCCCGGCGGCCGAGGCGGTCGGCCCATCCGGGACGGTCGACGGCGTGGACCTGTCTACCGGGCTCCTTCGCCTGGCCGCGGCCAAGCTGTCCGGCCGCGGCATCCTGAACACGACGCTGACCGAGGCCGACGCGACCGACTGGCGCGGGCACCGCACGTTCGACGCGGTGCTGTGTTCCTACAGCATGTTCTTCTTCGACGACATGGACGCCGGCGTCGACCACCTGCTGTCCATGCTGCGCCCGGGTGGACGTTTCGTCACGAGCACGTGGATCGCCGGCGCGCTCGAGCCCTTCGCCGGACGCATCATGGCGGCGGCCATCACCGAACGCCCCCGCCTTGCCGGGGTGGTGCCCGTGGCGAACGGCAACATGGCGCGGGTGGACACGGTCGAGTCCATGGCCGCCTGGCTGTCCGCCCGGGGCCTGGTGGACGTCACCGTGCTGACCCGTCCGCTGACGCTGACCGTGGACGACGAGATGGCGTGGAACCTGGTCATGGGCAGCGGCTGGCGCACCCTGCTCCCCCGCGACCCCGAGGCGATCGCCCGGGTCCGCAAGGAGTTCATCCGGTCCGTGGGTCCCCGCGTGGACATGAACTCCGACACCCTGATCGGGATCGGCAGCATCCCGCGCTAGCCCCGGCGCTTGCGGATCTCCGCGGCGGCCTGGGGCAGCACGTCGAACAGGTCGCCGACGATGCCGAAGTCGGCGATCTCGAAGATCGGCGAGTCCGCGTCCTTGTTCACGGCCACGATGACCTTGGCGGTCTGCATGCCGGCCTTCTGCTGGATGGCGCCGGAGATGCCCGCGGAAATGTACAGTTCGGGCGAGACGGTCTTGCCGGTCTGGCCCACCTGGAAGGTGTGCGGGATCCAGCCGGCGTCCGTCGCGGCGCGGGAGGCGCCGACGGCCGCGCCCAGCGCGTCGGCCAGTTCCTCGATCGGACCGAAGTCCCCGTCGACGCCGCGCCCGCCGGACACCACGATCCGGGCGTTCTCCAGCTCCGGGCGTCCGGTGGCCGGCCGCGGGGTCCGCTTGACGACGCGGGCGCCCAGGCTGGCCGGGACGAACGCGACCTCCAGCGCCTCGACGCCCGGGGTGGTGGGGTCGGGCGCGGGCGCGGCCTCGATGCTGTGCGCCTTGACGCTGATCACGGCGATGTCCGAGACGGCCCGGGCCGAGACGGTGTAGGACCCCGCCAGCACGGACTTGTGCGCGACCAGGGTGCCGCCGTCGTTCTCCACACCCACGGCGTCGGTGATGACGCCGGCGTTCAGCGCCACGCCGACGCGGGCGGCGATCTCCTTGCCCTGCGCGCCGTTGTCCACCAGCACGGCGGAGGCGCCGACCTCGACCGCGGCCTGCGCCACGAGGTCCGCCATGGGCGCCACCAGGTAGTCTGCCAGCTCGGCTTGTTCCGAGTGCAGCACGCGGGTCACGCCGTAGCCGCCGAGCGCCTCGACGAGCCCGGCATCCGCCGGTCCGGCCACCACGGCCACCGGCTCGCCGGCCGTGCGGGCCAGCGTCAGCAGCTGCGCCGTGACGGTGCCGAGCGCGGCGGAAGACGCAATGGATTCGGTCCTGTCAATGAAAACAACAATGGAAGTCATGGAGGCGCCCCTTTAGAGAAGTTTCTGCCCGGCCAGGAAGTCCACCAGCGCGATGCCGGCGTCGCCCGAGTCGGTGATGATGGTGCCGGCGGTGCGCGGCGGGCGCGGTGCGGCGTCGGTGACCCGGGTCAGCGACCCGGACGCGCCGACGTCGGACGCGGCCACGCCGAGGTCCGCCAGCGAGAGCGTGGTGACCTTCTTCTTCTTCGCCGCGATGATGCCCTTGAAGTTCGGGTAGCGCGGCTCGTTGGCCTGGTCGGTGACCGAGATGAGCGCCGGCAGCGACGCCTCGATGTCCTCCGTGGTCTCGTCGCCGTCACGGCGCGCCGTCACCGTGGTCCCGTCCACCTGCACGGAGGAGGCGAACGTGACCTGCGGCAGGCCCAGCCGGGCGGCCAGCTGCGCCGGCACGATCGACGTCTCCCCGTCGGTGGAGGCCATGCCGGTGACCACCAGGTCCACCGGGGCCAGGCTGCCAATCGCCGCCGCCAGCACCAGGGACGTGGCGGACGCGTCGGAACCGGCCAGCGCGTCGTCGCACACGTGGACGCCGGCGGTGGCGCCCATCTGCAGCGACTTCTTCACGGCGGCCGCCGCGGAGGCCGGCCCCATGGTCAGCGCCGTGACCTGGTTGCCGGCCTTGGCGCCGCCGCGCGACTCGGCGACGGCCAGGGCCGCCTCGAGCGCGTATTCGTCCAGTTCGGACAGGATGCTCTCATTGCGGTCCAGCGCGTGGCCGGGTCCGGAAAGATGACGGTCGAATTGCGCGTCTGGCACGTATTTCACCAGAACCACAATGTTCAGTGCTGTGTTGTCCACTACTGTCCTTTGCGTCAAGACACGATTCGTCGTACGGAATTGTCGTCGCCGGTAGGCGCGGCACGGCCACAAGGCCCTGCCCAAGAGCTTAGTTCGTTCGGGGCCGCCGCCGGAATCCTCCGGGTCGCTTCGTTACTTGCGCCTTGACACCGGTGCGGCCGGGCTTGCCCCAAGCACGACGGCGGCCCGCCGCGCCCTGGGTGCGCGGCGGGCCGGTCCCGTCCGGTTGCGGCTACTGTGAGGCGGTGCCGAGCGTGACGTCCACGGCCTGCGCCTTGCCGTTCCGGGTGAACGTCACCTTCACGGTGGCCCCGCCCGCCTGTTCACGCACGGCCGCGGTCAGCGACGACGCATCGGTGATGCGCCGGCTGCCCACCCCCGTGATGACGTCGCCCACCTGCAACCCGGCCTTGGCCGCCGGCGACCCCGACGTGAGCTCCGCCACCTGGGCGCCGTTCGTGAACCCGCTGCTGGCGCCGCCCGCGGCGGCCGGCTGGACGGCGACGCCCAGCTGCCCGTGGGTGGCCTTGCCGTTGGCGATCAGTTCCTGGGCGATCCGCGTGGCATTGTCGATCGGGATCGAGAAGCCGACGCCGATGCTGCCGGACTGGCTGCTGCTGGACGAGTTGCCGGCGGAGGCGATGGCGACGTTCACGCCGATGACCTGCCCGCTGCTGTTGAGCAACGGTCCACCGGAATTGCCGGGGTTGATCGGGGCGTCGGTCTGGATGACGTTCAGGTTCACCTGGCCCGTGGCCGTTTGGGACTGCCGGTTGGAACCGTCCGGCGGCGCGAAGTTGAAGCCGCCGTTGCCGCCATTGCCGTTCTGCGACCCGTCGCTCGGGGTGCTCGGCACGGCGGACGACGCCACCTGGATGGTGCGGTTGACGGTGGAGATGATGCCCTCGGTCACGGTGCCGCTGAGGCCCAGCGGGGCGCCGATGGCCACCACGTTGTCGCCCAGGTTGATCTTGGACGAGTCACCGAGCGAGGCGGGCACCAGGTTCGGGGCGTCGATCTTCACGATGGCCAGGTCGGACAGCGGGTCCGTGCCGACCACTTTGCCGGTGTACACCTTGCCGTCGCTGGTCTGCACCGAGATGGTCGCGTGGGCGGCCTGGCCGTCCAACGTCACCACGTGCGTGTTGGTCAGGATGTTCCCGGCGGTGTCCAGGATGATCCCCGACCCGGTGCCGCCGGAGCTGCCGCTCGAGGCCGAGATGGTGACGACCGATGGCATCGCCTTGGCCGCTACGGCCGTCACGCCGTTGACGCTGTCCTTGTTGTTGACGATGACGGGCGTGTTCTGCTGGGACGTGGCCACGACCGGCGAGGCGCCCTGGGAGTTGAGCAGGTACGAGGTGCCGCCGGCGACGCCGCCGCCGATCAGGGCCGCCGCGATCACGCTGGCGGCGAACAGGCCCATGCCGACCTTCCTCGGCTCCTTGCGCGGGCGGGCCGTGACGGCCGGGGCCAGCGTGTGCGGATACGCCGGCGCGGCCGGGTAGGCTGCCGTGTTCGGAGGCGCGCCCGGCTCCCCGTGGCCCGGATGGGGCGGCGTCGGGATCGCCTCGGTTGGATGCGTCGGCGCGTACTGTCCGTACTGGGGTTGCTGCGCGGGCTGGGGTTGCTGCGCGGGCGCCGGCGGGAGGATGCGTTCGGTCGGGTTCGCATTGCCGTCCTTCTGTCCCTCCACCGGATCCGGTGTCCCGGGGGTTTCGCCGCCAGGGTTCTCGCTCATCGGTTTTCCTCTTCTCGTCAAGATCCGTGGGTGTTTCTCTTGACATCAATCATGGCCAGTGTTGCTGTCGGTGTTGCGAACATTCGCTGGAAGGTGGCTGTGAAGAACTCTTAAGCCCATTTTCGCACCGCGGGCATTTCTCCACGGGCGTAGCGGCCGGCGTGGACTGCCGCAAAATATCCCCCCTAGAATCAAATCACGACCGGCGCCACGAGCTGCCGGCGACCACGAGCAGAGGGTGACTGATGCGGTTCCGCAGCACTGTATTCCAACGACCGCTGTTTTCACGGCTATTGGCGGCCGTCGGCCTGGCCGCACTGCTGGTGCTCCCGGCCGCCGCGGCCCACGCCGAACCACCGGTGACGATCCCCGGCGGCACGTACATCGTGGACAATGCGGCCGTGCTGGGCAATGACAAGGCCAAGGTCCAGGACGCCATCAACAAGCTGGGCCATGACCACGGCATGACCCTGTTCGTCGTGTACGTCAACTCGTTCGACGGCGTGACGCCCGTCACCTGGGCGACCGACGTCGCCACCAAGAAGCAGCTCGGGCCCCAGGACGCCGTGCTGGCCGTGGCCGTCCAGGACAGCAAATACGCGCTCATCGCCGATACCTCGGTCATCACGCCGGCCCAGAACGACACGATCCAGAAGTCGGCGCTGCTCCCGCAACTGAAGCAGCACAACTGGGCGCAGGCAGCCATCGACACCGCGGCGGCGCTCGGCGACGCGGCTGGCGGCGGCAAGGGCACCGTGCCCAACGCCACGGGTGGGCTCGTCGCGCTGGGGGTCGGCGGCGTCGTCGTCGTTGGCGGCGTCGGTACGGCCCTGCTGATGCGCTCCAAGCGCAAGCAGAGGTCCGAGCGGCAGCGCGAGCTGGGGTACGGCGCGGACGGCGCCGGGATCGACCCGAACGCCGGCGTGCCGATCCCCGAGCTGCGCACCAAGGCCGGCAGCATGCTGATCGCCGCCGATGACGCCATCAAGGCCAGCGACCACGAGGTCGGCTTCGCCCAGGCCTCCTACGGGGACGAGGCCGTTAAACCGTTCCAGGCGGCGCTGCAGGCGGCCAGGACGCATCTTAACGAGTCGTTCAAGCTGCAGCAGCTGCTCGACGACGAAATCCCGGACACGATCGAGGAAACACGCTCCTGGTACGGCCAGATCATCGCGCACTGCCAGGAAGCCGGCGCGGCGCTCGATGCGCAAAAGGCGAAGTTCGACGAGCTGCGCGAGCTGGAGCGCACGGCGCCGCAGGTGCTGGCGAAGGTTTCGGCGGACGCCGCGACCGTGACGGGCCAGGTCGACGCCGCCGAGGTGGCCCTGGCCGGGCTGCGGGAGCGCTACGCGGATTCGGCGCTGGCCACCGTGGCGGACAACATCGCCCAGGCCAACGAGCGGCTGGAGTTCGTGCAAACCGCGGCGAAGGAGGCCGGCGACAAGCTCGGCGCACAGGACACGGCCGGTGCCGCCGTCGCCGTCAAGGCCGCCGAGGAGAGCCTGCTGCAGGCCACCGTGCTGCTGGAGGCCATCGGCAAGACGGAGCAGTCGATCGGCGCGTCGAGCCAGGCGCTGGGGCCGGCGCTGGCCGCCGCGCTGGCCGATCTGGACAAGGCCAAGGCGATGGTCAGGGACCCGCAGTTCCAACGGTTCACACCGACCGTGACCTCCGCCGAAACGGTCCTGGCCGATGCCAGGGCGCAATCCGGGTCGGGCAAGATCGACCCCGTCGCGTTGCTGGCCGGCGTCCAGGCCGCGCACGGCCAGCTCGACGAACTGCTGACCGGCATTCGCAACCAGCAGGAACAGGCCCTGCGGGCCCAGGCCGCGCTGACCCAGGCCATCATGTCGGCGCAGGCGCATATCCAGGCCGCCGACGACTTCATCTCGACCCGCCGCGGCGGCGTCGGCTCGCAGGCCCGCACGCGGTTGTCCGAGGCGCAACGCAACCTGGACTACGCGGTGTCCATCAAGGACAGCGACCCGGCCAACGCGCTCGTGTACGCCCAGCAGGCGCTGCAGCTCGCCCAGCAGGCGCTGGCCTACGCCCAGAACGACGTCGACGGGTTCGGCGGCGGGGGCGGTTACGGTGGCCGCGGCAGCATGGGCGGCGGCATGGGCGGGGCGATACTCGGCGGCATCCTCGGCGGCATGATCGGCGGCGGGTTCAGCGGCGGAGGCGGCTTCGGTGGCGGCGGCTTCGGTGGCGGCGGCGGGGGCGGGGGCTTCGGTGGCGGCGGCGGGGGCTTTGGCGGTGGCGGCGGCAACTTCTAGCCGGCCGCGCCCGGCCGGCTGGTTCCCGCCCCGGATACCTGTCCGCGGGGCGGTGATACCGGTCCACGGGGCGGTGTCCACCGGGCAGTGGAGGTAATACGGTAGTAAGGGACGCCGCAATTTTGGGACAGCGCAATGTTGGGACGCGGCATCCAACGGACACGGCACGAGCGAAGCAGAGCAGATCAGAGATGTTATTCAAGGGCAGGACGAAAGGTAGCACCATGACGAAGCAGTCCATTTTCGGCCGGATCGCACAATTGGCCAAGGCCAACATCAACGCGTTGCTCGACCAGGCCGAGGACCCGCAGAAGATGCTGGACCAGATGGTCCGCGACTACAAGGACAACATCAACGAGGCCGAGTCCGCCGTCGCCCAGACGATCGGCAACCTGCGCATGCTGGAGGACGACTACAACGAGGACGTGAAGGCCGCCCAGCAGTGGGGTTCCAAGGCCCTGGCCGCCAGCCGGAAGGCCGACGAGTTCCGTGCGGCCGGAAACGCCACCGACGCCCAGAAGTTCGACAACCTGGCCAAGGTGGCCCTGCAGCGCCAGATGTCCTCGGAGAACGAGGCCAAGACGGCCCAGCCGAATATCACCGCGCAGAACGAGGTCGTGGAAAAGCTGAAGGTCGGCCTGACCCAGATGCAGACCAAGCTGGGCGAACTCTCCAACAAGCGCAACGAACTGATCGCCCGGGCCAAGACCGCCGAGGCGCAGACCCAGGTGCATGACGCGCTGAAGAGCATCGACATCATGGACCCGACCAGCGAGGTCAGCCGCTTCGAGGACAAGATCCGCCGCGAGGAGGCGAAGGTGCGTGGCCTGAACGAGCTTGCCGCCTCCAGCCTGGACGCACAGTTCAACAGCCTCGAGGACCTGGGCGAGCAAACCGAGATCGACGCCCGGCTGGCCGCGCTCAAGGCGGGCAGCGCGCCGGCGCCGGCGGCGATCGAACCCACCCCGACGGCCGGCGCCGACGCAGCCGACGACACGGTCGACGAGGCCGATTTCGACAAGATCTAGGCCCCGGGCCCTCCCGTTGATCCACCGCTGGCGCGATGTCTCAACGGGGCCCTCGGGCGCGTGGGCCCACCGGGCCGGCGTCGCATGAGCGGATTGAACGACGACGTCGCGGCCGGCCTGGACACGTTCGGGGCCGGCCGCGGGCGGGAACCGGTGTCAGTCGGGGCCGCACCCGCCCTGCGCGTGCTGGTGCTGGGCGGCACGGGCGTCATCAGCTCCGCCGTGGTGGCACGGGCCGTCGCGGTGGGGCACCGGGTCACGGTGCTCAACCGCGGTACGGACACACGGCGGCCACTCCCCGGCAGCGTGGACGGGCCCGGCGTGGACAGGCTCGTCGCCGACGTCGCCGATCCGGCCGCCGTCCGGGCGGCGCTTAGCTCGCGCACTTTTGACGTGGTGGCGGACTTCCTGTGCTTCACGGCCGAGGCGGCGCGCGCCGCCGTCGAGCTCTTTGCCGCGCGCACGGGCCACTACCTGTTCGTCAGTTCCGCCTCGGCCTACCAGAAGCCGCCGGCACGGCTGCCCGTCACGGAGTCGACGCCGCTGCGCAACCCGTTCTGGCAGTATTCGCGCGACAAGATCGCCTGCGAGGACGTGTTCACGGCAGCGTACCGGAACACCGGTTTCCCGGTGACGATCGTGCGCCCGTCGCACACCTATGACCGGACCGGCCTGCCGCTGCTGGGCGGGTGGACGGATGTGCACCGCATGCGCGCCGGGCTGCCCGTGCTGGTGCATGGCGACGGCACATCGTTGTGGACGCTGACGCACGCGGCCGACTTCGCCGTCGGGTTCGCGGGCCTCCTGGGCCGGCCCGAGGCGATCGGCGACAGCTTCACGATCACCTCCGACGAGGTGCTGCCGTGGGATGCGATCTACCGGGCCGTGGGCGCCGCGGCCGGGGTGCCGGAGCCGCGGCTCGTGCACGTTGCCAGCGAGACGATTGCCGCAAACGCCCCGGCGCTGGGGCCCGGGCTGCTGGGCGACAGGGCGCACTCGGTCGTCTTTGACAACGGAAAGATCAAGGCCCTGGTGCCGGACTTCCGTGCCCGCATCCCGTTCAGTGCCGGCGCCCGGGCCATCATGGCCTGGCACATCGACCATCCGGAGGCGCGGGTGGTCGACCCGGCGTTCATGGACCTCTCGGACCGGCTCGCGGCCGCCTCCCTGCGTTGATTCCTCGCCAACGGCGGGTGATCGGCTCCCGCACCCGCCATTACTGGGGAATCAATGCCGCGCCGGGATTCCAACGGAACCTGAATGACGCATTTACGGTGAAATCAAGTGGATGAATCCGCATTCGAGGATGTAGATTCGTTGCATGACACAAATTCGCGTCGCCGAGGCGGCCCGTTTCCTGGGCGTCAGTGACGACACCGTCCGGCGCTGGCTCGAGAACGGGACGTTGCACGGCGGCAAGGACGGCCAGGGCCGCATCGTCATCGACGGGCTGGAATTGGCCACGCTGGCCCGGACCCAGGCGCAGCTCCCGGACGACCCCACGAACGTGGGCAGTTCCGCCCGCAACCGGTTCGTCGGCCTCGTCACGAACGTCCTCATGGACACGGTCATGGCCCAGGTGGAACTGCAGTGCGGGCCGTTCCGCGTCGTCTCGCTCATGAGTTCCGAGGCGGTCCGCGACCTCGGCCTGGAGCCGGGATCGGTGGCCACCGCCGTCGTGAAGTCCACCACCGTCATCATCGAGACCCCCACCGGAGGGAAAACCCCATGAAGCCGTTCGCCAGGCCCGTCGCCCTGGCCATTGCCCTGCTGCTGGGCGGCACGGTGGCCGGTTGCGGAACCAACGACGCCGGGTCCCCGGCCGGGAGCGGCGGCTCGCCGGCATCGACTGCGGGGGCCTCGGCGACGTTGTCCGGCACGCTGACGGTCTTCGCGGCCGCGTCGCTGACCGGCACGTTCACGCAGTTGGCGACGGACTTCGAGGCCGCGCATCCGGGAGCCAAGGTGTCGCTGAGCTTTGACGGCTCCTCCACGTTGGCCACCCAGATCATCGCGGGCGCCCCCGCCGACGTGTTCGCCTCCGCGGACACGAAGAACATGACCAAGGTCGTCAACGCCAACCTCATCGCCGGCAAACCCGTCACCTTCGCCACGAACAGGCTGGAGATCGCCGTCCCGCCGGCCAATCCCGCCAACATCACCTCCTTCGCGGACCTGGCCAGGCCGGGTGTCAAGGTCGTCGTCTGCGCCGCGCAGGTCCCCTGCGGTGCCGCCGCCAGGGCCGATGAGGCGTCCGCCGGGGTGACGGTCAAGCCCGTCAGCGAGGAGCTCAACGTGACGAGCGTGCTGGGCAAGGTCATCGCCGGCGAGGCGGACGCCGGGCTGGTGTACGTCACCGATGTGCACGGAGCCGGCGGCAAGGTGAAGGGCGTCCCCGTCAACATCCCGCGGGCGACCGTCAACTCCTACCCGATCGCCGGCGTGTCGTCCTCCAAGCGAAGCCCCCTGGCCGCCGCGTTCATCGCGTTCGTCACGGGCGCCCAGGGGCAGGCAGTCCTCAAGGACGCGGGATTTGGCGCGCCCTGACGTCTGGGAATTCCGCGCCGTCCCGCGCTGGATCGTGGCGTTGGCGGTCCTCGGCGCGCTGTTCATCCTGCTGCCGCTGGCCGGCATGGCCGCACGGGTCAACTGGCCGGACTTCGTGGCGCTGGTCACCTCCGATTCGTCCCGTGCGGCGCTGTTCCTGAGCCTGCGCACGGCCGCGGCCAGCACCGTGCTGTGCCTGCTGCTGGGCGTGCCGCTGGCCATCGTGCTGGCGCGCGGCAGCTTCCCGGGGCAGCGGCTGCTGCGCGCCCTGGTGCTGCTGCCGCTCGTGGTGCCGCCCGTCGTCGGCGGACTGGCGCTGCTGTACACCTTCGGACGCGAGGGGCTGATCGGCCGGGCCCTCGACGTGGCCGGCGTCAGCATCGCGTTCTCCACGACGGCGGTGGTCATGGCCCAGACGTTTGTCGCCCTGCCGTTCCTGGTCTTGAGCCTGGAGGGCACGCTGCGCACGGCCGGGCAACGGTACGAGGCGGTGGCGGCCACGTTGGGTGCCCGGCCGACGGTGGTGCTGCGCCGGGTCACGCTGCCGCTGGTCCTGCCCGGGCTGGTCTCCGGGGCGGTGCTGGCCTTCGCCCGCAGCCTCGGCGAGTTCGGCGCCACACTGACCTTCGCCGGCAGCCTGGAGGGGGTCACCCGGACGTTGCCGCTGGAAATCTACCTGCAGCGCGAAATCGATCCCGACGCGGCGATCGCACTGTCCCTGCTGTTGATCGCCGTGGCCGCCGTCGTCGTCGCCCTCACCTACCGGGCCCCCCGCCGCCGCCACACCCGTCCCAAGGGCCGGCCGGCCACGGCCGGGCCGCCGCCGCGCGAAGCGGCCACCCCATGACCCTGGCCATGTCGGCCCGGCTGGCGCAACGCAACCTTGACTTCTCCCTCACGGTGGGGGACGGCGAGACGGTGGCCCTCATGGGTCCCAATGGCGCCGGCAAGTCCAGCGTCGTGTCCCTGCTGGCGGGGCTGCTGCGCCCGGAGGCCGGCCGGGCCGAACTGGACGGCCGGGTGCTGTACGACGCCGAGCGCGGCCACTGGCTGCCGCCGCACGCACGGGGCACCGGCCTGCTGGCCCAGGACCCGCTGTTGTTCCCGCACCTGAGCGTGCTGGAGAACGTCGCGTTCGGCCCCAGCAGCACCGGGGCGGGACGCGCCGCCGCCCGCCGTGATGGCCGGCGCTGGCTGCAGGCGGTGGACGCGGCCGACCTGGCCGACCGCCGCCCGGCCGAACTCTCCGGCGGGCAGGCCCAGAGGGTGGCCATGGCCCGCGCGCTGGCGACCGAACCGGCCCTGCTGCTGCTCGACGAGCCGATGGCCGCCCTGGACATCCACAGCGCGCCGCTGCTGCGCCGGCTGCTCAAGCGGGTGCTGGCCGGCCGCCAGGCCGTCCTGGTCACGCACGACGTGCTCGACGCCCTCACGCTGGCCGACCGCATCATCGTCATGGAGCACGGGCGCATCGTGGAGCAGGGCCCGCCGGCGGCCGTGTTGGCCACCCCGCGCAGCCGCTTCGCCGCCGGCCTGGCCGGCCTGAATGTCATGACCGGCTCGCTGGTGGCCGGCGGGCTGCTGACGGACGACGGCGAGCACGTCGCCGGCCGCTGGGCGCCGGGGGCGGCCGCCGACGAGCGGGCCGGCGCCGGGACGGCCGCGTTCCCGCCGTCGGCCGTGTCGGTGTTCCTGGCCGCACCGCACGGCAGCCCGCGCAACGTCTTCGCGCGCACCGTCACCGACGTGGAGCCGCACGGCGACCAGATCCGGGTTCGCGCCGGGGCGTTGGCCGCGGACATCTCCCCCGCAGCGGCCGCTGACCTGGCCTTGGCCCCGGGGACCGACGTCGTCCTGGTGGTCAAGGCCGCCGAGGTGGCCCTCTATCCGGCCTGACCGGGGCACTTCCCGCGCGGCCGGACGGGCGCGCGGGGCAAGCAAACGCCAAGAAACCCCTTGACAGCGTGATCGGCATCACCTAACGTCGTGTCACCAAATACGAGACACTGTCACAGAATATGAGACACGAACGATGAATGCAAGGGGTAATCCGGCCGCGACCCCGGCAATGGGTTCCGGACTGAAGCTTCTGGCACTGCTGGATGAAATCGGCACGAGCGCGGACGCCGTCACCATCTCGACGTTGGCACGCAAGATGGGCCGGCCCCGGGCGGAGGTGCACCGGCAACTGGTCACCCTGGTCACGGCCGGCTGGATGGCCCAACGCGGCGACGGCGCCTATGCCCTGACCCTTCGCCCCGCCCTGGTCGGCCAGGCGGCGCTGCACCACAGCGGCATGTCCGAACGGATCGAGGAGCTCCTCGAGGAGCTGGCCCGGTCGACGGGTGAGGCCGCCTCCGTGGCGGTGTTGGACGGCGACAGCGCCCGCATCGTCCAGCGAGCCGAGCCCGGCCGCGCCCTGCGCGTCACCCTGTCCCTCGGCGCCAAGCTCGCCCTGTGGGACAGCGCGACCGGCCGCGTGCTCATGGCGTTCTCCCCGTCGGAGACGGTGGCCGCACTGCGTGATCGCGGCGTCCGCGTGCCGTCGGACGAGGAGCTGGCCCTGGTGCGCCGCGACGGCCACGCCAGTTCGCTGGACCAGCCTGGCGACAACATCCTCGGCATCGCCGTCCCGGTCGATGACGGGCCAGGCGGCGTCGTACGCGCCGTGAGCATCAGCGGCCCCAGGGAACGAGTCGACGTCGGAGCGGCGCTGCAAAGCCTACGGGATACCGCCGCCGCCATGAACGAACTTTTGTCAGTCAACAACACGTTAGGAGTCCGCCATGCGCTGGGCTGAAACCCTGGAAGACCTGCTGGCCTCGAACGCCACGCCGGGCACCGAGACCCACGGCGGCCGCAGCGCCGCCGACCTGCTGCTGGACCCCGACCGCCTGATGCGTCCCGAACGGCTGGGCGCGCTGGCACCGAGCCGGATGTCGGCGAGCCGATCGCTGGTGAACAAGATGATCACGGAGAAGTGGTCGGTCGAACTCGCGTCGCTGGACATCGACGCATCGGCCCGCGGGCGGGCCATCTACCGAATCTGCGCGGGAGCCTGGACCTTCAGCTTTGTCGCCTATTCGTTCGAACCCGTACTGGAGGGCCGCACCGGCCGCATCATCGGCCAGAACTGGGACATGGCCGGTTCCCTCGTTGAGGGCGAGATCAGCGACGCGGACGTCGAGACGACGGCAGTCGAGCTGCCCAAGCTGTACGCCGGCCGGGCCACGCCCGGCACGCTGGTCTGGTGCCGGTCGAACCGGAGCCTGCGCCTCTTCGACCACGTGGTCGACCGGCTGGCGGATGGCGTCCAGCCCGACCTGGACGAGCTGTGGGGAGTCGGCTACCTGATGCGCAATACCGGGCTGGACGGCAACGGCACGTTCGGCACCCGGTCCTTCCTGGCCCTCGAGGCCGACCATCCGCTGCGGGTCCCCTACCACGCGCAAATGCTGGCCGCCTACCTGATGCGCGAATTCTCCGTCGACCTGGTCGAGCACATGGCCCGCCTGCGCAACCCGGGGGCCCCACGGCTGGCCCCCGAACTGCGCCGGTGCCTGGGCCTGGGCAACGGCTCGGCGCTCGGCCTGGTGTTCTTCACCAATACGCACCCCGTGCTCATTGACCGCTGGCTGTCACTGCGCCAGCGCGCGATGGTCCGAGCGGCCGGGTTGCCGCTCGACGACGGCCGGGGATATGGCGACCATCTGGCCGGCGTGCTGGCCCGGGCCCTGCGCTTCTACGCGGAAGACCCCTTCACCTACCTCGCCTTCGAGGATCCGGGCTGCATCACCAGCGACCTGCAGTGTGCGTTGGACGACCTCGCCAGGCTGCGCACCGATGTACCGACCGCGGTGGCGGGGGACCTGCTCAGCCGGCTCGATGGCGTGGTCAGCGCCGAGGCGTGGGAGGTGGTGGCGGCCGCCCTGCTTGAGCTCATCCCGGACCAGGTGGACGAGCTGACCGCCGATGCCGCGGTCCACGAGATCCTGCAGGGCGCCCCGGGCGCCACGGTGGCCCAAATGCGCACGTTGCTCTCCACCGAATACGCCTGGGCGCTGCGTATCGACATGGACGCCCCGGGTGCCCGCGCCTATGTCTGGTATAAGTCGCGGGACGCCGAGGAACCCCGGCGCGGCCCCGCCGACGAGGTTCCCGACGGCCGGAACTGGGCCCTGGACCTGCCCGGCGACCTGCAGCGGCTCGACCGAGCCCTCGCCGGGGCGCCGGCCGGCGAAACGATGGCCCGTTTCCTGGCGACCAGGCCCGAACTGCGCGGCATCGCCGAGCGGGCGCAGGGACTGGGCGGGACCCTCTACCACTCACCGCACATGAACATGCTCGACGAGGCGTTCCGGCCAGTACACATCGTCCGGTTCATGAACGCCGCCTTCCACGGCCTGGACCGGACCGTCGACTCCCAGGACCGCAACGTCCTCGGGCTGCTGTTCCAGGGCGCCCCGACGCGTGACGAACTCGAATCCGCCCAGGAATGGGCCTACCCGGCCAAGCCGGCCGGCAAAGCGAAAGGAACCGCCCAGTGAACGCAACCATCGACGTCTCCCTCCGGGAACTGAAATTCACCGTCGGCAGGGCCCTCCATGCCGCCGGAGTGGCCGCCGGGGCGGTAAACCCGGTCCGTGACCTGCTCGTCGACGCCCAGGCCCTGGGGCACGACGCGCTGGCGGAGCTGCATCGCTCGCTGCCGCAGCTGCCGGCCCACCACGGGGCGATCCGCGTCAGCCGCCTGAACGGCCACCTGTCGATCGACGGCCTGGGCCAGCCTGCCTTCCTCATCGCCCCCGCCGTGCTGGACCTCGGCGTCGCCGAAGCGGCCGGGCACGGCGGCGCCGTCGTCGAGGTCTCCAACTGCACCGGCCCCGGCATGCTGGCCGCACTGGCCGGCAGGGCGCACCTGCACGGGCTTGACGTGTCCGTCCTGGCCGGGTCCGGTCGTGGCGTCACCACCACCGTGGGCCAGCAGCCCGGACGGGCCTGGACGAACGGAACGACGGCGCCCGGCGCCCTGCTGCTGTTCTCCGCAGGCGACCGGGCGGCCGGGCCGCCGACGCCGAGGGACGCGGCCGGCGGGCACATCGCCCGGCTCCTGGCCGACGGCAGCCGGGTGGATGCGGACCTCTGGTGGGCCGTATACGACATCTCCAACGGCGCACTCACGCCGGATTCCATCCTCTCCCGCCAGCATGCCGGCTCCTCCGTGCTGGACGAATTCGGCCAGATCGTCGGGGAGATCGGCGAAGACGACGACTACCCACAGATCCAGGCCATGTCCCGGACCGCCAGGCTTGCGGAACCCACGAACAACTGACCGGCCACCCGACCCAAAGGACCATCATGCTCTTGATAGACGGACTTGAATGCAGCAACTACAACAGGGAGATCTTCCGCGAACTCCACGACGCCAAGGTGTCTGCCGTCACTATCACCGCCGCTTTCTGGGAGGACGCGTTGGAGACCATGGACGAACTCGGCCGATGGAATGACCGGGCACGGAACAACGCCGACCTGATCACCATCGCGCGCACGGCGGAAGACATCGAAAGCGCCGCGGCGGGCGGTCGGACGGCCGTCATCCTGGGTGTGCAGAATTCAACACCACTCAACGACCGACTCCGGTTCGTCGAGCTGTTCCACCGAATGGGCCTGCGCGTCATGCAGTTGACGTACAACAACCAGAACGCCGTAGGGGGATCCTGCTACGAGCCGGAGGACAGCGGGTTGACCCGTTTCGGGCGGGAGGTGGTGCATGAAATGAACCGCGTCGGCATGCTGGTCGACCTGTCACACGTCGGCAACCGCACCAGCCTCGAGGCCATCCACGCCTCCGAATCGCCCGTCGCCATCACCCATGCGAACCCGGCCAGCCTGGTCGAGCATCCGCGCAACAAGCCGGACGACGTACTGAAGGCACTGGCCGACGCCGGCGGGGTCCTGGGGCTGGCCACCTACAACAACATCGCCGGCGACTACGCCACAAGCCCGCAGGCGTGGGCGGACATGGTGGCCCGCACCGTCGACCTCATCGGCATCGACCACGTCGGCATCGGGACCGACCTGGGCCAGAATTCCGGCGATGGGGATCTCGACTGGATGCGCCGGGGACGCTGGACCCGCGACGCCCAGCCGGGTGCCGCCCTCTCGAACGTGCCCGAACAGGACTGGTTCCGCTCTCCCACGCACTTCGAGGCCATCACGTCGGCACTTCGCGACCATGGCCGATTCGAGGAAAAGGACATCGACGCCATTCTCGGCGGCAACTGGATGCGTCTCTACCGAGGCGTATTCAAGCCGTGACCCGACACCGCGTGATCCCGAAGCCACCGCTTCGCACGCAACCAACAACCAAACCCTGCCGCACCCCACGGGCAGGTTCCTGCTCACCATAATCCTGGAGCACACGATGCTAGAAGAAATTTCTGACAACGACGTCACGCCGCACATGCACCAGCATGCGACGGCCGCACAGCTTTACGCGCGCCTCGACCGCCTGCCGATGACGTGGGCCCAAGGGCGGATTCTTCTCCAAGGCGGCATCAGCACCACCCTGGATGGCCTCGACAACGGCATAGTTTCCTTCATCCTCCCGGTGGTCGCCACGGCGTTCGCCATGACCGGAACCCAACAGGGGCTCTTCGGCAGCGCCGCCCTGGTCGGCGCTTTGCTCGGCGACCTCGCCCTCGGCGTCTTGGGCAATCGGATGGGCCGGCGCAACCTGCTGATCTGGTCGCTGGTGGTCTACAGCGGCGCGATCCTGGTCGGGGCCCTCGCGCCCTCCTGGCAGTTCCTCCTGGCCACGCGGTTCCTGGCAGGCATCGGCATCGGCATCAGCGTCAACGTCGTCGTCCCGTACCTCGCGGAATTCGCCCCGCCGGCCAAACGATCCCACTACGTGGGCTCACTGGCCGGGTTCTTCGGGCTCGGGTTCGTCCTGGCCGCCATCCTCGGGTTGATCATCCCCACCTTCGATGGCGCCTGGCGATTCGTCCAGGTCCTAGTCGGGCTCCCCGTCCTGCTCGCGTTCTGGTGGCGGCGGGCACTGCCCGAATCGCCGCGGTACCTGCTCATGCACGGCCGCGTCGACGAGGCCGAAGCGGTCGTCGAGGGACTTGAACGCCGCGTCGTCGCCCGCACCAAGGCACCCCTGCCGCCCGTGCCCGAGGCGTCCCAGACGGTGGCGGCCGCACGTCCCTTCAGGGAAAAGCTCGGCGCGCAGCTTGTGCTGATCTGGGGACGGGCCCTGCGCCGGCGCACGTTCGTACTGTGGGTCATCACCATCACCCTCAGCTTCGCCTACTACGGGTTCCTCACCTTCCTGCCCACCCTGCTGATGCAGCGGGGCATGTCGATCACGGAAAGCTTCAGCTACAGCTTGCTGGTCGAGATCGCCCAAGTCGTCGGCTACTACCCGGCGGCAGTCCTCGCGGAGAAGCTCGACCGCAAGTGGTCGCTGGCCATCTTCATGGTGCTCAGCGTAGCCAGTGCCGGCTGGCTGGCGGTCGCCCCGTCCAGCGGCCAGGTGTTGATCGCCAGCATTTTGCTCGGATTCTTCCTCAACGGCGCCTACGCCCCGCTGTACGCCTACTCGGCGGAGATCTACCCGACCGAGTCACGTGCCGCGGGCACCGCGATGTCCGACGCCGCGAGCCGGATCGGGGCTGCGCTGTCCCCGGCCATCATCGGCGCCACGTACGCGTCCATCAAGTTCGGCGGCGTCTTCGCCATGATCAGCGTGGTGCTGTTCCTGGGCGTGATCGTCATCGTGACCATGGGCATGTCGACCAAGGGCCGGTCACTGGAGGAACTGGGCGCGCTGGACGCATAGGATCATCCACGCAATACGGAAATCCCCCGGCCAATGGCCGGGGGATTTCCTGTTCGAGTTGCGGGGACAGGATTTGAACCTGTGACCTCTGGGTTATGAGCCCAGCGAGCTACCGAACTGCTCCACCCCGCGTCGCTCGAACTACTGTACAGGCGAGGGCGCCCGGAACCAAACCGGGCGCATTCTCGTGGTGGGCCCACAGCTCCGAGGGGCCCCGCTGATGACGCGCTCGCGCGGCTTCAGCGGGAAGGAGCTGGGGATCAGGCCATGGCCTTGGCCTTCAGCGTGGCATATTCCGCCTCGGTGATGGCGCCCTGGTCCAGCAGCGCCCTGGCCGAGGCGATCTGCTCGGCCGGGCTCTGGTTCGCGGCCAGCCGGCGGACGTACTGCTCGGCCTGCTGCTCGGCGTTGGCGGCAACGCGGGCGCTGCGGGCGGCCATGCTGGCGCCGCGGACGATCAGGTAGACCAGTGCCGTGAGGACCGGGATCACGATCAGGAACAGGAGCCAGATGGCCTTGGCCCAGCCCATCAGCGTGGAGTCGCGGAAAATGTCCGCCACAATCTGGAACAGCAGGATCAGGTAGGACAGGAACAGGAAGAAGACAATGATGGACCAAAGTGTTTCAAGAAAGTTCACGTAAATCATCCCCTCATGCGTTAAGTGCCACTGCGGGGAAATGGTTTATCCCCCAGTTTACGCGGCCAGCCTACCAGTTGCCGCGGGTATTCCTTCAAGTATTTCGTTTCGACATTCCCCGGCTCTGCGCCACCTTCCGCGTGCACCGCTTACCGGTGCCTGAACTCGGGCTTTCGCTTTTCGACGAAGGCCGCCATTCCCTCCTTTTGGTCGTCGGTCGCGAAACAGGCATAAATGTAGCGGCGTTCGAGCTGCACGCCGGCGGCCAGCGGGGTCTCAAACGCCGCGTTGACGGCTTCCTTGGCGATCATGGCCACGGGCTTGGACATGGACGCGATGGTCGCGGCCGTGGCCAAGGCGGTATCGAGCAGGTCGTCGACGGGGACCACCCGGGCCACCAGCCCGGCCCGTTCGGCCTCCTCGGCGCCCATGGTCCGGCCGGTGAGCACCATCTCCATGGCCTTGGCCTTGCCGATGGCGCGTGTCAGCCGCTGGGAGCCGCCCATGCCGGGGATCACGCCGAGCTTGATCTCCGGCTGGCCGAACGACGCATTGTCCGCGGCGATGATGAAGTCGGCGATCATGGCCAGCTCGCAGCCCCCGCCCAAGGCGTGGCCGGCCACGGCGGCGATCATCGGCGTGCGCACGCGGGCCAGTTCATCCCATGCGGAAAACCAATTGGACAGGTACATGTCCGCGAGGGACTTTTCCGCCATCTCCTTGATATCGGCGCCGGCCGCAAAAGCCTTCTTCGACCCGGTGATGACAATGGCGCCAATGCCCGGGTCGGCGTCGAATTCCCGGGCGGCGGCAACAATCTCGTGCCCAAGCCGGTCGTTCAGCGCGTTCAGGGCCTGCGGCCGGTTCAGGGTGATGACGCCCACGCGTCCATTCCGTTCGGCCAGGATGGTGTCGAAGTCGCTCACTCGGGTGTCCTGTTCTGTGGTGACGTGTTCCGGGCCGCGGCGCGGATGCTGTTGATGATGGCGGAAAAGTCGTTGCCGGCTCCGCCGTGGTCGGCGAAGTCACGGAAGATCTCGCCCGCGCGCCGTCCCAGCTCGGCGTGCACTCCCGTGGCGTCGAGCGCCGCGGCGGCCAGGCCCAGGTCCTTGGCCATGAGTGCGGCGGCGAAGCCGGGCCGGTAGTCGTGGTTGGCCGGGCTGGCGGGCACCGGCCCGGGGACGGGGCAGTTCGTGGTCAGCGACCAGCATTGCCCGGACGCGTTGGCGGCCACGTCGAACAACGCCTGGTGGGTCAGGCCCAGCGCCTCGCCGAGCACGAACGCCTCGCTGACGGCGATCATGGACACGCCGAGGATCATGTTGTTGCACACCTTGGCGGCCTGCCCGGCGCCGGGCCCGCCGCAGTGCACGATCCTCTTGCCCATGACCTCGAAGATGCCGGCCGCATCGGCGAAGTCCTCGGCGCTGCCGCCCACCATGAACGTCAGGGTCCCGGCCTCGGCACCCACCACCCCGCCGGACACGGGTGCGTCCAGGCCGCGGTGCCCGGCGGCGACCACGAGCTCGTGTGCCGCCCGCGCGTCGTCGACGGAGATCGTGGAGCACTCCAGGAACAGTGTGCCCGGCCGGGCCGCGGCCAGCAGTCCGCCATCGCCGTGTGCACCGCCGCCGAACGCGGTCAGCACGTGGTCGCCGGCGGGCAGCATGGTGATGACGACGTCGGCGTCGGCGGCCGCCTCGGCGCCCGATGCGGCGATGCCCAGCCCGTTGGCGCGGGCCGCGTCCAGCGCGGCCGGCACGACGTCGAACCCGGTTACCGGGTAACCGGCCGCGACCAGGTTGGCGGCCATGGGGGCGCCCATGTGCCCCAGTCCGATGAATGCGATCTTCCTGACCATTGTGCTGCCTTTCGTTGCCTCGACCCCGCCAGGCGGGGTCGTTGTCATCCCTGCAGGCCCAGTTCTCCGTCCCCGAGCGGCGCGAACGATTCCGTGACACGTGCCGCCGGCACGTCGGCGAGCGCCGCCGGCGCCCACACCGGGGCGCGGTCCTTGTCGACGAGTTGTGCGCGGATGCCCTCGGCGAAGTCGGGCCAGCGCAGCGCCCGCACGGAAACGCGGTACTCCTGGTTGAGCACGTCCTCGAGACTGCCAAGCACGGCGGCACGGCGCAGCGCGGCCAGTGTGACGGTCACCGCGGTGGGCGACTTGCCGGCGATCGCCCGCGCGGCCGCGTCCGCTTCCGGCGTGCCGACCGCGCGCAGCCGGGCCAGGATGGCGGTGGCGTCGTCGCCGGCGTAGGCCGCGTCGATCCAGTCGCGCTGCCCGGCCAGCGGCGAGGGCGGGGCGGTTTGCCCGTAGCGGCCGACGACGGCGGCGGCCGGCCGCTCGGCCAGCTCGCCGACCAGCGCCGGCAGTTGGGCGGAGTCCACGTAGTGGTCGGCCAGCCCCATGGCGATCGCGTCGGCGCCGGTCACCATGGCGGCGGTCAAGGCGGCGTGCGTGCCAAGTTCGCCGGGGGCGCGGGAGAGCAGGAACGTCCCGCCCACGTCGGGGACGAAGCCGATGCCCGTCTCCGGCATGCCGACCCGGGACCGTTCGGTGACGACGCGCACCGAGGCGTGCGCGGAGATGCCGACGCCGCCCCCGAGCACCACCCCGTCCATGAGTGTCACGACCGGCTTCGGGTACCGCGCGATCCGGGCGTTGAGCAGGTACTCGTCGCGCCAGAACGCCGTGCTGGCGGAGCCCCCGGTGCGCGCGTCATGGTAGATCTCGACAATGTCGCCCCCGGCACACAAGCCCCGCTCACCGGCGCCCGAGATCGCGACGGTGGTCACGCCGTCGTCGTTCTCCCAGTCATCCAGGGTGGCCGCGACCGCCGCGATCATCCCGTGCGTCAGCGCGTTCATGGTCCGCGGCCGGTTCAGGACGAGGTGGCCCAGCCCGCCGGTGCGGGTGACCAGGACATCCTCGTTGCCAGTCCTGCTGTTGTTCGCCATGCAGTCGATCCTTCCAGTCTGCTCCGGTCAATCGGCAACGGCCAGCCGGCCCACGATCAGGCGCATGATCTCGTTGCTGCCCTCCAGGATCTGGTGGACGCGCAGGTCACGCACGATCTTCTCCAAACCGTACTCGGTCAGATACCCGTAGCCGCCATGCAACTGCAGGGCCGTGTTGGCCACCGCGAAGCCGGCGTCCGTGGCGACGAGCTTGGCCATGGCGCACAGGCGCACCTTGCCGGGGGCGTTGCGGTCCAGCGCGTCCGCGGCACGCCACAGCAGCGTGCGGGCGGCCTCCAGGGACGTGTCCATGTTGGCCAGGTCGAACAGCAGTGCCTGCTGGTTGACCAGCGGCTGGCCGAACGCCACCCGGTCCTTCAGGTAGGCGATGGACTTCTCCAGTGCCGCCTGGCCGCCGCCGAGGGAGCAGGCGCCGATGTTGATGCGCCCGCCATTGAGCCCCTGCATGGCGATGCCGAACCCGTCGCCCTCGGCCCCGAGCCGGTTCGTGACGGGCACGCGGACGTCGCGGAGGATGACCTGGCGGGTCGGTTGGGCGTGCCAGCCCATCTTCTTCTCCTCCGGGCCGAACGACAGGCCCGGGACACCGTCGGGCACCATGATGGCCGTGATGCCGTGGCTGCCGGTGTCCGCCGTGCGGGCCATCACGATGTAATAGCCGGCCACCCCGGCCCCGGAGATGAACTGCTTGGTGCCGTTGAGGACGTAGTCGTCGCCATCGCGGACGGCCTTCGTGACCAGGGCCCCCGCGTCCGAGCCGACCCCGGGCTCGCTCAGGCAATAGCTGCCCAGCTTGGCCATGGAAGCGAGCTCGGGCACCCAGGCGGCGCGTTGCTCCTCGTTGCCAAACGCGTCGACCATCCAGACGACCATGTTGTGGATGGACAGGTACGCGGCCGTCGTCGGGTCCGCCTTGGCCAGTTCCTCGAAAATCAGCGCCGCATCCCGGCGGCTCAGACCGGACCCGCCGAAATCCTCACTGACATAGATGCCGCCCATGCCCAGTTCCGCGGCCTGGCGCAACTCGTCCACGGGGAAGTGCCCGGCCGCGTCCCATTCGGCGGCGTGCGGCGCGATGGCCGTGGCCGCGAAGTCGCGCACGGTTTCCAGGACCGCCTGCTGCTCGTCGGTGAGATCGTACATGGCCACTCCTTTGGCTTGCGGACACTGTTGTGCGGTTTACCGCTTTCCGGGCTACCGGCTGACGGTCCCCATGAGTGCGGCGATGGGACGCAGGAACAGCGGCCTAGCCAAGAACCAGGCCGCCACGATCACGACGAGCGAGGAGGCGAAGATGCCGAAGCCCCACCAGTTGACCACGTCGGAGCCGCCGTACATGTGGTTGAGGTTGCGCAGCGCGCCGGTGGCGAGCACCAGCGTCACGTGCACGACGATGAACAGCACGAAGTACACCATGGTGGGCAGGTGCACGGCCCGCGCGAGCTCGATCGGGTAGACCCGGTTGAGCCTGGCGGCCTTCTTCGGCCAGGCGCCGGACGTGCGCAGGCCGGTGATGATGGCCAACGGGGCGGCGATGAACACGGTGACGAAGTAGGTCAGCAGTTGCAGGGCGTTGTAGTTGACCCAGCCGTCCTCGGTGGGCCAGGCCAGCGACAGGTACTGCACGCCGGCGGAGATCGCGTTCGGGACCACGTCCCAGCGCGTGGGCACGATGCGCATCCACTGGCCGGTGGCGAACAGCGCAATGATGAAGACGAGGCCGTTGAGCACCCACAGCGCATCGAGCGTCAGGTGGAACCACAGGTCCAGGCTGATCTTCGCCGGCGCGTTGCGGGTCTTGATGAGCCCCTTGTTGTTGCGCGTCCAGTGCGCGGCCGGCCGGGTCACGGTGCGCACCTGCCAGCCCGTGCGGATGATGAGGACGATGAAGAACACGTTCAGGAAGTGCTGCCAGGCCAGCCAGCCGGGGATGCCCACCGGGGCATCGGCCGGCAGGGCCGAGCGTCCCGGGTAGTCGCGCAGGAACGACTCTCCGGCGGCCGACCCGGTGAACCAGCGCGCCAGCAGGACCAGGATGAACAGCCCGACGACGACGGCCGGGATGATCCAGGCCAGCTTGGTCCATTTGCCCCGCGCACCGTTCGTGCCGGGCGTTTTCTTCACTGTGGCGGACATGATCGCGATAAAACCTCTCGGGCGCGGCCGGACCGGGTGGCCGGGGTGCTGTGCGGGCGGGGCATGGCGCCCTCCCCCACTATGCCAAAATCCGCCGCCGCGTTCGTCACCGCGACGCCATGAAAGTTCACAGCCTGGATCATCCTGCCTTCCGTGCCTGCGCCGTTTGACACGGTGCGTGGTTCGTTGTGCCCGAGATTACTAGGATCTACTGGCAATTACTAGGTAGTCCAACTAAATTGGCGGTGTCAGGTTGTTGCTGGTGAGGAGGACCCCGTGGCCCGTGCCCCGTTGCCGATGGATCCGATCGCCGAGGCCCGGCGGCAATGGCTGGCGCACGGCTGGGCGGACGCCGCCGACGGCATGACGGCCGTGACCTCGCTCATCCGGGCGCAGCAGATCGTGCTGGCCCGCGTCGAGACGGCGCTGAAGCCCTTCGGGTTGTCCTTCGCACGCTACGAACTGCTCCAGCTGCTGAATTTCAGCCACGACCGCGCGCTGCCCATGGCGAGCGCCAGCGCCCGGTTGCAGGTGCATCCCACGAGCGTGACGAACGTCGTCGACCGGCTGGAGCAGGACGGACTGGTGCGGCGCACCGCGCACCCCACGGACCGACGGGCCACGCTTGTACTGCTCACGGACGACGGCGCCGCGAGGGTGGGCCGGGCGACCGCGACGCTGAACCGGGACGTGTTCGCAGCCCTGGGCATCCCGCCGGCACAGCTGCGCGACCTGGTGCAGACGATCGCCCGGTTCCGCCGCGAGGCGGGCGACTTCGTGGACCCGCCGGAACTGCCCGAGCCACTGTAGGCCTCCCAACCATGCTGCGCACTGTACGGCCCCGTAAGTTGCGCCACCGGCGCAGTGGCGCGACTTACGCCCTCGCATCCTGCGCAGAACGGCCAGTATCACAGGTATTCCTCCCCGCGCCCGGCCAGTGCGGCGAGCGACGCCGGCGGCTCGAACCGCGGGCCGTGGCGGTGGGACAGCTCGCGGGCGCGGGCCACGAACCGTGCCGGCCCGTACCCGTTCACGTACTGCAGCACGCCACCGGTCCACGGCGGGAAGCCGGCACCCTGCAGGGAGCCGACGTTCGCTTCCGGCACCGTGCGCACCATGGCGTCGTCCACCGCCCGGATGGCGGCCAGCGACCCGGCGAACAGGAGCCGCTCTGTGAGGTCCTCGACTGGCACGCGCCCCCTTGCGTGCCCGGGGGGCGCCGGCGCCGCGACCGGTGCCGGCGGGGACGGCGGCAACCCGGCCGGCAACCCGACTACGAAGCCGGCCTGGAAGCCGGCCTGGCCCGCGGCCTGCGCCACGGACGCCGGGGCGACGCCTTCCGCCAGCATGGCCAGTGCCTCGTCCCGGACGGCGTCGGCGATCCGGGCCGTGAAGGGCCCCGGCCCGGCCGCCCGGACGGCCCGCCGTTGCAGGCTCGAGGTGATCATGTTCGTGGACACCTGCCCGGTCGCCAGTTCCGTGAAGTATCGCGATTCGATGTCGCACGCCGTTTGGAAATCCACCTGGGCGCCCTCCACCGCGGCGGCCAGGATGGCGCGCGGCGCCGGGTCCGGCGCGCCGCCATGCGTCCGGCGGAGGATGGCCGGCAGCGTGGGCAGCCGGGAGGCCAGCTCGCCGCCGGACGGCGTGCCCCCGGGGATGGCATGGCCGGGCGCGTCCCAGGGTTGGCGGGCGCGGGGGTTGGCGTCGATCCACGCCCGGGCGGCGTCCGGTAGCGTGTCGGCCTCCTCGACGAGTTCGTCGACCAAGCCCAGGTCCAGGGCCTGGCCGGGCGTGAACCGCGGCCCGCCGAACAGCAACGTCTGCGTCGCCGCGATCACGCCGAACATGCGCACGCACCGCACCAGGCCCCCGGCCCCGGGCAGCAGGCCAACACCGGCGGCGGGCAGGCCGAGCACGGCGCCCCCGGCGTCCACAACGATCCGGTGATGCGCGGCAAGGGCCAGCTCGAACCCGCCGCCGAGCGCAGTCCCGTTCACCGCGGCAACCACGGGTACGCCGAGCGTCTCGAGCGTGCGCAGCCGCGCCTTGAGGTCCTGGGCGCGATTGAAGATCTCCTGCGCCTGGCCGGGTCCCGCCGCGCGGAACGGCTCCAGGTCGTCGTCGTCGAAGAACGTGTCCTTGGCGGAGGCCAGGATCACCCCGCGCAGGCCGTCGCGTTCGGCCACGAGCCGGTCGGCGGCGGCCCGCAGCGGCGCACCCCAGGCCGTATTCATGCTGTTGGCCGGCCGGGACGGGTCGTCGAACGTCAAGGTGACCACGCCGTCGTCGTCCCTGTCCCACCGGATGGGCCCCGGCACCGTCATCCCTCGACCCTCTCGATCAGCGTCGCCACGCCCATGCCGCCGCCGATGCACAGCGTGACGACGGCCCGGCGGGCGTTGCGGCGTTCCAGCTCGTCCACGACCGTGCCCACCAGCATGGCCCCGGTGGCGCCCAGCGGATGCCCCATGGCGATGGCGCCGCCGTTGACGTTCAACCGGTCGTCCGGGATGCCCAGGTCGCGTTGGTACCTGAGCACCACGGACGCGAACGCCTCGTTGAGCTCGAACAGGTCCACGTCGTCCACCGCGAGCCCGGCCGTGGCCAGCAGTTTGCGCGTGGCGGGCGTGGGGCCGGTGAGCATGATGGTGGGGTCGGCACCGGAGGTGGCCGTGGCGGCGATGCGCGCCCGCGGCGCCAGGCCCAGCCGCTCCCCCATCCGGGCCGAGCCGACCAGCACGAGCGCGGCACCGTCAACAATGCCCGACGAGTTTCCGGCCGTGTGCACGTGCTCGATGTGATCGAGCCAGTGGTACTTCGCCAGCGCGACGGCGTCGAACCCGCCGTCGGTGCCGACCGCCGCGAACGACGGCGGCAGCCCGGCCAGCGCGTCGGCGGTGGTTCCGGGACGCACGTGCTCGTCGCGGTCCAGCACGAGCAGGCCGTTCTGATCCCGCACGGGCACGATGGAGCGGGCGAACCGGCCCTCCGTCCAGGCCGCGACGGCCCGCTGCTGGGACGTGAGCGCGTAGGCGTCGACGTCGGCACGGCTGAAGCCCTCGACGGTGGCGATGAGGTCGGCGCTGACGCCCTGCGGCACGTAGCCGGTGTCGTCGTTCGTGGCCGGGTCCATGAACCAGGCGCCGCCGTCCGAGCCGATCGGGACCCGGGACATGGATTCGACCCCACCGGCGATGATGAGCTGGTCCCAGCCGGAGCGGACCTTCTGCGCGGCCACGTTGACGGCCTCGAGCCCGGACGCGCAGAACCTGTTCAGCTGCATGCCGGCCACGGTGTCCGGAAGCCCGGCCGCCAGCGCGGCGGTGCGGGCGATGTCCGCGCCCTGGTCGCCCACGGGGGTGACGACGCCGAGCACCAGGTCGTCGATGAGGTCCGGGTCGAGTCCGGGGTTGCGGCGGCGCAGTTCGTTGACGAGCCCGACGACGAGCTGCACCGGTTTGACGCCGTGCAGGGCTCCGCGCCGGCCGCGGCCGCGCGGGGTCCGGATCGCATCATAGATGAAGGCGTCGGGGCGCGCCTCGGCACTGACTGGCATACCGTCGCTGGCTGGCATACCGCCATCGTGCCGAGCGGGGCCCGCCGGTGTCAATCCGCCGGGGTTCCGGACACCGATCGGCTTCCGGAACGTCAATTGGTTGCAGGGAAGTGTCTACATTCAGCAGATCATTGATGCCCTGGCCAGGACATCGTTGATGCTTCCGACTGAAGATTCCGGCGGGTAGGCGTTGGTCCGGCGTTCACGCAAAGATGTCTATGCGGCGCCCAGCGGCTCGACTATGAAGTTCTCTGTGTCACGCGCGTGGGCGAGGTCGTGCGCGCTCTGCAGATGCAGCCAGAAATCGGCGGTACTGATCCCGGCGCGCTCCAGCCGCAGTGCGAGGCTCGCACTGACACTCGCGCGCCCATTCAGCACACGCGACAGGGCGACACGGGAAACCCCGAGCCGACGTGCCGCCTCGGTCACGCTCATTCCCAGGTCGTCCAGCACGTCTGCGCGCAAAATCTCGCCCGGGTGCACCGGATGCCGCATCATCGTCCTCATCTCCTTACTCAGTGATAGTCCTCATAGTCGACCAACTCCACATCCGTCTGGACAAAACGGAACGTTACACGCCAGTTCCCGTTCACCCAGATCGACCAGTAGCCCTGTCTGTCACCTTTCAGCGCGTGGAGCCGGAAAGACGGCAGATCGACGTCTTTCGGGCCCTCCGCGACGTCGAGCGCCGACAGGATGCGCGCCAGCTTCCGTACATGGTCACCGCGCACGCCGCGAGCCGAGCCCGACTCGTATAGTGTCCGCAGGCCCTTGTGGCGGAAACTGATGATCACCAGTTGATTGTATCGTTATACGATACAATCAATCCAGGTTTACGCCACGATGTCTTCGCCTGTTGGCGCCGCCATCATCAACCGGGCCGTTTTCCACTGGTACATCGATCACTGAGTCCTTTGTCTAGACGGGCATGCCGGCGTCCTCGTAGTAGCGCCAACCAGTTTTCGGAAGGCCAACTCGAGACGATCCACGTTTGATGGTGTCTGCGCCATATACCCAGTAGTGCAGATTGTTCATGTCGTCGGGGTACAGCTTCACTCCCGTCTGCGGAACGATGCCCCAACTGTTGGCACAGAGCATCGGTCTGACGAGCGGCACAAGTTCCATGCCGTACTTGTTGCCTGCAATAGCCCCCGTGAAGCTCCCGGCAACGAGGTCTGCCAGCTGCAGATGAGGGTGTAGATGTGACGGCGCGGTCAAGACCTGAGTGACGACAGCATTCGGCTTGACGTACTTCGTACCGAGCGTAACCATGTCGCGCCGACCCGTTAGCCAATCCGCTTCGGTCTTGTGATCACCCCCTGGCTTGTCGAACACGATCAACCCGCGATGACCACCGTTCTCAAGCTGCATCGAAATTCGCTCGAACATGAAAGTAATCACGGCGTCCTCGGGCCTTTCACGGCCTGCAGTGGCAACCCCACCAGCAAGGTCCCAAGCAACCACTATCGCTTGCGCGTCGTGCTCACACGCTGCTTGAAGTACCGCCTCCCTCAGCGGGGTTTGCTTATCAGTGCTGTTTGTCTCCCTGAACCAGTTCTTATTCTGGGCATAGGACCACTTGAGTTCGACGTCATGAGGGACCTCGAACTCGTCATAGCAGGCATAGAAGGCATCGGCGAACGGTTTGACTTGATCTTCCGGAAAGATGACTGCGGCCAGCGCAACGAGTTCGCCCATCCCGACTCGCAGGCCCTTCTGCTTCGTATCATCAACATAAGCGATGTGCACCCGGTCTCCCTACGGTCGATATATAGTCGCGCCCTCGACGCCTATGGCATTGGACCCGCGACCAGCTGGACATCGGCACTCCAATGCCACTCAGAATACAAGTCCTAAGCCTTGATTCACCGCTGTTGATCTGGGCGCCGGCGGTGGTTTGTAGCGGGAACCCTACGTGTCAGCAGGCTGGGCGCGCTTTGCGGCCTCGCGGGCGGCGTCGAACGGGGCCCGGTCGAAGATGATGGTCATCTTGTGGATGAGGCCGTCCTTGACGGTGTGGCATTCGGCGCCCGGGGCGCCCTTGACCGGGACGGTATCGGCGTCGTACATCAGCAACGCGGTGTCGTCGTTGCCGAACGCGGCGATCAGGCTGGAGCTCGTCAGGATCCGCGTGAACGGTTCCATGAAGCCACGGAACGCTTCAGCGCCCTCCAGCCGGCCCGCGGGCGCATGGCAAACGATGTCGTCGGCGATGTACGTCATGGCGCGGTCGAAGTCGTGGCTGGTCCAGGCGTGGTAGTAGGCCAGCGCCGTCTGCAGGGCCAGGCTACTGTCATCGGTCATGGTCGATGCCTCCCCGCATTTGGGACACTGCAGTATGCGACACCGCAGGTACAGCCACTGTCATCCGCACGGCAGGACCTGTCAAGAAGGCGGGGCGGGAAGCCGGCCCCAAAGGGAAAGGTCCCGGAAGCCTGGCTGCTTCCGGGACCCTTGTCGTGTTGCGGGGGCAGGATTTGAACCTGCGACCTCTGGGTTATGAGCCCAGCGAGCTACCGAACTGCTCCACCCCGCGGCGATAGTTCAACCCTACCGCCGCGTAGGTGGTGCAGCCAAATCGGAGGGACCGTGAGGTTCGTCTCCTACGGCGTGGGCGTCGCCGTCGGCGAGCTCGTGGCCGTGCCCTTGCCCGCGCCCGTGGACGGTTTGCCCTCGGCCGCGATGGCGGCGGCAATGGCCTCGCTCAGCTTCTTCTGGGCCGCGCCGTAGGCGGTGAAGTCGCCCTTGGCGAGTGCCGCCTGGCTGTCCTTGAGCGCCTGGCCGGCCTGGTCCAGCGCCGCGCGCAGGGCCGGGTTGTCTGCCTGTGCGGTGCCGGCGCCGGCGTTCGAGCTGCCGGCGCTGCCCGACCCGGCGCTGGCATTGCCGGCGTCCGGTGTCTGGACGCCCGAGTTGCCGCCGAAGAGCTGGTCCAGCGACTCATTGAGTGTCGGGGCGTAGCCGATCTTGTTGCCGAAGGCGACCAGGACACGTTGCAGGGTCGGGTATGACGTCGAGCCGGTGCCCTTCACGTAGACGGGCTGCACATACAGCATGCCGCCGCCCATGGGCAGGGTCAGCAGGTTGCCGTTGAGCACCTCGGACTGGCCCAGCTTGAGCACGTTCAGCTGTTCCGAGACGGACGGGTCGGACACGAACGTGTTCTGCACCTGGCCCGGACCGGGCACCTGCGTGTTCGCGGTCAGGTCGAGCAGCTGCAACTTGCCGTAGTTCTTGCCCTTGACCCCCTTGACGTCGCCCGCGTCGCCGTTGGCGGCCAGGAACCCGTAAAGCACGTTGCGCGATTCGGTCCCCGCCACGACCTGCGGGATGAAGCCGGTCGTCAGCGAGAACGCCGTCCGGGTGTCACCGGGCATCTGCAGCGACAGGTAGTACGGCGGCTGCTTGTCGGTCGAGGACGTCGTCGGATCGTCCGGCACACTCCACGCGTACGTGTTGGAGAAGAAGTCGTCCGGATTCGTCACATGGTACTGGCCCAGCAGCGACCGCTGGACCTTGAACAGGTCCTCCGGATACCGCACATGGCTCATCAGGTCCCCGGACATCTCCGAGTACGGTTTGACCGAGGTCGGGAAGACCTTCTCCCACGCCTTCAGGATCGGGTCCTGGTCGTCCCACGCGTACAGCGTCACCGACCCGTCATAGGCGTCCACGGTCGCCTTGACCGAGTTGCGGATGTAGTTGACCGTGTTCGCGGGCAACGCCGAGGATGAGCCCTGGGCGGTGAGCGAGTCGGATGTGGCCTGCTGCAACTGTTGTTGCTGCGAGTACGGATAGTACGAGCTGGTCGTGTACCCGTCCACGATCCATTTGACCCGGCCGTCGACGACGGCCGGGTATGGGTTCCCGTCAATCGTCAGGTAGGGCGCGGCCTTGGCGACGCGGTCCACGGGGGTGCGGTCGTACAGGATCTGCGAATCGCTGTTGACCCCGTCGGTGAGCAGCAGGTCGGAGGACTGGTACTTCAACGCGTACATGAGCCGGTTGAACCAGTTGCCCACGTTCGGACCGCCGTTGCCGGTGAACGTCGTCATGGACTCCCCGGACGACCCGGACGAGCCCTGCGGGCGGTCCAGTTCGACGTGGGAGCCGTTCGCGGGCCCGCCCACGATCGAGTAGTCGGTCATGTATTGGCCGAAGTAGATGCGCGGTTCGTAGTCGCCGAGCACGCCCGTCGAGGGAACACCGGACTGCATGAAGACCGGCTTGCCGTCGGAGGTGACGTTGTTGCCGTAGGCGGCCACGACGCCGTAGCCGTGCGTGTAGACCAGGTGCTGGTTGTACCAGGTCTGCTGGCCCGGGCTGATGCCGTCGGGGTTCAGCTCGCGCACGGCGATGACGGCGTCCTGGACCTTGCCGTCGATGGTGTAGCGGTCCACGTTGAGTGTCTTGGGGAACTTGTAGTAGGGGCGGTACTGTTCCAGTTGCGCAAACGTGGCCGAGACCAGGTTCGGGTCCAGCAGGCGGATGTTGGCCGCCGTGTTGGCGTCCTTGCGCAACTGGCCGGCGCTCACGGTCGTCTTGGCGTCGTAGGCGGTGACCTCCATGTCGGCGAGCCCGTAGGCCTGCCGCGTCATGTTGATATTGCGGCCGATGTACTGGGACTCGAGCGTCTTCTGTGACGGCTTGACCTGCAGGTTCTGGATGGCCCACGGGTAGATGCCCCCGGCGACGATGGCCGTGATGACGAGCATGGCCGTGCCGATCAGCGGCAGCTTCCACCGGCCGATCACGGCGGAGACGACGAACAGCACGGCCACGAGCAGCGCCGCGACGGCCAGGATCGCTTTGGTCGGGATGACGGCGTTGACATCCGTGTACAGGGCGCCGGCCCAGGAACCGGAGTTGTCCTGCAGCGTCCCGTAGCGTTCCATCCAGAAGTTGATGGCGAGCAGGATCAGGAACAGGGCCGCCAGCACGCCCAGGTGGACCTGCGCGGCACGGGAGGCATAGAGGCCGCGGTCGTGCAGGCGGATGGCGCCGTACAGGTAGTGCGTGAGGATGCCGGCGATGGCGGCCACGACGGTAACGCTGATCAGCGTGCCGATGACGAAGCCGACGAACGGCAGCGTGTTCGTGTAGAAACTGATGTCCAGCCCGAACTGCGGGTCTGTCTTGCCGAACGGCACCTGGAAGAAGAACAGCATCACCTTCTGCCACTGCGCGATCGCGGCCGCGCCGGCGAACAGGCCGAACACGATCGGGACGCCGAGCATGACCACCCGCCGCACGGGTTCGAGCTGCGACTGGTAACGGTGCAGGTTGTCGGTCTGGGCGGAGTCGGGCGCGTACACGGGGCGTGCCCGGTAGGCGATGCGGATGGACGCGTAGACGCCACCGGCCATGGCCAGGAACCCGGCCAGGAAGATCAGCAGCTTGGCGATCCGTTCACGCCAGAACACACCACTGTAGCCGAGCTGGCTGAACCACAGCGCGTCGGTGTAGATGCCCGCGAAGATGACCAGGGCGATGACGAGCACGACGACCACGATGATGGTCGGCAGCAGGGCACCGCGCCGGCGGCGCGTGTTGGCGGGTCGGCTGGACGGTGAGGGTCGGGTGCTCACTGGTACCTCATGGTTGGCTGGCCTTTGTTGGTCGGTAGTGGGTGGATGGTGCGGGTGTGGGTGCCCTCAGTTGTGGCACGAAGGACGACGGCGGGAAGTTCCCGCTAGCTGCAGGTCGGCAGTTTCGAACCGTCCTGTCCCGAACCGATGAGCTTCACGGCGTCATAGGCGGCCGACAACGTGGCCACCTTGATCACCTGCAACCCCTGCGGGATGTGCCCGACGACGTCGCCGCAGTTCGGGGCCGGGGCCAGGAAGTAGTCGGCGCCGGCCTGGCGGGCCCCGATCATCTTCTGTGCGATGCCGCCGATGGGCCCGACGGTGCCGTCCGGGTCGATCGTGCCGGTGCCGGCGAAGTGCCTGCCCCCGGTCAGGTTGCCCGGCGTGAGCGTGTCGATGATCCCGAGGCTGAACATCATGCCGGCGCTGGGGCCGCCGACGTTCGGCAGGGCGAAGCTGACCTGGAACGGGAAATCGAACTTGTACTGGACCTGGATGCCGAGCACGTATTTGCCGGTGCCGGCCTTCTGCGGCGTGACCGAAACGGTGCTCTCGACGCCGGCACGCTTGATCGTGAGGCTGGCCGGGGCGCCGTTGCCCTTGGCCAGCGCGTCCTGGATGACCGTGAGGCCGGCGATCCTGGTCCCGTCGATGGACACCAGCACGTCGCCGGGCTTGAGCCGCCCCGCGGATGCCGAGCCGGACGGAATCGCGGCGACGGCAAGGTGCGTCGTGTACTTGATGCCCAGCTGTTTCAGCGCGGCGGCCGTCGCGTCCTCCTGCGAGGAGGTCATCTGCGCCGCGTTCTCCCCGGAGATCGTCTGCTCGCTGGTGCCCGGCGCGTAGATCAGTTCGGCCGGGTAGATGTTATTGCTGTTGCTCGCCCATGCGCGCAGCACCTGGAAGATGTTGACCGGGCTCTCGGGCAGCCCGCCGAACATGTGGACGGTGGTCAGGTCCAGTGTGCCGGTTCCCGGAAACGACTTCTGGCCGGTGACCGTGATGATCGGCTCGCCGTTGACCTTGCCGATGGTGTTGATGGCCGGGCCGGGTGATTCGATGACGTACGGGACCGGGACCAGGATTGCGACGATGGCGAGGACGGCGGCCAGCACGCCGGAGACCAGCATGGCCGGGAACCGGCCGTCGCGGGGTCGTTTCGGGGCAGCGGCCGGGGCCGGGACTGCCGCGTTCTCCTCGCTCAAATGCGCGTTCCTCTCCCTGGACGTGATAGCGGTGCCAACGAACTCTTCGGCCCCCGGGCATGCGGCACCGGGTATCCACACCAGCCTACTGGGTTTCGCCCGCGGCGAGCGGTGAGCGCCGCCGTCGTCCGTCCCGGGCCGGCGGATTGCGGTCGGTGATTTGCCGGTTGATTTGCCGGTAGCGAACAGCGGCGCCGGCGGGGGCGACAACCCCCGGGCGCGGCGGTAACGTGAAATCACCAGCACCCCCTGCGACGATCGGCACACCATGTCCACGAACCCAGCCAACAACGACGACGACACCCCCAAGGACCCGCTGTCTGAAATGCTGGCCCGGCTGATGGGGGGCGAGGGGATCGAGGGATTCGACCCGGCCGAGCTGGCCAAGGCCGCGGGCCTGCCATCGGACCCGAACACGCTCGCCCAGATGTTCGCGCAGGTGCAGGCCATGATGAGCGCCGACAGCGACACGGCGGTCAACTGGGACCTGGCCCACGACAACGCCCGGGCCGCCGCGGCCGGCGATGACCCGTCCGTCACCGCCGCACAGTCGCGGGAGGTCGATGAGGCGTTGCGGCTGGCCGAGCTGTGGCTGGATCCGGTGACCGACCTGCCCAGCACGGGCATCATCGGCCGGGCCTGGTCACGGGCCGAATGGGTCGAGGAGACACTGGGCACGTGGAAGCGGCTGACCGAACCGGTGGCCAACAGCATCGCGTTTGCGCTGTCCACGGCCATGAACGAGCAGCTGCCCGAGGAGATGAAGTCCATGATGGGCCAGGCATCCTCCATGCTGCAGAACATGGGCGGGGCGCTGTTCGGCATGCAGCTGGGGCAGGCCGTCGGGGCGCTGGCGAAGGAAGTGGTCGGCTCCACCGATATCGGCGTGCCGCTCGCGGACCTGCAGATGGCGCTGCTGCCGGCCAATGTGAAGGCGTTCGGCGCGGGCCTGGACCTGCCGGAGGCCGACGTGCGGCTGTTCCTGGCGCTGCGCGAGGCCGCGCACGCCCGGCTGTTCGTGCAGGTCCCGTGGCTGCGCGGCCACCTGCTGGGCGCCATCGAGTCGTATGCGCGCGGCATCCACATCGACATGTCCCGGATCGAGGACGTGGCCCGCAACCTGGATCCCAGCAACCCGCAGGACCTGCAGGACGCGCTGTCGGAGGGCGTGTTCATGCCCGCCAAGACGCCCGAGCAGGAGGCCGCCCTGGCCAAGCTGGAGACGGCGCTGGCGCTGGTCGAGGGCTGGGTGGACGAGCTCACGTTCGAGGCGGCGACGAACCTGCCCTCCGCCGCCGCGCTGCGTGAGACGGTGCGCCGCCGCCGCGCCACGGGCGGCCCCGCCGAGCACGCGTTCGGCGCCCTCGTGGGCCTGGAGCTGCGCCCTCGCCGGCTGCGCGACGCCGCCACGCTGTGGAAGTCGATGCGCGACGAGCGCGGCATCGAGGGCCGCGACGCGATCTGGAAGCACCCGGACCTGCTGCCCACGGCAGCCGACCTGGACGACCCGTCCGGATTCGCCGCCCGGCGCGAGGCGTCCGAGGCCTCCGAGTCCGAGGTGGACGCTGCGCTGGCCAAGCTGCTCGAGGGCGGCTTCGACGACAAGGCCCCCGACACGACGACCGACACGCCGGACGACACGCCCGACGACGGCCCCACCCCCGCGGCGAGCTGACCTGCCGCGCGTCAACTGGTGGACGGTAATTGCACGTTTTCCGTGGATTTCGTGCAACAACAGTCCACCAGTTGGGTGGAGGGAACCTACATGTCCTCCCCGCCGTCGAACGCCACCCCGCGCTGGGCGGCGAACGCGGCGCCGTCCAGGAATCCGCGGGCCCGTTCGAGCTGCGGGTAGCCGGCCAGCAGGGCCCAGAAGTCCTTGCCGTGGCCGGCCACGATCAGGTGCGCCAGCTCGTGCAGCAGGACATAGTCGAGGACGTAGTCCGGCATGGGCTTGACCGCATCGGAGATCCGGATGTCGCCGGTGGCCGGCGTGGCCGACCCCCACCGCTTGTGCTGGTTCGATACCCAGCGCACCGACCGCGGCCGTGCGCGCGCACCCAGGTACTGCACGGAGAGCAGCAGCGCCCGGGCGGCGAGCCCGTCCCCCACGAGGGTGGGGCGGCGCTCATCGCGGTCCTCCCCCGCATTGAGGCGGTCGAGCATGTGGCTCACCCACTTCGTCTCCTCCGCGGCGCTCAGCCGTGCCGGGATCGCGATCACGGCCGTGCCGGCCTCCCAGAACGCGGCGATGTTGCGCGTGCGCCGGGTGGAGCGCCGCACGATCACGGGTGCGCCGGTGCGGGTGGTGTGCGCCGTCGTGAAGTCGCCCACGGGGTAGGCGCGGTTCCTGGTTGCCATGCCTCGACCGTATCCCGTCCCGCGGGCGCCTCGCGACGACCGGCAGCCACGGTGTGGACAACGCCCGCCTGTGGATAACCGGAGGCGGGCGGCGGGGATTCGTGCAACCATCGTCCACACGGGCCGCGCGCCCGAACCGAAATGGAGGAGCCATGGCCAGGATCAATCCCGGGTTGCGTGTGGTGTACCGGAACGCCACGAGTGTGCAGGTCGGCGTGGGTCCCGGCGGTTTCATCGTGGAGGGCATGACGGCGGCCGACCTGGCCTTCGTCGAGACGCTGCGCCGCGGCACGGCCGGACGGGATCTGGCGGCCATTCTCGCCGACCTGGACATGAGCTTCGCGCGCGCGGCCGAGATCTGCCGGTCGCTGGCCCCGGCACTGTTCGACGACGACGACTTCCACCTGCCCGGCCTTCGCGGCGACCGGCTGCTGGCCGAGGAGCATTTCCTCGCCGGCCTGCACCACCACCCCGCCCTGGGCCTGCTCGACCAACGCGAGGACGCCGTCGTCCGCATCATCGGACTGGGCCGGACCGGTGCGGCGCTGGCCACGGCGTTGGTCACCTCGGGCATCGGCACCCTGCTGCTCGAGGACGACCGGCCCGTCACGGCGTCCGACGTCGACGGCGGGGCCTACGGCGGCCCCGACATCGGCCTTCGGCGTTCCCTGGCCCTGCGCCGGCGCCTGCTGCGCCTGGACGCGGAGTGCCGGCCGCACGTGGTGCACGGCCGCGACCCGGGCGGGCCGGACCTGCCGCGGCTCGACCTGGTGGTCCAGGTCGGGCACGACGCCGTCGACGCGGCCGCCGAGGCGCGGCTGCTGGCCGCGGATCGCCCGCACCTGTACGTGCTGCTGCGCGAACAGGACGGCGTGGTCGGCCCGCTCGTGGTTCCCGGCGCCACGCCGTGCGGGGAATGCCTGGAACGGCACCGCGGCGCCGCCGACCCGCAGTGGGACGAGGTGTCCCGGCAGCTGGCCGCCGGCCCGCCCGGCACCGGGCCCGGGCGCCACCCGGCCCTTGAGAGCGCCGCGCTGTCCACCGCCCTGGCCGGCACGGCGGCCGCCCAGGTGCTGCTGTACATCGATGCCGTCAACCGCCCGGGCGCATGGTCGGCGACGCTGACGTTCCATGGCGCCGACGGTTGCTGGAGCCGGCAGGAACTGTCCGCCCACCCGGACTGCAGCTGCCGGATCCAGGATCAGGCCCTGGCCACGATCTCCAGCACGGCCGAGCCGTAGCGGTCCAGCTTGGCCGGGCCCACGCCGGGCAGTGCGGCGAGCTGCTCGAGCGTCCGGGCCGAGGACTCGGCGATGGCCATGAGCGTCGCATCGGTGAACACGACATAGGCGGGGACGCCGGCCGTGGCGGCCTCGGACAGCCGCCATTGGCGCAACGCCTCGAACACGGCCTCGTCGTAGCCGGGCGGGCAGTCGGCGCACCGGCCGACCTTCCGTTCGGCGCCGGTCGACAGCAGCTTCCCGCACACGCGGCAGGTGCTCGGCGCCGCCGCCTTGCGCGTCTTGCGCGCCGGCATCCGGCTTGACGCGGTCGCCGTCGAATGGGGCCGCAGCCCGTCCAGGAAGCGGGACGGGCGGCGGTTCGCGCGGCCGCCGGGCGTGCGCGCCGTCGACCACGACAACGTCAGGAACTTCCGCGCCCGCGTGATGCCCACATACAGCAGGCGGCGTTCCTCATCAACGCTCTCCGGCGTGTCCGCGAAGGAGATCGGCATCAGGCCCTCACTCAGCCCGACCAGGAACACGGCATCCCATTCCAGGCCCTTGGCGGAGTGCAGCGACGCCAGCGTGACGCCCTGCACGGTCGGGGCGTGCTGGGCCGTGGCGCGCTCCTGCAGCTCGGCCACGAAATGCGCCAGCGTGAACCCCTCCCCGCGGGCGGCCACCAGCTCGTCGCCCAGGGCCACGAGCGCGGCCAGCGACTCCCAGCGTTCGCGCACCGCGCCGGACGACTTCGGCGCCTCCGCCTGGTAGCCCAGGTTGGACAACACGTCGCGGACCATCTGCCCCACGGCCTCGCCCTCGGCGGCCCGGGACGCGGCCCGCAGCTGCAAGATGGCGTCACGGACCTCCTTGCGGGCGAAGAAGCGTTCACCGCCGCGCAACTGGTAACCGATCCCGGCCGCGGCCAGCGCCTGCTCATACGCCTCCGACTGACCGTTCGTGCGGAACAGCACGGCGATCGCGGCGGCCTCGGTGCCGCCGTCGAGCAGCACCTTGATGCGGGCGGCCACGGCCGCGGCCTCCGCCTCGTCGTCGCTGCACTCGACGAACTCGGGCTCCGGACCGGACGGGCGCTGCGCCACGAGCCGCAACGGCGCCGACCACAACGCGTCGGCGGCCGGCCCGGCACTGCGCCGCGACGACAGCAGCGCATTCGCCAGCCCGACGACCTGCGGCGTGGACCGGTAGTCGCGCACCAGCTTCACGACGCCGGCGTCCGGGTACCGGGCCTTGAAGTCGAGCAGGTGCCGTGGCGTGGCGCCCGTGAACGAGTAGATGGTCTGGCTGGCGTCGCCGACCACGCACAGCTCCTGGCGCCCGCCCAGCCACAGGTCCAGCATGCGCTGCTGCAGCGGGGAGACGTCCTGGTATTCGTCGACGACGAAGTGCCGGTACTGGTCGCGCACGGTCGCCGCGACGCGCTCGTCCTCCTGCAGGATGCCGACCGTCACGAGCAGCACGTCCTCGAAGTCGATCAGGTTGCGGTCCGTCTTGACGTCCTCGTACGACTGGAACAGCCGGGCCACGCTGGTGCGGTCCAGCCCGGCCGGCTCGCCGCGGTCCGCCGCCTTGGCCAGGTACGTCTCCGGCGTCAGCATGGACACCTTGGCCCACTCGATCTCCGCCGCCAGGTCGCGGATGCCGGCCCGGTCGGCGGGCAGCCGCAACCGGCGAGCCGCCTCGGCGATGGTCTGCGCCTTGTGTTCGAGCAGGCCCGGCAGTTGGCCGCCGACGGCGTGCGGCCAGAAATACTGCAGCTGCCGCAACGCCGCGGCATGGAAGGTGCGGGCCTGGACGTTGCCGACGCCCAGGTCGCGCAGCCGCGCCCGCATTTCCGCCGCGGCACGCGCCGTGAACGTCACCGCCAGCAGGTGGTTGGCGCTGTACACGCCGGTGTGCACGCCGTAGGCGATGCGGTGCGTGATGGCGCGGGTCTTGCCCGTGCCGGCGCCCGCCAGCACACACAGCGGACCGGCCAGGGTCGTCGCGACGGACCGCTGCTCGTCGTCGAGCCCGGCCAGGATGCGTTCCTCGACGCCGCGCTCATCCAGGTCCAGCCGGGCATTCGCTTCGCTCACGGTGCCACCGACCCGGCGATGACCGGGGCAACCGGCGTTTCACCGGCGTTCGCGATGCGCCCCCCGTACCAGTGCTCGATCAACGACCGCGCGATCGACGTCCGGCGGGAGATCACGACCTCGCCGCTGAGCACGGCCGCCTGCAGTTCGGCCCGCCCGAACCAGCGGGCCCGGACCACCTCGACGCCGTCGGGCATGGGCTCCACGTCATCGGTGCGGGCCAGGAAACCGAGCATGAGGGAACGCGGGAACGGCCACGCCTGCGAGCCGACGTAGGTGGGCGTGTGCAGGCGCACCCCGACCTCCTCGGCGATCTCCCGCACCACAGCCTGCTCCAGGTTCTCGCCGGACTCGACGAACCCGGCGACGGTCGAGAAGTGGTTCGTCTCCCAGCTGGCGTTGTTGGCGAGCAGGATCCGGTCGTCGGCGCCGATGATGGCCACGATGACGGCCGGGTCGGTGCGCGGGAAATGCTCGGAGCCGTCGGCCACGCAGCGACGCATCCAGCCGGCCCATTCCAGCGTGGTCGCGGACCCGCACCGCGGGCAGCGCGGATGGGTGCGATGCCAGTTGGCCACACCCTGCGCCTCCACGAAAATGCCCGCGTCCACGGCGCCCAGGCCCTCGGCCCCCTCGCGGTAGTCGATCAACACTGTGTCACCGGGCCCCGTATTGACGGGCACCGCGCCGCCGGGCACCCAGGCCAGCGGGTCGTCGTCGTCCGTGACATCAAGCATCAGCACCTCGGTGCCGGCCGGCAGGTCGGTGCCGGCGCCGTCGCCGAGGCCCGGCAGCACGGCGCCCAGGTAGACGGCCTGGTCCTCGCGGGCCAGCACGCCGGCGGGCAGTTCGTCGGGGCGCAGGTACCTGATCCGGCCGTCGCGGACGAGCGTGCGCCCCCGTTGGATGATCATGAGCCGGCGCGAGGCGCGGGTCCGCACGGCGTCCAGGAATCCCGGTTCCTGGCGGTTGTCACTGTCCCGGTCGAGGACGGCGTCGGGCCAGGGCAGGGGTTGGATCATGCCTCTACGGTACGGCGAACGGCGCCCAAATGACACTTGCGCGCCCGCGGGCCGATTGCCGACTCGCCGCGACAGGGTCGGCCCGTTCGCGCCCGCGGCATCTACGGTTGAGGGGTGAGACGACTGACTGCGCTAGAACTGGCCGCCATTGCGAGCGCGGCCGTGCCGGGACTGGAACTGACGGGGTGCGCCCTCGAGCCCGACGACGCCGCAGACTTCAACTCCGCGCTGCTCGTGGACGCCGAATCACGGCGCTGGCGGGTGCGCTCCCCCAGGCACGCCGAGGCGAGCACCCGGTTGGAGACCGAGCTGGCCGTGCTGCGCGCGTTCACCCCCGGCATCCGGGCCGAGCTGCCGTTCCTGCTGCCCACCGTGGCCGGGACCGTACGGCAGGGGGCGCTGACCACGTTCGTGTACTCGCACCTGGCCGGCAAGTCGCGGACCATCGACGCCATCCCCGCCGGCGGTGCGCGGCTGGCGAAGGAGCTGGGCGCCACCATTGCCGCCATCCACGACATGCCGGTCGACATCGTCACCGGCGCCGACCTGCCCAGCTACACGGCCAACGAGTTCCGCCAGCGCAAGCTCACCGAGCTGGACCAGGCCGCGACCACCGGTAAGATTCCGGCCGCGCTGCTGCGCCGGTGGGAGCACGCCCTGGAGGACGTGGCGCTGTGGCGCTTCAACGCCTCGGTGGTGCACGGGGACCTGCACGAGGACAACATCCTGCTCGAGGACACCCGGGTGACGGCCGTGATCGGCTGGACGGACCTGCACGTGGGCGACCCGGCCGACGACCTGGCCTGGCTGGTGGCCATCCACGACCAGGCGTTCGTGAACGACGTCGTCGCCGCCTACAGGGAGGCCCGGACCGACGCCACCGACCCCCACCTCATGCGCCGCGCGGCGCTCAGCGCCGAGTTCGCGCTGGCGCAGTGGCTGGTGAAGGGCGTGGCGGCCGGAGACCGGCAGATGGTCGCGGACGCCGAGGCGATGCTGCGCACGCTCGAGGCCGACATTGCCACGCACGGCGGCCGGCCGATCAGCACCGAACCCGTGCCCGCCCCCGTCGCGGGCCCTGACGCCGGTCGCACGGAGCAGCCGGACGACGACGGCAAGGTCACCGTCACGCCGATCGACGCGGAGCCGGCGGGAAACGCCGCCGACACGGCGGCCACCGCCGCCCCGGACGCCGTCACGGCGACGGCCGAGGAGACGGATACGACCACGCTGAAGGTCATCCCGCTGGAAGACTAGCCGTGTGACGCGAAAGGGCGAGGATGGTTGTTCGGGCGGCCGTCGCCGCGTCAGGGGCTGCCTCGCCGGAGTCGGCCGGGGCGCCCGCGCCCTGGACGCAACTGCCGGACAGTAGATGTCGACGACGCAAACTACTGGGCAGCAGATGTCGAAAATCGGCCCAAAACGAGCACCTACCGCCCACTCGTTCACAAACGAGCGTTTACCGTCCACTGGTTCGCCAGACGCCAGGGTCCTTCCGCCCATGACAGCCGGCCCATCGAAGCCCAGGCGGCACCAACCCCGTTGCCACGAACCCGAAACCGGCAAATCTTCCCGGCCACCGCCACTAACCGTGTGACGCGATGGTGTACGGACCCCAGCCGTTGCCGATCTGCACGGCCGGCTGCACCCCCGCGCTCGTCATGGCGTAGTGGTACAACAGTCCGTCGGGGTCCCTGGCCAGCAGTCCCTGCGTTCCGGCGCCGCGGAAACCGTTGACGCCGGTGACCCAGTAGCCGGTCCACCCGGTGCCCGCCACGGGGCGCGCCTCGGAGACGAAGTAGCCGGCACCGTTGCCCCGGTACAGGACCAGCTGCCCGTTGCCGCGGATGGCGATCATGTCCATGGTCCCGTTCTGGTCCCAATCGACCTGCGCGATGCCCAGGCCGTTCCAGCCGGTGCCGACCTGGATGCGGGCACCGAACCCGCGACCGTCCACGTTCGGGTAGTGCCACAGCAGCCCGCCCGGATCGCGGGCCACGATGGACGGGAACGGGTTCGCGTTGTTCCACCTCCCGACGGTGACCTCATACCCGGTCCAGCCGACGCCGATGGCGACGGGGGCCTGGAATCCGCCGGCGGCCCGGCCGTAGTAGACGGCCAGGCGCCCATCCTTCCACTGGACCAGGATGTCCTGCACGCCGTCCTGGTCCCAGTCGACCACGGTGATCTTCTGCGCCGCGCCCCAGCCGTTCCCGATCTGGCGCCGGTTCGACAGCGACGGGGATCCGTAATTCCACAACAGGCCGCCCCCATCGATGGCGACGACGTCGCCGGCGTTGGGGATGCTGGCCGTGGACTGCGGGGTCGGGCCGGGACTGGGCGGCGCCACCTCGCCCTTGTCGGGGATGCCCGCCCGCCAGTTGGCAATCGAGGAATACGTCGGCGACGGGTTGGACTTGTACGTGGCCAGGTTCACCACCGCATACGTGGCGAACCGGCCGGCCGTGCCGTCCGTGAAGGTCACGCCGATGCCGATGGTGGTGAAGGTCGGGTCCGACATGATCTTGTTGTGCGGCGGGGACCCGATCCACAGGTCCACCATGCCCTGGCCCGAGCGGTCCGACCGCCAGGCCACGATCTCGCTCCAACCGGTCCACCCGGCCGGGATCTGCCTGCCGACGTTGGGGTTGTGGGGGCTGGTGTAAACGTCCCCGGTGGTGGCCAGCGTGTCCGACCATTTTTGCGACACGGCGCTGATGGCCGGCGTCAGCTTGACCGGCGGCAGCTTCTTCGAGGCACGGAACGTGTTGATCCCGTTGAAGATGTCCGCGACCTGTGTGAGGTTGCTGTCCTTGACGATGGTGCCCGTCGCGGCCGGTTTGGCCAGCGATCGCTTCAGTGGTTGGTTCGTGGGCCCGTCGACGCCACCGGTTGCGGCGTTGCCCGCGGTTGTCTCAGATTCCGCTTTCGTGGCCGTAGCTGTGGCCTGGGCCGACGCGGGTCCGGTTGACCGGTCCGCGGCCCCGGCCGGCAGCGCCGGTCCGACGACGGCTGCCGCCGCCACGGCCAACGCGCACACTGCCCCCATGACTGTCTTGCGCAAGTGATTGCCCCTCATCCTCGATGTTGCCGGCTGGTCCGGCGCGACCCCCAGGTCATTGAGATCAAGACTACTTGGCGTCGGGCGGTCCTCATCCGTCGAATCCGGCGTAGGCGCCGGTGATGACCGCCTCCAGGGCGTCCTCCCCGGCAAGATCGTGCGGGCGGACCACCCGGTCCTGGCCGACGTAGTAGAACGCCGCCCGCACGTCCTCCAGCGGACACCCCTTGAGTCTCGCCCACGCCAGCCGGTACACGGCGAGCTGGACGGCCCGCACGGCCAGCTTGGACTTCGATGGCACGGCACCGGTCTTCCAGTCGATCAGGTCCCAGCGCCCGTCGGCGTCGCGGAACACGGCGTCGATGCGCCCGCGCACGACGACGCCGGCCACGCGGGTCTCGACCGGGACCTCGAGTGTGGCCGGCGTGCGGGCCGCCCAGGCGGAGGCCTGGAACGTCTCCTGCATGGCGGCCAGCCCATAGGCCTCGTCCACGTAGGCGTCGGCACCCGGCAATTCGTCCAGGTCCAGTTGGCCGCTCGTGCCGAAGTACTCCTCCACCCACGCATGGAACGCCGTCCCCTTCCGGGCCGCCATGCCCGGTTTGCGGGGCACCGGCCGGCGCAGCGCACGGGTCACCTTGTCCGGGTCCTCGCCGAGTGCCACGAGCGTGGACGCCGAGATGTGGGCGGGCAGCTCCACGCTCAAATGGTCCTGCTCGAGGCGTTCCTGGGCCAGCAACACCATGGCCTCCCGTCCCCAGCGCGGGTTCGCCTCGGCCAGCCCCTGCCGGTCCAGCAGGGCCCCGACCGGGTCGGGCGCCCCTTCCGGAACGAGGGCCCTGGCCTGCTCGCGCGCCGCGACGACGGCGGCGGCGGAGCGTTCCACGTTGGCGCGCCGGCCGGGCCGGGACGCGACCCCGCGCCGGCCCCGGATGTCCGGCCCGTTCAGGGGGTCGTAGGGCCAGGGCGCGGTCTCCACCCCGGCCGTGTTCGGGTTCCCTGCGTCGCCGTCCACAGGCTCGTCCTGCCAGTGCGCGATCCGCGCCAACGGCCGCGGCCCGGACGCCAGCGGCAGCAGTTCGGCCAGGAAAGGCGACGGTGCCAACGCCTTCAGACCGTTCCCCCACAGCGTGGAACTGCACATGAGGAAGTCGCGTGCCCGTGTGAACGCCACGTACGCGAGACGGCGCTCCTCCAGTTCCCCGTGGGCCAAGACGTCCTCGGCGAACAGTTTCTCGTTGTCCAGCAGCGTTTTGAGATCGGGGGCGTCCAGCTCCCAGACGGGCAGGTCGGCCCGGTCGCCGCGCAGCGGCCACGGCAGCGAACTGGCGCCGGTGGACCACCGGTCGGTGCGGCCGCTCGGGAACGCGCCGGCGTTCATGCCGGGCACAAACACCATGTCCCACTCCAGCCCCTTGGAGGCGTGCGCCGTCAACAGCTGGACGGCGTCGGGGTTCGCCTCCACGGGGGCGCGCTCCAGCCCGCCCTCCTCCGATTCGGCGGTCTCCAGCCAGCCGAGGAACGCGGACAGGTCGACGCGCTCACCCGATTGCATGAATTCGGCGGCCGCGTCGGCGAACGCGTCGAGGTTGCGGCGTGCGTGGTGGATGCTGGACCCGGGCTTGGCGGCCAGCTCAATGTCCAGCAGCATGGTCCGCTCCACGGCGCCGAGCAGGTTCGTCAGGTCGTCGCCGACGAACCCGCGCAGCACACGCAATTCGTCCCGCAGCGCCAGCAGCCGGCGCCGGCCCTCGGCCGTGAGCGTGCGCGGCACGGACCCGGGCCAGAAATCGGCGGACAGGTAGTCGATGGCCTCGACCAGTGACGCGGCGTCGGCCAGGTCGGACTGCACCAGGGCGTCACCGGACGCCGCGCCGTCGCTGAACGTCCTGTCGTCGAACGCGTCGCCGGCGGCCGGGTTCGCCGGGTCGAACACGTGGCGGTGCGCGGCGGCCCAGGACCGCCGCCGGGCCAGGTACCGGGACCAGTCCGCGAGCGCCATGAGGTCGGCCGTGCCGATGCGCCAGCGCGCCCCGGTCAGCAGCCGCATGAGCGCGTCGGAGCGGGCCGGATCGGCCAGCACGCGAAGGGTCGCCACCAGGTCCACGATCTCCGGGGTGGCCAGCAGCCCGCCCAGCCCGACGATCTCGTACGGGATGGCGTGCGCGTCGAGGCTGGATTGCAGCGCCGCGAACTGGGCCCGGCGCCGGCACAGCACCGCCACCGTCATCGCACCCTGCGCGGCGCTGTGGTGGGTGAAGTCGCCCTTGCGGTCCAGGATGGTCGCGGCGATGGCGTCGGCCTCGTCGTGCTCGGTCTCGTACCGCGCCAGCACCACCTCCCCGGCCGGCGCGTCGGGCTTCTCCCGCAGCGGCGACACCGTGACGGACGGGCCGGCGGCGGCACGTTCGGCCGCGGACAGCCCGGCGGCCAGCGCAGCGTCGGCCTTGCGCCGCTGCGCCGCGGCCAGCTCGGCGGACATCACGTTGGCGGTTTGCAGGATGCGCCCGGCGTTGCGCCAGGCGATGGTGAGTTCGGCGGTCGGCGCGTACCCGCCGTCGTCCTCGGTGAACACCTCGGGGAAGCGGAACAGCTGCCCGGCGGACGCGCCGCGGAAGCCGTAGATCGACTGGTGCGGGTCGCCGACCGCCGTGACCGGATGGCCGCCGCCGAACAGCTTCGCGAACAGCCGCAACTGGGCGTGCGAGGTGTCCTGGAACTCGTCGAGCAGCACCACCTTGTAGCGGCGGCGCTCGAGGTCGCCGGCCTGCGGCACCTCGGCGGCGATACGCGCGGCCAGGGCCACGAGGTCGCCGAAGTCGAGGGCGTTGCGGCGGCGCTTGGCCGCCGCATAGGACTGCACGAGCGCGACGACGGAGCTGCGGGTGCGCAGGATGTCCAGCAGCCTCACGGCGGCCGCGGTGGCGGGCTTGGGCGTGCCGTCAAGGTATGGCAGCGCCGCGAACCGGGACACGTAACCGTCGATCACGGCGCGCACGTGGTCGGGGTCCTGCAGGTGTTCGGCGCATTCACCGGCCAGGTCGATGACCGCCTGGATGAGCGTGGACTTGGCGGCCGTGAAGTGCTCGTGGTCGCCGTCGTGGGCCTCCACCACCTCGCTGGCCAACTGCCACGCCTCCGCCGCGCCAAGGACGACGGCGTCGCGTTCCACGCCGAGCCGCAGCCCGTAGTCGGACACGATCCCGCTGGCGTACGAGTGGTAGGTGGACACCTTGGGTTCCAGCGCGTCCAGGGCCGCGGCGGCCGGCGGCAGGTCCAGGCCGGGCGTGCGGGCCAGCTCGGCCAGCTTGCCCAGTTGGCGGCGGATCCGGGCGGCCAGCTCGCCGGCGGCCTTGCGCGTGAACGTCACGCCCAGCACCTGTTCGGGCAGCACCAGGCCGTTGGCCACAAGCCACACGACACGGTCGGCCATGGTGGTGGTCTTGCCCGAGCCGGCCCCGGCGATGACGAGCAGCGGCTCCAGCGGGGAGCTGATGATGGCGGCCTGCTCGTCGGTGGGCGGCGGCTGGTGCAGCAGTTCGGCCAGCCGGTGCGGGGAGAGGACGGGGTCCGGGCTCATTCGGTGATCTGCTTTCCTGCCGCGCACAGCGGGCACACTTCCGGCAACGGACAGCCCGAGCGGGGCGTCCACGTTTCATCGTGCCGGGCCTCGAACATGGCGCCGGACATGACGTGGGCGGCGAGCAGCACATCCTCCATGGCCCAGGTGTCCGTGCCCAGCGGCGCCTGGTCCTGGGTTTTCATGGACTTCGTGCCGTCGCCGAGCGGCACCAGCGCCGCGCCCCCGCTCCCGTGCGGTTCGATCCCGGCGGCCCGCGCGGCGTCGTCGAACGCGCCCTCCCGGGCGGCCAGTTGGTAGGCGCCCAGTTGCGGGTGCCGGACGATCTCCTTGGCGGTGGGCTTGCCCCGGCCGGTCTTCAGGTCCATGATCACGAGCCGGCCGTCGGCGTCGGCCTCGAGCCGGTCCACCTGGCCCTTGAGCCGGGCCGTGCGGTCCCCCGCGGGCAGGTCGACGCTGAAGTTGACCTCCACCCCGATCAGCGTCCGTCCCTGGGCGCGGGCGTCGACCACGTATTGGGCGAGTTTGCGCAGCATCTCCCGCGCCCGGGCGAAGTCAACCTCGCTCTCCCAGCCTTCGCCCATGCCGAGGGTGGGCCAGCGCCGTTCGAGCTCGGCCACGTACTCGTGCCCGGCCGCCTCGGGCAGGTCCTGGGCGATGGCGTGGATGAGCGTGCCGAGGCTGCGGGCCAGGTCGGTGGCCCGCTCGCCGCCGGCGGCCCGGACGAACCAGTTCAAGGGAGACTTCTTCACGGCATCGAGTTTGGACGGGGACACGTGCACGGGCTCGTCGGCGGCGATGATCGGCTGCTCGGAGCTCAACGGCGCCAGCCCCCACCACTGCTCGGGAGGGGCGCCGGGCACCCCGGCCAGGGCCAGCAGGCCCAGCATGCGGGCCGCCTCCGGGTCCCCCGTCATCTCGGATTCCTGCCGCAGTTCCGGCACCAGCGTGCGCAGCGTCATGGGCCGGGGCACCTGCTCGATGGCGCGCACCGGACCGTCGGAGACGTCCCACGGTGAGGCCAGGTCGATGAATTGCGACGGCTGCAGGTCGTGGCCGGCCACGGCCGTCAGGATCAGCGATTCGCTCGCCCGGGACATGGCGGCGGCGAAGCTGCGCAGCTCGTCGTAGCGGGTCTCGCGCAACCGGGTAGCCGGGTCGACCTGGCGGGCCGCGGCCGCCCCGCGTTCGAGCACGTCGACGAGCAGCTGGCTGCCGAGCAGTTCCCCGCGCAGCCGGGTGTTGGGCCACACCCCCTCCTGCAGCCCGGCCACGATGACCACCGGCCATTCGCGCCCGGCCGCGCTGGCGGGGGTGAGGATCTCCACGGCGTCGGCACGCTGGGCCCGGGCGGCAAGCGTGTCCATGGGGAGTTCCTGGCTGAGCAGGTAGTCGAGGAACTGGGCCGGGCTGGAACCCGGCAGCTGGTCGACGTACCGTTCCGCGGCCTCGAACAACGCCATGACGGCGTCCAGGTCGCGGTCGGCGCGGATGCCCGCCGGCCCGCCGGCCAGCGCCTGCGCCTCCCACGTGTCGGAGCAGTCGGCGGCCGCCCACAACGCCCACAACACGGTCTCGGCGTTGGCCCCCGGTTCCGTCATGGCCGCCGCGCCCGCCGCCAGCATGGCGGACATGCGGGCCGCGTTGGCCCCCTCCCAGCCGAGGTGCGAGCACATGGCCGGGTCACGCAGCGCCGCGACGAGCAGCTGGTCGCTGGCCCGGCCGCCGCCGTCGCCCAGTTCCTGCCGCCGCAGCGCCTGCCGCAGCCGGCGCAGGTGCAGCGCCGTCGAGCGGCCCAACCGCGAGGTGAGCAGCGCGACGGCCAGCTCGGCGTCGAGCACGTCCGGGTCCAGGCAGATCCGCAGCGCGTCCAGCAGGGGCCGCACGGCCGGTTCGTCGCGCACCGGGTTCTCGGCGACCGGCACCTTGACCGGGATGCCGTGCGCGCTGAGGTAGCGTTGCAGCGCGGCCAGCGCCGCGCCGGTGCGCACGATCACGGCGATGTCCGCCAGGTTGCGGCCCTCGATGTGCTGGACGTGCAGGATGCGTTCGGCCACGAGGCGCAGCTCGTGCACCTCCGAGGCGACGACATGCGCGCAGATGTTCCCCCGGATGGACGACGGCGGCCCGCTCGCCGCCGGTGCCGTGCCCGGCTGCCCGGCCTGGCCGCCCGGCCGGTCCTTCGGCCATTCGAGGATGCGGGCCTTGTGCCCGCCCCGGGTCTGCGAGATGCGGTCGGCCACGGATGCCCAGCCGGTGGCCAGCGCCGGGCCCATGCGGTGGGAGGTGGACAGCACGAACTCGTGCACCTCCGTATGGGTCGCGGGGCGGGCGAGCCGCTCGCGCAGCGTACCGACCAGGTCCGGCCGGGCACCGCGGAAGCCCTGCACGACGGTGTCCGGGGAGGCCGTCACGAGCGCGTCCTTGCCGCCGGCGATCACCGCCAGCAGGTCGTACACGGCCGTGTTGGCCTCCTGGACGTCGTCGGCGAGCAGGAACTGCACCCGCTCCCGTTCGCGGGCCAGGAAGTCGGGGTCGTTGGCGAGCAGGGTGGTGGCGGCCGTGATGATGCCGGCCGGGTCGAAGGAGCCGGACTTCCCCCAGTCCACGACGTCTCGGTACTCGTCGTACAGGGAGGCCGCCGACACCCAGTCCGGCCGGTCGAGGTCGCGGCCCAGCGCGGCCAGCCGGTCCGGGGTCAGGCCGTATTCAATGACCCGGTCGAACAGCTGGCGGATCTCCTGGCGGAAACCGCGCGTGCCCAGCGCCTCACGCAGGTCGGCCGGCCACCGCGGATCGCGGCCGATCCCCAGCCGGTGCCCGTCGAGCAGGTCCTTGATGACCTGGTCCTGTTCCGGGCCGCTCATCAGGCGCGGGCCCGAGTCCAGGTGCGGGAGTCGGCCCTCCACCCTGGCGCGGCGCAGCAGGTCGAACGCGTATGACGACCAGGTGCGGGCCGGGGATGTGCTCAGGCTGCGCGTGAGCCGCGCGCTGAGGCCATCGCGCAGCCGGGCCGCGGCCAGCCGTGACGGCGCCAGCAGCAGCACGCCGGCCGGGTCCAGCCCGTCCCGCTCCACACGGTGGGCGACGGCCTCGATGAGCACCGTGGACTTGCCTGTCCCGGGCGCGCCCCACGCCAAGACCGGGCCGCTGCCGGGCGGCACATCGACGATCGCCCGCTGGTCGGCACTCAACGCGGGGTGCCGCGACGGGCCGGCGGCCGGCGGGACGAGCGCCAGCCGAACGCCGGGCGGTCGCACGGTGGTCGGTCGCGCGGTGGTTGAGCGGGGAAGCGAACTCATGCAACCATCACATCACGCGGGTCCGACAGCCGCTGCGCCCAAGCACCCCCGTGTCAGGCGCGTTCGACGGCCCGACCCGGCCCGTCGTCGTCGTTCTTCGCCTCCGCGCCCTCCGCGGCGCGCAGCCGCGCGGCGATCGCGTCGAGCACGTCCAGCTCCGCGTCGGTCGGGTCCCAGCGGGCGGCGGCCATGTCAACGCGCCAACGCGCGTCGGCCCCGGTCGTCTTTCCACGCAACGGCGTCCGCTCGGTCCGATAGTGTTCCAGGGCGTGCGCCTCATGGCACTGCGGCGGTTCGCCGGAGGCACGGATGACCCGCCACCAGGCCACCGCCGACCCGTGGTGCGACATGACCGAACCCACCTGGCGCGGCCCGCCGGAGTCCAGCAGCACGGCGATGTCGCCGTAGGAGAGCACCCGGGCGGCCGGGATGGCTTCTGCCACCTCGAGGACGGCGTCGATGTACGCGGCACGCATGGCATCAGCGTAGCCGGGTGGCAGCGTGGTTTGGCTGCGGGGTTGGCCGCATGGGTTGTCGGCGGAGTTTGTCGGTGCGGAACGGTAGCGTGAGGGCATGACTAGCTGGACAGCCCTCCCCCGTGCCGCCTTCGACCTGGAAACCACCAGCCGGGACCCCCGCGAGGCACGCATCGTGACGGCGTCGATCGTCGTGGTGCGCGGCGACGGCGAAGTGGATGACTCGTTCGAATGGCTGGCCGATCCGGGCGTGGAGATTCCGGCCGAGACCACCGAGATCCACGGCATCAGCACCGGGCACGCCCGCGCGAACGGGCGCCCCGTGGGCGAGGTCGTGGCGGAGGTCGCCGGCGCGCTGGACGCCCTGTTCGACAACGGCATCCCGGTCATCGCGTACAACGCCGCCTACGACTTCACGGTCATGGCGCATGAGGCAGCCCGGCACGGCGCCTCGACGCCGGCCCCGGCGCCGGTCATCGACCCGTACATCTGCAGCAAGCGTGTGGACCGGTACCGCAAGGGCAGCCGCACACTCGCGGCCCTGTGTGAGGAATACGGTGTGGCGCTGGACGCCGCCCACACGGCGTCGGCCGACGCGCTGGCCGCGCTGCGCCTGGCCGACCGGCTCGCGGAGAGGTTCGGTGAGCTGCGCGGCTCCGCGACAGACCTGCACGCCGCCCAGATCGGCTGGGCCCGGGAGCAGGCGGCCAACTTCCAGGAGTACCTGCGCCGCGTGAAGGACCCGGCCGCGGTCATCGAGGGCGACTGGCCCGTGCTGCCGCAGCCGCGTCCGTGAGAGTCAAATCACAGGCGCCGGAGTCGCGCAAAACGCGCGGATGCCCCGGTCATACATTCAGCCGGCGGCGCGCCCCCGGCGGGTTCGCTGCGGCCACTCCGCGTCAAACCTGTGATTAATTCCGCCCAACCGACCATCTGACGCCGATAGTTCAGTCGCGTCATGTTTTTCGCGCGGCTGACATAATTTAGTTCGGCGGGTTGAGCTCTGGTATCGCACCACCAGCACCTGGGGGACGCTCTCCGCCCCTCGCACCACCCGGACCGCGTCACGGTTCGGGCTCCTGTTATGAAAGTGAACGCTTGATGAAGAAATCTGCCCTGAAATGGCTCTCGACCGTTCCGGTCGCCGTCGCACTGGCCTTCTCGCTGGCCGCCTGCGGTGGTTCGAACGCCAGCGGCAGCGGCACGCCGACGAACGCGCTGGCCGGCAGCGACCAGCAGTCGCTGGACCGCTACACGACGGCGAACGTCACCCCGCTGGGTGCGATCGATACGTCCAAGCTCGGCCTGCAGACGCCCGGCACCCTCACCGTCGGCACGCTCTCGGATGCCCCGCCGAACATCTTCATCGACAAGTCCGGCAAGTTCACCGGCTATGACAACGAGCTGCTGCGCGCCATCGCCGACAAGCTGAAACTGAAGGTCGAGTTCAAGTCCACGGACTTCTCCGCGCTGCTGTCGCAGGTGGCGAACAAGCAGTTCGACCTCGGCTCCTCCTCGATCTCGACGACGGACGCCCGCCGCAAGACGGTTGGTTTCACGAACGGCTACGACTTCGGCTACATGGCCGTCGTCGCCAAGAAGGACTCGGCCGTCAAGGGTTTCAAGGACTTGAGCGCCAAAACCCGCATCGCCGTGGTTCAGGGTACCGTCCAGGACGACTATGTGACCAACACGCTCAAGCTTGAGCCGGTCCGATTCTCGGACTACAACACCGCCTACGCCAACCTGAAGAACGGACAGGTTGACGCCTGGGTGGCCCCGTCCCAGCAGGCCAGCGGCCAGGTCAAGGACGGCGACGGCACCGCCATCGTGGAATCCGTGGTCAATACCCAGAACTTCACCGCCTACGCCGTGAATGCCCAGAACCAGCCGCTGATCGACGCGCTCAACTCCGCTTTGGATGCCGTGATCGACGACGGCACCTGGAGCAAGTTGACCAAGGAGTGGTACCCGAAGCGCGAGACGCCGAAGAACTGGACGCCCGGTTCAAAGGCCGTCAAGCTTTCCTGAGGACGCCTGAGTGGACACCCTCCAGCAGTTCCTTGACACCTTCTTTGACTGGCAGGCGATGGGCCAGGTCCTCCCGACCATGCTCACCGTCGGCCTGACCAACACGCTCATCCTGGCCGCCTCGTCGGCGATCCTGGGCTCGATCCTGGGCCTGGTCCTGGCGGTCATGGGCATCTCCCGCAACCCGGTGCCGCGGTGGATCGCACGCATCTACACGGACGTTTTCCGGGGCCTGCCCGCGATCCTGGTGATCGTCGTGATCGGGATCGGGCTGGGGCCGATCTTCCGCCACCTGACGGGCGTCACCAGTCCGTTCCCGATGGGCGTGCTCGCCCTGACGCTCATGGCGGCGGCCTACATCGGCGAGATCTTCCGGTCCGGCATTCAAAGTGTGGACAAGGGACAGCTGGAGGCGTCCCGCGCCCTCGGCTTCAGTTACGGGCATTCGATGACGCTCGTCGTCATCCCGCAGGGCATCCGGCGTGTGCTGCCTGCCCTGGTCAACCAGCTCATCGCCCTGATCAAGGACTCCTCACTGGTCTACATGCTCGGCCTGATGTCCGGCGAGCGGGAGATCTACCGCATCGGCAACGACGCGGCGGCGAACACCGGCAACCTGTCCCCCCTGATCGCCGCCGGCCTGCTCTACCTGTGCCTCACCGTCCCGCTGACGCACCTGGTCAACTACATCGACAACCGGCTGCGCACCGGGCGCCCGGAGCGGGTCGAACCGGACGAGGCGGCCGCCGTCGTCGGAAAGGGTGCCTGAGATGACCACCGCCTCCGGTTCGCTGACAGCGACCAACATCCACCTGTCCTTCGGCGCCAACCATGTGCTGCGCGGCATCGACCTGCACGTGCCGCAGGGAACGACGACGTCGGTCATCGGCCCGTCCGGTTCCGGCAAGTCCACGCTGCTGCGCGTCATGAACCGGCTGATCGAACCCGACCAGGGCGACATCGCACTGGACGGCCGCTCCGTGCTCAAGGACAACCCGGACGAGCTGCGCCGGCGCATCGGCATGGTGTTCCAGCAGTTCAACCTGTTCCCGCACAAGACGGTCGCCGACAACGTGTCGCTGGCGTTGCGCAAGATCCGCGGGCTGTCCCGTGATGAGGCGCGCGCCAAGGCCCTTGACCAGCTCGACATGGTGGGCCTGAAGCACAAGGCCGACGCCCGGCCGGCCAACCTGTCCGGCGGCCAACAGCAGCGCGTGGCGATAGCCCGCGCCCTGGCCATGGAGCCGGCGGTCATGTTCTTCGACGAGGCCACGTCCGCGCTGGACCCGGAGCTCGTCAAGGGGGTCCTGGCGCTCATGACCGACCTGGCCAAGGGCGGCATGACCATGGTCGTGGTCACGCACGAGATGGGTTTCTCCCGCAACGTCTCCGACTCGGTCACGTTCATGGACGGCGGCGTCGTCGTGGAGACCGGCCGCCCCGACGAGCTGTTCGAGGCGCCCACGACGGACCGGCTGCGGAATTTCCTCTCCGACGTGCTGTAGGACGTCAGGTGACGGCGTTGCGGACCTGGAATTCCGGCGCATCCCACGCGCGCGAGTCCAGGATGCTGCGCAGCGTTTCCACGGCATCCCACACGTCCGCGTACCCGAGGTACAGCGGCGTGATGCCGAAACGCAGCACATGCGGTTCGCGGTAATCGCCGATCACGCCGCGGGCGATCAGGGCGGCCATGACCGCGTATCCCTCCGGATGCCGGAAGCTCACGTGGCTGCCGCGCCGGGCATGGTTCCGGGGCGTGACGAGCTCCAAGGGGTGGGCTCCACACCGCCGCTCCACGAGGTCGATGAACAGGTCCGTCAACGCCAGCGACTTCGCCCGGACCGCCCCGGCGTCCGCGGCCAGCATGATGTCCAATCCGGTCTCCACCATGGCCAGCGACGTGATCGGCTGCGTGCCGCACAGGAACCGGTCGATGCTGTCTGCCGGCGTGTACGAATCGGCCATGGCGAACGGGCGCTCATGCGACCACCACCCGGACAGCGGCTGCCAGAACCGGTCCTGGTGCCGGGCGTCGACCCAGATGAACGCCGGCGATCCGGGCCCGCCGTTCAGGTACTTGTACGTGCACCCCACCGCGTAGTCCGCGCCGGCGTCGTTCAGGTCCACCGGCACGGCCCCGGCCGCGTGCGCCAGGTCCCAGATCACCAACGCGCCGTGTGCGTGGGCTTGGGCGGTCACCTGGGCCATGTCCCACATCGCCCCGGTGCGGTAGTTGACATGGGAAAGCGCGACGACGGCCACGTCGCCTCCCAGCGCACGGTCCAGCGGCACTTCCTCGTCGATGAGCCGCACCTCGTACCGGGTCCCGGTTTCCGCGGCCACCGAGTTCAGGAAGTCGGCCAGCCCCTCGGCGATGTAGATGTCCGTGGGGAAGTTGTCGCGTTCGGTCACGATGACCCGCTTGCCCGGGTGGTCGGCCTGCTGGATGCGCAACGCGGAGGCCAGCGCCTTGAACAGGTTCAGGCTGGTCGTGTCCGTGACGACACACTCTCCCGCGCGGCCGCCGAGGAGCCCGGCCAGCTTGTCGCCGAGCCGGCCCGGCAGCTCGAACCAGCCGGCCGTGTTCCAGCTGCGGATCAGTCCGGTGCCCCACTCGTCCGCAACGACCGCCTGGGCCCGTTCCAGCGCCCCGACCGGACGGGGCCCCAACGAGTTTCCGTCCAGGTAGATGACGCCCTCCGGCAGCAGGAACTTCGCCCGGAACGGCGCCAAGGGGTCGGCGGCGTCGGCGGCCAGGCAGTCGTCACGGGTGGACAAGGCGAGGGTCATGACCCCACGATAGCGCTACTGCCCGGCCTTCACCTGCAACACCTTCAGTGCCGCGGCGTTGACCATCGACAGGAACGACGGGCTGGTCTGCGCCAGGTGCAGCAGGTACCAGTACATCGGGGAAATGCTGGGCGGAGCGGCGCACAACACCATGGTGCCCCCGGCGTTGATGAAGTTTGCGGCCCGCACGCCCAGGCTCCAGGGGGCGAGCTGCTGGGCGTTGCACAGATCGTCGGAGAGGATGATGCCGGTGAAGTGGTCGTCGCCGCGCAGGATGGTCTGCATGAGAACCGACGAGAACGCCCCCAGCTTGCCGGACCGGTTGTCGATCTTGTCGTAGTAGGCGCTGGAGACCATGACCCATCGGGCGCCGTCGTTGATGGCCGTCTTGTAAGGCAGCATGTAGGAGTCGTAGCGCGTGGTCACGGTGTCGTGCACGTTCGATGACGTATCCGTGTTCAACGTGACCCGGCCCAGTCCGGGGAAGTGCTTGATGGCGGGCGCGACGAACCCGTCCTTGAGGCCGGCGGCGAAGGCGTTGCCCTCGGTGGAGACCACCTGCGGAGTGTACCCGTACTCACGTTCGTAGTAGCCGATCGGCGGGTTGTTCGGGGCGAAGGCTGCACTCGGGACCGTGTCCAGGACGGGCGCCAGATCCACGTGGACGCCGGCCCAGCGCAGCTGGTTGCCCCAGTTCTTCGCATCGGCACGCAGCATGGCCGGCGCAATGGCACCCTGGGCCAGCGCCGTGGGGATCTTGGAGAACCCGGGACCGTTGAGGACCTGGACGTAGCCGCCCTCCTGGTCGGTGGCCACGGCCAGCGCCACCCCGGAGGTGGTGGCCTGCGAGACCGTGTCCGTCATCTTCTTCACGACGGCCAGGGTCGGGTTAATGCCGGCGTAGGAGCGCCCGCCCAGGTACACGTTCCCCACATGGAAATTGATCAAGTCCGACATCGTGTTCGCGTCGGCGCCGGTGGCTGCGGACTTGGCCATGAACAGCTGGCCGATGCGTTGCTGCAGGGTCATGGACGCCAGTTGCTGCGCCGGCGTCAGTGTCGTGGTCTGCGCTGCCTGTTTCGCGGCGGCCGGGGTCAGACCCAGGGCCGGCGCCGATCCGAGGAATGGAACTGCGGCCAAGAGGGCGGCACAGATCGCGGTCTGCTTGAGAAATGGACGCATGATGCACACGGCTTCGACGACGGGACCTATAGGCGAATCCTACGCCTGGCCCGGCTCACCGGCACCCGCGGAATCCATAACGAACCGGTTGCACGCACCCCGCGCTCTGGCCCACTGCGTGGCTGCGACCTGGCATCGCCGCGCGGGGCTGTTTTGCGCACACCTGTCCCGTGGGTCCGGCTATTTCCGCCGGGTCCGGGTGGGTGGCCGGGGCCCCGGCGACCCAAGTAGGGCGCAGTTAAGCACCAAAACCGGGGGGAATACGTGCTTAAGTGCGCCCTACTTGGGTCGCGGACGCCACGAGTAATGTCTTCGATACGGGGGTCACATGGCCGGGCCTCGACACGCTCGGCCACCACACGACGCGACAGTCGAGGGGTGAGCGGATGGGGGAATCCAGGTCGGACTCGCCCACCCGCTCACCCCTCACCGGCTTGGGTTACCGCGTGGCGGCCGCCGCGGCCCGCGCCGCCGCGGGAAGCGCCTCGACGACGCGGTTCATGGCCGCGTCGTCGTGCGCGGCGGACAGGAACCAGGCCTCGAACACGCTCGGCGGCAGGTATACCCCGGCGTCCAGCATCGAGTGGAAGAACGGCGCGTACCGGAACACCTCCTGGGCCTGCGCGTCGGCGTAGTTGTGGACGCCGGAGGCCGACGTCCCGAAGGCCACCGAGAACAGGTTCCCGGCGCGCTGGATCGAGTGGTCCACGCCCTCCGTGGACAGGGCGGCGGACACGGCCGCGGACAGTTCCAGGGAGCGCGCGTCCACCGTCGCGTACACGGACGCCGTGGCCGCGGTCAGCGTGGCCACGCCGGCGGCCATGGCCACCGGGTTCCCGGACAGCGTGCCGGCCTGGTACACGGGACCCAACGGCGCCAGGTATTCCATGACGTCCGCGCGGCCGCCGAGCGCCGCCGTCGGAAGTCCGCCGCCGATCACCTTGCCGAACGTGAACAGGTCAGGCGTCCACCCTTCCGTCATGCCTGTCAGGCCCCAGTACCCGGCCGGGCCGGTGCGGAAGCCGGTCAGGACCTCGTCGTAGATGAGCAGCGCGCCGTGCGCGGCGGTGAGGCGCGACAACCCCGCATTGAAGCCCTCGCCCGGGGTGACGACGCCCATGTTGGCCGGCGCCGCCTCGGTGATGACGGCCGCGATCGAGTCCCCGTGCGTGGCAAACGCGGCCTCGACGGCGGCCAGGTCGTTGTACGGCAGCACGAGCGTCTCGGCGGCCGTGGCGGCCGTGACGCCGGCCGAGCCGGGCAGGGCGAGGGTGGCCAGGCCGGAGCCGGCGGCGGCGAGCAGCCCGTCCAGGTGGCCGTGGTAGCAGCCGGCGAACTTGATGATGAGGTTGCGGCCGGTGAAGCCACGGGCCAGCCGGACGGCGGTCATGGTCGCCTCGGTGCCGGTGGAGACCATGCGCAGGCGTTCGACGGCGGGCACGCGTCCCTGCACGAGCGCGGCCAGTTCGCTTTCGGCGGGCGTGGAGGCGCCGAAGCTCAGCCCGTGGTCGACGGCGGCGTGCACGGCGGCCAGCACGTCCGGGTGGGAGTGCCCCAGCAGCGCCGGGCCCCACGAGCAGACCAGGTCCACGTAGTCCCGGCCCTCCGAGTCGGTCAGGTGGGCGCCCTTGGCGTTGACCATGAACCGGGGCGTGCCGCCCACGGACCCGAAGGCGCGCACGGGCGAGTTCACCCCGCCCGGCATGAGGGACTTGGCCCGGTCGAAGAGTTCGTCGGAACTGGTGATCACTTGGTGCCCTTCTCGATGGTGGTCCCCCGCAGCCAGCCGGCCAGTTCGGCGGCCCAGTAGGTGAGGATCATGTTGGCCCCCGCGCGCTTGATGCTGAGCACGGATTCCTCGATGGCGCGGCGGCGGTCGATCCAGCCGTTCGCGGCCGCGGCCTCGATCATGGCGTACTCGCCGGAGATCTGGTACGCGGCGACCGGCACCGGCGACTCCGCGGCCACGTCGGCCAGGATGTCCAGGTAGCTCATGGCCGGCTTGACCATGATGATGTCGGCGCCCTCGGCCAGGTCCAGCTCGACCTCGGCCATGGCCTCGCGACGGTTGCCCGGGTCCATCTGGTAGGTGCGGCGGTCGCCCTGCAGTTGCGAGTCGACGGCCTCCCGGAAGGGCCCGTAGAACGCGGACGCATACTTGGCCGCGTAGGCCAGCACGGACACGTCCTGGAATCCGGCCTCATCCAGGGCTTCGCGGATCACGCCGACCTGGCCGTCCATCATGCCGGACGGGGCCACGACGTGCGCGCCGGCCCGGGCCTGGGCGACGCCCATCTTCGCGTAGATCTCCAGCGTCGCGTCGTTGTCGACCCGGCCGGCGTCGTCGAGCACGCCGCAGTGGCCGTGGTCGGTGAACTCGTCCAGGCATAGGTCGCTCATGACCACCAGGGAGTCGCCCACGGCGGCCCGCACCTCGGCGATGGCACGGTTCAGCACGCCGTCGGGGTCCAGTGAGGCGGAGCCGACGGCGTCGCGCACGGCCGGGATGCCGAACAGCATGATGCCGCCCAGGCCCAGGTCGACGGCCTGCCGTGCAGCCGCCACGAGGGTCTCGGTGGTGTGCTGGACGACGCCGGGCATTGACGTGATCGGCGACGGCTCGGTCAGGCCCTCCCGGATGAACACGGGCAGGATCAGGTCGGCCGGCGCCAGTGTGTATTCGGCGACGAGCCGGCGCATTGCGGGGGTGCTGCGCAGGCGGCGCGGGCGTTGGGCGGGGAAACTCACGGGGGACTCCAGTTCAGGGGTTCGGTTCCAGCGAAGGCTGTGATTCATGGAAAGCGGCCACGAGCGCGGCGACAATGCCCGCGGGCGTGGGGTGCTCGGCGGTCGCGGCCACGGCCAGACCCAGCCGCTCGGCCTCCCGCCGGGTCGGCTGCCCGATCGCCACGATGCGGCAGCCGTCCGGCAGCGGCGCCAGGGTCTCGGCCACGCGCCGGGCGGCGCTGCCGGAGGCAAGGACGACGGCGTTGATGCGGCCCGCGCGCACGTCACCGGCCGCCTCGGCCGTGGTGAGCATGGGGTGGTCGCCGGCGGCGCCCCCGCCGCCGGCCGCCAGCCGGGCGGTGAGCCGCAGGTCCGCGGACGCGGGATGGTCGACCGTGCGGTACGCGGTGACGACGTCGGCCGTCCAGCCCCTGGCCGTGATCCCGTCGACGAGGGTCGGCTCGGCCAGGTTCGACTGCGGCAGCAGCACCCGGCCCGGCCCCTCCTTCTCGGGCCACAGGGCGACGAGCCCTGCCGCCGACTGCACATCGACAGGGGCCAGGTCCACCCGGACACCCTCGGCCGCCAGCACGGCGACGGACGTCGGCCCGATGGTGGCCACGGACGTCCCGGCGGGGACAAGGGCGGCAAGCGACGCGCCGTGGGCGTCGCACCACTGCTTGAGCGCCCGCACGGTGGTGATGGAACTGATGACGAGCCACCGGTACTCACCCGATTGAAGCCGCCGAAGTGAGGAACCCAGCGCATCCTGGTCAGCCGTCTCGAAGTCGATCACGGGCACGAGCACCGGCTCGGCCCCGGCCGCCGCCAACGCGTCGGCCAGCGCCCCGGCCCGGTCGGCGGAGCGTGTCACCGCCACCCGGAGGCCGGCGATTGAGCCCGTCGAAATCCCGGGGTCCTTGGTCTCGACAAGCTCGACCACCGGAACGGTGATTGAGCCCGTCGAAATCCCGGCCGGGGCCTCGACAAGCTCGACCACCGGGGCCTCGACAAGCTCGACCACCGGAACGGTGATTGAGCCCGTCGAAATCCCGGGGTCCTTGGTCTCGACAAGCTCGACCACCGGAGGCTCGACCACCGGATCGGTCATTTCGACGTGCCGGCCAGGTCCGCGAGGTCGCCGGCGCCGTCGGCGAGCAGTTGCTCGGCGAGCTCGATCCCCAACAGCGTGGCGCCCACGTCGGTGAGCCCGTCGGTGGCTTTCTTCAGGCGCAGCGAGCGCTGCCCGTCGAGGGAGCAGACGACGGCCTCGAGGTGGAGCATGCTGCCCTTGCGGAACGCGTAAGCTCCGACGGGCGCGGCGCAGCCGGCCTCGAGCCGTGCGAGCAGGGCCCGTTCGGCGGTGACGGACAACCGGGTGTCGGTGTCGTCGACGGCGGCCAGCGCCTGGGCGAGCACCGCCGTGGAGCCGTGGGCGGCGGAGTCCTCGGAGCGGCATTCGACGGCCAGGGCGCCCTGCCCGGGGGCCGGGAGCATGACGGCCGGTTCGAGGAATTCGCCGACCGCGTCGAGCCGGCCGAGGCGGCTGAGCCCGGCCGCGGCCAGGACGACGGCGTCGAGGTCGCCGGTCTTGCCGGGCATGACGGGCGCCTCCGGGTTCCCGGGCAGGCCGGGGACGCGGGCGAGCCGGGTGTCGACGTTGCCGCGGATGTCCATGATCCGCAGGTCCGGGCGGGCGGCGAGCAGCTGTGCGGCGCGGCGGGGGGAGCCGGTGCCGACCTTCGCGCCCTGGGGCAGGCCGGTCAGGGACAGCCCGTCGCGGGAGCACAGCGCATCGCGTGGGTCGACGCGGGCGGGGATGGCGGCCATGGTCAGGCCGGGAGCCGCCGCCGTCGGCAGGTCCTTGAGCGAGTGCACGGCCACGTCGACGCGGCCGTCCAGCACTGCCGCCCGCAGGGCGGTGGCGAACACGCCCGTGCCGCCCATCTGGGACAGCGAACCCGTGAGCACATCCCCGTCGGTGCGGACCGTGACGAGGTCGGCGGCGAACCCGCCGACGGCGGCCAGCCGGTCGGCGATCTGTTGCGTCTGGCCCATGGCCAGCTTGCTGCCGCGCGTGCCGAACTTCACGGCGGTTGCGGTCGCCACCATCAACGCCCCGCCTCAGCGGGCACTGACTTGTCCACCACGGGACCCGCCACCAGGCCGATCGTGCTGCCGTGTTCGGCGATGGCCGGCTTCTCGCCGCGGAAGTTCTGCGAGCAGCCGGCGGGGGCCACGTCGTACCAGGGGCCCAGGTCGGTCATGGCCGGTCGGTCGTTGATGTGGTTTTCGATGGTGCGTTCACAGATGAGGTCCACGAGTCCGGCAACGAACAACGGGCTCGTGCCCGGGGTCGGGGCGCGGTCGAAGGCCAGGCCGAGTCCGGCGCAGGTTTCCTTCGCCTCCGTGTCGAGGTCCCAGACGACCTCCATGTGGTCGCTGACGAAGCCGAGCGGCACGACGACGACGCCCTTCACGCCCTTGCCGGCGAGGTCGGCGATCGCGTCGTTGATGTCGGGCTCGAGCCACGGCACGTGCGGGGCGCCGGAGCGGGACTGGTACACGAGCGACCAGTCCGGGGCCGGGCCGGCGGTGTCCGCGGCAATGGACGCCATGACGCGGCGGGCGACGGCCAGGTGCTGGGCCACGTACGCGGAACCCTGCTCAAAGGAGCGCGGCTCGTCCACCGACCGTCCCGCGGCCTGCGCGTCGCGGGTCGGGATGGAGTGCGTGGAGAACAGCACGTGCACGGGTGCGTCGGGCGTGCCGGCGGCGGCCAGGTCGGCGCGGACCTTGGCCAGCGACGCGGCCGTGCCCTCGATGAACGGCTCCACGAAGCCGGGGTGGTCGAAGTATTGGCGCACCTTGTCGACGGCCAGCTTGCCGTCCAGCCCCAGGGACGTCAGCGCCATGCCGATGTCCTCCCGATACTGCCGGTCACTGGAATAACAGGTGTACGCGCTCGTGGTGACCATCAGGATCTGGCGGTGGCCGTCGTCGTAGGCGTCCTGCAGCGTTTGCGGAATGTACGGGTCCCAGTTGCGGTTGCCCCACAGCACCGGCAGGTTGATGTTGCGCGCGGCCAATTCGGCCTCCAGCGCCGCCTTCAGCGCCCGGTTCTGCGCGTTGATGGGGCTGATGCCGCCGTTCGCCCGGTAGTGGTGGCTGACTTCCTCGAGCCGTTCGTCCGGGATGCCGCGTCCGCGCGTGACGTTGCGCAGGAACGGGAGGACGTCGTCCTGGCCCTCGGGACCGCCGAAGGAGGCGAGCAGGACGGCGTCATAGTGCTTGGGGGCGACCTTGTGAAGATCGACGGCGGTACTCACCGGAGCACCTCGGCGACGGCGGCGGCGTCGATGCGCCGGCCGGTGTAGAACGGGATCTCCTCGCGCACGTGCATGCGGGCGTCGGTGGCGCGCAGGTGGCGCATCATGTCGACGAGTTCGGTCAGGTCGTCGGATTCCAGGCCCAGCAGCCACTCCCAGTCGCCCAGCGCGAACGCGGAGACGGTGTTGGCGAGCACCTGCGGGAAGTCGCGTCCGAGCAGGCCGTGGTCGCGCAGCATGCGGGAACGTTCGTCGGCCGGCAGGATGTACCAGTTGTAGGAGCGCACGAACGGGTACACGCACACCCAGCCCTTGGGGGCGGCGTCGCGCATGTACGCCGGGCCGTGGTTCTTGGCGAACTCGGCCTCGCGGTGCACGCCCATGGCGGACCAGGCGATCGCGGTGTTCGCGAACAGGTCGCTGCGTCGGATGTCGCGCACGGCCTGCTGCAGGCCCTCGGCGTTCGGCCCGACCAGCCACACCATGACGTCGGCGTCATTGCGCATGGCGGACACGTCGTAGGTGCCGCGCACCGTGATCCCGGAGTCGGCCAGCGACGCCGTCAGGCCCTCGAAGGCCGCGACGGCCTGCCCGTTGCCGGCGGCCGGCAGGCCCGTGCGCTTGAAGACGGTCCACAGCGTGAACGGCGTCTGCGCCGATTCCGCGGCCCCGGAAGTTTTAGTGACAGATTCGGCAGAAGTGTGGCTCATGGCTTCAAGTGTGCACCGATTCGGCCCGAAAACTGAAACCCGATTTCTCTACAGCATGTAGAAAGTGGTGAAGATCACGCCGTCGTCCCGCGGCCGGCCAGCGCGGCCACGCGGGCGCGGGTATCGGCGACGACGGCGGCCAGCCCGTTCCCGGCCACCCAGCCGCCGACCACCAGCAACCCGGGCTCACGATCGGCCAGGTCACGCAGCTGCGCCATCCTGGCCTTGTGCCCGACGGCGGCGAACGGCAGGGCGCCGCGCCACCGCACCACGTCCCAGCCCAGCACGTCCGAGACACTGATGGGCGTGGCGAGCAGGATCGTGGCGTCGGCGAGCGCGTCCGCGAACAGCTCCGCGTCGCCGGGACCGCCGCCGCCCAGCCGGACGGCCTCGGAGGCCACGTCGCCGGCCCGGCCGTAGGACAGCCGCAGCACGTGCGTGCCCGGACCCGTCTCGTCGGCCAGCCACTCCCATTTGGCCGTGGCATGCGTGAGCGCCTTGGCCCTGATGCCCGGGGTTTGCGGGGCCACCAGGACGCCGGTGCCGCGCGGGGCGGCGTCCAGGTCGGGCAGGTCCACGACGAGCGTGACGAGGCGGACGTTTGGGCCGCGCTCGGGTGCCAGCGGGACGAGCGCGGGAACCTCGGCGCCGAGCAGGCGCACCACCGTGGGCCCGTCGGTGGCCAGGACAAGAACCTCGGCCTCGACGCCGCCCGGCGCCCCGGCATGGTCCCAGCCGACCGTCCACGTGCCGGCCGCCGTTCGGCTGACGACCGTGGCGGTGTGCCGCAGGCGCAGGTCGACGCCGGCCCGCTCCAGCCCGGCGACCAGGGCCTCGACCAGGACGTGCATGCCGCCGGACAGCCCGCCCACGGCCGAGCCCGGCCTGGCCGGGGCCTGGCCCGTGCCGTCCGTCTCCCCGGCGGCGCCGCGCAGTGCGGCCACGGCGGCGGCCAGCGAACCGTGCTCGCGGATGCCGGCACGCAGGCCGGGGGCCACCATGTCGACGTCGAGGAGTTCCGGATCGGCGGAGTGGACGCCCGCCACCACGGGGGCGACGAGCCGGTCCAGCACGCGCTCGCCCATGCGCGCCCGCACCAGATCGGCCACGCTGGAGGTCTTCTCCGTGGTGCCGACCGTCACGGGCAGGCGCGCATCCAGGGCGGCACGCAGCACGCCCGACCGGCCCAGGGCGGCGCGCACCTCGGGCGCGTGCACGTCGGCGGGGATGCCGAGGATGCCGGTGCGAGGCAGCGGCACCGGTCCGTCCGGCAGCGCCACCCAGGCCCCGGCCGGGTTCGGCGACACCAGCCGCCCGCCCAGGCCGAGTTCGGCGGCCAGGTCCGCGACCGCCGTCGTCCGCGTGGCAAAAGACTCGGCGCCGCTGTCAAGGCGCAGCCCGGCGACCTCGTGGACGCCGACGCAGCCGCCCCACGCCGACCCGGCCTCGAGGACCGTCACGGCATGCCCGGCCGCGGCCAGGTCGCGCGCGGCCAGCAGGCCGGAGACGCCGCCGCCGACGACGACGGCGTGCGGCCCCGCGGGCCGGTCACCGTGCCGGTGGGTGAGGCGGTGGATGAGCTGGGCGGTGGACGCTCTGCCGGACTGCTTTTCGGGACCCTGCGGGTGTTCCATGGCGCCTTCCCTGGTCGTGACGAGGCGTGGCTACGGTTCGATCGAATGGACGAGCGAGACGAGGCGGGTGAGCACGGCCGGGTCGGTGTCCGGCGGCACGCCGTGGCCCAGGTTGACGACGTGTCCGGGCGCGGCGGCGCCGGCGGCGAGCACCTCCCGCACATGCGCCTCGAGCACGTCCCACGGGGCCGAGAGCAGGGCCGGGTCGATGTTGCCCTGCAGCGGCACGCCGCCGCCGAGCCGGCGGTTGGCCTCGTCCAGCGGCAGCCGGTAGTCGACGCCGACCACATCCACGCCGACGTCGCGCATGGCGACGAGCAGCTCCGAGGTGCCCGTGCCGAAATGGACCAGCGGGGCACCCAGGTCGCGGACGTGGTCCAGGGCGCGGGCGGAGGCGGGCGCCACGTGGCCGACGTAGTCGGCCAGCCCGAGCGAGCCGGCCCAGGAGTCGAACAGCTGCCCGGCGCTGGCGCCGGCCTCAATCTGGGCGCGCAGGAACGCACCGGACGCGTCGGCGGCCCAGTCCATGAGCGCGCTCCACACCTCCGGGTCGGCGTGCATCATGGTGCGTGGGCCCAGGTGGTCGCGCGACGGCCGGCCCTCCACCATGTAGGCGGCGACGGTGAACGGGGCGCCGGCGAAGCCGATCAGGGGCGTGCCGCCCAGCTCGGCCACCGTCCGGGCCACGGCCTCCCGGATCGGTGCGAGCGCGGCGTCGGCCAGCTCCGGGAGGGCGGCGACGTCGGCGGCCGTGCGCACGGGCTTCTCGAGCACGGGCCCCACGCCGGGGACGATGTCCACGCCGACGCCGGCCAGCCGCAGCGGGATGACGATGTCGGAGAAGAAGATGGCGGCGTCAACATCGTGCCGGCGCACCGGCTGCAGCGTGATCTCGGCGGCCATGGCCGGGTCCAGGCAGGCGTCCAGCATGGTGGTGCCCTCGCGCAGCGTGCGGTATTCGGGCAGCGAGCGGCCGGCCTGGCGCATGAACCAGACGGGCCGGCGCGACGGCGTGCGGCCCCGGTAGGCGGTGATCAGCGGGGAGTCGGCGGTGCGCCCATCCAGAAGGGGGTGCGTCGGGCTCAGTGTCATGACACCAACCATACCGAGCAATCCTGCGCGTCCGGACGGGAGCATGTGCCGCCGATGACGGGCGACGGCGGCGCACGGGAGAGCAGGATCACCCACCTTTTGGTGACGGAATGGGAACAGGTGTGCATAAACCCCGCCCGGCGGGGATACGATAGGGGGCATTGTGGTTCTCTTTTCGCTCGCTGCCTCGCACGCAGACCTCGACCTGGAAACCGTCGCCCGCCTGAGCGCAGGCGCGACGGCGGTGTCCGCGTCGCTCGCCGACACCGTCCCTGAAATCGTCGGGACCGTGGAACTGGCCACCTGCAACCGGTACGAACTGTATGTGCACGCACGCTCCGCCGAGGACGTCGAAACGGCCCGCGACGCCACGTTGTCCGCCATCTCCGCCGGCAGCGGGCTCGACGCCGAGCTGGTGTCCTCCGCATTCACCATGCATCGCGGCCCGGCCGTCCCCAAACACCTGTTCTCCGTCAGCGCCGGGCTCGATTCCGCCGTCGTGGGCGAACGGGAGATCGCCGGGCAGGTGCGCCGGGCCTTGGCCGGCGCCCAGGAGGTCGGATCCACGACGCCCGCCCTCGTGCGGTTGTTCCAGGCGGCGTCCAAGACGGCCAGGGACGTCGGCGCGCGCACGGCCCTGGGCAGCCGCGGCATGTCCATCGTTTCGATCGCCCTCGACCTGGCCGCCGAGTTGCGCCAGGCACCGGACTCGCTGGGGCGCTCCGACTCGCTGCGCGGCGCCCGGGCCGTGCTGTTCGGCACCGGCGCCTACGCCGGGGCGACCATGGCGCAGCTGGCCGACCGCGGCTGCACCGACATCGCCGTCTATTCGTCCTCCGGCCGCGCCAACGATTTCACGGCGTCCCGCGGTGGCGCACCGCTCACGGACAACACGCTGCCGCTGGCCCTGGCCGGGGCGGACCTGCTGATCGGGTGCAGCGGCTCGGACCACCAGGTGGCCGCCGCGGAGGTGGCACGCGTGCGCCAGGACTCCCCCGCACCCCTGGTCGTCATTGACCTGGCGCTCAGCCACGACTTCGACCCGGCCGTCGGCGAGCTGCCCAATGTGGACCTGTTGACGCTGGAGACGGTGCGCCAGGCGGCGCCGGCCGAGCAGGAGACGACGCTCGAGGAGGCCGGCGCCATCGTGGCCGAGGCCGCGAACACGTTCGAGGCGGCACAGCACGCCCGGTCGCTGGACCATGCCATCGTCGCGCTGCGCCGGCACACCATGGCCGTGCTGGACGCCGAGATCGAGAAGATCCGCGGCCAGCACGGGTGCACGGCGGCCACGGAGCAGGTGGAGTTCGCCATGCGCCGCATGGTCCGCCAGCTGCTGCACACGCCCACGGTCCGCGCCAAGGAACTGGCCGCGGCCGGCGACGGCGACAGCTACCTGGCCGGGCTCGAGGCGCTGTACGGCATCTCGGTGGAGCCGGCCGCGTTCGAGTCCGTCGCGGCGGAGCACCTGCCGGCCGTGCCCGCTGTCGAAAGGGCTGTCGAAAGGGTTGTCGAAAAGCAGGCCCGCCGCCCGGCCTGAGCCGTGCACCGATCGAGCGTCCCGGTGATCGAGCCTGTCGAGATCTCGACAGGCTCGATCACAGCTAGACGATCCAGACCCACCCCGCCTCCGGCATCCAATGATCGATAGGTCGGGGTGCCATACCCGCGAACCCCGATCTATCGATCACTGGATGGGTGCTGTCCGGAAGGGCGCCCTGCCCGGGTCTCGACAGGCTCAGGTTTCGACAGGCTCAACCACCGCCGGGTCTCGACAGGCTCGACCACCGGGTCTCGACATGCTCAGGTTTCGACAGGCTCAACCACCGCCGGGCATCAGGACGTCGCCCCGCGCTTGGCCCACGCGTCGATGCCGCCGTCCAGATGGACGACGTCGGTGAACCCGGCCGCCTTCAGGCTCGCCAGCGCCTGGGCGCTCCTGCTCCCGGCCTTGCAGTGCAGCACCAGCGGCACCCCGCGCGGGATGCTCCCCAGCGCCGAGCCGTCCTTGATGCCGCCGAGCGGAATCAGCGTCGAGCCGGGGATGCGGGCGATCTCGAATTCCAGTGGCTCGCGCACGTCGATCAGCTCGAAGGACGCCTCACCCCGCTCCCTGGCGGCCAGGCGTGCGGCGAGGTCGTCCGCGGAGATGAGCTCGCCGTCGTCCTTCTCCCCTGCCGGCGGCAGGCCACAGAACACGTCGTAGTCGACGAGTTCGGTGATGGGCGGGGCGGCCGGGTCGGGGCTGATGCGGATTTCCCGCCAGCGGGAGGTGAGCGCGTCGACCATGAGCAGCCGGCCCAGCAGCGTCTCGCCGACGCCGGTGACCAGCTTCACGGCCTCGGTGACCATCATGGCGCCGACCGAGGCGCACAGCATGCCGAACACGCCGCCCTCCGCGCACGACGGCACGGTGCCGGGCGCGGGCGGCTCCGGGTACAGGTCGCGGTAGTTGGGCCCGTGCTTGGCCCAGAACACGCTGACCTGGCCGTCGAAGCGCAGGATGGAACCCCACACGTACGGCTTGCCGAGGATGGCGGCGGCGTCGTTGACGAGGTAGCGGGTGGCGAAGTTGTCGGTGCCGTCGAGGATCACGTCGTAGCCGGCGAAGATGTCCAGCACGTTGGAGGAGTCCAGCCGGACGTTGTGCAGCACCACGGTGACGCCCGGGTTCAGCGCCGCGACGGAGTCCCTGGCCGACTCGAGCTTGGGCCGGCCGATGTCGGCGACGGTGTGGATGACCTGGCGTTGCAGGTTGCTCAGCTCGACGTCGTCGTCGTCGACGATGCCCAGCGTGCCGACGCCGGCGGCGGCCAGGTACAGCAGGGCGGGCGAGCCGAGTCCGCCGGCGCCGATGACCAGCACCCGGGCGTTGCGCAGGCGGCGCTGGCCGTCCACGCCGATCTCCGGGATGAGCGCGTGCCGGGAGTATCGTTCCAGTTCGTCGGGGGTCAGCGGCGGCCCCGGCTCCACAAGCGCCGGAAGGGTCTGCGGGGCGGGCCGGGAAATGGTCTGGAGTACGGGTGCCATACCCTCAAATATATTCCGGCCTGATTGTTACCAATCGGTACAATGACGACAATGATCGTCTCCGGTGAAAAAGGAAGGGTGATTCCAATGACCCAAGAACTTTCCAGCGGGGGCGGCACGCCGCGCCGGGGCCCGCTGGCCCGCCTGCCACGCGACGAGCGACGCGCCCAGCTGCTCGCATCCGCGCTGGAGGTGTTCGTCGCCAACGGCTACCACGGGGCGGCCATGGATGAGATCGCCGAGACCGCGAAGGTCAGCAAGCCCGTCCTGTACCAGCACTTCCCCAGCAAGCGGGACCTGTACCTGGCCCTGCTGGACAGCCACCTGGCCGAGCTCAAGCGGATGCTGCTGGCGGCACTGGACTCTACCACCGACAACAAGTTGCGCGTGCAGGCCACCATGAAGGCGTACTTCCAGTTCATGTCCAACGACGACCAGGCGCACCGGCTCGTGTTTGAATCCGACCTGGTCAACGACCCGGACGTGGCCGCCCGGCTGGAATCGTTCAACGCCGAATACGCCGGCGCCATCGCCCGGGTCATCGCGGAGGACACGAAACTGGCCCCGGTCGAGGCGACGCTGCTGGGCCGGGCCTTGGCCGGCATGGCCCAGGTGTCCGCCCGGTACTGGCTCGAGGCCAAGGGCGACCTGGACCTCGAGGTGGCCAGCGAGCTCGTGTACCGGCTGGCGTGGCGGGGCATCAGCCGCTTCCCGAAGGAAGTGGGCCCGCCGGCCGCGTGACCCTGCGCCGGGGTCAGCCGAACGCGTTCAGCCCCGTCATCTCGGCGGACACGTCCCACAACCTGGCGGCCTGGTCCGGATCGATGGCGTGCGCGTCCACACCCGCATAGCGCGCCATGGGTGAGCCGGGATCGGTCGGCTCGGCGATGTCGCAGTCCTCGCAATAGACCCCGCCCATGCCGGCCAGTCGTGGCGAGGTGGCGGCCCAGCTGGATGTGGCCGCGCCCTGGGCCGGCGACTTGAACCCCTCCCTGAGCTTGCCGGCGTCGTCCATCCAACCCGCCGCCACCATTTCCTCCCGGGCCAGGTGCCGTTGCAGCTCCGTCATGATCCCGCCGGGATGCACGGCAAAGGCGCGCACACCGGCCCCGGCCCCCAACCTGTCAAGCTCGACGGCGAAGAGACTGTTGGCGGTCTTGGCCTGGCCGTAGGCCTGCCACTTGTCATACCCGGAGGAGAAGCCCAGGTCCTCGAACCTGATCCCGGAGATCTTGTGCCCCGTTGAGGACAGCGCCACCACGCGCCCGCCGTCCCCGGACGCCAGCGCGGGCCACAACCGGTTGACCAGCGCGAAATGGCCCAGGTGGTTCGTGGCGAACTGCGCCTCCCACCCGGGGCCGACGCGCGTCTCGGGGCAGGCCATGATGGCCGCGTTGTTGATCAGGATGTCCAGCCCGCGCCCGGAGTCCAAATAGCGTTGGGCGAAGCCCTGCACGCTTTGCTGATCGCCCAAGTCCAGGGCATCCACGTCCACCGACCGGTCCTCCGCGCCAAGGAGCCCGGCGGCGGCCAGGACCTCCCGGGCCCGGTCGGGCCTGCGGGCCGGGACCACCACCGCGGCCCCCGCATCCGCGAGCGCCTTGACGGTTTCCAGCCCCAGCCCCGAATAGCCGCCGGTGACCATGGCCGTGACACCGTCCAGGTCCAGGCCTGCCAGGACGTCGGCGGCGGTGCTGCCGTGGCCGAAGCCGGAACCGATCCTCTGCTGGGGTGTTCGCTCATACGCTGACGTGACCATGGCCGATTCCTTCGCTCTCGTCCTGCCCTGGGGACGGCCGGGGCACCGGCCGTGCACACAAGGAGGAATATACTCCGCCCCGGGCGGCAGGGCCCGGGCTCCGGCGTCCGGCAAAACCCGCACGCCCTACTAGAGTGGGTACAGCACCCGAACACCAAGCAGTACAAGGAGACCTTCGTGGAAATCAAGATCGGCGTCCAGAACATCGCCCGTGAAATCGTGCTCGAGTCCGAACAGAGCGCCGACGACGTGGCCGCGCTGGTGTCCGAGGCCCTGGCCAAGGGTGGGGAGTTGCGGCTCAAGGACGAGAAGGGCCGCATCGTGATCGTGCCCGGCCCGCAGCTCGGGTACGTGGAACTCGGCGGCGAGGAAACCCGACGCGTCGGTTTCGGCGCCCTCTAGGCCTCCGGGGGAACAGCATGCTCACCATGGTCATCGTCACGCTCGTCGCCGGGGCGTTCGGCGCCATCGCCTGGGGAACGGACTCGCGCCGGCTCGCCTATGGCGCCGCACTCCCGGCCGGCGTCGCCGTCGTGGCGGCGCTCATCGTGTGGATGATCACCACCGCCGTCGGACTGGACAAGCCGGCGTCCACGGCCTGGATCGTGTGGATCGTGCCCATGGCCGTGGGCGTCGTGGCAGCCTGGCTGACCGCCCAGGTCGTCGGCCGCACCCGTCACGCGCACGACACCGAAAAGGTCAACGAGATCCTGCGGATGCGTTGACGCGTCCGCTCACCCGACCACCACGTCGACGTTGAAGTCGGCCGGGGGTCTGGTCGTCGAGGTCTAGTCGTCGGGGTGGGGTTCGCGCCCGGCCTCGGTGCACAGGCACAGCCGGTTCCCCTGCGCGTCGGTCGCGATCACGAAGTCCGGCGCGTTCGAGTGGTCCAGCGTCGCGCCCGCGGCCTCCAGGGCGGCCAGCACCGGCGGCGCCTCGCTCAACGGGACGTGCACGTCGAAGTGGAACCTGTTCGGGTTCGGCGTGTCCGTCTGCTGGAACCACAGCGAGGGGCCGCGCCCGTACGGGTCCACCAGGTCGTCGGGCCGGCCCGTCTTGTAGCCCAGCGCCGTCCGCCACATTTCGGACACGGCCGTGAAATCGTCCGTGTCCATGGCGATCTCCACGGCCCGCATCAGTTCCGGCCTGGCCACGGCCTCGGCCGCCTCCGCCGCCGCGGAGATTTTCGTCGCCAGTGCCGCGTCCCGCGCCGTCACCTCGCGGCCGGCGTCGTGCGACGTCAGCGAGATGAACAGCGTGTCGTAGCGCCAGTCGACGTCGGGATGGTGGTTGGCCTCCTCGGCCATGGCGGCGATGGCGCGCATCAGGGCCACCGCAACGGTCGACGACGGCACCTTCAGTACGGTCGCCAGCGAGCCGAGGCGGTACCGCCAGTGCGGCAGCGATTCGAGGGCGGCGTCGATTTCCGGCCGGGTCAGGATGTCGGTGGCGGCCATGGGTCCTCCTTGGGTCAGAGGTCGGGGCGGCCCTCCATGGCGGAGGACGCCAGCGCGTGTTCGCGCTTCGGAATGCGCCCGGCCCGTGCTGCCAGTCTGCCACCGATGACGGCGTGCTTGAAGGCCTCGGCCATGCGAACCGGATCCTGCGCGCGCGTCACGGCCGTGGCCAGCAGCACGGCGTCGCAGCCCAGCTCCATGGCCAGCGCGGCATCCGACGCCGTGCCGATGCCGGCATCCAGCACCACGGGCACGGACGCCCGGGCCACGATCAGCCCGATGTTGTGCGGGTTCAGGATGCCCAGGCCGGTGCCGATCGGGGCGCCCAGCGGCATGACGGCCGCCGCGCCGAGCTGTTCGAGCCGCAGCGCCAGGACGGGGTCGTCGTTGGTGTAGGCGAACACCTTGAAGCCGCGGTTGACGAGCTGTTCCGTCGCGTCGACGAGTTCGACGGCGTCCGGCAGCAGCGTGTGCTCGTCGGCGATGACCTCCAGCTTCACCCAGTCCGTCTCAAGCGCCTCGCGGGCCAGTTCGGCGGTCATGACGGCCTCGCGGGCCGTGAAGCAGCCGGCCGTGTTGGGCAGCACCCGGATGTTCTTCTCCAGCAGCAGGTCGAACAGGTTGACGGCACCGGCTGTTCCGGCCGTGGGGGTGCTGTAGCGGCGCATGGCCACCGTGGTCAGCTCGGTGCCGGATGCGACCAGGGCGGCGCCGAGCCCGTCGAGGCTGGGGGCGCCGCCGGTGCCCATGATGAGGCGGGAGCCGAGCGGGACGCCGTCGATCACCAGCGGGTCGGATACGGGGGTCGTTGTCGTGGTCATGGTTTTCCTCACAAGCTTTCGAACTGCGGGGTCTCGGACGCCGGGCCGGTGCGCCAAGCGCTAGCCGCCCTGGACGGCGGTGACGATCTCGACGTCGTCGTTCATGGACAGCGGCGTCGCCGCCCACAGGCTGCGCGGCACGATGCCGGCGTTGAGGGCGACGGCGACGCCGAGCCGGCCCCCGTCGGCCGGCCTGCCGTCGGGGTTGATGGGGCGGCCCGTCACGGTGTGGACGAGGTCCGCGACCGTGCTGCCGTCGGTCAGGGAATGTGCGGCGCCGTTGAGGGAGATCTGGGTCATTTACGCTCCTGGATGGTGAGCGCGGGCGAGAACCGGTCGGGACGGAACCGCTCCCACGCGAGGTCGGTGACGCCGCCGATCAGCTGGCGGCAGATGTGGGCGGCGATGGCCGTGAGCAGCACGCCGTGCCGGAAGAAGCCGGTGGCGATGATGAGCCCGGGGACGTCGCGCCCGCCCGGGCCGGCCACCCGACCCAGCAGCGGCGCGTTGTCCGGTGTGCCGGGGCGGGCGCGGGCGGTCGTTTCGAGCAGTTCCAGTTCGGCGACGGCCGGCACGAGCACCTGGGCGTCGCGCAGCAGCTGGTGCACCCCCCCGGCCGAGACGCCGGTCAGCCCGTCCTCGCGGCTGGTGGCGCCGATGACGACCGTGCCGTCGTTGCGCGGCACGAGGTACACGGCAAGCCCGCGCACCAGGCCGCGGATGGTGGCCGTGGTCAGCGGGCGCAGGTGCTCGGGCACGCGCAGGCGCAGGATGTCGCCGTGGACCGGGCGTACGGGCAGGTTCAGCCCCTCCGGCAGCCCGGCCAGGTGCGCGGTGCCGAGCCCGTTGGCGACGACGACCTCCCGGGCGCGCACCTGGCGGCCGTCCTCGAGCAGGACGCCGGTGACGCGGGAGCCCGAGTCCAGCAGGTCCTCGTGGAGAAGGTCGACGGCGGCGCGCCTGATGGAGGTCTGTTCCTCGCGCAGGCGCCCGGCGGCGGCCGCCTCGACGTTGAGCTGGACACGGATGGCCGTGGCGACGCCGCGCGGATCGACCTGGTGGTCCTGGTTGATGCGGTATGCCGCGGAGATGTGCGGGCCGATCATTGGCTCGTCTTGCCGTGCCTGGCGGATGGTCAGCTGTTCCACCTCCAGTCCGTGGGCGAGCTGGACGTCGCAAAGGTCGGCCAGTGCCCGACGGTCGGCGGCGTCGGCACCCAACACGAGTGTCGGCGTCGTCCGGAAGCCCGTGTCCGCGTGCCCGGCGGCGACCAGCGGTGCGACGAATTCGGGCCAGCGGGCGGCCGAGGCGAGTGTGAGCCCGAGCAGGTCGTCTTCCTGGTAGTGCAATTCGCTGACCGGCGCGAGCATGCCGGCCGCCGCGAACGTGGCGCCCGTGCCGGGCGTGGGGTCGATGACCGTGACGGCGTGTCCGGCGCGCTGCGCCTCCCAGGCGATGCCGAGGCCGACGATCCCGCCGCCGATGACGGCCACGTCCGTGGTGATGGTTTCCGGCAACAATCCGGGCATCGTGCTCCTTCCCTCCGCCGGTACGAACCGGATCAGGTGTCACCTCGCATGCGTTGCGAGCAGGTGTCGGTCGGCGCGTGGCGCCCTCTCAGCCAGCTGTCCTGGCTCCCGCGGTATGTCATCTATTCTATGAGACATGACGACCCTTTCCGACACGGCCGGTGCTCCGGGCCCCCGCCACTCAGCCTCCGGCGTTGCCGGACCGGGCCCTTCGCTGGCGGACGCGCGGCTGTACCTGTGCACGGACGCCCGGCGCGACCGCGGCGACTTCGCCGATTTCCTGCGTGCCGCGTACGCCGGCGGCGTGGACATCATCCAGCTGCGCGACAAGTCGCTGGACGCGGCCGAGGAACTCGAGCTGCTGGGCGTGCTGCGATCCGTGGCGGCGGAGTTCGGGAAGCTGTGGGCCGTGAACGACCGCGCCGACCTGGCGTCGCTGGCCGGTGCGCCGGTGTTCCACGTCGGCCAGCAGGACCTGCCGCTGCCTTCGGTGCGGTCGCTGCTGGGCTCCAACGTTTCCGTCGGGTTGTCGACGCATTCCCCGGAGCAGGCCTCCGCGGCCGCCGCGTCCGGGGCCGACTACTTCTGCGTGGGACCGCTGTGGGCGACGCCGACGAAGCCGGGGCGGGCCGCCGTCGGGCTGTCTCTCGTGTCGCATGCGGCGTCCCTCCCGACGGCGAAGCCGTGGTTCGCGATCGGCGGAATCGACTTGGGCAACGTCGACTCGGTGATTGCTGCCGGCGCGTCCCGCATCGTCGTGGTCCGTGCCATCACGGAGGCCGCAGACCCGTCCGCCGCCGCCCGGGAGTTGCTCGCCCGCCTGCCCTGATTCCCCGCCCCGCCACCCCCGAGGGCCTGCAATCCCCGGGGGTTCACGCATTGGATCTATTTGACCTGACAACAATGGCAGGACAGGCCGGCCAGTTCGGCCAGGGCGTCCACGTGCAGGCCGAACAGCCCTTCCCGGTCACCAAACGTCGACGTCCCATACTGCCCGAACACCTCGAAACTGACGGCGCCGAACAGCGCTGCCCACGCCAAGACGCCGCGGGCCAGGGCCGCGTCCGGAACCGAAAGCCCCATCTCGTCACGCACGGCCGCGAAGTCCGACCGCAACGACTCGGGCACCGGAACCGTTGGCGCGTCCGGCCCAGCCAACCTTCCGGCCCGGTACGCGTCATCGAGGATCCGGGCCAGCCGCCCGATCACGCGCGTGCCGGGTCCCGTCGTCCGTTCGGCGGGAGCTTCATAGCCGGGCACAGGCGTGCCAAAAAGCAATGCGTAGCGGGCCGGTTCGGCGATGCCCCATGCCCTGACCGCGTGCGCCAGGGCATCGAATTGCGCCCGGAACCCGCCGGCGGCGGCGGCCACGGCGGCGTCCACGGCGTCGCCCAGTTCGTTGTAGCCATCCACGACGAGCAGCGTGAGCAACTCATCCCGGTTCTTCACGTACCGGTAGACGGCCGAGGAGACGACTCCCAGGTCCCGCGCGACGGCGCGCAGCGACAGCCCGGCGGCTCCCTCGGTGACCAGATGGGCGCGCCCGATCCGAACCACCTCCGTCATGGTGCGGGCCCGGGCGAGTTCACGTGGGGTCTTCGTCATACAGGTAAGCATGGGACAACTCGAGAGCATCGTCAACTTTAGTGAGTACCGCTCTTGACAGTCCGATGGACACCGCCCATGATGAATGTGAGAGCACCGCTCACACGATGAAACCGGGAATCAGAGAATCGAGACACCATGACCCCCATCAAACTCGTCACCGGGGCCGGCCCCGTCGGCTGGACCGTCGCCACCCAGCTGGCGGATGCCGGCCACAGGGTCCGCATCGTGACCCGGTCCGGTTCCGGGCCGGATCATCCCCTAATTGAGCGACGGGCCGCCGACGCGTCGGACACGGTCCAATTGCGGCAGGCCATGGAGGGAGTCGACGCCGTCTTCCACTGCATCCACGGCTCCAGGTACCGTGCCGAGACGTGGCGGGCCGAGCTGCCGGATGCGGAGCGGGCGGTCCAACAGGTGGCAGGTGAGGCCGGCGCCGTCGTCGCTTTCCCGGAGAGCCTGTACTCCTACAGCACCCCCGATGACGTCATGACGGAGACGGGACCGCGGACGGCGCACGGCGGCAAGCGCGGCGTGCGCACCGCCCTGCTCGACGCGCGGGCCGCATCCGGCACACCCACGGTCACCGTCGTCGCCTCGGACTTCTACGGCCCACGCGTCTTGGCAGCCCACGCCGGAGAGCGCATGGTGCCCGCGGTCATGGCCGGCCGGCGGGTCATCGTGCTGGGCAGCGCGACGGCGCCGCACTCGTTCACCTACATCGGAGACCTCGCGGCGGCCATGATCACGGCCGCGGCCAGGCCAGAGCTCTGGAACGGGGTGTGGCATGCGCCGACCGTCCCGCCCGTGACGCAGCGGCAGATGGGTCAGGCCTTCGCCACCGCGGCCGGCGCGCCGGCTGCCAGGATCAACGCCATTCCGGGGTGGGTCGTCCGGGCGGCCGGCCTGCTCAACACCGACATGCGGGAGCTGGCCGAGATGCTGTACCAGCTGGAGCGCCCGTTCGTCATGGATTCGCGCCGCAGCGAGGAGGCGCTGGGCCTGGCCCCGACGAGCCTGGCCGACGGCGCGGCGGCCACCGTCGCCTGGTGGCGCGACCAGCGGTGAGGCCGGCGGCGGCGAGGCAGGCGGCGGCGAGGCTACTCGAGCCGGGCGGCGATCTTGCGCAGCAGCCCGGCCAGCTGCGTCTTTTCCTGCGAGGTCAGCTCCGCCACCAGGTCGCGGTCGCGGCCAAGGAACCGCGGGAACTCGCGGCCCACCAGGGCACGCCCGGAATCGGTCAGCCGCAGGAGCACCACCCTGCCGTCCCGTTCCCAGGGCAGCCGCTCGATGAGCCCGCGCCGGACCAGCCGGTCGGCGTTCTTCGTGGTGGACGCGCCGCTGAGCATCGTCGCCGCGGTGACCTCGCTGGCGCGCAGCGGGCGGTCGCTTCGGGCCAGTGTGCACAGCACGTCGAACTCGGCACGGGACACCCCGGCGGGCGCCAGGTCGCGTTCCACCCTGGCTGCGGCCAGCGCGCCGATGCGGGTGATCCGGCCCATGACCTCAATGCTGGAGACATCCAGGTCCGGGTAGGCGAGGGCCCACCCGGACCGGGCCGCGTCCACAAAGTCACGGTCAACGAAATCACCATCGGTTGCGCCCATCCCCCCATTCTAGGTTGGCCAATCTCACATGATTCACATCTATTTTACTAGTAAAATATCGCCTAGACTTGAACCATGCCCGCAACGCTCGCCTCACCCCGCCTCCACCACTCCGTCGGCGCCCTGGCGCACTCCCTCTCGTCCTCCGCGTGGCGTGGGGCGTTCCAGTTCCGCCGCGCCGACGTGTGGTTCGCCCCCGCGGTTCGGGTGGGCATCGCCGGCACGCTGGTGCTGGTCGGCGGCGGGCTCCTGGGCCATGGGCCGCTGGCCGCCATCGCGTCGCTGGGCGCACTGACGTCGGCATTCGGACGGCACCAGCCGTACACGCGGCTGGCCCGGCACCTGCTCGTCGTGGCGGCGGCCATGGTGGTCTCCGGCGCCACCGGCGCTCTCCTGGGTGCCACCGGCACGACCATGTGGCTGCAGATCGCCGTGGTGTCCCTGCTCGCCGCCCTGGCCGCGATCCTGCTCGGTGCCCTGCGCATCACCGGCCCCGGCCCGGTCATCCTGGTGTTCGCGGCCGGCGCCGGTTCCGGCTACGCACACACGTCCGCGGGCATCCCGGCCGTCGTCGCCGCCCTCGCGATCGGGTCCGCCGTCGGGTGGCTCGTGGCCATGGCCCCGGCACTCGTGCTGCCGCTGGGCCCGGCCCGGCTGGGCGTGGCCCGGGCCGTCGCCGCGCTGGCCCGGCTCATGGAGAACGACGACGACGCGCACCGGTCCGCCACCACCGTCGCCGTGCGCTCGGCCCGGGAGACGGTGGCGCTCAGCCAGTCCACCCGGCGCTTCCCCCTGGTGCCGTCAAGGTGGCGGCTGGACGACCAGGTGGCCCGGCTCTCGACCCTGCTCGACACCGTCGAGGACCTCCAGCGTACTGCCGGTACCGGGACGCCCGGCGCCGCGTCCGAAAGTGCCATCGCCCGGCTGCGCCGCCACCAGGCCGAACTGCGCCGCATGCGCCGCACCCTGGAGCTTCCCGGCGTCATGGGCGCCCGCGAGCTCCCGGGGGTGCGGCCCGCACGGCTGCGCGAGCCGGCCCGCACGGCGTTGGCCGGCAACCACGGCGTCGGCCGGGGACTGCGCATGGCCGCCGCGTCGGCGCTGTCCGGGTGGGCCGCCGTCGGACTCGGCCTGGGGCACCCGCTCTGGGCGGCAATGGGCGCCGTGGCCGCGCTGCAGGGCATCAACTACCGCATGACGGTCCAGCGCGGCATCCAGCGACTGGTCGGCAACGTGCTCGGCGCCCTGGTGGCCGCGGGGCTGCTCTCGCTGTCACTGGGGTTCTGGCCGGCCGTGGCCGCCGTGGTGGTGTTCCAGGTGCTCGCGGAGGTTCTGGTGCTTTCGAACTACACGCTCACGACCATCGTCGTGACGCCCATGGCGTTGCTGATGACGGGCATCGGCGCCCCGCTGGCGCCGGACGCGGCCATGAGCCGGGTCGCCGACACGCTGGTCGGGGTCGTGGTGGGCGTCCTGGTGGCGGCCGCCTCCATCTCGCTGGCAGACCGGCACCACCTGGGTCTCGGTGATTGAGCCCGGGCGCGGAACCCTACGAGGCCGCCGCGAGCTCCATGGCCCCGGCGAGCAGCTCGAAACTGCGCAGGCGCTCTGGAAGTGACGTGATCTGGCTGGCCACAATGAGTTCGTCGGCGTCCGCCACCGCGGCAAAGGAGTCCAGGTAGTCCCGCACCGTAGCCGGCGACCCGATCGCCGAGTACTGCAGCATGGACAGCACCTGCAGGCCGGCCGGCGAGTCCAGCAGCAGGTCCAGCTCCTCCTCCGTGAACGTGCGCCCGCGGCCCACCATGGATGCCACGCGGCGCCGTTTCGCCGCCAGGAACAGCGCCTGCGCCTCCTCGTCCGTGTCCGCGGCGATCACGTTCACGCCGGCGATCACGTACGGCTCGGGCAGCGCCGCCGACGGGCGGAATTCACGCCGGTACGCCGCCACGGCGTCGCGCAGCGCCTGCGGGGCGAAGTGCGACGCAAACGAATACGGCAGCCCCAGCGCCGCCGCCAGCCGGGCGCCGAATAGGGACGAGCCGAGGATGTACAGCGGCACGTTCGTCCCCGCCCCCGGGTACGCCGCCACGCCCGGGATCAGCGAGTCCCCCGCCAGGAAGGCCTGCAGCTCCTGGACGTCGGACGGGAACGTGTCGGCCGCGGACGGGTCGCGGCGCAGCGCCCGCAACGTGTTCGCATCCGTGCCGGGCGCGCGGCCCAGGCCCAGGTCGATCCGGCCCGGGTGCAGCGTCTCCAGCGTGCCGAACTGTTCGGCGATCTGCAGCGGCGAATGGTTCGGCAACATGATCCCGCCCGAGCCCAGCCGGATGGTCGAGGTGTGCGCGGCGACGTGCGCGATCAGCACGCTCGTGGCCGACGAAGCGATCGACGGCATGTTGTGATGCTCCGCGAACCAGATCCGCCGGTACCCCCACCGCTCGGCATGCCGGGCCAGTTCCACGGAAGCGCGAAAACTGGCGGCGATGCCGTCGTCGCCCACATGGGCAAGGTCGAGGATGGACAACGGGAGCGACATGGCGGCGCCTTTCACTTCAAGGGGTGTTCACTGTGCGACAACCGGCCCGGCAACCGGGATATTTCCGCCGGCCCGAACCCGCCGGTTCGAACCCATCAGGCCAGCGCGAGGGCGCCGGTGTCGACGGGGACGGCATCGCCGCCGAGGCGGCCCAGGGCGGCGAGCGCGGCGGCCCGTCCTGCCCGGGTGGCGCCGAGCGTTGACGCGGACGCCCCGTAGCCGACCAGCAGCAGCCGGGGTTCCCGGACGACCTTGACGCCGTCCATCGTGATGCCGCCGCCTGGTTCGCGCAGCTTCAGCGGCGCCAGATGGTCCAGTGCCGCGCGGAATCCGGTGGCCCACAGGATGGTGTCGGCCGCGAACGAGGACCCATCGGCGAACACGGCCCGTCCGGGCTCGAGGCGGTCCAGCGGCCCGCGCGAGACGAGCGTGCCGGTTGCGATCCCGGCGCGGTATTCCGGTGTCAGCGGCAGCCCGGTCACGCCCACCACACTCAGCGGCGGCAGCCCGGCGGCGGTGCGTTCGTTGACGCGCCGCTCCACGTCCCGGCCCCAGTCGGCGTCGAACGGGCGGGTGGTGAACTCCGGTGGACGGCGCGTGGACCAGGCGGTGACGGCGCCGGCGTCGGCCAGCTGCAGCAGGAATTGCACCGCGGAGGTGCCGCCGCCCACCACCAGCACGCGGTGGCCGGCGAACCCGGCGGCGGAGTCGAAGTCGTGGGTGTGCAGCTGGCTGCCAGTGAACGCGTCCTGGCCGGGGTAGTGCGGCCAGTGCGGCTTGTCCCAGGTGCCCGTCGCGTTGATGACGAGCCGCGCGTCGTACACTCCACGGTCCGTCTCCACACGCAACGGCGAGCCGGCAGCGTCGGCGGTGCCGCCGTCGTCGTTCGCCGCCGCCGGCCGGACGGCCGTGACCCTGACGGGCCGGTGGATGGGCAGGTTGAACGTCTTCTCATACATCCCGTAGTAGCGGCCGACGACGGCCGAGGCGGCCTCGGACGGGTCCGGGTGGCCCAGCTTCATGCCGGGGAGGTCGTGCACGGCGTGCGCGGCGCCGAGCGTCAGCGACGGCCAACGGTGCAGCCAGGCCCCGCCGGGCCGGTCGTTGGCGTCGAGGACGATGAAGTCCCGTTCCGGTTCCAGGCCCTGCCGGGCCAGGTAGTAGGCGGCCGACAGGCCGGCCTGTCCGGCCCCGATGATCACGACGTCCAGCACGGGCATCCCCTTCGCGTAAGCGGGCCGCCGGCGGTGGCGGCCGGTCTTCAAACCCATACGGAAAACGGGCCCCGACGGGCCGCTATTCCGCATGTGGGGCACCCCACACGCGGGTGTGATTGCATGGGACTGTGATTGCATGGGACCATGGGCGCACTGATCGTGTTGCGGGGCAATTCGGGTTCCGGGAAAAGCACCGTGGCCCGGGCCCTGGCGCGCGAGCTGGGCGCCGTCTGGGTGGAGCAGGACTATTTCCGCCGGGTCGTGCTGGGCGAGACCGGCAACTACACGCCGCTGTCCATCGAGCTGATCGAGCACACCGCGGCGCTGGCGCTGGCTGCCGGGCGGACCGTGGTCATGGACGGCATCTTCAACGCCGGCACGTACAGCGAAACGTTCCGGCGCCTGCGCGACGGGCACGACGGCGCCAGCCTGTTCTACGCCTACGACCTCACGTTCGAGCAGACGCTGGCACGGCACCAGACCCGGGCGCACAAGGTCGCCGACTTCGGCGAACACGACATGCGCGGCTGGTTCCACGGTTGGAATCCGCTGGACGGGATCCCGGAAACCCGCATCACGGTTGAGGAATCCCTGGAGGACACGCTCCGCCGCGTGCTGGCCGACCTGGGCCTCGTGTAGCGCTACGCGGTCAGGCCCAGCTGGCTCATCCGCTTGGAGTGGTTGCGGGTCAGGCTTGCCATGATCTTCTCCACCTCGCCGGCCGCCTGCTCCGCCCCGCCGGGCATCAGGCCGACCAGGAAGCGCTGCCGCCGGCCCACGCGCTGCGCCTGGGTCAACGCCTCACCCACCAGCCGGCGCCCCCACAGGGCCAGCCGGGACGACAGTTTCGGGTCGTCGGCCAGCATCTGGTGCAGTCGGGCGGCCAGCACCGTCGACTCCGTCTCCCCCGTGCGCACCTCGGCGATGACGCTTTGCGTGTCCGCATCCAGGAACCGGCTGACGCTCGCGTAGAAGTCCTCGGAGATGGTGTCCACGACGTACGCCTTCATCAGCGACTCATACCAGTCCGCCGGGCGGGTCCGGTCGTGGAATGCGTCGATCTCGCGCTGGAACGGGGCCATGGCCAGTTCGGCGTCCATGCCCATGCCGGCCAGCCGGGCGCACACCAGCTCGAAGTGGCCGAACTCGGCGACGGCCAGTTTGCCGAGCAGGGCCCGGTCGTGGAGGGTGGGCGAATACCTGGCGTCGGAGGACAGCCGCTCGAACGCGGACAATTCGCCATAGGCGATGACTCCCAGCAAATCCACCACGAACTTGTCGTAGCGCGCGTTCAGCTCCCCTGCCGGCATGGACTCGGGCGACGAAATGCTCATGCCNCCTAGCGTAGACCGCCACGCGAACCGGCACCCCGCTAAGCTGATCCCGTGCCGTACTCCCACATTGGCGTGCGATCCTCCGTCGCACAGCAGAAACTGGCCCGCGCCCTGTCCGGGCTCACGGAGGAATTCAAGCTGCCGGGCGAATTCAGCCCCGAGGTCATGGCCGAGGTCAACGCGACCATCGCCGGGCACGTGCTGCCGGCCGAGGACCTGACGGCGCTGCCGTTCATCACCATCGACCCCCCGGCCTCGGAGGACCTGGACCAGGCCATGTATCTGGAACCGGGCGACGACGGCGGGTATGTGGTGCACTATGCCATCGCCGATGTTCCGTCGTTCGTGCCCGCCGGCGGGGAGCTGGACGCGGAGACCCGCCGCCGCGGCCAGACCGTCTACACGCCGAACGCGCGCATCCCGCTGCACCCCGTGCCGTTGAGCGAGGGCGCCGCGTCACTGTTCGCCGACGACGTGCGCTCCGCCTACGTCTGGACGATCACGCTCGACGCGGGCGGCCTGCAACGGACCGCCGCGGTCCGCCGGGCACGCGTGCGCAGCGTCGCCAAGCTCGGCTATGAGCAGGCGCAGCAGATGCACGACGACGGGACGGCACCGCCCGCCTATGCCGGAACCTTGCGCCTGCTGCGGGAGATCGGGCTGAAACGGGTCGAGCTGGAGCGCGCCCGCGGCGGCGCCAGCCTGAACGTGCCGCAGCAGGAGGTGTCGTTCGCGAACGGGCGCTACAGCCTGGAGTTCCGCCCGGCCCTGCCGATCGAGGACTGGAACGCCCAGATTTCGCTGCTGACCGGCATGGCGGCCGCGCAGCTGATGATCGACGGCAAGGTCGGCATCCTGCGCACCATGCCCGCCCCGGACGACGAGGCGGTGAAGGCGTACCGGCTCAAGACCGTGGCGTTGGGCTCGCCGTGGACCGAGGACGTGGCGTATGGGGAGTACCTGCGCACGCTGGACGCCGCGGACCCGCGCCAGCTGGCGCTGCTGCACGCGGCGACGTCGCTGTTCCGGGGTGCCGGGTACACCCCGTTCGACGGCGAGCTGCCGGCGGAGATCCTGCAGGCCGCCGTCGCCGCCCCGTATGCGCACGCCACCGCCCCGCTGCGCCGGCTCGTCGACAGGTTCGTGCTGGCCATCTGCGCATCGCTGTCCGCCGGCGAGGACGTCCCGGCCTGGGCGCGCCAGGCGCTGGACCAGTTGCCCGGCATCATGGCCGTGTCGAACCAGCTGGCCGCCCGGGTGGACCGGGCCGCCATCGACGTCATCGAGGCCGCGCTGCTCAGCCATCGCGTCGGGGCGGAGTTCGACGCCGTCGTGCTGTCCGGCCCACGCCGCAACGGCAACGGGAACGGCAACGGCAACGGCAAGTCCGCCCCGCGCAGCACCATCCAGATCCGGGAACCGGCCATCGCCGGCTACTGCGAGGGCGACCTGGCACCGGGCACGGTGGTGCGCGTGAAGCTCATCGAGGCCGACATCGACAAACGCTCCATCCTGTTCACGCCCGTACCGGGCGCCGCCGCGCACACGGCACCCTAGAATCATGCGACCGGACCGCGACCGGCTAGACTTGGCCGTGTAGACATGGATGCCCGGTCGTAACAGCCCACTCCTACACGCGTTTTGGCTGCCCGCCCGTTCCGCCCGATTCCCGCGGCGGCGCGCGGGCCAGCATTTTGTAAATCCGCGATCGGCTTCCGCCGGATGTGCCGCCCGGCACCGGCTCCGCACGGTCATGACAGGCCCGCGTTGAGCCGTTCCACGGCGACACCTTTATAGACGAATTGAATGGTAAGCATTTGAGTCCTGAATCAACGACCACAGAGAATTTGACCGCAGCGAACGAGACCCTGCTGCACGCGGACGCCGGCAGCGAGGAGATCAGCGTTGACGGCACCCTGACCACCACCGAGCCGCCGCACCACGAGGAGAAGGCGACGTTCGCATCGTTCGGCGTGCACGCCGACATCGTGTCCTCGCTGGACGACGCCGGCATCACGCACCCGTTCCCGATCCAGGCCATGACGCTGCCGATCGCGCTCGGCGGGCACGACATCATCGGCCAGGCAAAGACGGGTACCGGCAAGACGCTCGGCTTCGGCATCCCGGCACTGCAGCGGGTCGTGGGGCATCGCGACGATGGCTACGACTTGCTGCCCTTCCCGGGCGCCCCGCAGGCCCTGGTCATCGTGCCGACGCGCGAACTGGCCGTGCAGGTCGCTAGCGACCTGGGCACCGCGTCCCGGCACCGCGGCGTGCGCATCGCCTGCATCTACGGCGGCCGCGCCTACGAGCCGCAGATCGAGGCCCTGCAGAAGGGGGTCGAGGTCGTCGTCGGCACGCCGGGCCGCCTGATCGACCTGCTGCGCCAGCGCCACCTGACCCTCAAGCAGGTCAAGATGGTCGTGCTGGATGAGGCCGACGAGATGCTGGACCTGGGCTTCCTGCCCGACGTCGAGACGCTGATTGCCGGGACCCCGGCCGTGCGCCAGACGCTGCTGTTCTCGGCCACCATGCCCGGACCGGTCGTGGCCATGGCCCGCCGCTACATGACCCAGCCCACGCACATCCGCGCCGCGGACCCGGAAGATGAGGGCCTGACGAAGCGGGACATCCGCCAGCTGATCTACCGCGCCCACAACCTGGACAAGGCCGAGGTCGTGGCCCGCATCCTGCAGGCCCGCGGGCGCGGCCGGACCATCATCTTCACGAAGACGAAGCGCACCGCCGCGAAGGTCGCCGAGGAACTCGTGGACCGCGGCTTCGCCGCCGCCGCCATCCACGGCGACCTGGGCCAGGGCGCCCGCGAGCAGGCGCTGCGCGCCTTCCGCAACAACAAGGTCGACGTGCTCGTCGCCACCGACGTGGCCGCCCGCGGCATCGACGTGGACGACGTCACCCACGTCATCAACTACCAGTGCGTCGAGGACGAGAAGATCTACCTGCACCGGGTGGGCCGCACCGGCCGCGCCGGCAACAAGGGCACGGCCGTCACGTTCGTCGACTGGGACGACATGCCGCGCTGGGGCCTGATCAACAAGGCCCTGGGGCTCAGCGTTCCGGAACCGATCGAGACGTACTCATCGTCGCCGCACCTCTACGAGGACCTGGACATCCCCGAGGGCACCAAGGGCAGGCTGCCGCGCAACAAGCGCACGCACGCCGGCATCGACGCCGAGGTTCTGGAGGATCTGGGCGAGACCGGCAAGCGCACGCCGCGCTCGGGCCATGGTGGCGCACAGGGCCACGGCAACCGCCGCTCCGGTTCCACAGGCTCCGGTGAGAGGAACGACGGCGGCAGGAACCGCCGTCGGGCCTCCTCCGCGGGCGCCGCGCAGGGCGAGGCGGGCGCCAGCGGCCCGTCCGAGCGCTCCGACGACGCCGAGTCCGCGGCGCCGCGGCGCAACCGCCGCCGCACCCGCCGGCGCAACGGCGAGGTCGTGACCCCGGCACCCGCCGCCGAATAGCGTCCATGACGTCACCGCACTGGCGCCCGGACGGGCCGAACCTGGTGGTCCACGCGGACAACGCCGGGTTCCTGCCGACGCTGCCCGACGAATCGTTCACGATGATCTACGTGGACCCGCCCTTCAACACGGGGCGGGTGCAGCGCCGGCAGCAGACCACCATGGTGCGCAGCGAGTCCGGGGACCGGGTGGGCTTCGGCGGGAACAGCTACGCGACCGTCAAGGGCGCCCTGCACAGCTACGACGACGCGTTCACGGACTACTGGGCGTTCCTGGAGCCGCGGCTGCTGGAGGCGTGGCGGCTGCTCGCCGCGGACGGCACGCTGTACGTGCACCTGGACTACCGCGAGGTACACTACGCGAAGGTGATGCTGGATGCGATCTTCGGCCGGGACTGCTTCCTGAACGAGATCATCTGGGCGTACGACTACGGCGCCCGGGCGAAGAGCCGCTGGCCGGCCAAGCACGACAACATCCTGGTGTACGTGAAGGACCCGAAGAAGTACCACTTCGACTCGGCCGAGGTGGACCGGGAACCGTACATGGCGCCCGGGCTGGTGACGGCCGAGAAACGCGAGCTGGGCAAGCTGCCCACGGACGTGTGGTGGCACACCATCGTCTCCCCCACGGGCAAGGAGAAGACCGGCTACCCGACGCAGAAACCCGAGGGACTGCTGCGCCGGGCCGTGGCCGCGTCGTCCCGGCCGGGCGATTGGGTGCTGGATTTCTTCGCGGGATCCGGCACCCTGGGCGCCGTGGCCTTCGGGCTGGGCCGGAAGTTCATCTGCGTGGACGCGAACCCGCAAGCCATCGAGATCATGGCCGAACGGCTGGGCGTCACGGCCACGGTGGTCTCCCACCCCGCGGCCGGCTGACCCCGTCGCTGGTCGAGCCTGTCGAGACCCCGGTGATTTCGACAAGCTCAATCACCGACAAGCTCAATCACCGACGAGCTCGACCCCCGTCAGGGCAGCCAGGCCGTGCTGCCCGTGCCCAGTTCCAGGATGCGCTCCAGCGCGTCCTGGCTGGTCAGGTTCTCGCCCAGCATGTTCGGTTTGCCGGCGCCGTGGTAGTCCGAGGACCCGGTGACGATCAGGTCTTTCCGGGCCGCCAATCGACGCAGCCACGCCCGGCCGTCCGCCGGGTTGTCACGATGGTCGACCTCCAGACCCAGCAGCCCGGCGTCGATCATGTCCTGGTACGTCTGCTCGGCCACGACCCGGCCCCGGGCCGAGGCGACCGGGTGCGCGAACACCGGCACGCCGCCGGCGGCGCGCACCAATTCCACGGCCGTGACCGGGTCCGGCGCATAGTGGGCGACGAAGTACCGCGACCGCGCGGTCAGGATGGTCGCGAACGCCTCGCTGCGGGTGCCGACGACGCCGGCGGCCACGAGTGCGTCGGCGATGTGCGGGCGGCCGATCGTCGCCCCGGGCGCCACGTGCAGGCGGACGTCGTCCCAGCTCAACGGATAATCCTCGGCCAGCCGTTCGACCATGCGTTCGGCCCGGGTCAGCCGGGCGTCCTTGGACCGGGTGATCTCGGCCAGCAGGCCCGGATGGGCGGGATCGTGCAGGTAGGCCAGCAGGTGGACGCTGATGCCGGTGTCGGTCTTGCAGGAGATCTCCATGCCAGGCACCCAGCCGATGCCGAGCCGCACCGCGGCGGCCCCCGCATCCTGCCACCCGTCCGTCGTGTCGTGGTCGGTCAACGCCAGCACGTCCAGGCCCGCCCCGACCGCCGCAGCCACGAGCTCCGCCGGCGGCTGCGTGCCGTCGGAGACGTTGGAGTGCGTGTGCAGGTCGATCCTCATTCCCCCAGCGTACGCGGCGCGGCGGTGCCCCGGAGTGCGCCATGGCGGCACCGGTGAGAGACTGGGGAGGTGAACCAGACTGAACCCCTCACCCAGCATCCCGAAACCATCGAGCAGCCGCTTGAGGAGCGTGTGAACAACCGTTCACATCGCCCTGATTCGGACGCGTTCCGTGCCTTCATGGCCGGCAACTGGGCTCCGTCCAGCACGGAACTGCCCGCCCGAGCCGCCGTCGCCGACCACGCCGCCCGCCGCCGTCGTGCCATCTCCGAGCAGTTCAAGGGCGAGCGCCTGGTCATCCCCGCCGGGCCGCTGAAGGTCCGCTCCAACGACTGCGACTACCGGTTCCGGCCGCATTCGGCCTTCGCGCACCTGACCGGACTGGGTGTGGACCACGAGCCGGACGCCGTGCTGGTGCTCGAACCCACCGACGAGGGCCGCGGTGACGACGGCGGCCACCACCACGCCACGCTGTACTTCCGTCCGCTGGCGGGACGGGACACCAAGCAGTTCTACGCGGACTCGCGCAGCGGCGAGTTCTGGATCGGGGCCCGGCCCACGCTGGCCGAGTTCAAGGCGCTGCTGGGGTTGGCCTGCGTGGACATCGCCGAGCTGGAGGTGGCCGTGACGAAGAACGTCGGCGACCCGGCGATCGGCGGCGTGTCCATCCGGCTGGTGCGCAAGGTCGACGAAAACATCGACGCGCTCGTCGACACGGCCCGCTACAACACGGCGCAGGACCCGGAGAACGTGGACCTCTCCGCGCTGGACGCCCTGGACGAGAAACTGGCCGAGGCCCTGTCCGAGCTGCGCCTGCTCAAGGACGCGTGGGAGGTCGAGCAGATGAGGGAGGCGATCGCCGCCACGGTGGCCGGTTTCGAGGAGATCGTGAAGTCGCTGCCGCGGGCCGTGGGGCACCGCCGTGGCGAGCGCGTCGTGGAGGGCGCGTTCTTCGCCCGGGCGCGCGAGGAGGGCAACGAGCTCGGCTACGACACGATTGCCGCCGGCGGCAACAACGCCACGATCCTGCACTGGACGCGCAACGACGGCACCGTGGACGAGGGCGAGCTGCTGCTGGTCGACGCCGGCGTGGAGGCCGATTCGCTGTACACGGCGGACGTCACGCGCACCATCCCGGTCAACGGCACGTACTCGGACATCCAGCGCAAGATCTACCAGGCCGTGCTGGACGCCGCCGACGCCGCGTTCGCCGCGGCCGTGCCGGGAGCCAAGTTCCGTGACGTGCACAACGCCGCCATGGCCGTGCTGGCCGCCCGCCTCGAGGAGTGGGGCCTGCTGCCCGTCGCCGCGGAGGTGTCGCTGTCGCCCGAGGGCCAGCAGCACCGCCGGTGGATGCCGCACGGCACCAGCCACCACCTGGGCCTGGACGTGCACGACTGCGCCCAGGCGCGCGCCGAGCTGTACCTGGACGGCACGATCACGGCGGGCATGATCTTCACGATCGAGCCCGGGCTGTACTTCAAGGCCGAGGACCTGGCCATCCCGGCCGAGTACCGCGGCAACGGCGTGCGGATCGAGGACGACGTGCTGATCACGGCCGACGGCCCCGTCAACCTCTCGGCGGCGCTGCCGCGCACCCCGGAGGATGTGGAGGCCTGGATGGCGCGGCTTTCCGGGTAGCTTCGCACGCGCGCCGGAGACGGATTACGGGAGATGCGTCCCGGGCGGCCCTAGCCGCGGGATTCCGGGGCGTCCCCGTCGGGCCGGCCGGATTCGGGAGAAGCGGCCGGCGTATCCACGCGGATGCCGTACTGCGGGCGGCCATCGGGCAGGTCCGGGAACCGGCCGCGCACGGGCGCTTCCTCCGGTGCAGCCGCGGCCGCGGGCGGGTTGCCGGCAGATGCCGGCGCGGGCACCTCGGGCCGCCCGTACGGGTCGTGCCAGCCGTCCGGGCGAGCCGGGGTCTGCGGCGGGTACATCTGGGTGGGGCGCCCGGCCGGGGCGGTGGAGCGCATGGGCAGCTGCGCGAGCAGGCGGCGGGCCTCGGACGCCACATCCGGGGTGACGATCACGTCATAGGACGAGGCAAGGACCTGGTTGGTGGACGTGAAGTCGCGCTTGCCGCGCTGGGACGCGTAGCCGATGATGCCGAACAGCATCCAGAACGCGGCGCCCATCAGCACGGACGTCATGATGCTCAACGTGGCCTCCCCGCCGGCCGAGCCGAAGAAGGAGAGCATGATGCCCACGAACAGGCCGAACCAGGCGCCCGTCATGGCCCCGGACAACGCCACGCGCGGGTAGCTGAGCTTGCCGGTGACGCGTTCAACCATCTTCAGGTCGTTGCCAACGATCGAAACGTGCTGGACCGGGAATTTCTGGTCGGCCAGGTAGTCGACGGCCTTTTGCGCATCCAGGTAGGACGAATAGGACCCGATCGTCTCCCCGGTCGGGACGATTCGCGCCTGGTCCATGGGCCTGTTGCCGCCAAAAAGGTTTGCCATGGCACCATTCTTCCCCATCCGGCAGTGCAATGGCTGGAGTATCGCTGGAAGTGAACTTGAAGAACGGTCGACGCCGCGCCCCGGCCGCGGGTTCGCACCCTGCGCCGTTCGGTGGAATCGGCGGCGCCGTCGTAGCCTTTACGTGTGAGCACGAATCCGCAACGCGTCTTTGTCGCACGCCTCCTCGGCCTGGACGTCTTCGACCCGATAGGCGACCGCCTCGGCCGCCTGCGCGACGTCGTCGTGCTCGGACGCGGGCCGGGCGCGTCGCCCCACGCCGTCGGCATCGTCGTCGAGGTGCCCGGCAAGAAGCGCGTGTTCGTGCCCATGACACGGCTGACGTCCATGGACCAGTCGCAGATCATCTGCACCGGGCTGGTCAACCTGCGCCGCTTCGAGCAGCGCGGCGCCGAACAACTCGTCGTGGGCGGGCTCTTCGACCGGCGCGTGACACTGGTCGACGGCAGCGGCGCGGCCGTCATCGAGGACATCGCCATGGACCAGCAGCGCAACGGCGACTGGCTCGTCACCAAGATGTTCGTCCGGCGCGGCGGCTCCACGTCCCGGCTGCGCGGGCTGCGCCGCGGCCACACCCTGCTCATCGACTGGGCCGACGCGTTGCCGGACTCGGCCCTCGAGCCGCAGGGCGCCACCCAGTTCGTGGCCAGCCACGAGGACCTCAAGCCGGCCGACTTCGCGGACGCGCTGCAGGAGATGAGCGACAAACGGCGCATCGAGGTGGCCCGGGAGCTGCAGGATGAACGGCTGGCCGACGTCATGTCCGAGCTGCCCGAGGAGGACCAGGTCACCCTGCTCAGCGGCCTGGACATCGAGCGGGCCGCCGACGTGCTCGAGGAGATGGACCCGGACGACGCCGCCGACCTGCTCGCGGACTTGCCCGCCGCCAAGGCCGAGGAACTGCTGGCCCTCATGGAACCGGATGAGGCCGATGACGTCCGCCGCCTGCTCCAATACCCGGAGGGCACGGCCGGGGCGCTGATGACCCCGGTGCCGGTCATCCTGCCCCCGGAGGGCACCGTGGCCGAGGCGCTGGCGCACGTGCGCAGCGAGGACCTCTCCCCCGCCCTGGCGTCCGCCATCTTCATCTGCCGGCCCCCGCTGGAGACGCCCACGGGCCGTTTCCTGGGCGTCGTGCACATCCAGCAGCTGCTGCGCAGCGCCCCGCCCGAGCTGCTCGGCACGCTCGTGGACAAGAACCTGGAACCGGCCTCAGACCATGCCAGCGTCAGCGAGATCAGCCACGCCATGGCCTCCTACAACCTCAACTCGCTGCCCATCGTCAACCGGGAGGGCCGGCTGGTCGGTGCCGTGACCGTCGACGATCTGCTGGACCAGCTGCTGCCCGAGGACTGGCGCAGCCACGAGGACGACACACCGCTGAAGAACCAGGGAGGCCGCCGTGGCTGAGAAGCGCCAGATCAAGGGCCCCGGTCTCGACACGCCGCTGGAGCTGAAGTCGCGGCTGCTGCCCAACCTGGGGGCCGACCCGGACGCGTTCGGCCGCTTCGCCGAGCGCTTCGCCCGCTACATGGGCACGGCGAACTTCCTGCTCTACATGACGATTTTCGTCATCGTGTGGGTGGGCATCAATGTGGTCGCCCTGTTCGGCTTCCAGTGGGACCCGTACCCCTTCATCCTGCTGAACCTGTTCTTCTCCACCCAGGCGTCGTATGCGGCCCCGCTGATCCTGCTGGCGCAGAACCGCCAGGACGACCGCGACCGCGTGCAGATCGAGCAGGACCGCAGCCGCGACGAGCGCAACCTCGCCGACACCGAATACCTGACCCGCGAGGTCGCCGCGCTGCGCATCGCCATCCGCGACGTCGCCACCCGCGACTTCGTCCGCTCCGAGCTGCGCAGCCTGCTCGAGGAGATCCTGTCGACCGACGACGACGGCCGGCCCCGCACGCCTGCCCGCAAGACCGCCACCGCGGCCAGCCCGAACCCGTAAGGCCCGCCATGCCCGCTCCCGCCCAGTCCGCCCTGCAGCACGCCCTCGCCACGGTCATCGACCCGGAGCTGCGCCGCCCCATCACGGAGCTCGGCATGGTGGCGGACGTGGGCGCCGACGACGCCGGCCGGGTACGCGCCGTCGTCCGTCTCACCGTGGCCGGCTGTCCGCTGCGCGACACCATCACCGCGGACGCCACGGCCGCGCTGATGAGGGTCGACGGCGTCACGGACGTGAGCGTGGAGCTCACCGTCATGACGGCGGACGAGCGCGCGACGCTGAAGGAGCAGCTGTTGGGCGCCGGCGGGCGGCGCGGCATCCCGTTCAATGAACCCGGCTCGCTGACGCGCGTCTACGCGGTGGCCAGCGGCAAGGGTGGCGTCGGCAAGTCGTCGGTGACGGTGAACCTGGCCTGCGCCATGGCGGCCAGGGGGCTGCGCGTGGGCATCGTCGACGCCGACATCTACGGGTTTTCCGTGCCGTCGCTCATGGGCATCACCCAGACGCCCACCAAGGTGGACGAGATGATCCTGCCGCCCGTGGCGCACGGCGTGAAGGTCATCTCGATCGGCATGTTCGTGACCGGGAACCAGCCGGTGGCCTGGCGCGGACCGATGCTGCACCGGGCGTTGGAGCAGTTCCTGACGGACGTGTACTTCGGCGACCTGGACGCCCTGTTCCTGGACCTGCCCCCGGGCACCGGGGATGTGGCCATTTCCGTGGCGCAGCTGCTGCCCGGGGCCGAGATCCTCGTGGTGACCACCCCGCAGGCGGCCGCCGCGGACGTGGCCGAACGGGCCGGGGCCATCGCGTTGCAGACCGGACAGAAGGTGGCCGGCGTCGTGGAGAACATGTCCGGGCTGACGCTGCCGGACGGCACGGTCATGGACGTGTTCGGCTCCGGCGGGGGACGGAAACTGGCGGCGCGGCTCAGCCAGACCATGAACAGCCCCGTAGAACTGCTGGGGCAGATCCCGCTCGATCTGGCGCTGCGCGAGGGCGGGGACGCCGGGGCGCCGATCGTGCTCTGCGCCCCGGAGTCCCCGGCCGCGGCGGCACTGCTGGAGATCGCGGGCACGCTGGCCGCCCGTCCGCGCGGACTGGCCGGCCTGAAGCTGAACGTCGCCCCCAAGTAACCCGGTTACGTCGCCTCGATGTCGAACGGGGCGCGCTGGCCCTCGGCCAGGCGTTCCACCACGGGCCCTGCCGTGGCACCCACCGTGACGGCCGGCTGGGGGGCGGGCCCGTCGTCGTTCGTTTCCGCCGGCCTGGCGGACTCCTCGTCACGGCCCATCATGGCCGCGAGCGCGGCCGCCGGCGCCGTCTTGGCGGACTTCAGGGTCTCGACATCGTCCTCGTCGAGCAGCGCGTCGCGGATGATGCGGCGCGGATCGTACTGGCGCGGGTCCAGCTTCTTCCAATCGATGTCATCGATATCAATCCCGGCCTCATCCTTGATGGTTTCGCGCGCGCCGGAAGCCATCTTGCGGGCCTCGCGGATCAGGTTCTTCGTCTTTTCCAGGTACTCGGGCAGACGTTGGGGACCGATCACCAGCAGGGCCACCGCGATGATGATCAGCAGCTCGGGGGTATTGATACCAAACACGTTAGGAAGATTACCTTGTCTGTCTGGAAAGCGGCGATCAGTGGGCGCCCATGGCGCGCGGCCGCAACCGCGACGGCTTCTTCGGCGGTTCGCCCTGGTGCCGGGGGGCGCGGGCGGCCAGCGACTCGCGCAGCATGGCGCGGCCGCGGTGGATGCGCGACCGGACCGTGCCCAGCTTGATGTCCAGGGCCCGGGCCACCTCGTCGTAGGACAGCCCCTCCATGTCGCACAGGACGACGGCGGCACGGAAGTCCGGTGGCAAAGCGTCCAGCGCGGCCTGCACGTCCAGGTCCAGGTTGTTGTGTTCGAAGGACCGCTCCGGACCGGGGTCGCTGCCGGGCAGGCGGGACTCCGCGTCCTCGGCCAGCGCGTCGAAACGGATGCGCTGCCTGCGCCGGGCCTGGTCGAGGAACAGGTTCGTGGTGATGCGGTGCAGCCACCCGTCCAGGGTGCCCGGCTTGAATTTGGCCAACGACTTGAACACGCGGACAAAGACCTCCTGGGTGAGGTCCTCGGCGTCGTACTTGTTGCCGGTCAGGCGGTAGGCGAGCCGGAAGATCTGCGCCGAATGGTTCCTGACGACTTCCTCCCACGTCGGCGGCGTCCACTCGGGCGCGGGAGACGCATTCGCGGGCGAGAGTACGGTCGCGTGCGCAACTGGGCTGGCCGGTGTCCCCATGACCGCACCTCATTTCTCGAAGGAGATTTTAGTTTTCCAAAGCATTCTGGGGGTTCGCTGGATTCTTGGCCCGATTCAGCCATAAGCGCACGGCGGTCGCCTTTTCGGTAGTGTTGGGGGCACCGGCCGCACAGGTCATTTCACGAGTTGAGGATCCATCATTCATGAGCGCCGACAAGTCCACCAGCTGGTCCTACGCCGAGGGGTTGCCCGTCGAGGACGAGGTGCTGCGGCGTGCCCGTGAACGCTCGCATGAGCTGGGCCTGTTCCCCGTCAGCGCCGGCGTCTCGGCCGCGTTGACGGTGCTGGCTGCGTCGTCGAAGGCGCAGACGGCCGTCGAGGTCGGCACCGGGGCCGGCGTCTCCGGGGTGGCGCTGCTGCGCGGCATGGGCCCCAGGGCCGTGCTGACCACCATCGACCCGGACGTGGAGCACCTGAAGGCGGCCCGCGAGGCGTTCGCCGAGGTCGGGTTCCCGGCCAACCGCACGCGCACAATCTCCGGCCGCGGCCAGGATGTGCTGCCCCGGTTGACGGACGGCGCCTACGATCTGGTGTTCATCGACGCCGACAAGCCCAGCTTCCCGGACTATGTCAGCCAGGCCGTGCGGCTGCTGAAGGCCGGCGGGCTGCTGGTCGTCAACGACGCCCTCGACAAGGACCGCGTCTCCGATCCTGCCATCCGGGAGGCGAGCACGGTCGTCCTGCGCCGAGTCGGCAAGATGATCCGCGACAACGATTCCCTCGTTTCTGCCATGCTGCCCACCGGCGACGGGCTGCTGCTGGCCGTCAAGAGGTAACGAACGGGTCACACCCGCGGCCGCGACGTGCGGTGTCCGCTGCCAATTCGTTCTCGACTTTGCCTGGGCACAAGAGTAGATGTGTTCCATGGAGAGCACACCAGCGCAACCGGACCTGCCGTCCGTCGACCTTCGCCCACTGCCCGGCAGCGAGCGGCCGCCCGCGGAGGGATTCAACGCCGCCGGCGCGGCGCCACCGCCACCCGGGTCGGCCATCACCGCCACCTTGGTGCTGCGCCGCAAGGCAGAGCCCGACGACGGCGCCTTCCTTGTGCCGTTGTCCACCGCCGAACTGTCCGCCGCCTATGGCGCCGACCCGGCCGACCTGGCCCTCGTCGTCGAGACGATGCGCTCGCTGGGGGTGGACGTCGTCGCCGAGGACGCGGCGTCCCGCCGGGTGACGGTGAGCGGATCGGCACGACTGCTCGGCCACGTGTTCGGCACGGACCTGCTGGAGGTGGAAACGCCCGGGCCCGGACCGAACCTGCGCCGGCGCACCGGCGACCTGAGCGTCCCCGCCGCCCTCGACGGCGTCGTGACGGCCGTGCTGGGCCTGGACAACCGGCCGCAGGCCCGGGTCAAGTTCCGCGTCGCCCCGGCCGCGGCGGGCGCCACCTCCTACACGCCGCTGCAGCTTGGCGACGCGTACCAGTTCCCGGCCGGCGCGGATGGTACCGGGACCAGCATCGCCATCATCGAACTGGGCGGCGGGTTCGCCCAATCCGAACTGGACACCTACTTCGGCGGGCTGGGCGTCACCCGCGCCCCGATCACGGCCGTCGGCGTCGACGGTGCCACCAACGTGCCGGGCCAGGACCCGCAGGGCGCGGACGGCGAGGTGCTGCTCGACATCGAGGTGGCCGGCGCCCTGGCGCCGGGGGCGAACATCGTCGTGTATTTCGCGCCGAACACGGACGCCGGGTTCCTGAACGCCGTGTCCCAGGCCGCGCACGCCTCGCCCACGCCGGCGGCCATGAGCATCAGCTGGGGGCAGAGCGAGGATTCGTGGACGGACCAGGCCCGCACGGCCATGGACCAGGCGTTCGCCGACGCCGCGCTGCTGGGCGTGTCGGTGACGGCGGCCGCGGGCGACGACGGCAGCGCCGACCGGGTGCCGGGGAACCAGCCGCACGCGGATTTCCCGGCGTCGAGCCCGCACGTGCTGGGTTGCGGCGGGACCCGGCTGGAGGCCTCGGGGGCCAAGGTGGTCTCCGAGACGGTGTGGAATGACGGCGCGGGTCGCGGTGCCACCGGCGGCGGTGTGAGCCGGCACTTCGCCCTGCCGTCCTGGCAGCAGGCCTCCAATGTGCCGCTGCTCAACGGCAAGCCGGGCCGCGGGGTCCCGGACGTGGCCGCGGTGGCCGATCCCCAGACCGGCTACCAGGTGCTGGTGGACGGACAGCGCATGGTGATCGGCGGGACGAGCGCCGTCGCCCCGCTGTGGGCGGCCCTGCTCTCGCGCATTGCCGGGGCGAACGGCAAGCCGCTGGGACTCGTGGCGGCCCGGCTGTACTCACCCGCCGTCGCGTCGGGCACGCCGCAAGGTTTCCGCGACATCACCGTCGGCAACAACGGCGCCTACGCGGCCGGCGCGGGCTGGGACGCATGCACCGGCCTGGGCGTGCCGATCGGCACGGCCCTGGCCACCCTGCTGGGCGCGGTGCCGGCCCCCACGCCAACGCCGCCACCCCCGCCGAAGCGCAAGCACAAGAAGCATTAGGTGGGCTGAGTCCGGTGCAATTCAGGCTGCGGCAGGGGAAGGCTTCGTAAGGGCAGTTCGCGTTCAGGGCCGATGAACGTCTTGTGGTTGGGTTGCGCCGGCAAGGTCTTGGATTCGTTCGGTTGCGGCCCAACTGGCGAGCAGGCGGAGGCGTTCATCGGATGGGGATCCGGGCACGGCCGGGTAGACGGTGAGGGTGAAGCCAGGGTCTTCGGCGAGCTCCATGGCTTCGTAGGCGAGTTCGAGTTCTCCCACGACCGGGTGGCGGAAAACTTTGGTCCCGGCATAATGGCGCCGGACGTTGTGGGCGGCCCAGCGCGTCCGGAATTCTTCGCTGCGCATGGACAGTTCTCCGACGAGGTCGGCCAGGCGTTTGTCGAAGGGGTTGCGCCCGTTCTGCGTGCGCAGGATTGCCACGTTGGTATTGGCTGCCAGCTCCCAGTCGGGGTAAAAGTCCCGGGCTCTGGGGTCGAGGAAGATGAACCGGGAGTGGTTGGCGGGCCGTGCGGATCCGCGGTACATCTCCGAGTACAGGGCATAGCCGAGCTGGTTGGCGGCCACGATGTCCATGTGGTGGTTGCCTATGAAGGCCGGCGCGGCCGTGATGGAGTCAAGCATGAATTGCAGGGTCGGGCGGACAGTCCCGCTTTGGAGGGGGCGGCGGGTCTTGCCGGAAGGGCTGGCTGCACGGGCAAGGTTGTAGAGGTGGTCGCGTTCGGCGTCGTCGAGCTTCAGCGCCCTGGCGATGGCGTCGAGAACACTTTCGGAGGTACCGGCCAGGTTGCCGCGCTCAAGCTTTGTGTAGTAGTCCACGCTGACCCCGGCGAGCATCGCAACCTCTTCACGGCGCAGACCGGGAACCCGGCGGCGTCCGCCAATGAGCGTCAGCCCGGCCATTTCCGGCGTGATCTTGGCTCGTCTGGAGGCGAGGAACTCGCGCACGTCCATCCTGTTGTCCACTCATCCACGCTACCCCGGAGCGGCAGACCGTAGGGAGGTACTCCCAGAACCCGGATAAGCAGAGCCCTCGCTAGGAATGGCGTGACCCTGTTGCATTGAACATGTTCCCCCAAACCCGCCCCTGAAGGGAGACCGCGATGCGCGGTGTGGTCATGCACGCCCCCGGTGACGTGCGAGTCCAGGCATTGGACGAACCGATCATCCTCAGCCCAACCGATGCGATCATCCGCCTGGCTGCGACCTGCGTCTGCGGCTCGGACCTGTGGCCCTACCGGGGAGCCGATGCCGTGGACAGCCCCCGGCCGATGGGCCACGAGTACGCCGGCGTCGTCGTCGAGGTCGGTGACGACGTGAAGAGCATCAAGCCGGGCGACTTTGTCGTCGGTTCCTTCTTCGCCTCGGACAACACCTGCGAGATCTGCCGCTCCGGCTACCAGAGCTCCTGCCTCCACCGGGAAGGGCCCCAGGGCGCCCAGGACGAGCCTCTGCGGGTCCCACTCGCGGACGGCACCCTGGTCGGCACTCCGGGCAACCCGTCGGAAGACCTTATCCCAAGCCTGCTCGCCGCTTCGGCTGTGTTCGGCACCGGATGGTTCGGTGCCGTTGCCGCCCAGGTAGGCCCCGGCAAGACCGCCGCAGTCGTCGGGGACGGTGCCGTCGGTCTTCTCGCTGTCCTCGCCGCCAAGCAGCTCGGTGCCGAGAAAATCATCGCCATGAGCCGCCACGAATACCGCCAAAAACTCGCTCTCGAATTCGGCGCGACTGACATCGTCACTGAACGCGGCGACGAAGGTGTTGCCAAGTCAAGGCACTCACCGGAGGCCTCGGTGCGCACTCGGTCATCGAGGCCGTCGGGACCCAGGAGTCCATGATGCAGGCCATCCGCGCCACCCGCCCAGCATCCTCCGCCCAAAATCTTGGGCCATGCCATGACCACCAGAACGGAGCCAGCGTGACCGCCACCGACACCCCTGCGCCCGCACGCGAACAGACCGTCGGCCGCCCGCTGGCGGTCGTGCTCGGCCTGCTGACAATCTTCGGTCCAATCTCCATGGACTTATACCTGCCCGTCCTTCCAGCCCTCACCGCGGAGCTTCAAAGCACGACATCAGTGGCGCAGCTGACAATCACTGCCTGCCTGCTCGGCCTGGCCATGGGCCAGGTGATCGCCGGCCCCCTCTCGGACCGCTTCGGCCGCCGAACGCCGCTGCTGATCGGAGTCATCGCCTACACCGTCACATCGGCCCTGTGCGCGCTCAGCCCAACCATCGAAACGCTCATCATCGCGAGGTTCGTCCAGGGACTGGCCGGCGCCGTGGGCATCGTGATCGCCCAAGCTGCCGGCCGGGACGTCTACTCGGGCGGCACGCTGCTTCGTTACTACGGCCGCCTGACCGTGCTCGGCGGACTTGCCGCCATCATCGGCCCCGTCATCGGCGGCCAACTCGCAGCCGTCACAGACTGGCGCGGAGTCTTCCTGTTCCTCGCAGCCGTCGGCGTTGCCATCCTCGTGGCGTCCTTGGTGGTCTTCCAGGAGACGCTGCCGGCCAGCCGGCGCATCACCGGAGGGTTCTCCCACACCCTAAACGACTTCCGCCAACTCCTTGCCGACCGGGTGTTCGTTGGAGCCGTGCTGATCACCGGCTTCACATACTCCGCGATCTTCGCCTATCTGAGCGGGGCAACCTACATCCTCCAAGGCATCTATGGGCTCTCCCCGCAGGGCTACTCATTCGCATTCGGCCTGAACTCCCTGGGCTTCATGACCTTTGGGTTCATCGCCGGCCGTCTGGCTGAACGGTGGTCCGAAAAAGGAACTCTCACCGCTGGCCTGGTCATGGCCGTCTCCGGCGCCCTGGGCCTGCTCGCGACCGCACTCCTGCACCTACCCCTGGCCGCCATCATCCTGTCCCTGTTCACCATGGTCAGCGGAGTGGCCGTGACCAGCCCGCCGGCCACGTCACTCGCGCTAAAGGACTATCCCGACATCGCCGGCACAGCCTCCTCGCTCCTGGGCCTGGCCCGGTTCGCCTTCGGCGGCCTCGCCGCACCCCTGGTCGGCATCGGCGGCGCCCACGATCCGGTTCCCTTCGGCATCGTCGCATCCGCCTCCGCGGCAGCGGCTGCACTCTGCCTTGGACTGGTCGGCAGGCGCCGCAAAGATCAACATGCCGAAGGCAGGAGCTAAGCCACCCTGCGTGGACATTTGGGCATGGCCGCCGTCGTCAACAACAGCACTTGACAGGGAAGGCCCCGTCCCGAAATTGGGACGGAGCCTTCCTTGTTGGAGTCAGCCCAGGGACCCCTTCCTAAACCGTGCGCTCCGGTGGACACCCCCGGGGGGTCCTGGGCCCACGCGCCCGAGGGACCCCGAGTCCGGCTCGCTTGCGAGCTTGCGAACGTTGGGAGGGCGTTGGGCCCACGCGCCCGAGGGGCCCCGAGTCCGGCTCGCTTGCGAGCCGGACTCGGGGAGGGCGCGGGGACTACTCGGTGACCCCGACCAGGCATTCCTTCAGGTTTACGGCCTCGTCCGAGTTCATCTCGACAACAAGGCGTCCGCCGCCCTCCAGGGGCAACCGGAGGATCAGGCTGCGCCCTTCCTTGGTCACTTCCATTGGACCGTCGCCGGTTCTCGGTTTCATGGCCGCCATCAGGATTTCCCCTTTTCCTAGTCCATCTCTTGGGTCCAACGGTATCGAATCCAGGCTTTTTCGCCGGGGCCCCGTTTGTGTTGGTTTGCTCACACCATTATTCCGTACTTGCGGGTTCGGAGCGAATCGGGGGGCGCGACGGCCCGGGCTACGGCGGGTAGTCGCCTCCGCCGGGCAGTTCGGTCCAGCGCCACAGCCAGGCGACCCAGACGATCTGCAACAGCACGAAGAACACGAGCACGGCGCCCCGGTACGCCCGCGACCGGGACAGGTGGGCCGCCGCCAGGCCCAGCGGGAAGAACGGCAGCATCATGCGGAACGTGCTCGTCTGCGGGTCCAGCACGGCCAACAGGTACAGCAGGTACACCGCGCACCACAGGCGCAGGTCCGGGCCCAGGCGCACCACGGGGCGCGAGGTCAGGTAGAGCACGGCCAGGGCGGCGAGCAGCACCGGCAGCAGCCAGCCCCACAACGGGCCGGCCAGCCCGGCGCCGGCGTCGAACCAGGGCTTGAACAGCACCAACGTGTGCCCGCGCCACGACGTTTCGGTGTCCATGTAGGCGCGCATGTCCCCCGTGGCCGCCCATGCGATGACCGGCCAGGCGACGGCCGCGACGGCGGCGCCCACGAGCAACACCGCCCCGGAAGCCAGCTCGGCGCCGGGGAACGGATCCTTCCGGCGGTTCCACCAGCGCAGCGCCAGGTGCAGGCCGACGACGGCGGCGAACGGCACACCGGTGGGCCGGGAAAAGCCCATCAGCACAACCATGGGCAGGGCCGCCCAATAGTTGCGCGCCGACAGCAGGTACAGGGCGGCGGCCAGCAGCAGCAGGTTCAGCGATTCGGCGTACGGCACCTGCAGGATGGGCGACGCCGGGAAGGTGAACACGAACGCCGTGCCCCACAGGGCGGTCGCCGGCTCGGCGAAGCGGCGGAACAGGACAAACACCATGAGGGCAGCGGCCCACGCGGCCGCGAACGCGACCAGTGGCGCCGCGACCTCCCAGCCGAGCCCGGTCACGGCGTTGAGCCCGCGCACCAGCAGCGGGAACAGCGGGTAGAACGCCCACGCGTTCGTCTGGACGGCGCCGTCGTCGCCGCGCGGCAGCACCGACGGGTACCCGCCGGAGAAGATGCGCTGGTACCACTCGCTGTCCCAGATCCCGATGAACTGCAGGTACCCGGGCTGGCCCGCACCCCACGGGCTGGGGCCCTGGTGCAGGGCCACGCCGAGGAAGATCCAGTACGCGACCAGCCGGGTGGCCAGGAACAGCAGGCTGACCTTGGCCCACCAGGGCGCCCGGCGCAACGGATCCGTGCCCCGGCGCACCGCCCCGAACAGGACGCCGTTGAGGGTCGGCGCCGCGGCGCGCACGTCGGGTTCCACCCGGGTCACGTGGTCCGGCCGGCCGCGTCGTGCACCCAGCAGCCGGGCGCATGGTCGTCCACCAGCCCGATCGCCTGCATCATGGCATACGCGGTCGTCGGCCCCACGAAGCGGAACCCGTTCCTCTTCAATTCCTTCGCCAGGGCCACGGACTCGGGCGTGCTGTCGGGCACCGGATCGGTGGCCGGACGCGGCGCCGCCGGGGCGTGCGCGGCCACGATCGACGCCAGCGTCGTGCCGTCCGGCAGGGCCAGGAGGGCACGCGCATTGGCGATCGTGGCGTTGATCTTGGCCGCGTTGCGCACAATGCCGGCATCGTCCAGGAGCCGCGCGACGTCGTCGTCCGTGAAGGCGGCGACGGCGTGCGGATCGAACCCGGCAAAGGCGGTGCGGAACGCGTCCCGCTTGCGCAGGATCGTGATCCAGCTCAGCCCCGACTGGAACGCCTCCAGGCTCAGCCGCTCGAACATGTCCCGCTCCCCCGAGACGGGCCGGCCCCATTCGGTGTCATGGTAGCGCTGGTACAGTTCGTCGGTCTCGATGCCCTGCCAGGGGCAGCGGGCCAGCCCGTCGGAACCGACGACGACGGCGCTCACGCCGGCCCCCGCTCGACGCCGCCCGGCGCCTCACTGCCGGACGCGAGCCGGGCCTGCAGCTCGGTGATCTGCCGGTCCCGTTCCGCCAACTGGTCGCGCAGCGTGTCCAGGACCTCGTCGACCTGGTCCATCCGGTAGCCGCGCAGGCCCAGGGCGAACCGCAGCCTGTCGACGTCCGCCGGGACCGGATCGGCCGGCAACAGGACGGGGGGCAGGTTGGCCACGGGATCGGCGAGGCCGTCCCGCAGGAGGGCGGCGTCCGGGTCCGGACGCCGCAGGCCCACCACGTACAGGGCAACACCGCCGGCCACCAGCAGGGCCACGAAGACCAGGAAATACATCACCGTTCCATGGTGCCAGACCGGCCCGGGAAATGGCGGGTCAGCCGGGCGCCGGCGTCAGTCCTCGATGCGCTGGCGCCACGCCTCGACCTGCTCGCGCACGCCACCCGCCATGACCAGGTCCACGGCCTCCTCGGCCGAGTCCACCAGCTTGACGATGTCCACGTCCTCGGCGGACACCACGCCCTCATCGACCATGGTGGTGCGGATCCAGTCCAGCACCGGGCGCCAGAAATCCGTCCCGATCAGCACGATCGGGAACTGCGTGACCTTGCGTGTCTGCACAAGCACCATGGCCTCGAACAGTTCGTCCAGCGTGCCGAGGCCGCCGGGCAGCACGATGAAACCCTGGGCGTACTTGACGAACATGGTCTTGCGGGCGAAAAAGTAGCGGAAGTCCACACCCAACCCCACCCACTGGTTCATGCCCTGCTCGAACGGCAGCTCGATGCCGAGGCCCACCGACAGGCCGCCGGCCTCGCGTGCACCCTTGTTGGCCGCCTCCATCGAGCCGGGCCCGCCGCCGGTGATGACGGCGACTTCCTGCTCGGCCAGCAGCCGGCCCACCTCGACGCCGACCTGGTAGCCGACGCTGCCCGGTTTCGTGCGGGCGGAGCCGAACACGCTGACGGCCGGGCCGATGTTGGACAACGCGTCGAAGCCCTGAACGAACTCGCTCTGGATGCGCATGACGCGCCACGGGTCCGTGTGCGTGAATTCGCCGCCCAGCTTGGACTTGAGCAGCCGGGCATCGGAGGTGGTGCCGTCGACGTCGACGCGTTTCCAGCTGCCTCGGCGCAGGATGGCTGCCGATCCGGGCCGGTTGGATTCGATGGGTGCGCTCATCCCCCTAGGCTATGCCACGGCGCGGCCAACGCGGCAGCGGGACGTATCGAACACGTTACGATCCGCGACCGATTGCGATTTGGGTTATCCGGCCGGGCGCATGTTGGTAGATTCGAGGCCATGACAAGCCCTGAACAGCCGCAACCACTGGTGGATCTGCAAGCAGTCAACAAGCACTTCGGTCCGCTGCATGTGCTGCGGGACATCAACCTGCAGGTCAAGCGCGGCGAGGTCGTCGTGGTGATCGGGCCGTCGGGGTCCGGCAAGTCCACGCTGTGCCGCGCCATCAACCGGCTGGAGACCATCGACACCGGCACCATCACGATCGACGGCAAGACGCTGCCGTCGGAGGGCAAGGAACTGGCGCACCTGCGGGCCGACGTCGGCATGGTGTTCCAGTCGTTCAACCTGTTCGCGCACAAGACCATCCTGGAGAACGTGACGCTCGGGCCGATCAAGGTCAAGGGCGCATCCAAGGCCGACGCCGAGGAGCAGGCCCGTGCGTTGCTCGAGCGCGTCGGGGTGGGCCAGCAGGCCGACAAGCTGCCGGCGCAGCTCTCCGGCGGCCAGCAGCAGCGCGTCGCCATCGCCCGGGCCCTGGCCATGAAGCCGAAGGTCATGCTGTTCGATGAGCCGACCAGCGCCCTGGACCCGGAGATGATCAACGAGGTGCTGGACGTGATGATCGAGCTGGCCCGCGAGGGCATGACCATGGTCGTCGTCACACACGAGATGGGCTTCGCCCGGAAGGCCGCGGACCGGGTCGTCTTCATGGCCGACGGGCAGATCGTCGAGGACGCCAAACCGGAGGACTTCTTCACGAACCCGCAGAGCGCCCGGGCCAAGGACTTCCTCTCCAAGATCCTCACCCACTAACAGGTTTCGACGCCGGGCCCGCCCGGCACCACTCGCACGGCCGGTCTCACGGCCGTTCACGAAAGGAACACCATGAAAAACTTCCTGACCAGGAAACGCCTGGGCGCCACTGCCCTGCTCGCGACGGCCGCCCTGGCGCTCAGTGCGTGCGGCGGCAGCGGCACGACGACGCCGGGGACCGAAAGCGGCCCGTCGTACGCCGTGGCCAAGGATGTCAAACTCACCGGCAGCCCGACCTTCGACAAGATGAAGTCCAACGGGAAAGTCCGCATCGGCGTCAAGCAGGACCAGCCCGGACTCGGCTTCAAGGATGCGGCCACGGGCGAGTACAGCGGCTTCGACATCGAGATCGCGCGCTGGACCGCCGCGTCGCTGGGCTTCGGCACGGACAAGATCGAATTCAAGCCGATCCCGTCCGCGAACCGCGAGTCCGCTCTGGCCAACGGCGACATCGACCTGTACGTGGGCACCTACTCCATCACCGACAAGCGCAAGAAGCTCGTCGACTTCGCCGGCCCGTACTTCATCACCGGCCAGGGCCTGCTGGTGAAGAAGAGCAACGACACGATCAAGAGCGAGAAGGACCTGGCCGGCAAGAACGTGTGCTCGGCCACCGGGTCCACGCCGATCCAGAACATCAAGGCCAACTTCCCCAACACGAAGACCACCGAGTTCGACACGTACTCGAAGTGCGTTGACGCGCTCAAGAGCGGCACGGTCGACGCGGTGACCACCGACCAGGCCATCCTGCTCGGCTATGCGTCCCAGGACCCGGCCACCCTGAAGGTCGTCGGCGAGCCGTTCACGGTGGAGAAGTACGGCGTCGGCCTGCCCAAGGGCGACACCGCGCTGCGCACGTTCATCAACGAGATGTTCACCAATGGCGGGGCAACCTGGACGAAGATCTTCGACAGCACGCTGGGCAAGTCCGGCACCAAGGTGGAGCAGCCGAAGGTCGACCAGTACTAGGCCTGCCCCGGTTGCCGGTGCCGGTGGTGCGGCCCCCTGGCCGCACCACCGGCACCTCCCATTCCCCTTGATTCACTGAAAGCGACTGTGCACTGTGGATACACTCATCAACAACCTTGACCTGTTTGTCACGGGCTTCAAGAACACCGGCATCCTGTTCGTGGTGTCGGCGGTCTTCGCGTTGATCCTGGGCACCATCGTGGCCGCCATGCGCGTCTCGCCGGTGCCCGCCATGCGGGCGGCCGGCACGTTGTACGTCAACACGGTCCGCAACACGCCACTGACCCTGATCCTGGCGTTCTTCGCGCTGGGCTATCCGCGGCTCGGCCTGCCGGAGATCAATTTCATGGTCGCCGCGATCATCGGCCTGTCCCTGTACACGGCCACGTATGTCGCCGAAACCATCCGGTCCGGCATCAACACCGTGCCCGTCGGCCAGGCCGAGGCGGCCCGCGCCATCGGGCTGCCGTTCGGCAAGACCCTGTCCCTGATCATCATGCCGCAGGCGTTCCGGTCCGTCGTGCCGCCGCTGTTCAGCGTGCTGATCGCGTTGCTGAAGAACACGACCGTGGCGGCCGGCTTCTCGGTCGCCGAGGCGGGCGCCATCCGCGCCAACCTGAGCGAGCGCGGCGAACCGCAGATGGTGGGCCTGCTCTGGGTGGCGCTCATCTTCATCGTCTTGGTCCTGGGCGTGCTGTCCACGCTGCAGCGATATCTCGAGAAAAAGTGGAGGGTGGCCCGATGAGTTCGGTTCTCTTTGACGTGCCCGGACCGAAGGCACGCACCCGCAATGTCTACCTGTCCATCATCACGGCAATCGTGGTCGTGGGCATCATCGCGTTCATCCTGTACAGGTTTGCGCAGACGGGCCAGTTCACGGCCGAGAAGTGGCAGATCTTCCGGTTCCCACTCGTCCAGCAGACCATCGTGACGAGCATCGGCGCCACGTTGGGCGCGTTCGGCACGGCCGCCGTCGGCAGCCTCGTGGTCGGCGTCATCCTGGCGTTCGGCCGGCTCGCGGACCGCCGCTGGATCAGCGTCCCGTGCTACTGGTTCACGGAGCTGTTCCGGGCCGTGCCGCTGCTGATCCTGATGATGATCATCTACTACGGCCTGCCGTCCCTCGGCGTCGAGGGCATCACCCCGTTCACGGCCGTCGTCGTCGGCCTGGTCCTGTACAACGGGTCGGTGCTGGCGGAGGTGTTCCGCGCCGGCATCGAATCGCTGCCGCGCGGCCAGCGGGAGGCCGGCCTGGCCGTCGGCATGACCAAGGCGCAGGTCCAGGTCAGCATCCTGCTGCCCCAGGCCGTGCGGGCCATGATGCCGGTCATCATCGCCCAGCTGGTGGTCATCCTGAAGGACACGGCGCTCGGCTTCATCGTCACCTACAACGAGATCCTGTTCCAGGCCACGTACTTCGGTTCGCAGGTCCAGTACGGTTCACCGGTGGTGCCGGCGCTCATGGTCGCCGGCGTGATCTACGTGGGCCTGTGCCTGATCCTGGCCGGTGTCGCCAAATGGCTCGAACGCCGATTGAACCGCTCGACCCGGGTCGCGAAGGCCAAGACCGCGCTGGCCCGCGTTGACCTGGCGGAACCCTGACGGGTCTCGACAGGCTCGACCACCGGGGTCTCGACAGGCTCGACTACCGGTGGTCGAGCCTGTCGAGACCGGGTGGTCGGGTCAGCCGAGCCAGCGCAGCAGCGCGGCCAGGCAGTCCCGGATGGCCGCGGCGGGCACGTGCTCGTTGTCCGAGTGGGCCAGCAGCGCGTCTCCCGGGCCGAAATTGACGGCCGGGATGCCGAGTTCGCCGAGGCGGGCGACGTCGGTCCAGCCGTACTTGGGCAGCGGTGTCCCGCCGACCGCGGCCACGAAGCTGGCCGCAGCCGGGGCGTCCAGTCCGGGCCGGGCGCCCGCGGCCGCGTCGGTGCGCACGACGTCGAACCCGGCCAACAAGTCGCGCACGTGCGCCTCGGCCTGCGCCGGCGTCTTGTCCGGGGCGAACCGGTAGTTGATCTCCACCACGCACCGGTCCGGGATGACGTTGCCGGCCGTGCCGCCATTGATGCGCACGGCGTTCAACGACTCCCGGTAGTCCAGCCCGTCCACGGCGACGGTCGACGGTTCATACGCGGCCAGCCGGGCCAGGATGGGTGCCGCCGCGTGGATGGCGTTCTCCCCCATCCAGGCACGGGCCGAATGCGCGGCCCGGCCGGCCGTCGTCGCCTGGAACCGCATGGTCCCGTTGCAGCCGCCCTCCACGACCCCGTTCGTCGGCTCGAGCAGGATGCCGAAGTCGGCGTCCAGCAGCTCCCGGTGTTCGCGGACCAGCCGGCCCAGCCCGCTCTTGGCGGCCTCGACCTCCTCGTGGTCGTAGAAGACGAACGTGATGTCCCTGTTGGGTTCGGCCAGCGCGGCGGCGATGGCCAGCTGGACGGCGACGCCGCCCTTCATGTCGGTGGCCCCGCGGCCGTACAGCACGTCGCCGTCCCAGCTGGCGGGCACGGTGCCGCGCGACCCGGGCACCGTGGGCAGCGGCACCGTGTCCAGGTGCCCGGCCAGGATGACCCGCTGCGCCCGGCCAAGGGACGTGCGGGCCACGATCGCGTCCCCGTTGCGCACCACGGACAGGTGCGCCAACGGCCGCAACGCCGCCTCGACCGCGTCCGCCAAGGCCGTCTCGTTCCCGGACACGCTCTCGATGTCCAGCAGCGCCGCCGTCAGCAGCGCCACGTCCGCCCGCAGGTCCAAGGCGACCGGGCCGCCGTCGTTGTTACTCATCCCGCCAGCTTACCCAGCGGGACCGGGCGCCCCGGCGTCCTTGGCTAGACTTGGACCATGACTGAGACAGCCGAATCGACTGCCCCCCGCTCCGCCCACGGCTTCGGCCTGGCCACCATCACCGACGCCGGCACCGTGCTGGACGTCTGGTTCCCCGCCCCCGCGCTCGGCCTGGCCGCCGAGACGCTCGGGAACGCGCCGGCGGCCGGCGACGACCTCCAGGACCTGGCGGCGGCCGGCACGGACCCGGACCGCGGCGTCAGCGCGCAGGTCGTGTTCGCCCAGATCGACCTGGACCGGGCCCCGGCGGACACCGTCGACGCCTACCTGCGCCTGCACCTGCTCTCGCACCGGCTGGCCGCCCCGAACAGCATCAACCTGGACGGCATCTTCGGCAAGCTGGCCAACGTGGTGTGGACGAACTTCGGCCCGGCCGCCGTGGAGGGCTTCGAGCTCACGCGCGCCAAGCTGCGCCGGCGCGGCGCCGTGACGGTGTACGGCGTGGACAAGTTCCCGCGCATGGTCGACTACGTCGTCCCCTCCGGCGTGCGCATCGCCGACGCCGACCGGGTCCGCCTCGGCGCGCACCTGGCCGAGGGCACCACGGTCATGCACGAGGGCTTCGTGAACTTCAATGCCGGCACGCTGGGCGCCTCGATGGTGGAGGGCCGCATCTCGGCCGGGGTCGTGGCCGGCGACGGCACCGATGTGGGCGGCGGCGCGTCCATCATGGGCACGCTGTCCGGCGGCGGCAAGGAACGCATCGCCCTGGGCGAGCGCGTGCTGCTCGGCGCGAACTCGGGCGTGGGCATCTCGATCGGCGACGACTCCGTGGTGGAGGCCGGCCTGTACGTCACCGCTGGCACGCGGGTGCGCGTGCTCGGCCCGAAGAACGACGACGGCGAGGACACCAGCGTCATCGTCAAGGCCGTGGAGCTCTCCGGCACGCCGAACCTGCTGTTCCGCCGCAACTCGAGCACGGGCGAGGTCGAGGTGCTGCCGCGCAAGGGCCAGAGCGTCGAGCTCAACGACGCCCTGCATGCGAACTAGCGTACCGGGCCGCCGGTGATGGCGCGCCGGCGCCGCGCGGCCGCCACCTGGCTGGTCATCGTGCTGGTGACCGTCGGGCTGCTGGCCGGCGGCGGCATCTGGGTGGCGAACGCGTTTCGCGGCATGTTCGCCCCGCCGCTGGCCGTGGGCTGCACGGCGTCGGTCGGCGACGCGAAAGCCACCCTGGCCACCGACCAGGCGGCGAACGCGGCGCTGATCTCCGCCATCTCGGTGCGCCGCGGCATGCCGGCACGGGCCGCGTCGATCGGCTTGGCGGTGGCCATGCAGGAGTCCAAGCTGCGCAACATCACGCACGGCGACATGGATTCGCTGGGCCTCTTCCAGCAGCGCCCGTCACAGGGCTGGGGCACCGAGGCGCAGATCCTGGACCCCGTCTACTCGGCGAACGCGTTCTTCAACGAGCTCGACACCGTCACCGGGTATGCCGACATGCCGATCACGGAGGCGGCCCAGGTGGTGCAACGCTCCGCCTACCCCGCCGCGTACGCCAAGCACGAATCCGTCGCGAAGGCCTTCGCCTCGGCGCTGACCGGCAACTCCCCGGGCGCGCTCAGCTGCACGCTGGCGGACCCCACGAAGGCCGGCTCGGCCACGGCCGTGACCGACGCCCTGGCCGCCGCCTACGGGAATCTGGGCGGCATCTCCGCGGCCGGCGCCACGGTGACCATCCCGGCGTCGGACACGCTCGGCTGGAGCGTGGCCCAGTGGGCCGTGGCGAACGCGTCGGCGCTCGGCATCACCGAGGTGGCGCACGACGGCAAGGCGTGGGTGCGCTCCGCGAACGACGGCGGCGCGAACGTCGGGTGGCGCGCCGCACCCTCGGCCGCGGGGACGGTTGTCATCACCGTCCGGGGCGGACAATAGCGAGTCAGGCCCTGTCCGGCCGGCTCAGACGAGCAGTTCGACGACCGGCTGGACGTAGCTGAGGAACGCGTCGTGGTCGTCGAGCAGGTGCTGGCTCATGATGAGCCGGTCCGGCTCGATGAACCAGGCGCGCTGCTCGGCCAGCGGCATCTCGACGATGGTCAGGGTGAAGTCGCGGGCGTTGCGCCCCAGCTCGAGTTCACGGTTCTGGACGAGTTCGGCCAGGATCTTGCCCGACCCGAGCGTCTCGCGCTGCTCGGCCATGCGGTTGTAGGCGCTGGTGCGCTCGCGCGCCCACGTCAGGGCGGCGCCGAAGTGCGCCTGCAGGACCCGTTGCAGCGCCGGCGTGGCGGCGAAGGAGCTGAACTCCGGCGGTGAGAGCTCCGGCTCCATTTGCGGCCGGCCGGCCATGAGCGTCTCCCACCACGCCTCCCACTGGGTGCGCAGCGCCGCGGCCCCGCCGATGTGGGCGGTCAGCCGCGTGTGGTCGGCGGCCCGCACCTGCGGGGCGATGTGGGATAGTGCGGGGGTTCCGGCGCCGTCGAGCCCGGCCACATCGCGAATGTACAAGGCTATGAGCAGGGCCGAGGAGGTATCCATCGTGATCCTCCAGCCGGGGCCGCCGGTATGCTGCATGGTTCGCCTCCATGGACCGTCGTTCCGCTCGCGACAGCCCCACCCTCCAGATTACTCCGGTTGGTCGGCGCCGAGCGAGGCCAAATGGGCGCACAGCGTCGCGCTGCCCTGTGCGGGCGTGGCCCAGGCCGGCTGCAGGACCAGGCGCAGCGCCAGCCCGTCCAGCACGGCCATGAGCCGCTCCGCCTCCCCGACCGGGGAGCGGCCGGCCGCCATGGCGCCGCCGTCGATCAGCTGCAGGATGACGCGCCCGACGACGGCCGCGGTGGCACGGTAGTCGTCGCGGGCCACGTCGGCCAGCCGGTCGTCGGCGCGGGCGGCCAGCATGAATTCCATGTGCACCACGGCCTCGCCCGCCCGCCCTTCGTCCAGCGGCAGGAACTCCTCGAGGACGCCGGCCGCCCCGGCCAGCAGTTCGTCCCGGTCGGCGTGCCCGGCCTGCTCGAACGCCTCCAGGGCGTCCAGCGCCCGGGCATGGACGCGTTCGGAGTTCAGCGCGAACGCGGCCTCGAGCAGGTCGGCCTGGTTGTCGAAGTAGTGCCGGACGGAGCCGAGTGCCAGCTCGGCCTCCCGGGCGACGTTGCGCAATGACACGGCGGCCAGTCCCTTGGCCAGCACCACCCGGTACAGGGCGTCGGCGACGTGGTCGCGGCGGTCGGCGGCATCAACGATTTTCGGCACGCTTCTTTTTTAGCACGGATGGTCCGGGAATCAGCGTCGGCTGCCGTGGCCGGCCCGCCGGAAGGCCAGTTCCGCCAGCGCGGCGGCGGCCCTGGGCACCACGGCGTCGTCGAACGCGGCACGCGGCGAATGGTTGCTGGCCCCTTCCGCCGGGGTGGCCGCCGTCGTGGCACCGAGCATGATGAACGCCCCGGGCACTTCGCGCAGGACATGGGAGAAATCCTCCGAGCCCGGCACGGGAAACGCCATTTCACGGAAGCTGCCGGCCCCGAACACGTCGGCGATCACCTCGCCCGCGTAGGCGTATTCGGCCGCGTCGTTGACGGTCACCGGGTAGTCGGGGGCCACCGTGATGTCCACCGTCATGCCGTGCCCCTGGGCAATGCCGCGGAACAGGCGTTGCAGTTCGGCCAGGAGTCTTTCCTTGTGCCCCGGGGAGAAGGTCCGCAACGTCACGTCGAACGTCGCATTGTCCGGAATGATGTTGCCGGCCGTCCCGGCCACCAGCTTGCCGATCGTGGCCACCACGGGGTCGAAGACGTTGAAGTGGCGCGTGACCAGCGTTTGCATGGCCAGCACCATCTCGCAGGCCACCGGGACGGGGTCCCGGGTCAGGTGCGGCGTTGATCCGTGGCCGCCCTCGCCGCGCACGGTGACGAACAGTTCGTCGCAGCCTGCCATCAGCGGGCCCGGACGCGAGTAGAAGACGCCGTTGTCGTACTCGCCGGAGAACACATGAAGCCCGAATGCCACATCCGCCCGTCGTCCGGCGGCGTCCAGCACGCCGTCCGCCACCATGAAGCGGGCGCCATCGTAGGTTTCCTCCCCCGGCTGGAACATGAAGACGACGTCCACGGCCAGCTCCTCCCGGCGTTCGTGCAGCAGCCGGAGCGCCCCGTACAGCGCGGACGTGTGCACGTCGTGCCCGCAGGCGTGCATGGCACCGGGAATGGTTGAGCTGAATTCCAGTCCCGTCTCCTCGGTGACCGGCAGCGCGTCCATGTCGCCGCGCAGCAGCACCACCTGCCGTTCACCGCCGCCGGGGTTGTCCTTGCCGCCGCGGAGCACCACGGTGACGGCGCTTTGGCGTTCCCCGCGGGTGACCTCCACGCCGTCGAGTTCGTTGATCTTCGCCAGCACCAGGGCCTGGGTGCGCGGCAGGTCCAGGCCGATCTCCGGGATCTTGTGCAGGTCATGCCGGAACCCGATCAGGTCCTCCCGCAGCTGTTCGGCGCGTTCGTGGATGGATTGCATGTCTAGTCCTCCTGGGAAGGTGTTGGAATGGGTGGTGCCTGGTTGCCGGTTGTGGGGGCGCCGGCGTAGAAGTCGGCGCACACCTGCTCGAAGGCGAGCGTCCTGCGCGTTGGCGTGATGGCGGCGGAGCGGACCAGGGCCACCTCGATGGGCGGCAGCTCGTCCGCCAGGTCCAACGCGACCACCCGTCCACCCGAATATGGCCTGTCATTGGCCACGCGCTGGTTGAGCAGGGCGTAGCCGTGCCCCTGTGCCACGAACGACCGCACGGTCTCGTAGCCGGAGAAGCGGTAGTGCACCTTGGGGACCACGCCGGCCGCCCGGGCCAGGCTTTCGTAGTAGTCACGGCTCAGCGGCAGGTCGAGCAGGATCATGGGTTCGTCCGCGAAGTCGTGCAGCGACACGGCGACGTCCGGGGTCCGTGCCGCCGGGTGGCCGGCGGCCACCAGGACATGGGGCGGTATCCGCTCCACCACGGTGGCCTGGAACCGGCTGTCCAGGCCGAGCCCGTACATGATGGCCACGTCGCACCGCCCGTCCAGCACGGCCGTGCGCAACTCGCCCAGGTCCGCTTCCAGGAACGTGACGTCGACCCCCGGGAAACGGGTGTGGAACATCTGCAGGATCACCGGCAGCCGGAACGGGGCCAGCGGGGCAAAGACCCCCACCGACAACGCCCCGGACAGGGTGGAGGACAACCCGGTCGCCGACTCGTACAGGCGGTCGGCGTGGTCCAGGAAGGAATCGAGTTCCTGCGCGAAGCGGGAACCGGCGCCGGTCAATTTCAGCCCGGCGGACCGGTTGCGGACGAAGAGCTGGGCGTCCACGGCTTTTTCCAATTCGGCGACGGCCGTTGACACGGCGGACTGGGTGACGAGCAGCTCGGCCGCGGCCCCCGTCATGCTGCGCAGCCGGGCGACCACGGCGAAATACCGCAGCTGCGTCAACGTGAAGGGCTTGGCCATGGCACCATCATGCCATCGGAGATCATAGATACCATCCATATTGAATAATCCGCATATCAATTTGACAGATGTAACCCCGGCCACACATGCTGGCTTCAGTCTCGTCCGCCGCGGACGCATCAGAGTTGGAGGACCCCCATGACCGTCAAGTCGATGGTTTCCCTTTCGACGGGCCTGCTCGTCGCCGGGGCCCTGGCCCTGTCCGGCTGCACGAACGCCTCCCAGGAGGGTTCGGCGCTGACCACCTCGTCGGCGTCCTTCAATGTCTCCGCCATCCAAAAGGATCCGACGTTGGCGGCCCGGGTGCCGTCGGAACTGCGGGCCAAGGGCACGTTGGTGGTGGGTTCGGACACGTCCTACGCGCCGGCGGAATTCCTCGGCGGCGCCGACGGCCAAACCCCGATCGGCTACGACGTGGACCTGACCAAGGCCATGGGCGCGCTGCTCGGCCTCAAGGTCGAAGTCCAGAGCGCCGCCTTCACCAGCATCCTGCCGTCGCTGGGGCCCAAATACGACCTGAGCGCATCGTCCTTCTTCATCACCAACGAGCGCAAGAAGGCGGCCAACTTCGTCAGCTACCTCCAGGCCGGCACCCAGTGGGCGGTGCAGAAGGGGAACCCGAAGCACTTCAGCCTCGATGACATCTGCGGCCGCAGCATCGCCGTGCAGACGGGGTCCTTCCAGGAGACCAAGGACCTGGCCGGCCGGAACCAGAAGTGCCTGGACGAGGGCAAGCCGGCCATCAAGATCATCAGCCTGAAGAACCAGACCGATGTCACCACGCGCCTGGTCAACGGCAGCGTGGACGCCATGCCGGCGGGCTCCATCACCATCGCCTACGCGGTCACGCAGACCACGGGGCAGCTCGAGGCGTTTGGCGACGTGTACCAGGCCTCCCCGGTGGGCATCGCCGTGGCGAAGGACAACCTGCCCCTGACGGAGCTGGTGGCCAAGACGATGAACAAGCTGATCGACAACGGCGACTACAAGAAGATCCTCGATGAGTGGGGCGTCGGCAGCGTGGCCATTGCCAAGGCCGAGGTGAACCCGGACGTCGCCAAATAACCAGTACGACGGCGGCCGGTGACCTTTCGCTACGAAAGGTCACCGGCCGCCGTCGTCGGTCTCCGCTAGCGCGAGGGGTACATGCGCTCCGGCTCCCCCGTGTACAGCTGGCGGGGGCGGCCGATCTTGGTCTGCGGGTCCTTCATCATCTCGCGCCACTGGGCGATCCAGCCGGGCAGCCGGCCGATGGCGAACAGGACGGTGAACATCTTCTCCGGGAAGCCCATGGCCTTGTAGATCAGGCCGGTGTAGAAGTCGACGTTCGGGTACAGCTTGCGGGCCACGAAGTACTCGTCCGTCAGGGCGACCTCCTCCAGGCGCATGGCGATGTCGAGCAGTTCGTCGTTGCCGCCGAGCTTGGCCAGGATCTCGTGGGCGGTGGCCTTGACGATCTTGGCGCGCGGGTCGTAGTTCTTGTACACGCGGTGGCCGAAGCCCATGAGCTTGACGCCGGCCTCCTTGTTCTTCACCCGCTCCACGAACTTCTCGACCGGGTCGCCGCTGGCCTGGATGTCGCGGAGCATGTTCAGCACGGCCTCGTTGGCGCCGCCGTGCAGCGGCCCGAACAGGGCGTTGATGCCGGCGGAGATGGAGGCGAACATGTTGGCGTTCGCACTGCCGACCAGGCGCACCGTGGAGGTGGAGCAGTTCTGCTCGTGGTCGGCGTGCAGGATCAGCAGCGTGTCGAGCGCCTTGACCACGATCGGGTCCATGTCGTACGGCTCGGCGGGCAGCCCGAAGCTCAGGCGCAGGAAGTTCTCCACCAGGCCCATGGAATTGTCCGGGTACAGCATGGGCTGGCCGATCGATTTCTTGTGCGCGTAGGCGGCGATGACGGGAAGCTTGGCCATCAGGCGGATGGTGGCCATCTCGACCTGCGCGTCGTCGAACGGGTCCAGCGAATCCTGGTAGAACGTGGACAGCGCGGACACCGCCGAGGACAGCACCGGCATGGGGTGCGCGTCGCGCGGGAAGCCGCCGAAGAAGCCCTTCAGGTCCTCGTGCAGCATGGTGTGGCGGCGGATCTTTGAATCGAACTTCTCCAGTTCGGCCGGGGTGGGCAGGTTCCCGTAGATGAGCAGGTAGGACACCTCCAGGAAGGAGGAGTGCTGGGCCAGTTCCTCGATCGGGTAGCCGCGGTAGCGCAGGATCCCCTTGTCACCGTCGATGAAGGTGATGGCCGACGTCGTCGCGGCGGTGTTCACGAAACCGGGGTCGAAGGTGACCGCGCCGGTGTCCTTGAGAAGCTTGGAAACGTCAAAACCGGCGTTGCCCTCAACTGCCTCTATCCGCGGAAGCTCTAGTTCTCCGCCGTCATAGCGCAGCGTGGCGCTCGTGGATTCAGTCATGGAGTCCCCTTCATGAGGTGCCTCGGCCCGGTGGCCGGGACCCTGGTTCAAATCCTGCGCGACCGATCCGTCCTGGGTGGGTGGTCCGGCCCGGGCCCTTGGGCCCCGGGGCGCACGAATGTCTACATATGAAAGTACCGCCTCGGGGGCGGCTGGCACCAATCCGGGCGCCGAATCCCTCGGCGTCATGCGCCCGCCGGCGGCCGGTCAGGCGCGGGCCTCCGCCGCCAGGCGGCGCACCGCGGCGTCGATCCGGTCGTCCGTGGCGGTCAGGGCGATGCGCACGTACCCGCTGCCGGCGTCGCCGTAGAACACGCCGGGTCCGGCCACGATGCCCAGCCGGGCCAGCCTCTCGATGGTGTGCCAGGTGTCCTGGCCCGCCGTGCACCACAGGTACAGGCCGGCCTCGGAGTGGTGGATCGCCAACCCGTAGCCCTCCAGTGCGGCGACGAGTTTCGCCCGCCGGACCCGGTACCGGGACTTCTGGTCGCGGACGTGGGCGTCGTCGCCCAGCGCCACGCGCATGGCTTCCTGCACGGGGTGGGGCACGATCATGCCGGCGTGCTTGCGGCTGTTGACCAGGTTCGCCATGATGGCGGCGTCGCCGGCCACGAAGGCGGCCCGGTAGCCGGCCACGTTGGACTGCTTGCTCAGCGAGTACACGGCCAGCAGGTTCGCGGCGGAGCCGCCGCAGACGCGCGGGTCCAGGACGCTGGGCACCGGCGTGCCGCCCTCCTCGACGTCCCAGCGGCCCCAGCCGAGCTCGGCATAGCACTCGTCGGAGGCCACCACGGCGCCCAGTTCACGGGCCTGGTCCACGAGTTGGCGCAGTTGTGCCACGTCCCGCACGATGCCCGTCGGGTTGCCCGGCGAGTTGACCCAGACGAGTCGCACCCGGGCCCGCGTCTCATCGTCGAGCTCGTCCAGCGAGTCCGCGGCGACGGAGGTCGCCCCGGCCAGCGTCGCGCCGATGTCGTACGTCGGGTACGCCACGGTGGGGCGGACGACGACGTCGCCGGCTCCCAGCCCCAGCAACAGCGGCAGCCAGGCGACCAGCTCCTTGGAGCCGACGGTGGGCATGACCTGCGCCGGGTCAAGGCAGGTGACGTTCCGGCGTCGTGCGAACCAGTCGACAATGGCCCGGCGCAGCTCGGGCGTGCCGTGCGTGGTCGGGTAGCCGGGCGCGTCCGCGGCGGCCACGAGTGCCTGCTGGATGAGCGTCGGCGTCGGGTCGACGGGCGTGCCGATGGACAGGTTGACCACACCGTCCGGATGGGCGGCGGCGATCTGTTGGTAGGGCGCCATGGCGTCCCACGGATAGTCGGGAAGCGCGAGGCCGAAGGCGGCCCGGTGGTCGAGCTTGTCTCGGTGGTCGAGCTTGTCTCGGTGGTCGAGCTTGTCGAGACCCGGGGCCTTGTCGAGACCCAGGGGGGATTTCGACGAACTCAATCCCCGGCCGTCGAGCTTGTCGAGACCGGCGGGCGGTTCCTGCATGAGCGCCCTAGTCCTGGTTCTGCGGGGGCAGCGCCGCGATCAGCGGGTGGTCGGTGTGCGTGTTGCCGACCTTGGCCGCGCCGCCCGGGGAGCCGAGCGTGTCGAAGAACTCGACGTTGGCCTTGTAGTAGTCGGCCCACTCCTCCGGGGTGTCGTCCTCGTAGTAGATGGCCTCGACGGGGCAGACGGGTTCGCAGGCGCCGCAGTCGACGCATTCGTCGGGGTGGATGTAGAGGGAACGCTCGCCTTCGTAGATACAGTCGACAGGGCATTCCTCAACGCACGCCTTGTCCTTGACATCCACGCACGGCTGCGCGATTACATACGTCACGTCCCGACCTTCCTCCTCAAGTGCCTGCCGCTACACGGCATGCCCGGCAACGCCCGGGCGTCTCCATTATCCCCCACCGCTGCCCGGCCCGCACGCCCCCGCGTCACAGTGTGAAGCCGCGGCCGGGCGCCGGCCTAGGATGGACGGGTGAGCCAGGCCGTTGATCGAATCCGCGCATTCCCGGCGGGCACCCGCGTGGTGGTCCGGTACGCCGTCGAGGACGGGGCGACCGACGCGCTCGGCGACCTGGTCGCCGTCACGGACTCCGCTTGCACGGTGCGCACGCGCTCGGGGGTGGTCACGATCCCGTTCGGCGCGGTCCTGCTGGCCAAGGCCGTCCCGCCTCCCCCGGCCCGCCGTCCCAAGTAGGGCGCACTTGCGCACCATTCCGGGCCCGAAACGGTGCGCAAGTGCGCCCTACTTGGGACGCAGGCCTCAGCGCCGCGCGCGACCCAGCAGCCAGGCGCCCAGCAGTGCCGTCAGCGGGGTGACCACGGCGATGCCGTAGAGCCACACGACGCCCTGCAAATTCGAGGACACCAGCCCGGCGGCGCCGCGCTGGATCGAGAATGCGCCGACGCAGGCGTACACCACGAAACCGGTCAACACGACATACCAGGCACTGCGGGCCCACAGCCCGACCCATAAGGCGCCGGCGGCCAGCAGCAGCAACGCCCCGAGGGCGCCATAGGGAAGCACCGCGTCGGCACCGAACCACGCGTGCCCGTGCAGCGCCGTGCCCAGCAGCCCGACGCCGAGGCCGATGCCGATCGAGGCCGCGATCCCGGCCGCGCGCGAGGGCCTGGGCCGGAGGATTCCGGGACCCGTCACGGTCGCGGGCCCTCGAGCCGGACGAACTCCTCGACCCCCGAGATGTCCTTCCACACGTCGTCCGACAACGCGTAGCGGTCCCCCGCGACGGTGATCTGCGTCCGGTGCGCGCGCATGGCCGCCTTCTTCGCGGCGCCGTCACCGTGCACGGCAATCCGTTCCACCGAGTCATCGAGCGGGCGTTCCGGCCGGTCGCTGACGATCGTGAACACGGCGGGAACCGGCCAGCCCGGCACGTCGCCGTCGCCGTGGACGGCAAGCGCCAACGCGCGGATGACCAGTTGGTGGGTGCGCACGTGATCGGGGTGGCCATAGCCGCCGTCGGCCGCGTAGGTGACGACGGCGTCCGGCCGGACCGCGCGGATGGCGCCGGCCGCCAGGGTCGCCGTCTCGTCGAGCGGAACCCGCGACAACGATCCCTCGAGCACGACGTCGGCGGCCATGGCACGCCCGTCCGGGCCCCATTGCATGCCCGAGTCGCGGAACACCCGCCCCGGCCCGGCGGAACCTTGGCCCGCAAAACCCTGGCCCAGGAAGCAGTGCTCGGTGACGCCCAGCGCGGCCAGGGCGCGGTCCAGTTCACGCTCGCGTTCTGCGGCCAGGCCGGCGCCGTCGGCGTCCGGCGATTTCCCCACCTCGAGGTGCCCCAGTTCCGCCGGGATGACCTCCCCCAGCTCGCCCCGTGTGCACGTGAGCAGGACCACGCGGGCGCCGAGCCGGGCGTAGGCGGCCATCGTGGCGCCGGTGACGAGCGTTTCATCGTCCGGGTGGGCGTGCACGAACAGCAGCGTGGCGTCGGCTCCCACGCCGGGCAGCAGGCGGGTGTCGTCCAGGGCGTCCATACCCACCAATCTACCGCCGGACACGCCGAGGGCCGGCCCCCGTAACGGGGAGCCGGCCTTTGGCGGCGCAATCCGGGCCTGCCGTCCTAGGACGGTGCTGAACAATGTGGGTGGCTTGAGGCGCGCCTGCTGGACTTCGCCGCCTGGTCGTTAAGACTGGATACATG
>NZ_RWKQ01000019.1 GCF_003946885.1 Specibacter cremeus | reverse complement strand
ATTCTGACTACATATTTAGGCCGAAAGAAGGCTTTCCACCCGGAAACTCAACGAAACCGGGCAGAAAGCCCACGTAACTTCGGGCTAGATCCCGGGCCACGGTTCAGGGCACGCCGAGCAGGCGGAGCCCGGCCGCGGCAAGCGCGCCCACCAGCACCACCACGAGGAACGGGGCACGCAGCAACAGTGCGGTCGCGGCCGCGACCAGCGCGCCGATCCGGGCGTCAAGCACGACGGCGGTCCCGCTGGCCGCCGCGTTGACCACCGTCAGCGACGCCAGCAGGCCGATGGTCAACGTGCCGGCCAGGTGCGACATCCGCGGGTTCGCCAGCCACCTGCCCGGCACCAGATAGCCGAGCAGTTTCGTCGCATACGCCAACAGTGCGGCCAGCAACACCCACGGCCACAGGCTCATGCGCGCTCCCCCGGCTCGAGGGCGGCGCCGCCGTGGTGCGCGTACGGTTCAACGTCCGGCTCCATGCCGTCGGCGTCGTGGCGGACGTTGCGGTGCCGGAACCAGCCGATCCCGGCGGCGACGACGGCGGCGACCAGGATCGGCACGCCCGGCGGCACGAACGGCACGGCCAGCAGCGTGGCAACCGCACACACGACGGCGATGGCGGCCGGCTGGAACGCCCTGACGCGTGGCCACAGCAGGCCCAGGAACGCGGCCACGGCCGCGCCATCCAGGCCCCACTGTTTCGGGTCTCCCATCGCGGCGCCGGCGAGCGCGCCGATGGCCGTGAACAGGTTCCAGAGGACGAAGACGCCCACCCCGGCTACCCAGAAGCCGCGTTTCCGCTCATCCGGATCGGTCTGGCCGGTGGCCGTCGCCGTCGATTCGTCGATGGTGAACTGGGCGGCCACGAACCGCCGCCACCCGGCCGGGCGCAGCAGCGCGTTCAGCTGCATGCCGTACACGCCGTTGCGGATGCCCAGCAGGGCCGCGGCGCTCATGGCCGCCACACCCGTGCCGCCACCGGCGACCACGCCGATGAACGCGAACTGGGAGCCGCCGCTGAACAGCAGCAGGCTCAACGCCATGGTCTGCCAGAGGTCCAGTCCGGCCGCCACGGACAGCGCCCCGAAGGACACGCCGTACAGGCCGGTGGCGATGGCGATCGAGGCGCCGATCCGGGCCGCCGGGGAGTCCCGCAGTCTCATGCCGGGCCCGGCGCGGCGGCCTGCTCCTGCTCCAGCGGGCGGATGATGTTGATCGCGTCCGTGGCCAGACTCAGCTGTTCGGTCCCGTGCAGGGCGTCGGCGGCGCGCACGAGCGCCAAGTGTGAGAACGCCTGCGGGAAATTCCCGGCCATCCGGCCCTGCCCCATGTCGTACTCCTCGCTGAGCAGTCCCAGCTCGTTGGACAGCGCCACCAGCTTGTCCATCAGCGCCAGGGCGTCCTGCCGCCGCCCGACGTGCGCGTACTGCTCCACGAGCCAGAACGAGCAGGCCAGGAACGGGTGCTCGCCCGGCTCCAGACCGTCCAACCCGGTCTCCGTCCGGTAGCGCATGATCAGGCCGTGGTCGCCGATAAGTTCACGCTCCAGGGCCGCCACGGTGCCCAGCATCATGGGGTCCTTGTACGGCAGGAAACCCACCTGGGGGATGACGAGCAGCGACGCGTCCGTGGTGGTGCCCCCGTAGGTCTGGGTGAACGAGTTCAGCTCCTTGTTGAAGCCGTGTTCGAGGATCTCCTCGCGCAGCTGCTCCCGCAACTGTTCCCAGCGCTCCACCGGGCCGTGCAGGCCGTGGTCGCGCACGGCCCGCACGCCACAGTCGAACGCCGCCCACATCATGACCCGCGAATGCGTGAAGTGCTGCAGGTCCCCGCGCATCTCCCAGATGCCGTGGTCCTGGTCCGTGAGGTGGTTGTCGACGAAATGCAGCATTGACTGCTGCAGCGGCCAGGAGAAGTGGTCCTCGTGGCCGCCGGCCAGGCGCAGCTTCTCCAACGCGACGAGGACCTCCCCGACGACGTCGGCCTGGTATTGGCCGACGGCGCCGTTGCCGATGCGCACGGGGATGGCGCCCTCATAGCCGGGCAGGTGCTCGAGGTCCTCCTCGGCCAGCTCGCGTTCGCCGGCCAGCCCGTACATGATCTGCAGGTCCTCCGGGTCGCCGGCGACGGCGCGCAGCAGCCAGTCCCGCCACTTCAACGCCTCCTGGGCGTAGCCGTGCGTGAGCATGGCCTCCAGCGTCAGGGCGGCGTCGCGCAGCCAGCAATACCTGTAGTCCCAGTTGCGCGCCCCGCCGAAGTCCTCCGGCAGCGACGTGGTCGGGGCGGCGACGATCCCGCCGGTGTCCTCGTGGGTCAGCGCCCGAAGCACCAGCAGGGACCGTTCCACGGCCGGGGCGTACTTGCCGTCCTGGTTGTAACGGGCCGCCCACTTCTCCCAGTAGCGCACCGTCTCCGCCAGCGCGGCGTCGATGTCGATGCCCGGCGGCACGTCCCGGTGCGACGGGTACCAGGTCAGCTCCTGGTCCACGTGCTCGCCGGCGCGCACGGTGAACGTGCCCGCGTGCTTGTGGTCGGAGGCGTGCGGCAGCTGGTTGCCGCGCAGCACCACGGCGTCGGGTCCGGCCACGCCCACCACGGCCTCCACGCCGTCCGCCTCCCGCACGCGCCGCACCCACGGCAGCACCTTGCCGTAGCCGAACCGGACGGTGATCTCCTGGTGGATGTCCACGGAACCGACAAGGCCCTGGATGCGCCGCACGATCGACGCGCGCCTGTCCCCCACGGGCATGAACTCGGTGATGAGCACCCCGCCGCTGTCAGTCTCCCACACGGTCTGCAGCACGAACGTTCTGTCCACGTACTCACGGCTGACGACGCGGGCGTTGCCGCCCACCGGTGCCATCAGCCAGCGGCCGTTGTCCTGGGTGCCGAGCAGGTTTGCGAACACGGACGGCGAGTCGAAGCGCGGGAAACACAACCAGTCGATGCTGCCGTCCCGGCCGACCAGCGCGCCGGTATGCAGGTCGGACAGGAGCGCGTAGTCCTCAATGGGTGAAGCCATTCCCCAATGCAATCACACCAAGCTGGATCAAGCGTGGGCGGTCAGCCCACGAATGCGCCCCGGCCAGTCCGTGGTCACCTCGGCCACGCCGAGGTCGCGGCAGAAGTCCAGGTCCTCGGGCGTGTTCACGGTCCACACCCGGAAGCGCCGGCCGGCCGCCAGCCACCCGCGCGCCCGTTCCGTGTGTGCCCGCAGGAAGCCGATACCGGGCCCGGCCAGCTGGGCGACGCCGTCGTCCAGCACGGTGAGCGCATCCGCGAACAGGCGCCCATACTCGCCGGTGGGGTCCCCGGCGGAATCAGCCGGAAGGTCATCGATCAGCTGGCACACGTGCCGGGCCGGCAGGTTGGCGGCGATGCGCCGCACCACGTCCGGGTGGAAGCTCATGAACGACACCGCGACCTGGTCCACCGTGGACGTGGCCGCCACCCACCCGGCCGCGGCCAGCCCCGCCAACGTGCGGTCCACGAGCGCCGGGTCGACCCGGGTGCCCGGCGTGAACACGTCGTACTTGAACTCGATGGCGAGCTTGACCGGCCGTCCGGCAGCGCGCAGGAGATCGAGGATCTCGGCCAGCGTCAGCAGCTGGTCCGCCACGGCCCCGTACCCGTCCGGCAGCGCGACGCCCTTCCACGAGCTGATGTCCAGGGCGCGCAGCTCGGCGAGGGTCTTGCCGGCGACGGGGCCCGTGCCGTCCGAGGTGCGGTCCACCGTGTCGTCGTGCATGAGCACCACCTGCCCGTCAGAGCTCAGGTGGACGTCGCATTCCACGCCGTCGGCCCCGTCGGCGAGGGCCCGCAGGTAGGCGGCCCGGGTATGTTCGGCGTACTGTCCGCTGGCGCCGCGGTGGGCGATGATCTGCATGGACCCCAGCGTAGCCATGCGCGGGTGGTGCGGCCGCGCACCCAGCCCCCTGCCGCCGTCGTCCCTTACGCTTGCACCATGGCGCAACAAGTCTCCACCCAGCCCCTCTCGTCCATGGCCGAGAAGGCCGCCGGGCTGCGCCGGATGAAAACCATCGCGCTGGCCCTGCTCGTGGCCCTGGCCGTCATCTTCGCCGTCGCGTTCGCGCTGGAGCACCGGTACCCGTGGCTGGCCTATGTGCGGGCCGCGGCCGAGGGCGGCATGGTCGGCGCGCTCGCGGACTGGTTCGCCGTGACCGCGCTGTTCCGCCACCCTATGGGGCTGCCGATCCCCCACACGGCCATCATCCCGAACAAGAAGGACGCCATCGGCGCCAGCCTGGGCGAGTTCGTGGAGACCAATTTCCTGTCCGAATCCGTGGTGCGGGACAAACTGGCCGCCTCCCGGCTGGCACAGACGGTGGGGGCGTGGCTGGCGAGGCCGGCGGCCGCGGAACGCCTGGCCACGGAGGGCGCTGCCGCGATTCGCGGGGCCATGACGGTGTTGAACGACGACGACGTCCGCGACGTCATCGAGGCGATGGTGCGCAAGCATGTGCTCGCCCCGCCGTGGGGGCCGCCGATCGGGCGGATGGCCGAGCGGGTCTTCGACGAGGGCCACCACCACCAGCTCGTGGACCTGCTCGTCGACCGGTCCACCGAGTGGATCGGGCGCAACCACGACGTCGTGTCCCGGCTCGTTGCGGACCGGTCGCCGGCGTGGGTGCCGTCGTTCGTGGACGGCATGGTGGGCGACAAGCTGTACGCGGAGCTGTACAAATTCGCCCGCGCCGTCCAGGACGACCCGAACCATGAGCTGCGCCGGCAGCTGGACGAGTACCTGAAGACGCTGGCCCAGGATCTGCAACACGACCCGGCCATGATCGCCCGCGCCGAATCCATCAAGCGGCAGGTGCTCGACGACCCGCAGGTGCGCGATCTGGCCGGACGGACGTGGGACACCGTGAAGAGGGCGCTGCTGGAGGCCGTGGACGACCCGGACAGCGAGCTGCGGAAGAAGTTCACCGGCGCGATCCGCGACTTCGGCACCCGGCTGGTCACCGACCCGGACCTGGCGGCCAAGACGAACGCGTGGATCTCCGAGGCCGCCTCCTACCTGGTGCGCACGTACCGGCACGAGATCGCGTCGATCATCACGGACACGGTGGAACGCTGGGACGCGGTGGAGACGAGCGAGAAGATCGAGTTGCAGGTGGGCCGGGACCTGCAGTTCATCCGCATCAACGGCACGGTGGTCGGCTCACTGGCCGGCCTGCTGATCTTCGCCGTGGCGTCGTTGGCGTTCCGCTGACGTCCTTGCGGGGTGCGTCCAGCTCGGCCGCGAGCTCCGCGGGGATGAGGACCGGCGCCGGGCCAAAGGCGCGCAGCGTGGACTTGATGACGGCCCGGCCCAGCAGGTAATTGCCGGTACCGCCCACGACCGCGCCGATGCCGTACGGGATGGACTTGCCGATCGCGGACGCGGTGCCCTGCACGGCCATCTTGCGCAGGAACCGCCGCTGCATGGAGCCGGCCATGCTCTTCACCGCCGTCAGTGGCATGCCGCTGCCCACCGCCCTGCCCCATGCCTGCATGGGCGTCTTCCCCTTGCCCTGTGCGTGCCCGGCCAGGCCGCTCAACATGGCCGTGCCCTCCTCGCCGAGCACGATGGCCATGACGGCCAGCTGGGCCCGTTCCGGGTCCTGCAGCCGGATGCCGTGCAACTCGGCGACGGACTGCGCGTACAGTGCCGTCGCCTCCAGGAACACGACCGTGGCGGCCGCGGAGACCGACAGTGCCGCGATGGTGCCCACGCCGGGGATGATGGCCGTGGCGCCGATCGCCGCACCCCCGGCGGACATGGCGGACAGGTAGTCGCGTTCCAGTTTGCGGCCCAGCTCGTACGCGGACGCGTCCGGGTGCCGTTTGCGCAGCCGGCGCAGGTTCGCGAGCACCACGGGGCGCTGGACCTCCACGGCCTGCAGCAGCATGCGTTGCACGGCCGGACGGGGCCTGCCGTGCTCGTCGAAGGCGGCGGCCGCGGCCAGCCCCACGGCCGGACCCGGGTGTGCCGCTCCCGTTTCCGTTCCCGGAAGCGCGAGCTCGTCCTTCTTGCGTGTCATAGAAAACCCCTGACCTCGATCTCGTCCAAGCGTAGGCCACGAGGCTGGGCGGGGTTCAGCGCAGGTCAGCCGACGGCGAGGGCCGGGGACGCGGCGTCGTGCTTCACCATGATCCGGGTCCGCAGGGCGAGGAACAGCAGCACCATCCCCGCGGACAACAGGATGTGTCCGAGGCCGGCGATGCCGGGGATGGCCGCCGAGACGTCGGTCACGCCGTCCACCTGCAGCATGCCGTGGTCCGTCAGGATGGCCGCCGTCAGCACGAGCCCGGCGTTGTACGTCCAGAAGAACCAGCCGAACAGCTTCGACTTGGTCAGCCCGAACACGGCCTCGAGCACCAGGACGAGCAGCAGCACGATGAAGCCGAGCGTGAGCAGGTGCGTGTGCACGACCGCCAGCTGGGTGGCACCGTCGAAACCCTTGGCCTTCGTGAACTCGCGGAAGAACAGGCCGGAGGCGAGGCCGAGGACGAGGTAGGCGAACGCGGCGTAGAACAGTTTTTTCACGGGAGGGTCCTTCCAGGGGTGGCGCCCGGTGCGGGTCGTGATTCCAGCCTAGGAATCCGGCTCCGCCCGGCCATCACCCATTCGGTTGACTGGCCGCCATCGTTGGGTGCAGAGTTCGGTGCGGTCAACCCCGCGACGCGCCGGCCACGTGGACGGTCAGGAACGACGCCGCGTCCATCAGCTCGTCGGCCCGCAAATGGTGGCCCATGCCGTCGTAGTCGGCGATCGAGAGGTCCGTGTTCGCGGCCAGCCAGTCCGCCGTGAACGCCGCGGCGTCCCGGTTGATGACCAGGTCGGCCGGGTCGCGCGCCCAGAGGAACGGGACACGCTCGGCGAGCGGTTCCATGGAGGCCAGCAGGTGGTTCTTCAGGACAAACCCGGAAAGCCCGACGGCGGCGCTCACCGTGCGCGGGCGCAGCCGCAGCAGCGTCGTGGCCATGGCCATGCCCTGCGAGAATCCGAGCACGGACACGCTGCGGAACCCGTATCGCGCCGTGACGGCGTCCAGCCACGCCAGCACGCCGGAGGCGGCCGAGACGACCTCGGCGAAGTCGTTGGCCAGGAAGTAGTCCAGCAGGAACCAGCCGTAGTCGCCGGAGACGTCGCGCGGGGCCCGCAGCGCGGCGCACGTGAACCCGCTGGGCATGGCGTCGAAGTGGGCGCTCATGCGCCGCTCGTCCGAGCCGTAGCCGTGCAGCATGAGCAGCAGCGGCGTCCCCGCACGTTCGTCCTCCGGACGCGACCAGGCAACGGTTTCCATGCGCCCAGACTTGCGCGTGCGCCGGGAAAAGTACAGCGCGGGCCCGGTCGCCGGCCACCGAGACAGACCGAACGCTCGGTCCGACAAGCAGCGTTGGGTCAGACTCGGCGATACCCGGGACTCGGCGATGCCCAATCCCGTCGGGGACACCGGCTCGATGAGTGGTGGGGGCGTGCATTCTCCCGGGTTTCGAGCGTCCTAGCGGATCGAGTGATCGATACATCGGGGTGCGAGGTCCGCGCACCCCGATGTATCGATCACTCGATTGGGCGGCGGCGTGCAGTCGCCGGGGTGGCAGCGGCGGACCGCCGGGTAAATCTGTGTTTATGTTGGAACTTATTGACAAACGCAGATAAACGCAGATAGAGTCAGGCAAATCAACATCCTGTGACACTTGTCACGCAGGACGACCCGCAAGGAGCGCCATGTTCGCAGAGGAACGGCACGACCGCATCGCCGAGCTGGTCGGCAACCGGGGCCGGGTGACGGTCACCGAATTGGCCGAACTCTTCGCCATCACGCAGGAGACCGTCCGCCGCGACCTGGCCTCGCTGGAGGATTCGCGCATCCTGCGCCGGGTCCACGGCGGGGCGGTCGCACTCGACCGGTTGAGCACCTCCGAGCCCAGCCTGACCGAGCGCGCCGGCCGGCGCCTGGACGAGAAACGCCGGATCGCCGCCGCCGCAATGCGGCTGGTCCCGCACGCCGCGACCGCGTCGGTGCTGTTGGACTCCGGCAGCACGACGGCCGCGCTGGCTGACCGACTGGCCGGCTGGTCGCCCTCGGCCCCGGCCGACGAGCTGCTGGTCATCACCAACTCGCTGCCCATCGCCACGACCCTGGCCGCCAACCCGAACCTGCAGTTGGACATCCTCGGCGGCCGGGTGCGCGGGCTGACGAGCGCCGTGGTCGGCGCGCGCGCCACCGAACAGCTCGCCGGCCTGCGCCCGGACGTCGCGTTCCTCGGCACGAACGGCGTCCACGCCGGGTTCGGCCTGAGCACCCCGGACCCGGTCGAGGCCGCCACGAAGACGGCCATGGTCCGTGCCGCACGGCAGGTCGTGGTGCTGGCGGACGCCTCCAAGCTGGGCGCGGAAACCCTGGTGCGCTTCGCCACCCTCGAGGACATCGACACGCTCATCACGACGTCCGAACCGGACGCGGACCTGGCCGCCGCGCTGGCCGCCGCCGGGGTCGAGGTCGTGATCGCGTGATCGTCACCCTCACCCCCAACCCGAGCCTGGACCGCACGATCGAGCTGGCCGCCCCGCTGGCCCGCGGCGAGGTGCAACGCGCCGTCACCGCCACCGGCCACCCCGGCGGCAAGGGCGTGAACATCGTCCGGGCGCTCTCGGCCGCCGGCACCACCGCCCTGGCGCTGCTGCCCGGCGACCCGGGCGACGCCGTCGTGCTTGCGCTGGCCGCCGAGCACATCCCGCACCATGCCCTGCCGATCGGCGTGCCACTGCGCAGCAACGTGGCCATCACCGAACCCGATGGCACCACGACGAAGGTCAACGAACCGGGCCCGGCGCTCACCCCCGACCAGGCGCAGGCGCTGCTGGAGCTGTGTGTCGCCGAGTCCGACGGCGCCAGCTGGCTGGTGCTGGCCGGCTCGCTGCCGCCGGGGGCGCCGGACGACTTCCACGCCCGCGTCATCCGGGCCGTGCGGGCCCGCCACGGCGCCCACTCCCCCAAGATCGCCGTCGACTCCTCCGGCGCGCCGCTGGCCGCCAGCCTGGCCGCCGGCCCGGACCTGCTCAAGCCCAACGCCGAGGAACTTGCCGAGTTGACCGGCATCAGCGACGGCCCGTCGCTGGAGGCCGACCCTGCCAAGGCCGCCGCCGCCGCACAGACCCTGGTGGGGCCCGGCCCGGACGGCGGAGTGGGCGCCGTCCTGGCCACGCTCGGCGCCAAGGGTGCCGTGCTCGTCACGGCCGAGGGCAGCTGGTTCGCCAGTGGCCCGAAAATCATCGCGAAAAGCACCGTCGGCGCCGGCGACTCTGCCCTCGCCGGCTACCTGCTGGGCACCCTGGCCGGAGCCCCGGCCACCCGGTGCCTGCAGCAGGCGGTGGCCCATGGGGCAGCCGCCGCCTCCCTGCCGGGAACCCGCGTCCCGGTCCTGAATGAAACCCACCCCGACGCCGTCACCGTGACGGCCCTGGCCGTACGCCTTGGAGAACTGACATGACAACCCTGATCACCCCCCAGCTGGTCGTCCTCGACGCCGATCTGGGTGCCGAGCCGGCCGCCGTCATCCGCCACCTGGCCGCCGTCATCGTCGGCACCGGGCGGGCCACCGGCATCGACGCCCTGTTCGCCGACGCCTGGGCCCGCGAACAGAAGACCGCCACCGGCGTCCCCGGCGGCATCGCGATCCCGCACTGCCGCTCCGAGGCCGTGCTGGAACCGACGCTGGCCATGGCCCGGCTCAACCCGGCCGTCGACTTCGGCGCCAAGGACGGCCCGGCCGACATCATCTTCTTCATCGCGGCCCCCGCCGGCGCGGACAACGAGCACCTCAAGCTGCTCTCCAAGCTGGCCCGCGCCCTCATCCGCAAGGACTTCACGGCCGCCCTGCGCAGCGCCGACACCCCGAACGACATCGTGGCCCTGGTGGACACCGCCCTCGCGGACAAGCCCGCCCAAACTTCCCGTGCTGGTGCGCCCGCCACGGCGACGGCTCGCACGGCGTCGGCCGGAGTTGGCGAAGCCGGCGTTGGGGCCCCGGGAGCGGCTTCGGGCGCCCGCGAAGCGGGCGGGGGCCCCAACGCCGGTGAAGCCAGGCCGGCGGGCGCCCCGAAGCGGCTCGTCGCCGTGACGGCGTGCCCGACGGGCATCGCCCATACGTATATGGCCGCCGACTCGCTCGTCGAGGCGGCGCGGGCCGCCGGCGTCGACCTGCAGGTCGAGACACAGGGGTCCGGGGCCGTGACGCCGCTGGACCCGGCCGTGATCGCGGCGGCCGACGCCGTCATCTTCGCCGTGGACGTGGACGTGCGCGGGAAGGAACGCTTCGCCGGCAAGCCGGTAGTCAGCTCCCCGGTCAAGCGCGGCATCGACGAACCGGCCAGGATGATCACCGAGGCGCTGGCCGCCGCCGTGGACCCCAACGCGCACCGGGTGCCGCACTTCGGCGCCGAGGAGGCCGCCGAGCATCGGGCCGAGGCGGCGTCGGAGCACCTGGGCCAGAAGGTGAAGAAGGTCCTGCTCACGGGTGTCAGCTACATGATCCCGTTCGTGGCCGGCGGCGGCCTGCTCATCGCGTTGGGCTTCCTGCTGGCCGGGTTCGGCATCGGCCTGAACAACCAGGCCGACACGATCCTGATGCACAACACGCTGCTGAACCTGCCCGACGGCAACCTGGCCCTGTACCTGGGTGCGATTGCGTTCAAGATCGGCGGCCTGTCGATGGGCTTCCTGGTCCCGGCCCTGGCCGGGTACATCGCCTTCGGCATCGCCGACCGGCCAGGCATCGCGCCCGGTTTCACGGCCGGCGCCGTCGCCGTGTTCATGGGCGCCGGCTTCCTGGGCGGCCTGGTGGGCGGCCTGCTGGCCGGCCTGGCCGCGCACTGGATCGGCACCTGGCCGGTCCCCCGCTGGCTGCGCGGCCTGATGCCCGTGGTCATCATCCCGCTGCTGGGTTCCATCATCGCCTCGGGCGCCATGCTGCTGTTCCTGGGCGGGCCCATCGCGTGGCTCTCGCAGGGCCTGAACCACTGGCTGACCGGCATGTCCGGGGCTGCCGCCGTCGCCCTGGGCATCGTCCTGGGCCTGATGATGTGCTTCGACCTGGGCGGGCCGGTCAACAAGGTGGCCTACGCGTTCGCCGTGGCGGGCCTGGGCACGGGCTCGGCGCTGAACCACGCCCCGTGGGAGATCATGGCGGCCGTGATGGCGGCCGGCATGGTGCCGCCGCTGGCCATGGCCCTCGCGACGGTCATCGACAAGCGCCGCTTCTCCCTGGCCGAACGCGAGAACGGCAAGGCGGCCTGGCTGCTGGGTGCCTCATTCATCTCCGAGGGCGCCATCCCGTTCGCCGCCGCCGACCCGCTGCGCGTCATCCCGTCCATGATGCTCGGCGGCGCCGCGACCGGCGCCATCAGCATGGCGGCCGGCGTCACGTCCCAGGCCCCGCACGGCGGCATCTTCGTGTTCTTCGCGATCGGCAACCTGGCCATGTTCGTCCTTGCCATCGCCGTCGGCGTGGCCATTGCGGCATTGGCCGTCGTGGCGCTGAAGCGGTGGGCCGTGCGCAGGCCCGTTGATACTGTGGCAGCAACGCCGCTTGTGGCAGAGGTCACGGCACGCTGATGAACCGCGAGGGAGCTCTCATGCACACCTATTCCGGAGTCGGGGTCACGCCGGGGCGCGTCGTGGGACCGGTGCGGGTCATGCCGCCGGCCATCGCCGCCCCGCCCGCCGGCGAACAACGCGAGGGCACGACGACGGCGGAGGCCGCCGCCGGCAACCTCAGGTCCGCGGCGGCGGTCGTGAAGGAGGAGCTGCGCGGCCGGGCCGCAAAGGCCACCGGCGACGGCAAGGCCGTCCTGGAGGCGACGGCCCTGATGGCGGCGGACCCCATGCTGCTCAAGTCCGCCGTGAAGCTCATCGACGCGGGCGCATCGGCCCAGCGGGCCATTTGGGAGGCCGGCGACGGCGTGGCCGCCATGCTGCTGGACCTCGGCGGCTACATGGCCGAACGCTCCCACGACGTCCTCGATGTGCGGGCCCGGATCGTGGCCCAGCTGCGCGGCGTGCCGGCTCCCGGCATCCCGGACGCCGACGCGCCCTTCATCCTGGTCGCCGACGACCTGGCCCCGGCCGACACGGCCACGCTGGACCCTGCCAAGGTGCTGGCCCTCGTCACGGCCGGCGGCGGCCCGCAATCGCACACGGCCATCATCGCCCGGAACCTGGGACTGCCGGCCGTGGTGGCCGCGGCCGGCGTCGGCGAACTGGCCGACGGCGACGAGATCTTCGTGGACGGCGGCCGGGGCGTGGTGACCACCGACCCCGGGGACGCCGAGCGCGAGGCCGCCTCCCGGTGGGCCGAACAGGTGTCGCGACTGGCCGGGTTCGACGGCGTGGGCCGGCTGGCCGACGGCCACCGGATCCCGCTGCTGGCCAACGTGGGCGGGGCGAAGGACGCGGTGGCCGCGGCCGCCGCGAACGCCGAGGGCGTGGGCCTGCTGCGCACCGAGTTCTGCTTCCTGGGCCACGACACCGAACCCGGCCACGACGAACAGGTGGCCGCATACAAGGGCGTGTTCGACGCGTTCCCCGGCAAGAAGGTCGTGGTCCGGACGCTGGATGCCGGCGCGGACAAGCCGCTGCCGTTCCTGACCGATGCCACCGAGCCGAACCCGGCCCTGGGCGTGCGCGGCTTCCGCACGGACGGCACCTCCCCGGGCGTGCTGGCCCGCCAGCTCGCCGCCATCGCCGACGCGGCCGGACAGTCACGCGCCGATGTGTGGGTCATGGCCCCCATGATCGCGACCGCCGACGAGGCCGCCTCGTTCGCGGCCCTGTGCACCGCCGCCGGCCTCCAGACGCCCGGCGTCATGGTGGAGGTCCCATCGGCGGCCCTGACCGCCCGGCACATCCTCGACCATGCCGAGTTCGCCAGCCTCGGCACGAACGACCTCACCCAGTACACCATGGCCGCCGACCGGCAGCTGGGCCCGCTGGCCGCCCTGAACGATCCCTGGCAGCCCGGCGTGCTGGCACTCGTGCAGGCGACCGTCGAGGGCTCCCGCGCCCAGGCGCGCCACACCGGCGGTCCGGGCCGGGCACCCAAGCCCGTTGGCGTCTGCGGCGAGTCGGCCGCGGACCCGGCCCTCGCCGTCGTGCTGGCCGGGCTGGGCGTGACCACCTTGTCCATGTCCGCCCGGGCCATCCCGGCGGTCAGCGCCGTGCTGCGCAGCGTGACCGCCGAGACCGCCGGGTCGCTGGCGCGGCTGGCCGTGTCCGCACCGTCCGCCGCCGAGGCCCGCAGCCGGGTCCGCGCCCGGCTGCCCGTGCTGGACGAGCTCGGCCTCTAACCCCCGGTGATCGAACAACCCACCCGGTGATCGAGCCTGTCGAGATCCAGAGCCTGTCGAGATCCAAGGTCTCGACAAGCTCGACCACCGGAGGACAAGCTCAACCACCGCCACCCCATTCCGAATTGGAGCCCATCATGACCGAACGCACCGCCACCATCGCCAGCCGCGTGGGCCTGCACGCCCGCCCCGCCGCCATCTTCGCCGAGGCGGCCGCCGACCTGCCCGTCGAGGTGACCATCGCCCGCCTGGGCGAACCGGCCGAGGACGCCCTGGACGCCGCCAGCATCCTGGCCCTGATGGGCCTCGGCGCGGCCCAGGGCGACGTCGTCGTGCTGCGTGCCGAGGGCGACGGCGCCGACGCCGCGCTGGAGTCCCTGGTGCGCATCCTGGAGACCGACCACGACGCCTGACCCGCCGGCGCCTACTCGTAGATCCGGGCGATCTCGCGTTCGACGTCGATGATCACCTCGGGGTTGTAATCCGCCTTCGCCCCGGGACGGTACTGGACATGGCGCAGCACGCCGGAGAAGGGGAAGGAGCGGCGGCGTTCGAACAGGTCCCAGTCCACCGGGTTGCCCCGGTCGACACCCACGCTGATGCCGGTGAACGGGGCCATGCCGACCAGCTGCAGCACCGGATCCAGGCCAAGAATCCGCGTTCCGTCCAGTAGCACGTCCACCGACCAGCGCAGATCCGCCAGTGCGGAGAACCGGACGCACAGCAGGGCTTCCCCCTCGGCGCCGAACGGCGCCGAGGCCCGGTGCATCCGGCCGTATTCGTTGTAGGCCAGGACCAGGGAGCCCGCTTCGACGAAGAGGACGTACCCGCCGCCTTGGTCGCCGTGGGCAACAATCACGCCTTCGTCGCCGGGGCGCGGTCGCAGCCGGGCATCGATCTCGAAGCTGCGGAGCTTGGTGAGCTTGCTGGCCCGGAAGCGCTCCAGTGTCGGGGTCCCGGGATAGAGCCGCACGGGCCGTTCCAGCGCCAGTTCCGTCGACGGGCGTACGGTGAAGAGGGAGCCGTCGTCATCGAGCGGGAATACGGTGTTGGCCCAGGCTTCCCGGCGCCACTGCTCGGCCAGGGCGGCGACCCGCCCGGGCTGCTCGGCGGCAAGGTCCACCCGCTCGGTGGGGTCCGTGGCCAGGTGGAACAGGCTCCACTCGGCGTCGGTGAAGGGCGTGCCGAAGGCATGGTTGGTCACGATCTTCCAGTCGCCGTCGACGAGGGCGCGGTTGCCCGCGAACTCGAAGTACTGGCTGCGGCGCGGGCTGGGTGCACTCGCATCGGAGAGCACCGCATCCAACGCCACCCCGTCCACCGGCTGCGCCGCCACGCCGTGCCGGTGCTCCAGGGGTGCAACCCCGGCCAGGGAGAGTAGCGTCTGGCCCACGTCGCTGACGAACGCAAACTGGTTCCGGGCACCGGTGTCCCCCGCGGCCCGGGGCAGTCCGGCCGGCCAGGAGACCACCAGCGGGACGTGGACCCCTCCCTCGTAGGTGGCGCCCTTGTAGAGCCGGAACGGGGTGTTGGAGGCGTACGCCCAGCCACGCGGGTAGTGCGCGAAGACCCGTGGTCCGCCGATCAGGTCCGGATCCCTGTCCACGTCCCGTTCCCAGTCCGTCGGCAGGCCCGCGAGCTGCACGAACTGGCTGAAGTAACTGCGCGTCCCCACGGGCCCGCCCTCGCCGGTGCCCCCGTTGTCGGAGGTGAAGAGGATGATGGTGTTCTCGTATTCGCCCATCTCCTTGAGCTGCGCGGTCAACCGGCCAAGATTCTGGTCCACGTTGTCCACCGCGGCCGCGTAGACCTCCATGTAGCGGGCGAAGAGCGCACGCTGTTCGTCGGTCAGCTCGTCCCACGGCACGACGTCGGCGCCGGCCTCATGATTGCGCGGCGCCGCTTCGGTGCCCTCCGGGAAGAGCCCGTCGCGGACTTGCCGGGCAAAGCGCGCGCTTCGGATGTGGTCCCAGCCGGCGTCGTACGCGCCGCGGTACTTCCCGATGTCCGCCGGCTTGGCCTGGATGGGCCCGTGCACGGCGTGGTGGGCGAAATAGAGGAAGAAGGGCCGGTGTCCGTCATTGGCCCGCAGGCTCTTGATCATGCCCAGGGCGCGGTCGGTCAGGTCGTCGGTGAGGTAGTAGCCCTCCGGGAATTCGTCTATGGTGACGGGGCTGTTGTCGCAGACGAGACGGTGCGGCTGGAACAGGGTGGTGAAACCGTCCATCGAACCGTAGTAGCGGTCGAAGCCGCGCTGCAGCGGCCAGGAGGACTTGTCCGCGCCGTCATGCATTTTCGATTCCGTGGTCAGATGCCATTTGCCGACCATGAAGGTGGCATAGCCGCCGGCCCGGAACGATTCGGCGATGGTGGGCACGTCGTCGGCGATCTCCATGACATAGCCGGGGAAGCCCGGATCCGCGTGCACCACCGAGGCGAATCCGGCCCGGTGCGGATTGAGCCCGGTCAGCAGGGCCGCCCGGGCCGGCGAGCACACCGGCGTCGAATGGTAGTTGGTGAAGCGGTAGCCCGAATCGGCCAGTTCCTGCACGTGGGGCGTGTCGATTTCGCTGCCGAAGGGCGAGATGTCGCTGAAGCCCATGTCGTCGAGCAGCACCACGATCACATTGGGCGAGCCGGGAGCCGCCTTGCGCACCCCAGGCCAGGACGGCACCGATTCGCTGGCGACCTCCGCGACGGTGCCGGCGAAGTTTTCATAGCCGCGCGTGGTGTAGCTGGTTCGTATCTGGGCCATGCACCGCTCCTCACACTGGCGAACCGACAGCGTCCGCATTCTATTTTCTACCAGTATAGACAAACCGATGTGAGCTGCGCCTCACAAGGGCGGCCCCGCGGCAATGTGGGCCCGCGCCAGGGCGGCGACCTCGCGGCGCTGCGTCGCAACGAACGACTTGTCGACCGGCCTGCCATGGCCCGGCAGGACGATGTCGCCGTCTCCGAGCAGGCCCAGCAGATGATCCAGCTGCCGCGGCCACAGGGCCGGGAAGCAGCCGGATCCGAACATGGGCGGTCCGGACTCCTCAACCACGTCGCCGACCACCCACACGCCGGCGTCCTGGATGTGCACCACTACATCCGTGTCGGTGTGCCCCGGCGGCAGCGCGACCAGGTGGACAGTGCGTGAACCAAGATCCACGTCCAGCGCATCGTCGATAAGGTCGGTGGGCGCCGTCAATATCACGTCACCCCACGCCTTGTCCGGTTCCCACGTCGGATCGCGACGCCAGGCGGCCAGGCGCGGACCCTCGTAATCGCGCCAGTGCCGCACGATGTCCCGGTGCCCGTAGATCCGCGCATTCACCGGCGATCCCGGACCGAACACCTGGTTCCCGAAAACATGGTCGAAATGGGCGTGTGTGTTCACCACCCACCGGATCGGCTTATCGAATGCGGCGCCAACGTCGAGAAGGAGTTCCGCCCCCTCCTTCGGCGTCGACCGGGTGTCCACCAGCAGGAGGCCGGCCCCGCCCACAATGACAACGATCCCGATGTCCAGCGGCTGGTAGCGGCGGTGGAAAACGCCGGGGGCAACCTTTACCCATGTCCCAGATTCCATGTCCAGCCTTCCCTCGCGAACGCCTGTGTACCGATCCGGCATCGGTCCCATCATCTCCCAGTCCCGGGGTCGGAATTAGTCCATCTGATAGAATTTATGGCTTGTCCGGCATGCGAAAGCAGTACGGAAGCAAACAGTCGCAAGCAACCGGTGCCCGGGGCACCGAAAAAACCGTCCCAACCACGAGCCGCACGCCGCCCCGGCCACGCCTGAAGAAGCGCCGCCTCACGGTCGATGACGTCAACGTCGTCGACCGTCCCATGTTGCGGAAGGCGCTCGGCGGCACCATCGTCGGCAACACCATGGAATGGTACGACGTCGGCGTGTTCGGCTGGCTCGGCGACAAGGTCGGGCGGCAAAAGGTCCTGGGCGGCTACCTGGGCTTCGCCATCGGCGCCGCCCTGGTCTCCGTCCTGCAACTGACGCTCGAGTAGGACGTCGTGGAGGCGTGGGGCTGGCGCATCCCGTTCCTGGTCGCCGGGCCGCTGGGCGCCATCGCCTTCTACTTCCGGATGAAGATCGAGGAATCGCCGCAGTTCCGGGCGACCCTGGACGCCCCGGAGGAGACGGCCAAGTCGGCCGCGGCCGCCGATGAGGACACCTCGAACGGCCCCGTCCACTTGGTCAGGGTGTACGGGCGCCAGATCCTGCCGGCCATGGTCCTCGTCGCGGCCGCGAACACGGTGGGCTACGCGTTGGCCTCCTAAATGCCGACCTACCTGATCGACGCGAAGGGCTACGACCCCATCCACGGCATGCTGCTGACCATCCCCGTGCTCGTCACCATGGCCGCGTGCATCCCGCTGACCGGGCGTCTGTCCGACCGGATCGGCCGCCGCCCCGTGCTGTGGGTCGGAGCCCTGAGCACCGTGGTGCCGGCGGTTCCGGCGTTCTGCTCATCGGCGCCGGCGCCGTCTGGTCGACGCTGCTGGGCTTGGCCCTCGTCGCGTTCCCGGCCACGTTCTACGTGGCGAACCTGGCCTCCGCGCTGCCGGCACTGTTCCCGACGTCCAGCCGGTACGGCGGCATGGGCATCGCGTACAACTTCGCCGTCGCCATCTTCGGCGGCACCACGCCGTTCATCGTCCAGGGGCTCATCACGCGCACCGGCAACGACATGATGCCGGCCTACTACCTGATGGCCACGTCGGCCATCGGCGCGGTCGCCATCTATTTCCTGCGCGAATCGGCGCAAAAGCCGCTGCCCAGGTCGATGCCCAGCGTCGACACCGTTGCCGAGGCGCGCGAACTCGTGGCGACACAGGACGAGAACCCGCTGCTGGACGGTGGGCCGGCCGTAGCCCAACTGAGACGCAGTAAGTGCTGATTTTCCGCAGATTCTCAGCACTTACTGCGTCGTAGTTGGGTCAGCGGTCGCGGTTGCCGCAGCCCCGCACGTTTGGAGGCGGGTGCATCTCGGGACAGCGGGTCCGACCCGGCGCCACGGGTGTGCGGCCGACAGTTCTGAGCGGGCAAAGTCCCTCGCGTTGGGCAACTCGTCAAGCTACGCGGCTCATGGATGCCTCCCCTGCGCAGAACTTCATGTTCGTGTCAGCGAGCCGCGGCCGCGCGCCTGCTCTGGGCGCACTCGGGCACGGAAGTCACCGGTCTCCGCGAAGCCCTACCGACATCTCGCGGTCCCACCGAATCGGGTAGGACCGCGAAAAGTAGGTGGGGTCTCGACAAGCTCGACCACCGGTGATTGAGCCTGTCGAAATCGGGTCTCGACAAGCTCGACCACCGACAGCGCTCGACCACCGATGGGCTCAATCAGCGGCCCCGGTTCCCGGCGGCCGCCGCCCACGACGTGGGGGCGAACCTGCCGAGCGCGGCCAGGACCTTGAACCGCTTCGTCGGCACGCTCACGCCCTTGCCGGCCGCCGAGTCGGCCAGGGCCTCGCGCACGACGCGTTCGGCGTCCAGCCACATCCAGCGCGGGACGCGCCCCATGTCGGCGCGCATGCGCTGGTGGAATTCGGTGTGCACGAACCCCGGGCAGACGGCCGTGACGTGCACGCCGCGGGACGCATACTGCCAGTTCGCCCAGCGGCTGAAGCTGAGGATCCAGGCCTTCGCCGCCCCGTACGTACCGCGCGGGATGAACGCGGAGATGCTGGAGACGTTGATGATGCGCCCGTGCCCGCGTTCAAGCATGGGACCGATCGCGGCATGGGACAGCTGCAGGGGCGTGGTGACGAGCAGGCGCAGGTGGTCCAGTTCCTCCGCCACGGTGCTCCTGTCAAACGGCGTCACCAGGCCGTGTCCGGCGCTGTTGACCAGCGTGGACACCGGTGCGGCGCGGTCGGCGAGCCGGGCACCCACGGCGGCGACGCCGTCGTCCGTCAACAGGTCCGCGGGCAGCACCTGCACGTCGATGCCGAACTCCTGCCGCAGGCGCACGGCCTTCGCCTCCAGCCGGGCGGCGTCCCGGGCCACGAGCACCAGGTTCGTCCGGGTGGCGCCGAGCTGCCGGGCGAATTCGGCACCCAGGCCCGACGAGGCGCCGGTGATGAGGGCCGTCTCCACCTGTGCCGCCGACATCTAGGCGGCATCCTCCGGGAAGTCGGTGTACTGGTCGTAGTCGTCCGGGTGATTGCGGATGAACCGGTTGATGAACGGGCAATGCGGGATGATGCGCTTGCCGGAGGCGACGACGTCGTCGAGCGCGTACCGGCCCAGCACCTTCGCCAGGCCCTTGCCCTCGAACCCGGCCTGCGTCTCCGTGTGGATGAGGTCGACGTGGCCGGGCAGGTCGCGGAATTTCACGCGCACGGCCAGCGTGTCGGCGACCCGCAACTCGTACTGGTGGAGGGCGTCGTTGCGGGTCATGGCGACGTCGGGGGCGAAACGCTCGGTCCGGCTTTCCTCACTCATGAAGCGAGCTTGGCACGTTCCGCCCCCGGCTGGCAACCGTTTCTAACGGGCCGGCGGCGCCCCCGCGCCACCCTGCCACAGGGCGGTGAACGGGGCGCCGGAGGCCACCCGGTTCCGGATCCCCTCGGTGACGAACGACTTGGCCGTGCGGGCCGCCTCCAACGCGGTGGCGCCCTTGGCCAGCTCCGCCGTCACGGCCGCGGCCAGCGAGCAGCCGGCGCCGGAGACGGCCACCTCGCCGACCTTCGGCGCGCTGAGCACCTCCAGCGTTTCGCCGTCAAAGAAAACGTCGACGGCGTCCGCGCCTTCCAGCCGCACCCCGCCCTTGGCGAGCACGGCCGCGCCGCTGAGCTCGTGGATCTTGCGGGCGGCGGCCTTGAGGTCCTCGACATTGCCGATGGCCATCCCGGACAGGGACTCGGCCTCGAAGTGGTTCGGCGTCACGAACGTGGCCAGCGGAAGGATCTGCTCCGTCAGCGCGGTGTCGGTGTCCAGCGCGTGGCCCGGCTCCTGGCCCTTGCAGATCAGCACCGGGTCAAGGACGACGTTCTTGAAGTCGGCGTCCTTCAGGGCTTCCCGCACGGTGGCGATCGTGGCAGGGCTGCCCAGCATGCCGATCTTCACCGTGTCCAGCACCTGCGGTGCACCGGAAGCGGCACCGTACGCCGCCGTCGTCGCTTCCAATTGGTCCGCGATGACCTGCGGCTCGACCGGGACGAACCGGTGGCCCCAGTCATTGGCCGGGTCGAAGGAGACGATGCAGGTCAGGTTCACGATGCCGAAGACGCCAAGTTCCTGGAACGTCTTCAGGTCGGCCTGGGCGCCCGCGCCGCCGGTCGCCTCGGAACCGGCGATGGTCAGGGCGAGGGCGGGGGTGGAGGGAGAGGAAGTCATGGACCCATTTTTGCACTCGACGCCCTGGGCCGTGTCCCAATCCGGGGCGGCCGGCGTGAATTGCGTCACGGCTTGCATTTCTAGTCAACGCCTGTAGACTTACCGCCACGACACGTCGTTTGTGATCTTGGGCACGCATGGGTCACGGGTCGCCACGTTCGAAGCGAATCCATCACCGCTTACGCTCATACGGGACCTGTGGCCTGTGCGCGCCAACCCACCCTGGCAATCGAGAGAAGAAAACATGAAAAGAGCATCGGCCCTGGCCCTTGTGGCCGCTACGGCACTCGCGTTGTCCGCCTGTTCGGGGGGCGGCGGCAACGTCGGCGGGGGCAATTCGGGCGCCGGCAACACGGCACTGAACATCGGCAATTTCGCCGACGTCACCTCCTGGGACCCATCCCTGGCCGACATCGGCTTCGACGGGCCGTACCTGTCGGCCGTCTACGACCCGCTGGTCGCCGTCGACGGCGACGGCAAGCCGGTCCCGGCCCTGGCCAAGGATTGGAAGGTCTCCGCCGACTTCAAGACGGTGACCATGGACCTGCGCACGGACGCCAAGTTCAGTGACGGGGAACCCTTCAACGCCGACGCCGCCGTGAAGAGCCTCGAATACCTGAAGAAGGGCGCCCGTTCCCAGGAGGCCTACCTCAAGGTGGCCGGTTTCAAGAAGGTCGACGCCGACACGATTGAGATCAACCTGAAGGAGCGTGACGACACGCTGCTGTACTTCATGGGCCTGGGCCGCAGCTACATGATGGCGCCGAAGGCGATCGACGCCGGAACCCTCGCCAAGACCCCTGTCGGCTCCGGCCCGTACACGCTGGACTCCTCCAGTGTGGCCGGCTCCGAGTACCACTTCACGAAGGTCAAGGACCACTGGGACGCGGCGGCGTTCAAGGGCGACCCGCTGGCCATCTTCCCGATCCAGGACCAAACGGCCCGCGACAACGCCATGCTCTCCGGCCAGATCAACGTCAACTACGCCGACAAGGCCGCCATGGACCAGGCCACGCAGCAGGGCTGGAATGTGGCCAAGAAGGTCTCCGGCTGGGTGGGCCTGCGCTTCACCGACCAGGCCGGCGAGAAGTTCAAGCCGCTGGGCGAGGTGAAGGTGCGCCAGGCGCTGAACTACGCGTTCGACGGCGCGCAGATCCTCAAGGCAATCGGCAACGGCCTGGGCGCGGCCACCAACCAGGTGTTCCCGGCCGGCATGCCCGGCAACCTGCCTGGCCTGAACGACAAGTACGCGTTCAACCTGGCCAAGGCCAAGTCGCTGCTGGCCGAGGCCGGCTACCCGGGCGGCTTCAGCGTCACCATGCCGATGACGCAGGTGTTCCAGGTGTGGCAGCCCTCCGTCGACCAGACGTTCGGCCAGCTGGGCATCAAGGTCAAGTGGGACAATATGCAGTACATGGACTATCAGGCCAAGGCCCCCACGTACCCGATGTTCGTCTCGTTCCTTGCGATGGACTCCAACCCGGTGGCCACCGTGACGCGGCAGATTTCCACCCCGCAGTGGTTCAACCCGAACCCGCAGATGGACAAGTTCCCGGACGTGCAGGCCCAAGTCTCGAAGGTGCTCGCGGCGACCCCGGACGCCCAGCCCGCCGAGATCGAGAAGCTGAATACGCTCGTCACCGAAAAGGCGTGGTTCTCGGTCTGGTACCAGGCCGACAACGTCTACGTCTCCGCCTCGAACATCACGGTCACGCCCGTGACCGGCATGATGTTCCCGACGCTTCGCCAGATCAGCTTCAAAGGCTAGCCGGCCGGCGGCGGGCGGGCCACCCGGCCCGCCCGCCGCCAACCCTGCAAGGATATGGACATGCTCAGGTTCACACTCAAACGACTCATCTCCGGCATCATCCTGCTGCTGGTGGTCGGCACGGCGACCTTCTTCCTCGCCCACCTGGCCATCGGCGACCCGACCGTCGGGTTGCTGGGCAGCTCAGCCACGCCCGCCCAGCAGGCCGCGCTGGCCCACAAGATCGGCACCGACCGGCCGCTGCTCACGCAGTTCCTCGACTGGGGCGGCCACGCCATCACCGGCGACTTCGGCACCTCGTGGCGCAACTTCCAGCCCGTGTCCGGCCAGATCAGCCTCAAGTTGCCCGTCACGCTGTCCGTCGTCACGTTCGCCATCATCCTGTCCGCCGTGTTCGGCGGCCTTTTCGGGATCCTGGCCGGCCTGAATCCGGGCACCTGGATCGACAAGCTGGTCAAGGGCGCCGCCGTCGTGCTGTTCGCCCTCCCCGGCTTCTGGGTCTCGCTGGTGCTGGTCGTCTGGTTCGCCGTGAACCTCAAGTGGTTCCCGGCCGTCGGCTACGTCCAGCCCACCATGTCCGTGCAGGGCTGGCTGCGTTCCATCACCCTGCCGGCCGTGGCGCTGGCCCTCGGCGCCATCGTCATGGTGGCCGAGCAGCTGCGCAACGCGTTCATCGCCGTGAACGGCCAGGACTTCGTGCGCACGCTGCGCAGCCGCGGACTCACCCAGACCCGCGTGGTCCTGCACCTGCTGCGCAACGCCGCACCCGCCTCGCTGACCGTGCTGGCCCTCATGTTCGTGGGACTGCTCAGCGGCGCCGTGGTCGTTGAGCAGGTGTTCGCGCTTCCCGGCATCGGCGCCATGACCAACGGCTCTTCCCAGAACGGGGACATCCCGATCCTGCTGGGCATCACCGTCGTCTCCGTCCTGTTCGTCGTGATCGTCAACTTCGTTCTCGACGTCGTCCTCGGCTGGCTCAACCCGAAAGCGCGTGTGCAATGACCGCCCCCCTGACCGACAACATCGACCCGAGGGCGGCCCGCCGCGGTTCCGTGTTGGGCCGTTTCCTCCGCCGCCCCGCCGGCGCCATCTCCTTGGGTGTTTTCGCCGTCGTGGTCCTGGTGGCCGTCTTCGCCCCGCTGCTGGCCCCGCACGACCCGAACTTCGTGGACCTGTCCCTCTTCAAGGCCCCGCCCAGCGCCGCCCACCCGCTCGGCGGCGACAGCACCGGCCGGGACATCCTCAGCCGGCTGCTGTTCGGCGCCCGGACCACCCTCATCGGCGCCGCGATCGCCATCGCAGTTGCCGTCGGCATCGGCGTCCCGTCGGGCCTGGCGGCCGGCTACTTCGGCGGCGTCTTCGACAAGATCGCCACCTGGGTCAGCGACGCGCTGCAGGCCGTGCCGGGCATGATCATCCTGCTGATCGTCGCCGCCGCCTCGCGGAACAGCTTCACGTTCATCATGATCACGGTGGGCGTGTTCCTGATGCCCGGCTACTTCCGTCTGACCCGCTCCACCACCCTGACGGTCCGCAACGAGGCCTACATCGACGCGGCCATCGTCTCCGGCCTCTCGAACACCCGCATCCTGGCCAAGCACGTGATCAAGGCCGTGTACGCGCCCATCATCATCCAGACCGCACTGACCGCCGGGATGGCCATGGGCATGCAGGCGGGCCTGCAATTCCTGGGCATCGGCAGCGCCAACACCCCGGGCTGGGGCGCCATGATGAACGACGGCTTCACCGCCATCCTCACCGACCCGCTGCTGCTGCTGTGGCCCTCGCTCGCCCTGGGCATCACGATCGCGGCGCTGGCCGTCATGGGGTCCACGCTCAGCGACGTGCTCAGCGTCCGCCAGCCGGCGCCGCGGCGCAAAAGGCGCCCCGCCGCGCCGTCGTCCGTTGACGACGCAACCACCGGCGCGCTGCACTACGAACCCGCCGCGGCGGCCGTGCAGGTGCGCAACCTGAAGGTCAGCTACCCCGGCGCCGACGCCGACATCGAGGTGGTGCACGGCATCGACCTGGATGTGGCCCCCGGAGAGGTGCTCGGCATCGTGGGCGAATCCGGCTCCGGCAAGTCGCAGACCGTGTTTTCCATCCTGGACCTGCTCCCGGCCGCCGGGGTAGCGAGCTGCGACGCGCTGTGGATCGGCGGACGGGACGTCAGCGCCCTGGACCGCAAGGACCGGCACAAGCTGCTCGGCAGCAAGCTCGGCTACGTGCCGCAGGAGCCCATGACGAACCTGGACCCGTCGTACACCATCGGCTACCAGCTGATTGAGCCGCTGCGCAGCGTGCACAAGCTTGGCCGGACCGAGGCGCGCGAACGTGCCATCGGCGTGCTGACCCGGGTGGGCATCCATGACCCGGCCCGCGTGATGCGCTCCTACCCGCACCAGCTCTCCGGCGGCATGGCCCAACGCGTGTTGATCGCCGGCGCCATCTCGGGCCACCCGTCGGTGCTGATCGCCGATGAGCCGACGACGGCGCTGGACGTCACCGTCCAGGCGGAGGTGCTGGAGCTGCTGCGCGAACTGCAGCAGGAATACGGCATGGCGCTGGTCATCGTGACGCACAACTTCGGCGTCGTGGCGGACATCTGCGACCGGGTCGCCGTCATGAAGCACGGGGAGATCGTGGAGGTCGGGGATGTTGCCACGATCTTCACGAACCCGGCGAACGACTACACGCGCGAACTGATCGCCGCCTCGCTCGACGACGCGGCCAGCCGCACCGAACTCGACGCCGCGTATGACACCACCGAACGAAAGGCGGTCAACGCATGAGCACCCCGCTGTTGAGCGTGCAGGACCTGGCCATCGACTACCCGCTGCCCGGGCGCCGCAAGACGTTCCGTGCCCTGAACGAGGTGTCGCTGGACATCGGGGCCGGCGAATGCGTGGGGCTGGTGGGCGAATCCGGTTCGGGCAAGTCCACGCTGGGCAAGGCGATCTTGGGCCTGGTCCCGGTCGCCGGCGGCCAGATCACGTTCGACGGCGCGGACATCACTCACTTGACGCGGGCGGCCCGCCGCAAGCTGGCCGCCAGCATCCAGGTGGTGTTCCAGGACCCGTACGGCTCGCTGGACCCGTCCATGTCGGTCGGGGACATCCTGGCCGAGCCGCTGACCACGTCCGGGTTGGGCCGCCGGGCCGCGGACGCCGCCGTGAAGGAGATGATCGACCGGGTCAAGCTGCCGTCCACCGTGGTGGGGCGGTTCCCGCACGAGTTCTCCGGCGGCCAGCGCCAGCGCATCGCGATCGCCCGGGCCCTGGTCCGCAAGCCGCGGCTGATCGTCTGCGACGAGCCGGTCAGCGCCCTGGACCTGACCACGCAGGCCGCCATCCTGGACCTGTTCATCGAGCTTCAGCGCGACACGGGCGTCTCCTACCTGTTCGTCACGCACGACCTGGGCGTGGTCCGCCGCGTCTGCCACCGCGTGGCCGTCATGTACCGCGGCGACATCGTGGAGACGGGCCGCGGCGATTCCGTGACCGCCAACCCGCAGGACCCGTACACGCGCCGGCTGCTGATGGCCTCCCCCATCGCGAACCCGCAGGCCCAGGCCGAACGCCGCGCCAAGTGGCTGGAACTGCGGGCCGATTCGGCCGCCTGAGTCTCTACCCCGCTCAACTGCGGCGCACTTGCGCACGGAAATCCGCCGGTTTTCGTGCGCAAGTGCGCCCTGGTTTTGGTTTTCAGGCACGACGGCGGGATGTCACCTTGTGCGGGTGCGTCGGGTTACGCCTGAGCGATGCAGAACTCGTTTCCCTCGGGATCCCGCATCACCCACCAGTGTCCGGCCGGTCCCTTGTCAAACTCTGCAACGCGTTGGGCACCAAGGGCCTCCAGACGCACAACGTGATCATCCAGGGTGCCCGGCGGAGCATGCACATCGACATGCAGGCGATTCTTGACGGTCTTGGGTTCTGGCACGTCTTGAAACAGCAAGCGCCGGCCCTGGCCCACGCCGCTTACCGGGTCGAAGGGGTCATCCGGGTGGCGTATGGCGGAAAAACCGCGGAAGATATGGTGGCCGTCGTGCTCCGCGACCGCCGTTTCAGGCAGTTGCCCCGCTGACAGCAAACGGTCGATAAGCGGTGAGGGATCCTCGACGTCGTAGCCGAGTACGGCGGCCCAGAAATCCGCGAGGCTTGGCGCGTTGGCGGCATCGATGACAAGCTTCCAACCCAGCGGCATGGTGGCGAGGCTATCACCGGGACGCCGCGAGGGGAACCACGTGGCGGATTCCGGGTTGTGCTCACGTCGCTGCCATGTCACAGACGGCCGGGCTGTCTCGTCTTGGGTTCAGGAGAAAGGCTCTGGAATCAGGAAGGTGATGGCCATGCGGGTGTTCGTGGCAGGCGGGACGGGGGTTGTGGGCGGCGGCTGGTGCCGCAGCTCGTGGCGAGGGGCCACCAGGTGACGGGGACGACGACGGATCCGGGCACGGTGGGATTGCTGGAGCAGCTGGGCGCCGAGGCAGTGGTGATGGACGGCCTGGATGCGGCGTCGGTCGGCGAGGCGGTGGCCACGGCCCGGCCGGATGTGATCGTGCACCAGATGACGGGGCTGTCCGCGGCGCACGCCGGCAAGCCGGATTTGAGGCATCCCGACAGGTTCTTCGCAGTCACCAACCGGCTGCGCACCGAGGGGACGGACCACCTGCTCGCCGCCGCCGAGGCCGCCGGGGTGTCCCACCTGGTGGCCCAGGGCTTCGGCGCCTTCAACGCCGTCCGCACGGGCCCCTGGGTCAACACCGAGGAGGACCCGCTGAACCCGGACCTCGCGGCCGCGCTGTCGGACGCGCTGCACCACCTGGAGGACGTGGTGGTCACCGCCGGCGGGGCCGTCCTGCGGTACGGGGCATTGTATGGACCTGGGGCCATCGACGACCAGGTCACGCTGGTGCGCAAGCGGCAGTACCCGCTGGTCGGCGGCGGCACCGGCTACAACTCGTGGGTGCATCTCGACGACGCGGCCGGCGCCACGGTGCTGGCCGTGGAACAGCACGCCCGGGGAGTGTTCAACGTGGTCGACGACGAGCCGGCCCCTGCCGGCGTATGGCTGCCGTACCTGGCTGAGTGTGCGGGTGCGAAGCGGCCCATGCGGGTCCCCGCCTGGCTGGCCCGGCTGCTGGCCGGGGACATGGCCGTGATGATGATGACCGAGGGTCGCGGCTTTTCCAATGCCAAGGCGAAGCGCGAACTCGGCTGGGAGCTGCGCTACCCCTCGTGGCGCCAGGGCTTCAAGGAAGAGCTGGCGTGAGCCGGGTCGAAGAGTTCGAGGCGCTGCGGCCGCTGCTGTTCGCGATCTCCTACCGAATCCTGGGCAGCGTGGGCGATGCCGAGGACGCCGTCCAGGAGACCTGGTTGCGCTATGACGGCTCCCCGACCCTTCCCACCTCGACCAAGGCCTTTCTCTCGGCCGCCGTCACCCGGATCTCCATCGACGTGCTGCGCTCGGCCAGAGTCCGGCGGGAGACGTACGTGGGTCAGTGGTTCCCCGAGCCACTGGTCAGCGATCCGTACAGCGATCCCGCCCGCGCGGCGGAACTGGCCGACTCGGTCTCGATGGCGGCCCTGCTGCTGCTCGAGCGGCTGAGCCCGCTCGAGCGGGCGGTCTTCGTGCTGCGCGAGGTGTTCGGCTTCGGTTTCCCCGAGATCGCCTCCGCGGTGGGCCGCTCGGAGGCGGCGTGCCGCCAACTCGCGGTGCGGGCGCGCCGCCACATGGACGAAGGACGCCCGCGGTTCGCAGCGGACCGCAGGGAGCGCAATGCGCTGGCGGGGCGCTTCTTCGACGCGCTGCGGGAAGGCGACGTCGAGGGCCTGCGGGAACTGCTTGCCGCCGACGTGCAGCTGGTCGCGGACAGCGGCGGCAAGGCACCCCAGTGGGGCCGGGGCATCTTCGGCGCCCAGAACGTGGCCCGGGTGCTGGCCTCCGCGCTGCCCTGGTTCGCCCGGATCGGGGGGACGGTGGAGCCGCACGAGGTGAACGGCCAGCCCGGGGCGATCTTCCGCGACCGGGACGGCAAGGTTCTCAACACCTGGACGCTCGACATACTCGGCGGGCGCATCCAGGCGATCCGCACGGTGATCAACCCCGACAAGCTCGGCCACGTGGGCCCGGTCGCCGACGCGTGGGCGGTCATCCGCGAGGCGAACCAGGTCCGCCGGAGCGCGGACTGACCCGAAGAACCGACGGCACGTACGTTACGACCATCCCCACGCCCAAAACAGTATCTCGGCGGCGAGTCTGCGATCGAGGTGGACAGCCGCACTTTGGCATCATGAGCGCACCGGCAGCTTCCATAGATCCGTGTATCAGCCTTGCCTTGGCCATGCACGCGCAGCCGGGCGTGTATGCGCTCCTGCTCGGCTCGGGCACGTCCACGGGAGCCGGCATACCCACAGGATGGGGTGTGATCACGAACCTGGTCCGCAGGGCCGCGACCGCCGCCGGCACCCCGCTTGATGACGACCCGACGGACGCAGACATCGAGACGTGGCGGGGCGAGCACGGCGACGGACGGGAGCCGGGGTATTCCGCGCTGCACGAGCAGCTTGGACGGACCCGTGTGGCAGGCAGCGCGCTGCTGGCGGGCTATTTCGAGGCCACTGAGAAGGACAAGGAGGCCGGCCGGAAGCCGTGGAGCCACTCGCCGTGGGCGGCGGCGCGGCCGAAGCGGGCGTGCCGGTCGAGGAGCAGGGCGCGCAGCTGGTCGAAGGCGCCGCCAGCCGGCGGATGCGCCGGTCGGCCTCGGATTGGCGGGTGCGGGAACAGGTGCGCCCAGTCGCGGGCACCGCGGCGATGGTCACCGGTTCGGCATCGCTGCAGGCCGGGGCCGGGCCCGGCCTGGGTGGGATGCGGATCGCGTCGGTGCCGATCCCGTCATCGGCAACGACAGAGACGTAGACAAACAGGTCTTCAGTGGGCACCACGGGAACACCTCTGCGGTCCAACGGTCTTGGACAACCGCTGGTACGCCGCAGAGGCACCACAAATCAAGGCAACACGCCGAAAACAACCCACATAACGCGCCTCAGACCCAGGTCTTCTCCGGGCCGAACTCGTCGAGGCAGAGGACTGTCGAGTCCGCGTCCTTGCGGCGGTGCAGGCTCACCCGCATACTGTAGTGCATGGCGATCCGCGACACTCCGGTCGTGGACTGGACAGGCCGGTATCAGCACCTCTGCGCCCGCGAGGAAGCGCTCGGCGGTGGCGAGCTGGATGAACTCGCCCAAGCGGCGTGGTTCCTCGGCCATGATGAGGTGAGCACCCGAGCTTGGGATCGAGCCCACCTTCGCTACCTGGAGGACGGCGATCTCGCATCTGCGGTGCGCTGCGTGTTCTGGCTCGGATTCACGTTCGCCGAGCACGGCGACGCCGTGCGGGCGAGTGCCTGGCTGGGTCGTCTCATGGAGCTGTGCGAACGCCCCGACGCGTCGGCGGCGACCGAGGCCATGCGTGCGCATTGCCTGGCGATGGAGGCGCTCGCTCGCGGCGACGCGTTGGCATCCGCCCCGCTCTTCGAAGCGGCGATCGACGACGCGAGGGCGGCCGCCGACACTGACACCGAGACGCTGGCCACCATGGGGCTCGGTCGTGCCCTGCTCGGCCTCGGCCGCGCCGGCGAGGCGGTCGCGCTGCTGGACCGCGTGATCCTCATGATCGCGGACGGCCGGGTCAGCGACCGGGCCGCCGGCCCCGCTTTCTGCGCGGTGATCGCGAGCCTGCTCGGGCGCGGCGACATCGAGCGGGCGAGGGTGTGGACCCGCGAACTGGGCACCTGGTGCGATGCGCAGCGGGGGTTGGAACTGTTCCGCGGTGAGTGTACGTTGCATCGTGCGGCCGTGTTGCAGCTGGGCGGGGAGTGGGCCGCCGCCACCGAGGCGGTCGAGCATGTCTGCGCGACCGACCGGCGGATCGAAACGCTCGGCAACGCCTGGTACCGCACTGCGGAGCTGCATCGGGTCGCCGGCCGGGCCGCCGACGCGCACGCCGCATTGCGGAAGGCGGCCGCCTTCGGTAGAGCCGTGCAGCCGTGCCTGGCGATGCTGCACCGCGACGCCGGTGAGCTGACGGCGGCGTGGGTGGGGCTGGAGTCGGCGCTGGACACGGCCACCGAGCCCGCGCAGCGTGCCGACCTGCTCGCGTGCGCCGTGCAAGTGGCCCTCGAGCGGCATCTCACGCCCGACGCACGGGCCGCAGCACAGGCGCTTGAGGCATCCGCTGCCGCATTCGACACCTTGTATCTGCACGCCCTCGCGACCAGGACCCGAGGCATGTGCGCCCTCGTCGACGGCGCCCATGCCGATGCGCTGCGTGCGCTGCGCGCATCGTGGGCGCAATGGCGGCGACTCGATGCGCCCTACGAGGCCGCAATCACCCGGATCGCGATCGGTGAGGTTGTGCGTGCCACGGGCGATGAGGGCGGCGCTCAGCTCGAGTTCGACGCCGCCCGTGGCGTGCTGGAGTCGCTCGGGGCGGTACCCGACCTGAAACGGCTCGAACGGGCCGCATCGGCCGCGAAGACCGGTGCCGGAGCTGCGGCAGGGTTGAGTGCGCGCGAGCGCGAAGTGCTGGGACTGGTGGCGCGGGGGTGGTCGAACCGTCGCATCGCCGAGGAGTTGTTCCTCAGTGAGCGCACGGTCGCCCGGCACGTCAGCAACATCCTCGTCAAGCTCGCCGTTTCGAGCCGGTCGGCTGCCACGGCGTACGCCTTCAAGAACGGCCTGGCCGCGGCATCCTGAAATGGTCATTTCTGCCGATGCGAGCCCAGAGCGCGCGTGGATACCGTGAACCAGATCAGGAGGTTCTCATGTCCACCACTGCCGTCAATACTGTTGTCATCGGGGCCGGCGCGGCCGGTCTTCACACCGCGCGGCTTCTTGCCGAGCGCGCCGTCTCCTTCGAGGTGATCGACGCCCATCCCCGAGTCGGCGATCCGTGGCGCGAACGGTACCGCTCGCTGCGGCTGTTCACGGCGCGGCGATTCTGCGAGCTGCCGGGGATGCGGCTGCCCATCGGGGCTTTCGAGTTCCCGACCGCGGGTCAGTTCGCCGACTATCTGGAGGCGTACACCCAGGCGCATGCGTTTCCGCTGCGCATGGGTGTACGCGTGGACCGGCTCTCCCGCACGGATGATGCCTTCCGCCTGGTCCTGTCGACTGGCGATGAGGTGCTCGCCGAGCGCGTCGTGGTCGCCGCCGGTGCCCACCATCGCCCGATCCGGCCGCGCTTCGCGTCGGAGCTCGATGCGACGATCCGCCAGCGGCACTCGCTTGACTACATCGGTCCGGAGGATCTCGCACCGGGGCCGGTGCTCGTGGTCGGGGCCGCGAACTCCGGCACGGACATCGCGCTCGAGGCGGCGGAATCCGGACACGCCACGACCCTCGCCGGACGCAACCCCGGGGAGGTGCCATTTCGCGTGGACACCCCGCTCGGCAACCTGCTCTCCGGCGTCTTCCTGCGCCACCTGCTGCGGGTCACCCTCGACACCAAGCGCGGCCAGCGGTTCCTGAAGGAGCATCGCGGACACGGAGTGAATCGCGTGCGCAACCACGGTCGCGACCTCGCCGACGCCGGTGTCCGGCAGGTCGGCCGGGTCGTCGGCGTCAGCGACGGCCGCCCTGCGCTCGAAGACGGCGAGATCGTGGATGCCACGACCGTGGTGTGGTGTACGGGATCGCTGCCCGACCTGGGATGGATCGATATCCCGGCAGCGTTCGGTGGGAACGGTCTACCCGCTCACGTGCGCGGACTGGCCGTCGGCGTGCCGGGCTTGGCGTTCGTCGGGCTGCCGTTCCAGTACTCGCCGCTCTCGGCCGCACTCATCGGGATGGGCCGCGACGCCGCGTTCGTCGTTGCGCAGCTCCTTTCCAAGGAGGTTGCGGTGCAGAAGCGCAGGATGGCGGCGCCGAGCACTCCCTGACGCCGGGCTGTTCACCGTACGTGACTTGGGCCGAGTCTTGATGTCATGCGTGGCGGGCGCGGCGGCGGACGATCGTGAACGCCAGCGCGCCGGCCACGAGCACGGCGCCGGCGATGGTCAACGCCATGGTTGCCGCCGTCGCCCCGCCCAACGCGGCGAGCGGAGACACGATGGGACCCACCACGAACATGGCCATGCCGAACATAGCGGCCGCCGTCCCGGCCCGTTCACCATGCCCGTTCATGGCCAGCGTGGTCGTGTTCGGCCCGCTGATCGACCCGGCGGCCAAGTAGGCCGCCAGGCACAATAGGAACACCAGAGGCGGCGCCGAGAGCAGGGCGGCCGCCAGCATGGCCAACACCACGAGCACGGTGGCCCCGTACCCGGCCAGGTAGGTGCGCAGCGGCCCGAGACGGCCCACCAGCGCACGGCTGACCTGGGACCCGCCCATGTTGGCCAGCGCGTTGAGCGCGAACACCAGGCTGAACAGCTGCGGCGTGAAACCGAACTGGTTCTGCATGACGAAGCTGGACATCGACAGGTACGTGAAGAACCCGACCCCGCTGGCGGCGGACGTCACCAGCAGCACCACGAACAGCCGGTCCCGGGCCAGCTCCCGGAATTGGCGGGCCGTGCCATGGAACCCGGCCGCGGTGCGCTGCCCGTGCGGGTGGCTCTCGCGCAGCAGGGTCGCGGCCAGCACGAACAACAGCGCGCCGATCCCGGCCAGCACGCCGAAGATGCCGCGCCAGTCCATGGCCCGGGCCAGCTGGCCGCCGGCGATCGGGGCCAAGATGGGCGCCGAGGCGCTGACCAGCGCCAGCAGCGAGAGCATCTTGGACAATTCGACGCCGCTGAACAGGTCGCGGGCGATCGCCAGGGTGATGACGACGCCGGCGGACCCGGCCAGTCCCTGCAGGAACCGCACGGCCAGCAGCACCTCGATGTTCGGTGCGAACACGCAGGCCAGTGAGAACAGCGCAAACAGGCCGACCCCGATCAGGAGGGGCCGCCGTCGTCCATACCGGTCGCTGAGCGGGCCGGCGACCAGCTGGCCGACGCCGAGACCGATCATGCACACCGACATGGTCGCCTGGGCGAGCGTGTCCGTGGTGTGCAGCGAGGCGGCCAGGTGCGGCAGCGACGGCATGTACAGGTCCATCGACAGCGGCCCGAACGCCTCCAGCGCACCGAGCAGCAGCACGGTGCGCCGGAGGGTCCCGGTGCGGCGAGCTCCAGTGTGCTCACCTAAGGCCAAGGGTGCGCCGGATCCAGCTGTCGCGGGCCGCGTTGGCGGCCTGCGAGACGACCGCGTCCGGGGAGAATCCGGAGAAGCCGTGGTAGGCGCCGGACCACACGTGCAATTCGGCCTGGCCTCCAGTCGCCCAGATGCGGGTCGCGTAGTCCACGTCCTCGTCGCGGAACACCTCGGCGCTTCCGACCTCGATGTAGGCCGGCGGCAGGTTCGACAGGTCGGTGGCGCGGGACGGCGCCGAGTACGCCGACACGGCATCCGTGAACCGGGTCACGCCAAGCAGCGCGCTCCAGCCGGTGTCGTTGTTGTTGCGGTCCCAGGCGCCGATGCCGTCGTACTGGTAAGAGGAGACGGTGTCGTTGCGGTCGTCGATCATCGGGCAGTTCAGCAGCTGGCCGGCCAGCTTCGGTCCCTTGCGGTCGCGGGCCATGAGTGCCACGGCCGCGGACAGGCCGCCGCCCGCGCTCGCACCCGAGACGATGATGCGCCCCGGGTCGACGCCCAGCTCGGCGGCGTGCCCGGCGAACCAGACCAGCCCGGCGTAGCAGTCCTCGGCGGCGGCGGTGCCCGGATGCTCCGGCGCCAGCCGGTATTCGACGGCCACACCGACGACGCCGTGGCGCAGCGCCAGGTCGATCAGCTCGCCGGTGGCGAAGAAGCGGGTGCCCAGCACCATGCCGCCGCCGTGGATGCCCAGCACGCCGGCGCCGGACACGGCGCCCTTCGGCCGGATGATCGTGATCTCCACATCGGGGGCGCCGGCCGGGCCGGGGATGACCCTGTTCTCCCAGTCGAGCGGGAGGTCGCCGACCTGCTCCTCGATCGGCTGGATGATCGTGGCGAAGTGCGCCCGGTTCTCCAGGATCGTGTGCTCGCGCAACGGGATCCGCTCGACCAGGTCCAGGAAGAACGCGAGCCCCTCCTCGAGCTCGGGATCGTACGGAACCGGCACAGGGGTCATGACTGTCCTTTCGCTGGGGTCAGAGGGCGAGGATGCGGCGCATCCAGCTGAGCCGGGCGGCGTCGGTGGCCCGGGAGACCTCCGCGCCGGGGGCGATCCCGTTGGAACCGTGGAAGGCGCCCTGCCAGATGTGCAGCTCGGCCTGGCCGCCGGCCGCCCAGATGCGGCTCGCGTAGGAGATGTCCTCGTCGCGCAGGGCCTCGCAGGCGCCCAACTCGATGAACGCGGGCGGCAGGCCGGAAAGGTCGGTGGCCCGCGCGGGCGCCGCGTAGGCCGGGACATCCGCCGACCCCCGGGCGTCGCCGAGGTAGGCGGTCCAGCCCGCGTGGTTGGCGCCGCGGTCCCACACGCCGACGTCGTCGAACTGGTGCGTCGATGGGGCGTCGTTCCGGTCGTCGAGCATCGGGCTCACCAGGATCTGCCCCGCGATCGCGGGACCCGAGCGGTCGCGGGCGAGCAGCGACACGGCCGCGCTCAACAGGCCGCCGGCGCTCGCGCCCTGCACGACGATGCGTGCGGGGTCGATGCCGAGCTCCGCGGCGTGCCCGGCCATCCAGACCAGCCCGGCGTAGCAGTCCTCGACGCCGGCCGGGTACGGATCCTCCGGGGCGAGCCGGTACTCGACCGTGACGGCGACGACGCCGTGGCGCACGACGAGGTCGATGAGTTCGCCGACGCCGAAGAAACGGTTGCCCAGAACCGTCCCGCCGCCGTGGATATTGTAGACGCCCGCGGCGCCGCTCGTGCCGGCCGCCGGGCGGATGACGGTCAGCGCGACGTCGGGCGCGCCCGCGGGCCCAGGCACCGAGACGTGCTCGAAGGCGACGGGCGCGTCGCCGACGACCGCCTCGATGGGGGCGGTCAGGGCGGCGAAGCGGGCGCGGCTGGCGTGGATGTTCCCAGTGCGCAGCGGGGTGCCCTCGATCTCCCGCTGGAAGAAGGCCAGGCCCGCGAGCAGCTCGGGGTCGAAGGGGACGGTGGTCATGGGGTCCTCGATTCGGTGGGAGGTTTCAGCGGGCCAGCATGCGGCGAAACCAGCTCGAGCGGGCGGCCAGGGCGTCGTGGGCGAGCCGGGTGTCCGGGTGGAACATCTCGAAGCCGTGCGTGCCGCCGGACCAGATGTGCAGTTCGGCCTCGCCGCCGGCCGCCCAGATGCGGGTGGCGTAGGCGAGCGCCTCGTCGCGGAGCGTCTCGGCGGAGCCGAGTTCGATGTAGGCCGGCGGCAGGCCGGACAGGTCGGCCGCGTTGGCCGGGGCCACGTACGGCGAGACGTCGTCGCCCGTGACCAGGTCCCCGAGCACGCAGTCCCAGGAGAGCACGTCGATGTGCCGGCTCCAGGGCCCGTCGGTGGGGTACTGGTGGGTGGAGACGGAGGTGTTGCGGTAGTCGAGCATGGGCACCAGCAGCACCTGGCCGGCGATGGCCGGGCCGCCGTTGTCGCGGGCCTGCAGCGCCATCGAGGCGCTGAGCAGCCCGCCGGCGCTGCCGCCGATCGTGAACAGCCGCCCGGCGTCGAAGCCGAGCTCGCCGGCATGCCCGGCCATCCAGTCCAGCCCCGCATAGCAGTCGTCCATGGGTGCCAGGTACGGGTGCTCCGGGGCCAGCCGGTACTCGACGTTGACGGCAACGAAGCCGAACTCCTCGACCAGGTCGACGATCCGGCCCGTGTCCATGTGGCGGGTGCCCATGATGAGGCCGCCGCCGTGCATGTTGTACAGGCCCGGGGCGTCCGGCCGCGGCTCGGCGGGCCGGATGATGGTGACCTCCAGCTCGCCCGCGGGCCCCGGGATGAGCCGCTCCTCCGCCCGGACCGGCCGGGCGCCGATCACCTCGGCTGCGGGCGGGAAGAACCCGGCCATGCCGGCCCGGCTCGCCACGAGGGTCTCCCGGGTGATCGGCTCGCCGGCCGGCTGCCCGGCCATCCGCGCCGCGATCTCCGGGTCGATGGGGACGGGGACGGCCCTCACCGGATCCCCAGGACGCGGCGTAGCCACGAGCTGCGGGCCGTCAGCGCGGCGCGCGTGATCTCCGTGTCCGGGGCGTACATGTCGAAGCCGTGGAACCCGCCGTTCCAGACGTGCAATTCCGCCTGTCCGCCGGTGGCCCAGATGCGTGACGCGTACTCGACGTCTTCGTCGCGGAACATCTCCGCGGCCCCCACCTCGATGAACGCCGGCGGCAAGCCGGAGAGGTCCTGTGCACGGCTCGGCGCCGCGTACGGCGACGCCTCCGTCGAGGAGGCCAGCTCGGCGCCGAGCACGCACTTCCAGGCCAGCAGGTTCGCGTCGCGCTGCCAGGTGCCGATCCCGTCGTATTGCCGGCTGGCCACCGTGGTGTTGGTGTTGTCGAGCATGGGGCACAGCAGCAGCTGCCCGGCGATCGCCGGACCCTGGCGGTCGCGAGCCAGCAACGCCACGGCCGCGGAGAACCCGCCGCCGGCGCTGCCGCCCATGACCACGATCTTCTCCGGGTCGACGCCGAGGTCCGCGGCGTGCGCGGCGAACCAGGCGAACCCGGCGTAGCAGTCCTCCACACCGGCCGGGAACGGGTGTTCCGGGGCCAACCGGTATTCGACGTTGACGACGACGACGCCCAGTTCCAGCACCAGGTCGACCAGGCGGCCGGTCTCCCAGGAGCGGTGCCCCACGATCATGCCGCCGCCGTGGATGTTGTAGAGGCCGGGCACGGTGGCGGAGGCGTCGTGCCCGCGCGGGCGAAGGATGGTGATCTCGAGGTCGGGGGCGCCGGCGGGGCCGGGGATGAGCCGCTCCTCGGTCTCGACCGGGCGGTCGCCGATCGCGTCCGCCGCGGACGGGAACATGTCCGCGGCGCCGTCGCGCATCAGCGGCAGCGTTTCCGCGGTCATGGCGGGCAGCGGTGCGGCGGCCATGGCCTCGAGGATGGGGGCGAGCTCGGGGTCGAAGGGGACGGGTGCGATTGCGGTATCGGTGCCGGTCATGGCGGTTACGGTCCTTCCGGGTCGACGATGCCCGCATCCGCCCAGAACGGGGCGACGAGTTCGCGCAGCCGGGCGGCGCCGACGCGCTCCACGAGGGCGATCGCACCGATGTTCTGTTCGAGCTGCTCGAGGCGGGTCGCTCCGAAGAGCGTCGTCGTGTTGGCGGGGTGGGTGAGGGTGAAGGCGACGGCGAGCTGCGCCGGGGTGGTGTCGAGTTCGCCGGCTAGTGCGGTGACGGCCGGCACGGACTCGATGATCTTCGCCCGGATGCCGCCCGGGTCGCGCCCCACCTCGCGGTCGGGGTTGACCTTTCCGGCCAGGATGCCGCCCTCCAGGACATCGGAGGACTGCATGGTGATGCCCTGTTCCCACAGCTTCGCGAATGGCTCGCCGTCCGGGATGGAGCGCCGGGACAGGCTGTACTTCAGCTGCGTGATCTCGGGGCCGGGCACGCCCTCCTCGCGGGCGATGTCGATCAGCGACTGGATGTTCGTGGCCGACCAGTTGTTCACGCCCCACGCCCGGATGATGCCCGACTTCTGCAGCCCGGCGAGGTCCAGCACCAGGTCGCGCAGCTGAAGGTCGTCGCGGCGCAGGTCCCCGAGCACCACCAGGTCGGCGTAGTCGGTGCCGACGCGGAACAGCGCGCCCTCGAGCTGGGGCCGGAAGCCGCCGTCGCCGTAGCCCTCCAGCCACAGCTTCTCGGAGAGCAGGTATTCCTCGCGCTTCACGCCAGCGGCGCGGATGATCGCGGAGAACAGCACGTCGGTGACGGCCGGCGGCATCATGCCGGGGAAGCCGTAGACGCCGACGTCGAACAGGTTGATGCCCGCGTCGACGGCGGTGCGCACCATCGTCACCGCGGTCTCAAAGTCCATGCGGTCGTAGGTGTGCCAGGAGCCGAGCGAGAGCACGGAGGCTTCGATGGCGGTGGTGCCGATGGCCCGGCGCGGCACCAGGGTGGTGGACTGCGTGGCAGACATGGGGGTCCTTTCGGTCAGGCGGGTGTGCGGGTTACGGGAGGCGGGGGTCGATGACGGCCTTGATTTGGCCCAGCCGGGACATGTCCGCGATGCATTCGCTCGCCCCGGACAGGCCCACCGGCTCGCTGAACAGGTCTTGCCACGGCATGCGGTCCGCGAACGTGCGGAAGAACTCGGTGGCCCGGTAGTAGTCGGAGATGTCGCCGTTGAGCGAGCCGACGATCGTCATCTCCTTGCCCATGACGGCGCCGAGCGTGATGGCCTCGCCCGTGGGCCCGGTGGAGCCGACCACCACGAAGGTGCCGCGCTGGGCGGCCATGGCCACGGCCTCGGGGCCCACCGACGGGGCGCCGGCGAAGTCGAGGATCAGGTCCGCGCCCATGCCGGACGTCAGTTCGTTGACGGCGGCGATGGTCGCCTCGGGGCCGGCGGCGATGTCGACCACGTGGTCGGCGCCGAAGCGCTTCGCCATGGCCAGCCGGTCCGCCGGTGCGCCGACGGTGATCACGGTGCCGGCTCCGGAGATGCGTGCGACGGCGGTCGCGAACAGTCCCAGCGCGCCGCTGCCCTGGATGACCACGCGGGAGCCCGGACGCACGCCGCCGGCCCGGTCGAACGCGCGCAGCACGGTCTTCGCGGCGCAGCCGGCCATGGCGGCCAGCGTGTCGTCGAGGCCCTCGGGCAGCAGCAGCTTCTCCGCGTTGGGCGTCACGTAGCAGGTCTCCACCAGCCCAGCGGTGGCGTACGGCGGCACGTCGGAGCGCTGCATGAAGCCGTAGCCGCGTCGCGAGCAGGCCACCGGCTCGCGCAGCACCCGGCAGCCGAAGCATTTCCCGCACGTCGACTCGGACCAGCCGATGCGGGCGCCCACGGTGATCTCGCGGCCCAACGCGTCACGGGCGCCCTCGCCCACGGCGATGACCTCCCCGACCATCTCGTGCCCCAGGACCATGGGCAGCATGCCCGGGAAGCTCATCTTCCCGGACCAGATCTCGATGTCGGTGCCGCACAGCGTGGTGCGCGTGATGCGCACCAGCGCCGCACCGGGCTCGATGTCCGCCGGCAGCGGCAAGTCCTGGATTTCGAGCGGTTCACCGTGGGCCGTGAGCACCGCGGCCCGGGTGCTCGTGGGAATCGTCTGGGGGGAAGTCGTCATGGTCGTCTCCTCGGTGACTGGTCAGGCGGTGCGGGGCGGGCTGTGATCCACCGCACCATTGTGGGATAGTCTACATACGTTGACTCAAATTGCGAACCCGTCCCCAAGGAGAAAAAGTGCTGCAACAAGTGGCTCCCGACCACACCCGGGCACTCCCCGATCGTCCCGCCGATCTCGTCGTGCGCGGCGGGCCGATCCTCACGCTCGACGGCGACGACCGCGTCGTGGAGGGCCTCGCCGCGCACGACGGCCGCATCACCTGCCTCGGCGCCGGCGCCGAGGCCCTGATCGGCCCGGACACCCGGGTGATCGACCTGGCCGGCCGGGCCGCCCTGCCGGGCATCAACGACTCACACCTGCACGGCGCCTGGCTGGGCGCCCTGTGGCCGAACACCATGTTCGGTTCGGACCTGGCCCCGGAGGAGGCGCACGGGCCGCTCGTGACGAACGCGGCCGAACGCCGCGCAGCCATCCTGAAGGCCGGGCGCCTCATCGCCTCGCTGGGCATCACCAGCTACACGGAGCCCGGCCTGGGCCCGGGCGAGGACGCCGGCCCCACCGGCTGCTTCGGCGAGGATGTGCTGCGCGAGTACCTGGCCCTGGACGCCGAGGGCCTGCTGACCGCGCGCGTCAACGTGCTGCTGCTGTTCGGGCTGCTGGACGGGGGCAGCACGGTCGACGACCTGGCCGCCGGGCTGGCACGCATCGACACCCGCACGCCCAACCCGGAGACGCTGCGGATCGCCGGGGTGAAGGTGTTCGCCGACGGCATCCCGCCCATGCACAGCGCCTGGATCCACGGGCACTACCCGGATGGCAGCCAGGGCGCGCCGTTCACGGGCGGCACGGACGCGGCCGACGGCGAGGAATCGCTGCGCCGGATGATCACACTGGTCCACGAGCGGGGCCTGCAGGTCGGCGTGCACGCCACGGGCGACCGCAGCATCGACGTCACGGTGGACACGGTGGCGTCCCTGGCCGCGGCGGGCCAGGCGCCGTTGCGGCACTACATCATCCACGGCGACCTGGCCACGCCGGAGACGCTGGCCCGGATGGCGCCGCTGGGCATGGGGCTGAACGTGCAGGGCGGCATCGCCCACCACACGGCCGCCTGGGTGGCCGGCGTGCTGGGCGAGAAGACCGCCGCCGAGGCCTGGCCGCTGCAGGCCGCACTGGACGCCGGGGTGCCGCTGGCGCTCAGCTCGGACGCCCCGGTCACGGTCCCCGACTGGCGGGTGGGGCTGGCGGCGGCGAACGAGTGGATGGGCCCGGCCGCCGACGCGCGCACCCGCATGCGCGACCTGCTCCGCGCCTACACGGTCACGCCGGCCTGGCAGGACGGCGCCGAGGGCTGGAAGGGCAGTTTGCGCGTGGGCCATGTGGCCGACCTGGCCGTGCTCGGCGCCAACCCGTTCGACCTGTCCCCCGCGGACCTGCCCGGCGTGCCGGTCGACTACACGGTGCTCGGCGGCAAGGTGGTCTACGAGCGCACCGGTGATTGAGCCCGTNCGGTGGTCGAGCCTGGGCCCACGGCCGCGAGGGGCCCCGCCCGAGCTTGCGAGGGTGGGGAGCGGCTGGGGAGCGAGACCCCGGTGATTGAGCTTGTCGAAATCACCGTCGAGACCCCTGATTTCGATGCTCAATCACCGGCCGGCTCAGGTGAGCAGCTGGCCGCCGTCCACCGGCAGGCTCACGCCGGTGATGTGCCCGGCGTCGGCGCTGGCCAGGAACACCGCGGCCGCGGCCACGTCGGTGGTGGCGGCGAGCGCCTTCAGGGGGATGCGCGACTCCCAGGCCGCGCGCGCCTCGGAGCCCTCCGGCATGGCCATGGCCAGCATGGGGGTCAGCACGGGGCCCGGCGCCACGGCGTTGACCCGGATGCCGTGACCGGCCAGCTCGATCGCGGCCCAGCGGGTGAGCGAGTCGACGGCGGCCTTGCTGGATTCGTAGCCGCCCATGCCCGGGGTGGGCTGGCGTCCGCCGATCGAGGAGATGTTCACGATCACCCCGCCCTTGCCGGCGGAGATCATGGCCTTGGCCACGGTCTGGGTGACCAGGAAGGTGCCGAGCACGTTGACGCGCAGCGTGGCCTCGTAGTCGGCCGGGTCCAGTTCGGTGATGGAGCCGTGCAGCGAGAGCAGGCCGGCGTTGTTGACCAGCACGTCGATGCCGCCGTGCCCGGCCGCGGCGTCCGCCAGGATGGCCGGGGCCGTGTCCCTGTCGGTGATGTCGACGATCAGCGGCGTGGCGCCGATCTGCGTGGCCACGGCCGTGACGGCCTCCGTGTCCAGGTCGGCCAGGATGACGCGGTCCCCGCGTTCGATGAATGCCTCGGCGATGCTGCGGCCGATCCCGCCGGCGCCGCCGGTGACGATGACGTTGCGTGGACTGCTCACGGTTCCTCCTTCACGGGCGCCGCCGGGATGGGGCGCATGGCGTTATAGTATACGCACGTAGACAAAAAACTTGTTCGCACCCCCAGGGAGACCCCGATGGCACTCACCCAGACCGTTCCCACCCGCCCGCTCGGCCCGGGCGGCCCCGACGTCCCCGTGTTCTCGCTCGGCTCCTGGAACACGTGGGACCGGATGGAGTTCGACGACTCGGTGGCGCTGATCGCCCGCGCCGCGCAGGCCGGGGCCGCGTTCTTCGACGTGGCGCACTACAACATGGGCCCGCACGCCGAGAACGCGCGCACGGACATCATCTTCGGCAACGCCGTGCGCGAGGCCGGGCTGGCCCGGGCGGACTACAGGCTGTGCGGCAAGCTGTGGCTGTGGGAGTACCCGACCACCGGGTTCGCCGACCAGATGACGACGTCGCTGGAGCGCATCGGCATCGAGAAGGCGAACGCCGTGGTGGTGGGCGACTACATGGGGCCGATCGACGTGCGGCGGATTGTCGACGACGTCGCGGCCGAGATCGCGGCCGGCCGCTTCGATTCGTGGGGCGTGAACAACTGGGCCATCACGGACCTGCGGTTGGCGCTCGACCACGCGGCCGCGCAGGGTCTCACGCCGCCGTCGTTCGCGCAGCTGAAGTATGGGCTGGTGCGACGCACGATGGCGGAGGGGTCCTCCTACAAGCCGCTGTTCGAGGCCGGCACGCTGGCGCTGCAGGCCTCCGACATCTTCGAGGGCGGCATCCTGGCCGGCAAGCTGACCCCGGCGCGCAAGATCGGCGCGGATGTGGGCGGCATCCGCGAGCGCATCGTCGCCGCGTACCCCGAGGTGGCGCGCATCGCCGAGGCGCTGGGTGCCACGCCAACGCAGCTGGGCATCGCCTTCGCGCTGGCCAACCCGGCGACCGCGAACGTGCTGTTCGGCGTCAGCAGCGTGGCCCAGTTCGACGACAACCTCGGCGCCCTGGACCTGCTGGAGCGGGTCGGCGCCGGCGCGCTGCGTGAGGCGACGGCCGGGCTGTGGCTGGACCGCGACGTCAACGCGGACGGCACCTGGCCGGCGCCTTCCTAGGCGAGGAAGTCGATCGCGGCCTTGCGGAGCTCGGGTGAGTCCAGCGCGCCGCGGTGGTCGCCGGGCACGCGCGTGAGCGAGGCGACGGGAACCAGCGCCGCCAGTTCCTCGATGCCGCCGGTCATCATGTCGTCCGCGCCGGCCACGAACAGGGTCGGCACGGCCGGGGCGTTGCCGGCCGGGGCGAACGGTTCCGCGGCGAGCCCGCCGATGAGGTTGATCAGCGAACCCGTGTCGCGCCCGGAGGCGCCGACCATCTGCGCCATCATGCCGACCAGCGGGTTGGTCGGCTCGGAGGCGCCGACAACGACGGCGCGCAGCTCGTCGGTGTCCACCATGGCGAACGGCTCCATCGGGCTGATGCCGCCGAGCACCAGGCGTCCCACGCGGCCGGGCGCCGCGGCCGGCAGCTCCCAGGCCAGCCGGGCGCCGAGCGAGTAGCCGATCACGTCGGCGGTGGCCGCACCGGTGTCCGCCAGGACGCGGTCGACGACGGCGGCCAGCTGGGCGACGACGCGGGCGGTTTGCGCCTCGGCCGGGTTCGCGACGGCAGGACCGTCCCCATGGCCGGGCAGGTCGACGACCGTGACATGGTGGCCGGCGGCGGCCAGGTCGGCAGCCCAGCCGGTGGCCGTGAAATCCTCGGCGCCCGACGAGGCGAACCCGTGGATGAGGACCACCGGGCGTGCCGCGGCGGTCCCTGCCGATAGCGTGTGGACGGCGGCGAGGGGTGCGTACTGGGTCACTGGTTCTCCTGGCTGGTTGGGGCGGACTTCTGGCCTGCTGGACCTATGGACACTATTAGTCTACGCATGTAGACTCTGGTTTCACTACCCCCAACGAAAGGTGCCCGACCGTGACCACGTCCACCAAAACCGCCACCCCCGAGGCCATCGTCGACATCGCCATCGGCTTCATGGGCGCCAAGCAGCTCTTCGCCGCGAGCCGCATCGGGCTGTTCAACGCCATCGACCAGGGCGCGTCCACCGTGGAGGAGTTCGCCGCGGCAACGGGCGTGGCGGCCCAGCAGGTGGGTATCCTGGCCGACAGCATGGCCGCCCAGGGCCTGCTCACCCGCCAGGCCGGCCGCTACGCGCTGACCGCCGACTCGGCCGCCTACCTGACCGGCGAGAACGCCGAGCTCGATCTGGCCCCGTTCCTGGCCTTCCTGGGTACGATCAGCTACGACCAGTGGCGCGGCTACGACAAGACGGTCGACACCAACGAGGCCGGCACGCTGGCACTCGACGAGGCCGGCTGGGGCGAGTTCATGAACGGGGTCATGACGTACAACGAGCTGCACGCCGAGATGTTCGCCCGCCACTTCGACTTCTCCCCGTTCCGCAACGTGCTGGACTTGGGTGGACTGAGCCCGGCGTTCGCCATCAAGGCGATGTTGGGCAACCCGGAGCTCACGACGCGCTTCGTCGTCGCGCCCGACTTCGCCGCCAGCGTCCAGGCGGCCGTGGACGCGGCCGGCCTGGCCGGGCGCGCCCAGGTGGAGGGAGCCGACACCGAGACGGCGACGCCGGCCGGCGACCATGACCTGGTCATGGTCAACCACGTGGCGCACCGTTTCGACGATGCGACAAATCGCCGGATCCTGGCCAACGCCCGGGCCGCCGCGGCCCCCGGGGCCACGCTGGCCATGCTTGACTTCTTCCTCGACGACGACGCCGTGCAGCGCAAGATCGACGCCCTGCACGCCGGGGAGTACTACAACATCGACGGCACGGTCGTGTACCCGGAATCCGTGGTCCGCGACTGGCTCGCCGCGGCCGGCTGGTCGCCGGTCGAGGTCATCACCCTGCCGGGCAGCCCGCGCATCCTGGTGGCCAAGGCCGTCTAGGCTTCACCGCCTCGCTCGCGTCCGTCGCCGGCGTTCCGCCGATCTTGGGGAACGCCGGCGACGGACGCCGTGTTGCGGGCTCTTCGGCACCCCGCGCGCTACGGCTCCCGGAGCCGGGTGAAGAAGGACGCCAAATTCGCCTCTTGGCGTTTGATGGTGAATACGCCCGGTTCGAGCAGCGTCAGGATGTTCGCGCCCACATTCATCATGATGATTTCATCAATTAGCTCGTCGTCGGCGGTATTGGTGACGATATCCCCGTCCTCGCGCCCCTGCACAATGTAATTCCCGAGCGCTGCCCGCCACGCCGTGAGGTGCTTGGAATAGGTGTCGTGCAATTCCTTGTTGGAGACCGCGCGCTCCCAGAACGACAGCAGCACCCGGCCGGCCGTGATCCGCTCCGGATCGGTGGGCATGGTGGCCACGCACATGGCGCGCAGCGCCTCAAACCCGCGCTTTTGCCCCAGCTCGGCGTCGAGGTGCTCGGTCATCATGCCGAGCGATTGCTCGTAGGTGCCCTGGATGATTTGGTCCTTGCCGGTGAAGAAGTGCTTGAGCGCACCATTGGCAAACCCGGCCCGGCGGGCGATCTCGCGCATTGTGGCGGCCTCGATGCCGCCGTCGACGATGAGTTCACGGGTGACGTCAATGACTTCTTTTCGACGCTGGTCGTGATCGATTTTCCTGGGCAATGCGGCTCCATTTGTATCGTGCCGATTTTGGGTGTTGGGCCGGACTCCGGCGCTTCTCCAGCCTAGTCCGTCCACGGTTGCTTGTCTTATTGGGGGAATTCCCGGGGCCTGTACGTCGGCGGCCAAACCGGCACCGGCGCCGCCCCTCTGGCGGCGTTGGCCCGGCAGACCGACAGGCCGGGCGGGTCCCGATGCACAACTCGGCGGTAACAAAAAATCGAACGAAACTGGGTTGAATCTAACGCATTGTGTGTCATACTGAACACGTCAAATGTTCGGATCACCTGATCCGGGCGGCGCGTTTTCGGTCGTTCGAAGGAGAGCCCATGTCTACCGCGCAACCCAAAGCCTCACCCCGGACCGCCCCGAGCGGCCAAGAATCAGGACTGCGCAAGGGCTCGATCGGGCTCGGCGGAGCCTTGATGCAGTCAATTGCCCAGATCTCCCCGACACTCGGGATCTTCTACACGATCGCGTTCACGACGGGGCAGGCCGGGGTCAGCGCACCGCTCACGTATCTGGCCGCCTTCCTCGTGTGCCTGGTGATCGCCGTGCCGATGCTGGGCCTGGCCCGGCACCTCCCGTCGGCCGGCGGCTTCTACACCTACGTCTCGGCCGGCATCGGTCCGATGGCCGGCTTCATGACCGGTTGGCTGTACGCCATCATGGTCACGATCGTGCCGGCGGCGCTGTCCGCCTTCACGGGCGCCGTCCTCGAGGATGAACTCGGCGGCAAGTACGGAATCGGTGTTCCCTGGTGGGCCTATTCCGTCGTCATCCTGGTCATCTGCTTCGCCTGCGCCTACCGGGGAATCGTGATCTCGATCAAGTTCCTCGTGGTGATGACCTGTTTTGAAATGGCCGTTGGCCTGGGCCTGGCCGTGGCCGGCCTGTCGATGCCCGGGAAGGGTGGGGTGAACCTCGACGGTTTCAATCCCGCCAACATCACGAACGGCTCGGGTTTCTTCCTGGCGATCGTGTTGTCCATCTTCGCGTTCACCGGCTTCGAGAGCGCGGCCGTGGTGGGTGAGGAATCACGGGATCCGAAGCGCATCATCCCCAAGGCCATCATCGGTTCCCTGGTCCTCATTGGCGTGTTCTATGTCGTCACGGCCTGGGGCCTGCAGATCGGCTGGGGCACACAGAACCTTGCGGCGTTGGCGGACTCCCCGACCGCACCGGCCTTCGTGCTGGCCGACCGTCTCTTCAATGGCGCATCGATCATCATCCTGATCGCCCTCGTGAATTCCGGCCTCGGTGTTTGCATTGCCTGCACCACCAGCGCCACTCGCACCCTGTACGGGATTGCCCGCACGGGTGCGCTCCCCGCGATCCTGGCGCGAGTACAGCGCAAGCACCGGACGCCGATCGTCGCCGTGTACGCCCAATCGATCATCGCCATCATCATCTGCCTTGCGGCCGGTATTCCGATGGGGCCATTCAACCTGTTCAACCTGCTGGGTACGACGGGAACCTTCGTTTACATCCCCATCTTCATCCTGATGAACATCGCCGCCTTCATCTTCTTCTTCAAGCGCCATCGCGACGAGTTCAGCGTCTGGGCCCACGTGGCGGCACCGATTGTCTCGACCGTCGCGCTCGTGGTCATCGCCTACAACAGCATCGTTCCGCTGCCGGACTTCCCGGTGCTGCTGGCACCGTTCGTCGCCCTGTTCTATGTGCTGCTCGGAGTGGCGTTGCTCGTCTTTCGCAACCTGCGGCCCGGACGGCGAGACTGGATGCAGCACGCGGGCGAGCTGCCCGATGTCGACTAAACCGAAATCGCCCGGCCCGAAGGAGCACCCCTGTGAACGCCGAGACACGCCAACAAGACATCCTCAAGCAGCTGAACAACCGTGGCGAGGTCACCATCGCCGAACTCAGCGCCCGCTACAACGTCTCCGAGATGACCGTGCGCCGCGACCTGACCCAGCTGGCCTCCGCCGGCCTGGTGGTCCGCACGCACGGAGGGGCGGCACCGGCGGCCAGCGGGAGTTTCGAGCCTCCCTTTGCGCTTCGGTCCCGCACCAACAGCGAGGCGAAGCGCCGGATCGCCTTGGCCGTCGCGCGCCAGGTCATCGATGGCCAGACGGTGATTCTCGACGGCGGCACGACGGCGGTTGCCATCGCCGAGGAGCTGGTGGGGCGCAACATCACGGTCTGCGCCCTCAATCTCCGGGTGGCGGACATCCTCTCGGCCGACTCGGCCACCAGGGTGATGGTTCCCGGCGGGCAGATCCGCGCCGGGGAGTCGAGCATCATCGGCTCCCAGGCCGAGACCTCGCTGCGGGGATTTCGGTTCGATCTTTACGTGATGACGGCGTCCGCAGCCTCGGCGGACGCCGGCTTCACCGAATGGAACGTCGAGGACGCGGCCGTGAAACGGGCCGCGCTCTCCGCATCGCGACGCACCATCGTCGCACTGGACGGATCGAAGTTCGCGAAGGAAGCGTTCGCGCGCATCTGCGGCCTGAACGACGTCGACCTCATTGTCACGGACGATGCTGCCACCGCGCAGCAACGCAAGGAGTTCTCGGTGGCCGGTGCCGAGCTCCTCATTGCATGAACCCCACCGGATCCAAGGAACAACCATGAACACCACCGCTCCCCTGCCGGCTACGGTCGACACCCTCGTGATCGGCGGCGGCACCGGCGGCGCCGCCTTCGCCGGCGTGCTCGCCGCCCACACCGACCAGACGATCCTCCTCGTCGAGGCCGGCCCGGACTACGGCAAGAAATCCGGCGGGCAATGGCCCGCCGACATGCTCGACGCCCGGGCCATCCCACTGTCCCACGACTACGACCTGCACACGCCACGGTCGGCCGGCGAGGGCGTACTGGACCTGCCCCGGGCGCGCATCCTCGGCGGCTGCTCGTCGCACAACGGCTGCACGGCGTCCATCGGCGCCCGCCACGACTACGACGACTGGGCCGCCCGGGGCAACCCGTCCTGGACCGCCGACCGGGTGGCGCCCCTTCTCGAATGGGTCCGCGACCGGTTCCGCGTGAACCGCTACACCGAGGCCGAATTGACCCCGCCGCAGCGCGCCTTCGTCGAAGCCGGCATGGCCACCGGGCTGCCGTTCGCCGACGACCTCGACGACCTGGCCGCGGCGGAGGGCATCGGCCCGATGCCCGTGAACATCGTCGACGGCGTGCGCTGGAACAGCGCGTTCGCGTTCCTGGACGCCGTCCGCGAGCGCCCGAATATGACCATCGAAGGCAATGTCACGGTCGATCGCATCGACATCGCCGACGGCCGCGCCCGCGGCGCCTTCGTCACCCAAGGTGACGGCACGACGTCGTACATCGCCGCCCAGCGCGTGGTCCTGGCCGCCGGCGCCTACCACTCCCCCGCCCTGCTGCTGCGCTCCGGGGTGGGGTCCGCGGACGAGCTGCGTGCCCTGGGCATCGAGGTCGAGCGGGACCTCCCCGGCGTGGGCAAGCACCTGCTGGACCACTCCTGCATCCAGCTCGACTTCGCCGGCCGGCCCGGCCTGCTGGAGGAGTTGGCCGCACTGGAACTGCACCCGGACGAGCAGGCGCTCGGCCGTGCCCGGTCAAGCGTCTGCGACGACGGGCCGTACGACATCCACGTGTTCATGGTGGCCGGCGCCAACAGCGGCCACCCGGGCCTGCCCCCGATCAGCCTGTACGGCGGGGCGATGCGCGCCAAGTCCGAGGGCACGGTCACGCTCGGCCCCGGCCTGGACGTGGTGAACCCGGTCATCGACCACCGCTACGGCACCGACCCCGAGAACCACGACAGGACGGTCCTGCAGGAGGCCCGTGACCTGCTCGAACGCATGGTGGCCCGCGAGGAACTCGCGCCCATCCTGGGCGAGCGGGTGATCACCGGGCCGGCCGACCCGCTCGAGGACATCGTGAACTACTGCCACCCGGCCGGCACCTGCAAGCTCGGCCCGGCCAGCGACCCGCTGGCCGTCGTAGCCGACAACGGCCAGGTGCACGGCGTGCGGGGGCTCTTCGTCGCCGATGCGTCGATCATGCCCGCCATCACCCGCGGCAACATCAACCTGCCCACCGCCATGATCGGCGCCAACATCGCGGCCCTGATGGCCGGGGCCGCGCCGGTCGAGGTGGTGGACGCGAACCTGGCCGCCCCGGCGCGGGTGTTGGCCGCCCCGCCGCGCGGCCTGTCCGCCAACACGTCGTTCGAGCAGGACATCGCCGAGCAGCCCCGCGCGCTCGCGCGCCTCGCGGATTCGGGCGACTACCGTGCCCTCCGTGCGATCGCCGGACGCCCGTGGCAGCGCATTGTCTTCACCGGCATGGGCAGCTCCCACTTCTCGGCGCTGCCCACGTGGCGGGCCCTGGCCGCCACCGGCCGGCCCACCTGGTGGGTCGACTCGGGCCAGCTCCTGGATTCGATCGAGCTGCTCACTCCGGACACGCTGCTGGTCGCGACGTCCCAGTCGGGCGCCAGCGGTGAGATCGTCGAGTTGCTTGAGATGGTCCGGTCCGGTTCGGCAAGCGTGGGCGCGCTCGTGGGCGTCGCGGACGACGAATCCAGCCCCCTGGCCCGGGCCTCCGACGTGTTCCTTCCGCTGTTCAGCGGGCCGGAGGCGACCGTCAGCACGAAGAGCTACCTCAACACCCTGGGCGTCCACCGGCAGATCGCCGCCGCGTTCATGGGCAAGGATGCGGCCCCGGTCAACGATGAGATCCGCGCGGTCGCGGCGATCGTCGAGACGGCGATCGGTGAAACGCGCCTGGGCCGGCTGGCCGAACGGATCATCGCCGCCCCCGGCCGGCGGATCGCCGCCGTCGGGAAACGCGACGATGCGGCCACCGCGCTGCTCGCGGGCCTGATCACCAAGGAGGCCTCCAAGGTGGCCATCGAGGGGTTCATCGGCGGGCAGTTCCGGCACGGCCCGTTCGAGCTCGCCGGACCGGGGCTCACGGCGTTCCTCTACGGCGCCGACTCGTCCTCCGATGACGAGACGCTGCCCCGGCTGGCCACCGACCTGCTCGACACCGGTTCGACGGTGGTCCTCATCGGCGACGTTGAGCTCGACGGCGCGATCACGATCCCGGCGGCGGGGGCCACCACCCTCGAACGGTTGGCGACGAACGCCGTCGTCGCCGAGCTCGCCGCGGTGGAGCTGGCGCGGGCCAACGGGGTTGTCCCCGGAGACTTCGCCTTCGGCAGCAAGGTCACAACGATCCTATGAATGGCACCCGCGGCGGCCTCTCGGTCGGCATCGACCTCGGCGGCACCGGTTCGCGGTTCGTGGCCGTGGACGACGCCGGCCGGGTCGCGGCCCGTGCGTCCGTCGCCACGCCCAAGGACGGTGCAGGGCAGGTCCACGCGTTCCTGGCCCACCACATCGAGGACGTCCTGGCCGGGCGACCCGCACACAGCATCGGCATCGGCGCCAGCGGGCCCATCGACGCGGACGGCACCATCCGCAACCCGGAAACGCTGCCCGCCTTCACCGGGATCGACATCCTGGGACCGTTGCAACGCCGTTTCGGCGTGCGCCCGGCCATCGACAACGATGCCGTGACCGCGGCGATCTTCGAGACGTCCAACGGTGTTGCGCGTGACCGCGCAAGCGCGCTCGTGGTGACGCTGGGGACCGGTGTGGGCGTGTGCGCGATCCGCGGCGGGCTGCCCGTCCGGGGCGCCGACGGGGTGCACCCGGAAGCCGGCCATCTCAGCGTGGCCGGCGCCCATGCGCCGTGCTATTGCGGCCGGGGCGCCTGTTGGGAGCAACTTGCGTCCCGGTCGGCGCTCCAACGGGACGCGGGACGCCTGCTCGGCTCGGCGACCGGCACGCCGGCGGACATCGGCACGGCGTTTGGAAACGCCCTGGCCGGCGACCCCGCGGCCCGTGCGTTGTTTGATTCGTTCGGGCGGACCGTGGCGGCCGGCCTGGCCGACCTGCTCACGGTGCACCGCAGCGCATGCGTTGTCATCGGCGGCAGCGTGGCGCAATACCACCGCGCGTTCATGCCGGCGCTGGAGCGGGCACTCGCGTCGGTCACCGGGTGCTTCCCGGCGCCGGAATTGCTGATGTCCGACGGCGACGAGTACGCAGGTGCCTTGGGTGCGGCGCGGGTGGCGTCGGGGTAGACGCGGCGAGGGCTCGGTCCGTGGGCCCCTCGGCGTTGTGGCGGACCGTCGTGGTCTGGCGACGCTTGTCGCGATGTTCTAGAATCGCACATATGATCCTTGACTCAGGTGGACTTGGAATGCGCGTTGCCCAGGCACGTCAGCGCGCCGGGCTCACGCAAGACGATCTCGCCCCGACAGTAGGGCTGGAACGTTCCGCCCTTGCCAAGATCGAGACCGGGGCCCGTCGCATCACTGCCCTGGAGCTGGCCCGGATCGCCGAGGCGGTCGGTGAGCGAATCGAATGGTTCGTCGATGAGGCTCCTCCCGCCATCGTGTCCCACCGAAACGCGGTCGATCCCGGCGAGCCGAGCCCACGCATCGATGCCGTCATCGAGCGTGTTGTGCGTGCCGTGGAGTTCGTCGCTCAGCACGACGCCGAGTTGCGGGGGACGCTTCGGGCGATTCCTCCCTTGCCCGAACCGACGACCTTGGCGGAGGCCGAAGCGCTGGCTCGGCAGGCGCGCGAGGAAGTCCTCAATGTGGAACCCGGCGAATCCCTTCACGGGCTGGGCGCCAAGCTCTCGGCCGCCGGGGTTCTGACGTTCGTCGTCGATCTCGGGGCGGATGCGGCCGATGCGGCAAGCGTCCTTCTTCCTGCAGGTGCCGTGGCCATCGTCAACGGCACGTTTCACACCGGACGACGGCGGCTGTCCTTGGCCCACGAATTCGGCCACGTTCTCATCGCCGACGAGTACACCGTCGACTGGCGCATCGACAACAGCATTGAGGCAAATCGCCGGGAGCATGGGCTCGATCGGTTCGCCCGAGCATTTCTGCTCCCCGAAACGTCACTGCGCGAGAAGTGGCGGGCCTGGTGCGCTGACGACAACAGCGACCTGCGCGCGGCAGCGGTGCGAACTGCCAGTCATTATCGCGTCGACATGTCAACATTGGCTCGACGCCTGCGCGACCTCAACCTGATCAACGATCGCCAGGCCGGCTACGTGCGGACGGTCCGGACGGGCCGGGCCGACCTCGTCGAATACGATCTCGTCGTCGCCGATGAACTGCCGGGTGGCGAGCTTCCGCGGGAGTACGCGGCAGCCGTTCTCCGCCTGTTCAAGTCCGAGACGATCAGTGACGTGCGCGCCCTGGACCTGCTGCTCGACACCTGGAACGCCGCCGATCTGCCGGTCCTGCCGCCCCGGACCGAACAGGAAATCTGGCAGTTCGTCTCGTGACCGACGAAGACGATGGCGAGTTGGTCATCGACACCGGACCGCTCAGCCATCTGGCCGAAGCGGGCTGGCTCGGCGTCCTGAGGACGATCGCGGGCAGCCGGCGAGTCGTCATCCCCGATGCCGTCGAGTGCGAACTGCGCCAAGGGCTGCACACGCACCCGCACCTATAGTCCGTCCTCGACGCCGCTTGGATCGGGACATCCACGCTCACTTCGGACGTCGAATTGGCCGCTTTCGCGCACTTCTCCAGCCTGCTGGTCGTGGGAACGCGCAACATCGGCGAAGCCGCGGTTCTCGCGTACGCCCATGTCCATCACTCCACCGCCGTCCTCGACGACGGTGTAGCGCGACGCGCCGCACAAGAGGCCGCCGTCAGCTTCCAAGGCACGTTAGGGATGCTCTGCCAAGCCATCCGGGAGGGTCTTCTGACCGTTGCTCTGGTGAGTGACTTGGCCGACCACCTGATGGAGACCCAGTACCGCCTGCCATTTCGTCCGGGAGATTTCGCACGCTGGGCGAACGAAAACGGTCTGCTGTCCCCCGATGCCGACGGCCGGCCATGACCGTTGCAGACCGGACCCCGGCAGGAGTGGACCTTGCGGGTAGCTTCTCAAACACGCGGCAGCCGGTGAAAACGCTGATTCGCCAGGTTCTCAAGGGGTCTGGGATGCGTCGTGCGCGTGGGCGGGGTCCGACATCCACGATACGCGTGGTCCAGTCGTGAAGAATTCGGTGAAGTCTCAAATACGGTTGAGCCCACCGAGGCGCGCCGAAATCGTCGCGGACTACGAGGCCGCGATGCCGGTTCGGACGATTTGCGCAAAGTACGCGGTGCACCGTGGCACCGTGTCGGTCGCCGGTTCCCCGCCCGACGAGCGCGACCGGGCCTTCCGGGCATTGGTCGCCGCCCTGATCGGTCTGCCGCCGCTGGCCCGAAACCTGACGCTGCGCGAACACCTTGCCTTGGTCGCGTCCTCGTGGGGGCTGCCCGAGGCCTGGGTACGCGCCGACACCCTGTTGTCCGAATTCTTGCTGGACAAGCTGGCATTGCGCTTCCCGCACGAGCTGTCGTCGGGGCAAACACAGCTGTTCGCCGTGGCACCGTCACCCGGCTCTTCCCGCACAGGTTTCCCACCATGTTCGGCGCCGCCATCGGTCGCGCCACGCGAAACGCCCTCGAGCTCCCCGATGCCACCCATCCCACGGAAATCACGATGCCGCGGTCCTGACGCTCCGGTGCCGCGGTCGGCAGGTGTTAGACTGATGTCAATCGTTCAGCCCGCCCAGGTCTCCTGGTGTGGGCTGGATCTCTTTCGGAGGGGTTCATACTGACGTGACGCAGCCCGTCAAGCCCTTCGCGAGCATCGACGAGCAGGTCGATGTCCTCGCGTCACGCGGACTTGCGCTGGATCGGACTGTCGCCGAGCAGTGGTTGAGGAGCGTCGGCTACTACCGGCTGAGCGGATACTGGTACCCCTACCGTGAGATCGGTGATCCATCGCAACAGGCGCGCCGCGATCACTTCGTCCCAGGCGCGGGCTTCGATGATGTGGTCCGGCTGTATGAGTTCGACCGCAAGTTGCGCACGCTCATCCATGACGGCATCGAGCGCATCGAGGTCGCGCTGCGCAGCCACGTGAGCTACCGGATCGGCTCGATCGGGCCGCTCGCTTACCGAGACACCTCCATCTTCCGTCCCACCTTTGATCACGACATCTGGCTGGCTACGGCACGCCTTCGGGCGGCCCGCGCCCGCAGGCATAGCGAACCAATTCGTCACCACGAAGCGAAGTACAACGGTGAACTGCCAATCTAGGTGTTGACCGAGGTGCTCGACTTCTCCGATGTCTCGAAGCTCTACGACGGACTCCGCGCCCGAGACCAATGGGCGATCGCCGAACGGCTGGGCATCACCATCGACGACTCTGGCCTCAGCGCGAACCAACAGAAGAAAACCAGGAAGTCGCATCCGCTCGCCCGGTGGCTCGAGCAGCTGACCGTCCTGCGCAACACGTGCGCCCACCACTCCCGTGTCTGGAACCGCTCCTTCGCCCCGGTCAGCACCGCGGCCCTGCGCACGCTCGACGACCTGCGCTCACTGCCCGAGGGGCAGAGCGAACGCCTCTACGGGGCGCTGACCGTCATGGGATTCCTTCTACAAGGAATATCTCCAGGAACGACCTGGACCGCGAAGGTGCGCTCACTCATCGAAGTCTCCTTCATCCCAATTCCCGCACGCGCTGTCGCAGAGATGGGCTTCCCCAGTCACTGGCACCAAGAGCGATTGTGGTCGGGTCCTTCGCAGACCCCGTAAGGCTGGTGTGATCGATAGGGCCGTAGTGCCACCACGCATTGGATACTCGACGGCCAGCCGCAAATGGCGCCGCCGACGGATGGCGGCAACTTCGCCGATCTCCGGCCTCTCCCCGCCCACGAGACTGCCCGTCGGTTCAGAGTCGCGCATACGACCCTCTCGCGCACAGCCGGACGCCAGGTGAGCGTTCCGAGATGACCGCCCAGACGACCATCTCGTTAGTGGGCCCTGTGGGGCTCGAACCCACGACCCACGGATTAAAAGTCCGATGCTCTACCAACTGAGCTAAAGGCCCGCACTCGGCCACCAAGGCAGCCAGCATTAATGCGGCGCCACAGTGGTCGTCAACCATCGTATCGCACCCAAGCAACCGACCGGAATCGCCGGAAATTCGTCCGTCCACAGCGCCCCGCGGCGGTTCTCGACCCCGTCACCGCACGGGGGTAATGTCGAATCATGAACCAAGGACCAGCCACGCGTGCACCCCGTCCGCACAAGCCGCGGCCGTTCGCGCCGGCGGATTTCGAGCCGTTCGCAGGCGGCACGGATCCGGCGCGCGTGTCCGAGGCCGCGCACCTGGCCGCCCAGGCGCTCGTGCGCCGCGGCCGCGAGTCGGAGGACCCGGAGGTCCGCAAGCGCCTGGTCAAGCTGGCCGACCGGCAGGGCCTGGAGGCCATCGCCGAGATGTGGGCCGCCAGCCCGGCCCGGTCGCTGCCCGGCGCCCTGTGGCGGCTGTACGCGCTGCGCGCCGCGACGAAGCAGGACGCCGAGGGCATCAGCGTGTTCTTCCGCGCCGGCCAGAAGACCGCCCAGGTCTCCAGCGCCGTCGCCGGCGTGTCCGAGCCGCCCGGCGCCGAGGAGATCGCCACCATGGCGGATGCCATCCTCTCCGGCGCGTTCGACGGCGACTTCGATGTGGCGCTGGAACGGTTCGCCGCGTTCTGCCGCGTCGTCGCCCTCGGCCAGGCGACCATCGCCGACGAACGCGAGAAGTCCAACGGCGAGCACGCCACGGCGCTGACGCGCAAGGCGCACCAGCTGGTCCGCACGGCCGAGGACCTGGAGGGCTGCGCGGCGGCCTGGCGCAAGGGCGAGCTCGACTGAACGATCCCGCAAGGGGTTGTCCACAGGGGCGCAGTTGACAGTCAGGCGGCGACGTAGAAAACTGAAAGTGGTGTCGAACCGTGGAACCCCCGGGCTCCATCTTTTAGCCGCTTCGAGCGGCCTAACGCCGAGAGGCGCTCCCCGGTTCGACACCATTTTTCTGTCCCGCCTGACCGCCATGGACCGCTCACGTGAGGCTCAATCTTGAAGTTCCGACTGTTCCCCCAGGAGACCGCCGGGCTCGACATCCTGCGCGGCATGGCCGAACACGTCCTGGCCGGCACCCAGACGCTCGCCGAGTTGCTCGGCGCCGCCCGCGACGGGCACGGGGACCTGGCCGAGGAGATGCGCCGGCACGAGGCCGCCTCGACCGCCAACTTCGCCACGCTCATGACCACCATGCGCACCAGCTTCATCAACCCGCTGCCGCGCGAGGACCTGTTCGCGATCGGCCGCGGACTCAACGAGGCCGCCGAGACGCTCACCGGCGCGGCGGAGGTCATCACGCTGTTCAGGCTGGAGCGTTTCCCCGGCCGCGCCGGCGACCAGCTGGAAATCCTGGCCCGCCAGGCGGAGCTGACCGTCACGGCCATGGCCCGCACCGAGGACCTCGACTCGCTGGAGGACTACTGGCTGGAGGTGCTGCGGCTGGCCAAGCGCGCCGACCACACGCACCGGGCGTTCCTGGCCGAGCTGCTGGCCGAGCACACGTTCGTACAGTTCACGAAGTACCGCGCGCTGGCGGACCAGCTGGCGCAGGGCAGCTTGAACATGCGCCGCGTCGCCACCCGGATCGGGTCGATCATCGTCAAGGAATCGTAGGGTGGTTGTCCTCCTGCTGGTCGTCGTGCTCCTTGGCGCGGCGATTTTCGCGTTTCTGAACGGTTTCCGCGACGTCTCCTCCGCCGTCGCCCTTTCCGTGCGCACGCGCGCACTCACCCCCACCATCGCGGTGCTGCTCGCGGCGGTGTGCAACCTGGCCGGGGCGTTGCTGAGCGTCGGCTTCGTCCAGGCCTTCGCGGGCCGGCTCTTCACCGTCCCGGCCGGACGGGACGGGCTGATCCTGCTGCTCGCCGCCCTTGCCAGCGCCTGCCTGTGGGGCGTCTACCAGTGGTGGCGCGGCTACCCGTCGTCCTCCACGCATGCGCTCATCAGCGCCCTGCTCGGGGCGTCGCTGGGGTCCTCGCTGATCGGCCGGCACGGGCTCGAGGGCATCGACTCGACGCTGCTGACGCTCGTGGTGCTGCCGCTGCTGCTGTCCCCCTTGGTCGCGTTCGCGCTGTCCTTCCTGGCCGTCTACCCGGCGCTGTGGGCGGCACGGAACACGGCCCCGCACGAGGTGAACCGCCGCACGCGCCAGATCCAGTCGGTCACCAGCGCCGCCGTCGCCTTCGGCCACGGCCTGCAGGATGGCCAGCGTACGACGACGGTCGTGCTGCTGGCGCTGGTGGCCGCCGGTGCCGCCGGGGTCGGGGAGGTGCCCGGGTGGGTACCGGTCTTCACGGCCGTGCTGCTGGCCGCCGGCACGCTGTGCGGCGGCTGGCGGATCTCCTACACGCTGGGGCACCGGCTGGTCCGGATCGACCCGATGCGCGGATTCGTGGCCCAGCTGGTCGGCGCCGTGCTGCTGTTCGTCGGGGCGCTGGGCCTGAGCCTGCCGTTATCCACCACGCACACGGTCACGGCGGCGGCGGCCGGCGCCGGGGCGAACCAGCGCTTCAGCGTCACGAACGGCCCGCTCATGCTGCGCATCGTCGGCGCCTGGGTGGCGACCATCGTGGTGTGCGCACTGGCCGGGGGCGCGTTCTACCTGGCCCTGTCGCCGCTGGCGGGCGCGTCGAGGTAGCGCCAAGACGTCGAGGTGCACGGATATTTCCGTGCACCTCGACGTCTTGGCGCTACCTCGGCACGCGGACGATCCTCGGCAACCCCGGTGACTCAGCGGCGCGCCTGCGCCGGGACCACCACCGCGCGCACGATCGTCATGATGGCGGCCGCGACGGGCACCGCGATGAGCGCGCCGAACAGGCCGAGCAGCGCGGCGCCTGCGGCGGCCGAGATCAGCACGACGGCGCCGGGGACCTGCACGGCGCGGCTCATGACCTTCGGGGTCAGGTAATATGCCTCCACCTGCATATAGACGAGCATGACGACCAGCACGATGATGGCGGCCATGGGCGAGGTGAACAGCGCGACGACTGTCATCATGGCGGTCGTGACGATGGTGCCGATGAGCGGGATGAGCGTGATGAACAGGGCCAGCAGGGCGAACAGCCACGCGAACGGCACCCCCACGATGGTCAGCAGCAGGAACGTGAGCAGGGCGTTGCACGTGGACAGCACCACCATGCCGCTGAGGTACTTGCCCACGGAGTCTGCGATCCGCTCGGTCAGGCGCATGAACGCCAGCCGGTGCGAGGCCGGCACCAGCGAGTAGACGCCGCGCTTCATGGGCCGCATCGACGCCACGAAGTAAATCGTCAAGATGACGATGAAGATGCCGCTGGAGACCGCCGACGCGACGCCCACGCCCAAGTGCAGCAGGCCGCCGCCGACCTGGCGAAGGAAGTCGGCGTTGCCGATCAGGCCCTGGACCCATTCGAGGATGGAGTCCAGGCGGCCGTTCGTCAGCTCGTCCACGCGCGTGAACCACTTTTGCCGCTCCACCTGGTCCAGCGCCTGCGGCAGGACGGCCACGAGGTTCGTGAACTGCCGGACCGCGAACGGCACCACGAGCCACAGCAACGCGGCCGTGGCCAGGCCGAAGGCGCCGCCCACCACGGCGATGGCCCGGCCGCGCGGCATGTGGTGCCGGCCCAGCCAGACGATGAGCGGCTCGAGCGCCAGGGCCAGGAACAGCGAGGCCAGCACGGAGAGCATGATGCCCTTGAGCCCCAACAGGATGTAGCCGATGGCCAGCCCGGTCAGCGCCCCGAGCGTGGCGGTCAGGCCCCAGCGGAACGCCTGGTCGATGGCCCGCCTTGCGGGGACGGTGCGGCCCGGGGCCTGTTCGGAACTTCCTGGACCGGCCATGGGCACCCCTTCGACGGTGGCTGAACGCTTGGGGTCAACTCTGGCACACCCGGGGGTTGCGAATCGCCAAGTGCGCGATCCTGCGGTTTACCCGAAGCGGCCGGAGACGTAGTCCTCGGTGGCCTTCTCGACCGGGTTGTTGAAGATCGTCGTCGTTTCGGAGAACTCGATCAGCTTGCCGGGCTTGCCGGTGCCGGCGATGTTGAAGAACGCCGTCTTGTCCGACACGCGCGCCGCCTGCTGCATGTTGTGCGTGACGATGACCACCGTGTACTGGTCCTTGAGCTCGTTGATCAGGTCCTCGATGGCGAGCGTGGAGATCGGGTCCAGCGCCGAGCAGGGTTCGTCCATGAGGATCACATCCGGCTTCACCGCGATGGTCCGGGCGATGCACAGGCGCTGCTGCTGGCCGCCGGACAGCCCCGAGCCGGGCTTGTCCAGCCGGTCCTTGACCTCCTTCCACAGGTTCGCCCCGCGCAGCGACGCCTCCACCAGGGCGTCCGCGTCGGAACGGGAGATGCGCCGGTTGTTCAGCTTCACCCCGGCCAGCACGTTGTCGCGGATGCTCATGGTGGGGAACGGGTTGGCCCGCTGGAACACCATGCCGATCTGGCTGCGCACCAGCACGGGGTCGACGCCGTCGGCGTACAGGTTGTCGCCGTCCAGCAGCACGCTGCCTTCCACGCGGCCGCCGGGAACGACCTCGTGCATGCGGTTCAGCGTGCGCAGGAACGTCGACTTGCCACAGCCGGACGGGCCGATGAACGCGGTGACGGACTTGGCGTCGAGGGTGATGTTCACGCCCTCCACGGCCAGGAAGTCGCCGTAGAAGACGTTGAGGTCGCTCACGTCGATGCGCTTAGACATGTGGTTGATCCATTTCGAGAGTAGTGGCGGCGGGCATCAACGGCCCTTCCTCGGGGCGAATAGGCGCGCCACCAGGCGGGCGGCCAGGTTCAGCAGCATGACCAGGAGGATCAGCAGCAGGGCGGCCGCCCAGGCACGCTGCGTCGACGGGTCCGGGTTGGACGGCGACGTCGGGGTCATGATCTGCGTGTAGATGAACGTCGGCAGCGAGGCCATCCAGCCGCTGAAGACGTTGAAGTTGATGGTCGTGGCGAACCCGGCCGTCACCAGCAGCGGGGCCGTCTCGCCGATCACGCGGGCGATGGCCAGCGTCACGCCGGAGGCGATGCCGGAGATCGCCGTGGGGATGACGACCTTCATGATGGTGCGCCATTTGCGCACACCCAGGGCGTAGGCCGCCTCGCGCAGCTCGTTCGGCACGATCTTGAGCATTTCCTCGCTGGAGCGAACCACCACCGGGATCATCAGGACGGACAGCGCGATGGCCGCGACGAAGCCGGTCTTCGTGCCGGGGCCGAGCAGCATGCTGAACAGCGCCGCGGCGAACAGGCCGGCCACGATCGACGGGATGCCGGTCATGACGTCGACCAGGAACGTGATGGCCTTGGACAGCTTGTTCCCGGCACCGTATTCGACCAGGTAGATGGCGGTCAGCAGGCCGATCGGCACGGAGATCAGGGTGGCCCACAGCGTGATCAGGACGGACCCGGCCAGCGCGTGGTAGGCGCCACCGAGAACCGTGGTGTGGTTCGCCACGGACTGGTTGTCCTGGATGCCGGAGACGCCGTTCATCGAGGTGCCCAGGAAGCCGGGGGCCAGCAGCCCGGGGATGCCGTTGATCAGCACGGTGATGATGACGGACACCAGCGGCAGCAGCGCCACGAGGAACGCCCCCACCACCAGTGCGGTCGCCAGCCGGTCCACGGCCTTGCGCCGGCCCTCGACGACGGCGGCGCTGGTCACGGTGCCGACGGCGTACAGCAGGCCGGAAAGCACGGCCCAGCCGAGCACGTTGAAGCCGGCGAGCGCCATGAGCGCCGCGGCGAGGACGACGGCGGCGCCCGCGGTCACGTACGACGCGTACCCGGGCAGCCTGCCGCGGGTCAGGTTGGAGCTCTTCCGCTCGGTCAAAAGCGTCGACATCAGTTGGCTCCCGAGAATTCCTTGTGCCGGTTGATGATCCACCGGGCAACCATGTTCACGACCAGGGTGATGATGAACAGCACCAGGCCGGCGGCGATCAGTTCGTGCAGGCGCAGCCCGAACGCCTCGGGGAAGTTCAGTGCGATCTCGGCGGCGACCGTCTGGTTGCCGGACCGGATCAGGCTGGCCATCAGCGGGCCGGAGGAGAGGACCAGGGCCACGGCCATGGTCTCGCCCAGGGCCCGGCCCAGGCCGAGCATGACGGCGCTGATGATGCCGCCGCGGGCGAACGGGAGGACGGCCATGCGGACCATCTCCCACCGGGTGGCGCCCAGCGCCAGCGCGGCTTCCTGGTGCAGCGCGGGGGCCTGCAGGAAGATCTCACGGCACAGTGAGGCGATGATGGGCAGGACCATGACGGCGAGCACGATGCCCGCGGTCAGCATGGTCTTGGCGGTGCTGGAGGCCGGTCCGGCGAATATGGGGATCCAGCCGAGGTTGTCGGCGAGCCACTGGTACGGTTCCTTGAGTTGGCTGGCAAGGAAACTGGCCCCCCAGGCGCCGTACACGACGGAGGGGATGGCGGCCAGCAGATCCACGACATAGCCGAGGCCCTGCGCCAGCCGGCGCGGGGCGTAATGCGAGATGAACAGGGCCACGGCCACGCCGATGGGCGTGGCGATGACCAGTGCGATGGCGGCGGCAATGAGCGTGCCGACCACGATCGGGACGATGTAGCTGGTGAAGCCCCTCCCGCCGGTCACGTCCGCGGGGGCCGCCGTGAACGCCGGCAGCGCCTGCACGAGCAGGAACACCGCGACGGCGAACAGGACGACCATGATCAGGACGCCGGCACCCAGGGCCGCACCGGAGAACACCTTGTCTCCGGTGCGGCCGCCGGCCGAACCTGCCTGTTTGGTGATGGACAAATTGCTTCCCTTGTCGTTTACCAGTCGGGTGCCGGGGTATCCGGCAGGCTTACTTGGCGACCTTGATCGACGCGAAGGAGGCCTTGGCCTTGGCCGCGAGCGTGCTGGACAACGGGGCGCTCTTGGCTGCCGCGACGGACGCCTGCTGGCCGGCGTCGCCGACGGCGAACGTGCCGAACGCCTTCACCAGGGCCGCGGTGGCCGCATCCGGGTAGGTCTGGCAGACCACGGCGTAGGAGACGAGCACGGCCGGGTAGGCGCCGGCATCCTTGGGCGTGCGGTTGAGCTTCAGCGACAGGTCGTTGGCGGAGCGGCCCGGAACGACGGTGGCGGAGTCAACGGCCTTGGCGGCCGCCTCGGCCGTGACGGCCACGTACGCGTCGCCGACCTTCAACTCGGCCTTGCCCAGGGCGTCGGTCACGGCGGAGTCGTCGGCGTAGGCGATGGCGCCGGCGGTCTCGGTGACGGTCTTGACGACGCCGGAGGTGCCCTTGGCGTTCTCACCGGGCAGTGCGGCCGGCCAGTCGCCGGAGGCCTTGTCGGTCCACACGGACGCGGCGGCCTTGTTCAAGTAGTCGGTGAAGTTCTGCGTGGTGCCCGAGTTGTCCGAGCGGTGCACCGCGGTGATGGCCAGGTCCGGCAGCTTGGCGCCGGGGTTGGCCGTGGCGATGGCCGGGTCGTTCCACGTCTTGATCTCGCCGCGGAAGATCTTGGCGACCGTGCCGGCGTCGAGCTTGAGGTCCTTCACGCCCGGGACGTTGAACGTGACGGCGATCGGGGAGATGTACCACGGGATGTTCATCGCGCCGTCGGGACCGCACTTGGCCTTCGCGGACGCCAGCTCCTCGTCTTTCAGGTACGCGTCGGAGCCGGCGAACTGCACGGCGCCGGCGATCAGGGCCTTGCGCCCGGCTCCGGACCCCTCGGGCGAGTACTGGACGTTCGCACCCGTGTTGGCGGACTCGAAGCCGGCCTTCCAGGCGTCCATGGCGGCGGAGATCGAGGTGGCGCCCGTCCCGGTCAGGGTGCCGGTCACGGTCGCACCGCTCGTGGTGGCGGCAGGCGTGGTGCCGGAACCAACCACGTTATCGGTGCCACAGGCGGTCAGAGCCAGCGCGCCGACGGTGACGACGGCTGCGACGCGGCCAATGTGAAGTGCCTTCACTTTTTGTCCCTTACTGTGTTGCCCCTTGCGGGGTTGTCCCCTGCGGGGTCTAAGACGGTTGACACCATGACGATAGGAGGGGCAGGTAACGAAACCGGCCCGCCGAGGTGAACGCCCGGTAAACGGCATGCGGATTCTTGGTGCGCCCCTCGGCCACTAGCGCCTATTGGCCTCCCCGACCTCGCTTCGCTCACCCGGGGCCCCTCGGCCACTAGGCTTGCTCCATGGCTGAGTCGTCCGGGGTCGCGAAGACGCTCACGTTCGTGAAGGTCCGGGCCCGGCTGGGGATGCGTCGCAGCGTCATGTCGATCCCGCGGGCCGCCATGATGAGCGTCGTGGCCGTCGCCGCGTTCTACGTCGCCGAGTTTGCGCTCGGCCACCAGGGCCCGCTGTTCGCCGCCACGAGCGCCATCATCGCGCTCGGCTTCTCCCGCGACTCGCGCCTGCGCCGCGTGCTCGAGGTGGGCATCGGCTGCACCCTGGGCATCGCCATCGGTGACTCGCTGCTGCATTGGCTGGGGTCGGGCATCTGGCAGGCCGCGCTCGTCATGTTCATCTCCATCCTGCTGGCCCGGTTCCTGGACAGCGGCGCCATCTTCACCACGCAGCTGGCCATGCAGTCGCTGCTCGTGGTGCTGCTGCCCGTCCCCGCGGGAGGCCCGTTCACGCGCAGCCTGGACGCCGTCGTCGGCGGTGTCTTCGCGCTCCTGGCCACGTTCCTGGTCTCCCGGGACCCGCGGCGGCAGCCGCGCGAGGACCTGTTGCTGGTGCTCGGCGAGCTGGCCGCCGTGCTGCGCGAATGCGCGGCCGCCCTGGCCTACAACGACGCGACGACGGCCTGGCACGCGCTGGTGCGCGCCCGGGGCATCCAGCCGCGCATCGACGCCATGCGCGCCGGCCTGCGCGGGTCCCGGGAGGTGGCCCGGCTCTCGCCGCTATACCGGCGGCACCTGGACGAGGTCGAGGGTTTGACGGTGACGATGGAGCGGGTCGACTTCGCGTTCCGCAGCAGCCGGGTCCTGGCCCGCCGGTTGACGAGCGCCATCACCAACGCCGCCCTGTCCGACACCGGCCAGGACCACCTGGCGGAGGTGATCGGCGACGCGGCCGCCGCCGTCGAGGAGCTGGCCGCGGCACTGTCCGACCCGCGGTCGAGCGGCGGCTCCCTGCACCATGTGCGGGACACGCTGGCCGTCGTCGCCACCCGGCTGCACCCGTCCCGGCTGGACATCACGCGGATCGAGGGTCAGACGGTGGTGCTGTTGTTCCGCACGCTCATGGTCGACCTGTTGGAGATCGCGCGGATGGACCCGACCGAGGCCCGCGACCTGATGCCGCGGCTGTAGGGAGTCGTTGTCGGAGCCCGCTTGTAGGGTTGGTGGCATGGCAACGAAGACGGCCCGCAAGCCCACCACCCAGAACTACAGATGCGCCGAATGCGGCTGGACCACGGCCAAGTGGGTCGGCCGGTGTGGTGAGTGCCAGGCCTGGGGCACCGTGGAGGAGCTCGGCGTCGTCGTGGCCCGCACCACGGCCGCCACCGCTGTCGCGCGCCCGGCCCAGCCGATCGCCGACGTCGACGCCACGACGGCCGCCTACCAGCCCACGGGCGTGCCCGAGCTGGACCGGGTGCTCGGCGGCGGCATCGTGCAGGGCGCCGTGATCCTGTTGGCCGGCGAACCGGGGGTGGGCAAGTCGACGCTGCTACTGGACGTCGCCGCGAAGTTCGCCCGCAACGAGCACGGCATGAAGGCGCGCAAGGTGCTGTACGTGACCGGCGAGGAGTCGGCCGCCCAGGTGAAGCTGCGCGCCGACCGGATCGAGGCGGTCGCGGACACGCTGTACCTGACAGCGGAGACGGACCTGGGAACGGTGCTCGGCCATGTGGCGGAGGCGTCCCCGGAACTGTTGATAGTGGATTCGGTCCAGACGCTCAGCAGCACGCTGGTGGACGGCAGCGCCGGCGGCGTGTCCCAGGTGCGCGAGGTCGCCGCGTCACTCATCGCGGCGGCAAAAAAGGACAATATGGCCACGCTGCTCGTCGGGCACGTGACGAAGGACGGTTCCATCGCCGGCCCGCGCCTGCTCGAGCATCTGGTCGACGTGGTGTGCCAGTTCGACGGCGAACGGCACTCCCGGCTGCGGCTGCTGCGCGCCACGAAGAACAGGTACGGGCAGACGGACGAGGTCGGCTGCTTCGACCTGACCGAAACCGGCATCGAGGGCCTGACCGATCCCAGCGGGCTGTTCATCACGCGCGTCACTCCCCCGGTGTCCGGGACGTGCATCTCGGTCGCGTTGGAGGGCCGGCGGCCGCTGCTGGCCGAGGTCCAGGCGCTCGTCGCGGAGTCCGCCGGCCAGCCCCGGCGCAGTGCGAACGGGCTCGATTCGTCCCGCATGACCATGATGTTGGCGGTGCTGGCCGCGCGCACGCCGGTGCGGGTGGAGAACGACGACGTCTATGTCGCCACGGTGGGTGGGGCCAGGCTCACCGAACCGGCCATGGATCTTGCTATGGCGCTGGCCGTGATGTCGGCCAAGTCCCGGGTCCCGCTGCCGCAAAAACTCGTCGCGTTCGGGGAGGTGGGGCTGGCCGGGGAGGTGCGCGCCGTGCCGGGCATCAACCAGCGCATCCACGAGGCCCACCGGCTCGGCTACACGCACGCGCTGGTGCCGCGCAGCCAGAACGGTCCGGGCACGCTGCCGCCGAACTTCATGGTCAAGCAGATCGAGCACGTGTTCGAGGCCATCGAGTTGTTGCGGGCGGCCGCCGCCGCATAACGGCATTCGGGCGCGCGCCCATTATCATGGGGCAAGTGGTCAAGTGCGGGTCCCCGCGCGCGTACTCGAAGGAATGCCCCCATGGTTCGTAGCCCCGAAGAGACCCTCAGGGCCACTTTGGCGCGCGTCGCCCCCGGAACGCCGCTGCGTGACGGGCTCGAACGCATCCTGCGTGGCCGCACCGGCGCCTTGATCGTGCTCGGCTCCGACAAGACCGTGGAACAGCTGTGTTCGGGCGGGTTCGAGATCGCCATCGACTTCGCCCCGACCCGGCTGCGTGAGCTGGCCAAGATGGACGGGGCGATCGTCTGTGACAAGGACGCAACCAGGATCCTGCGCGCCGCCGTCCAGCTGGTCCCCGATCCGAGCATCGAGACGCAGGAGTCCGGCACACGGCACCGCACGGCCGAACGCGTGGCCATCCAGACCGGGCTTCCGGTCATTTCGGTCAGCCAGTCCATGCAGATCATCGCCCTGTACGTGGATGGGTTGCGGTACGTGCTGGAGGGCTCGGAGAAGGTGCTGGTCCGCGCCAACCAGGCCCTCGCGACCCTGGAACGGTACCGCTCCCGCCTGGACCAGGTGACGAACTCGCTCTCCGCCCTCGAGATCGAGGCCATGGTGACCGTGCGGGACGTCGCCGTCACCCTGCAACGGCACGAGATGGTGCGCCGGATCTCGGAGGAGATCGCCCAGTACGTACTGGAACTGGGCACTGACGGCCGGCTCCTGTCGCTGCAGCTCGACGAACTCACGGCGTCCCGCGGGCCGGGCGCCGGCACCGTCATCCGCGACTACACCGACCCGGAGGCCACGGACGTCGACGCCGCCGTGGCGGCGCTGCGAGGCATCGACCAGGCCGACCTGATCGACCTGGTCCAGATCGCGAACATCGTAGGCCTGACCGCCGGCAACGAGTCGCTGGACGCCATCATCCAACCGCGGGGGTACCGGCTGGTCTCCGGGCTCAAGGCCGTCCCGGGCGCCGTGGCCGCCCGCCTCGTGGACCATTTCGGCAGCTTGCAGAACCTCATGGCGGCGACCATCGACGAGCTCATGGTCGTGGATGGCATCGGCGAACTGCGCGCCCGTTCCGTGCGCGAGGGACTGTCCCGGATCGCCGAGGCCAGCCTGCTGGACAGATTCCTGTAAACGGTGATTGAGCCCGTAAACGGTGATTGAGCCTGTCGAAATCACCCCCGGTACCGGTCTCGACAAGCTCGACCACCGGGGTCCCGGTCTCGACAAGCTCGACCACCGCCCGGGACTCAGTTCAGCGTGAACCGCGCATCATTGCTGGCGATCTTGCCCAGCTGCGCCGTGAACACGTAGGTTCCGGCACCCAACGACGACTCGACCTTCCCGCACCCGGCGATGGTGCGATTGCGCTGCCACGGGAAGTTGGCCGTCTCGCTCTTGCCGGGCGCGATGGTCTTGACCAGATCCGTGCCGCCGACCTGGCAGTCCTGAGAGTTGAACACCGGATCGTTGCCGCTGGTGACGATGAACGCCATCTGGTTCGTGCCGACATTGACGTCACAGGCGGACGCGCCCGTGTTCGTGACCTTCAGGGTGAGCATCGGCTTGTCGCCGGGGGCGTAGGCCTGCTTGTCGGTGAGGGCGGCGACCTGGATGTCGGCCTGGGCGCACACGCTCGCCGCCGCCGATGTCTTGGGCGATCCGGAGGCGTTCCCCGTGGCGGTGGCCGTCGGGCCGGCCGAACCTGACTGTTCTGCGCTTGGCTGCTGGTCGGCGGCGGGCGCCGCCGTCGTGCCTGCGCGCCCAACCAGTCGCACCAGCGCAACGGCACCGACGACAAGCGCCGCGACGACCACAAGCGCCAGAACGCCGACAACGAGGCGGCGACGCCGGTACACGGCCGCAGACACGGGTTTCCTGGGTACGGGGCGCTGCCCGGCACCTCCGCCCGCCCTGCCGCCGTTCTCGCCCACGCCTCTACCCTAGCGAAGGGTGTGCTGCCGGGGCGGACCACCACGCCGTCATCTAGAGTTTGTGTGGTCACCCGAACGTCAGACCACAAGGAACTCCCCGTGCACAAGGCCATTCTCGACTGGTTCGCCGTCACCGCCCGCGACCTGCCGTGGCGCGGCGAGTGCTCCCCGTGGGGTGTGCTGGTCAGTGAAATCATGTTGCAGCAGACGCCCGTGGTGCGCGTCCTGCCCGTGTGGGAGGAGTGGCTGCGGCGGTGGCCCACACCCACTGACCTGGCGGCCGAGCCGGCGGGCGAGGTGGTGCGCGCGTGGGGGCGGCTGGGCTACCCGCGGCGGGCGCTGCGGTTGCACGAGGCGGCGCGGGTGATGGTTGAACGCCATGACGGGCTGGTGCCGGGCACGGTCGACGAGCTGCTGGCTTTGCCGGGCATCGGGACGTACACGGCCGCGGCCGTCGCCGCGTTCGCGTTCGGCCGGCGGAGCACGGTGGTGGATACGAACATCCGCCGGGTGCACGCACGGCTGGTGCTGGGCCAGGCGTTGCCGGCCCCGGCGTTGACGGCCGCCGAGATGCGGCTCGCCGCGGAGCTGTTGCCGGCCGACGACGCCGAGTCCGTGGCGTGGAACGCCGGGGTCATGGAGCTGGGTGCCCTGGTGTGCACGGCCCGGCGCCCCAAGTGCGATGCCTGCCCCGTCCAGGCCGAGTGCGCCTGGATCGCGGCCGGCCAGCCCGAGCCGACGTATGTGCCCAAGGGGCAGCCGTGGGCGGGGACGGACAGGCAGGTGCGCGGCGCCGTCCTGGCCGTGCTGCGGGCTGCGGAGTCGCCCGTGCACGCGGACCTGCTGTGGGGACCCGTGACATCGGTCGTGGCCGCCTCCATGGCGCATCCGGGCGAGGTGCTCCGGGCCCTGTCGGCGCTGCACGACCTGAACACGCATGCACCGCAGCTCGAACGGTCACTGGCCGGTCTCGTGGCGGACGGCCTGGCGGAGATGTCGGACGCCGGATACCACCTGCCCCGCTGACCGACCGGGGAGCGGGTCTCGACAGGCTCGACCACCGGTGGTCGAGCCTGTCGAGACCCGGGTCAGAGCTCGCCGAAGCCGTTCTCCACCTCGCGGCGGACCAGGTCGACGGCGCGTTGCGCGTCCGGCCCGGACGCGCTCACGTCCAGCACCGTCCCCTTGCCGGCGCCGAGGGTCATCAGCAGCATCACCGACTGCCCGTCGACACCGTTGATCTCGATGTCGACGTCCAGGGCCCCAAGCTCACCGGCCAGCACGGCGGCCGGGCGGGCGTGCAACCCCAGCGGGTTGATCAGGGTCAGCGACGCCGTGACCGCGACGGCGGGCGACGGAGCCGCCGCGACGGCGGGCCCGTCGTCAACCGGTTCCAGCGCGGTCTCGGCCGCCTTCACCACGGTGCCCAGCGCGGCGCCGGACTGTGCTGCCACGGCCGCGGCCACGGCGCCCTCCACCAGCGGCGCCGAAGCAAGCCGCGCGGTGTCCGGATGCCCCATGAATTCCAGCGCCGACTCGGCCGTCATGACCGCCGAGCCGAGGTCCGTCAACACCACGACCCCGTCACCGCGATCCGCCGACCCCAGCGCTCCCAGGACCTTCTCCAACGACGTCCCGATGCCGCCGTCGTCCATCCCGCCGGCGGCGACCAGGGTGACGTCCGGGGCCATCTGGGCCGCCAACTCCACCACCCCCTCGGCGAGCTTGGCACTGTGCGAGACGATGACCAGGGAGACGCTCATGCCGCCGCCCCGGAAGGCGCCCCGGAGGCGGCGTCCGAGGCGGCGTCGGCGGCGGCGCGCAGGATGAGCGCGGAGGACGCGGCGCCCGGGTCGCGGTGCCCGATGGCCCGTTCGGCCAGGTAGCTGGCACGCCCCTTGCGGGCGATCAGCGGATCCGTGGCGACGGCGCCCGCCTCCGCCGCGTCCGCCGCGGCACCCAGCACGGCCGACGGTTCGGCGCCGGACGCGGCAGCGGCCGCCGCCGCATCCACGGCGGGCGTCCACGCGTCGACCATGGTCTTGTCGCCGGACTCGGCCTTGCCGCGGGCCACGACGCCGTCCCGGGCCGCGGCCAGGGCGGCGGCGACCAGCCCGGAGTCCAGCGTCCCGGCTTCCCCGACCGCGGTGGCGGCGCGCAGGAACGCCGTCCCGTACAGCGGCCCGGCCGCTCCGCCCACCTTCGACATGAGCGTCATGGCGGCCAGCTTGAACGCCGCCCCGGGCGTCGCCGGCGGCGTCTCGTCAAGCCTGGCCAGGATGGCGGTGTAGCCGCGGTCCATGTTCTCCCCATGGTCGCCGTCGCCGATCGCCCGGTCCAGCTCGATCAGCTCCACCCGGTGCTCCGCGACGACCGCGGCGCTGCGCCGCAGCCATGCAACGGCCCAGTCCGTCCCCAATCCGGCCACGGCTAGACCCCCCACCGCAGCGCAGGCGTGTGCACGGGCGCATCCCACAGGGCCGTCATCTCGTCGTCGAGCCGCAGCACGGAAATGGAGGCGCCCTGCATTTCCAGGGCCGTGATGTAGTTGCCCACGAGCGAGCGCTCCACGACCAGCCCGGCCGCCTCGAGCACGCCCACGGCATGCCGGTACACGATGTACAGTTCGCTGGCCGGGGTGCCGCCCATGCCGTTGACGAACAACAGCACCTTGTCCCCGGGAGCCGGCGACAGGTCCGCCAGGATCGGTGCGAGCAGGCGGTCGGTGATGCCGTCCGCGTTCTCCATCGGGATCCGGTGCCGACCGGGTTCGCCGTGGATGCCGATGCCGATCTCGATCTCGTCGTCGCCCAGCTCGAAGCTCGGCACGCCGGCGTGCGGGACGGTGCAGGCGGACAGGGCCACGCCCATGGTGCGCACGTTCTCGTTCACGCGCCGGCCGATCGCCGTGACCGCGTCCAGGTCGTCGCCGCGTTCGGCGGCGGCCCCGGCGATCTTCTCGACCAGCACGGTTCCGCCAACCCCGCGCCGCCCGGCCGTGTACAGCGAGTCCTCGACGGCGACGTCGTCGTTCACCAGCACGGTGCGCACGTCGACGCCCTCGGCCTGCGCCATTTCCGCCGCCGTCTCGAAGTTCAGCACGTCGCCGGTGTAGTTCTTCACGATATGGACGACGCCGGCACCCGAGTTCGCGGCGACGGTCGCCGGGATGATCTGATCGGGCGTGGGCGAGGTGAACACGGCCCCGGGAACGGCCGCGTCCAGCATGCCGAACCCGACATAGCCGGCATGCAGGGGTTCGTGCCCGCTGCCGCCACCGGAGACGAGCCCGACCTTGCCGGGTTTGGGTGCCTGCTTGCGGGTGATGAACAACGGATCGATGTGCACCGTCACGAGGTCGGCGTGGGCGCGGCCGAATCCGTCCACGGATTCGTCGACAACGGCCCTGGGATCATTGATCAGCTTTTTCATGGCGGAACCCTCCGAGTGCAATCAGTGAGCGAAGGCCGCGCAACGGCGGGGCGGCCTCATGGCTCGACCCTACCGGCAGGCGTGCGCCGTGGGTAGGGGACGTTACAGGTGGCGGATCATGCGCGTGTTGCCGAGCGTATTGGGCTTGACCCGGGCCAGGTCGAGGAATTCGGCCACGCCCTCGTCCTGGGACCGCAGCAGTTCCGAATACACGGCCGGGTCGACGGCTTCCTGGTTGGCCATCACGGTGAAGCGGTGGCGCAGGAAGAACTCGACCTCGAAGGTGAGGCAGAAGACCCGGCTGACGCCCAGTTCGCGGGCCTCGTGCAGCAGGCGTTCGACGAGCGCGTGCCCCACGCCCCGGCCCCGCCACGCGTCCGCGCTGGCCAGGGTGCGGATCTCCGCCAGGTCCTCCCACATGACGTGCAGGGCGCCGCAGCCGATGACCTTTCCGGCACTCTCGGCGACGCTGAATTCCTGCAGCGCCTCGTAGTAGGCCACCGACTCCTTGGCGATGAGGATGCGCCGGTCGGCCAGTGGCGCCACCAGCGCCTTGATCGCGCCGACGTCGGAGGTGCGGGCGGGGCGAAGCTGGAAGTGGGTGGTCACCGTGCCAGTCTATGGCCCGGGCGGGGCGGGCTTAACGCACGACGCCGGTGACCCACCTTTGGAAGGTGGGTCACCGGCGTCGTCGGGGTCTCGGCTCGACTACCGGGGTCTCGACGGGCTCGACCACCGGTGGTCGAGCCCGTCGAGACCCCGGTGTCCAGCCTGTCGAGACCTTGGTTAAGCGGTGGCCGGGAGCGCGTCCGGGATGTGCGGGCGGGCCGAGCCGACGAACGTGAACGTCGCCTCGTCTCCCTCACCGTCCACATCGACGGCCACGATGTCTCCGGTCTTGATGTCGCCGAACAGGATCTTCTCGGACAGGTGGTCCTCGATCTCGCGCTGGATGGTCCGGCGCAGCGGGCGGGCGCCCATGGCCGGGTCGTAGCCGCGGGTGGCCAGCAGGACCTTGGCCGCCTGCGTGAGCTCGATGCCCATGCCCTTGTCGGCCAGGCGCTTCTCCAGGCGGGCGATGAACATGTCGACGATCTCGATGATCTCGTCCTGCGTCAGCTGCGGGAACACGACGACGTCGTCAACACGGTTGAGGAACTCGGGGCGGAAGTGCTGCTTGAGCTCCTCCGTGACCCGGGCCCGCATCCTGTTGTAGCCGGTCTGCGTGTCCGTGCCGGACTGGAAGCCGGTGGTGACGGCCTTCGAGATGTCCCGGGTGCCCAGGTTCGTGGTCATGATGATGACCGTGTTCTTGAAGTCCACCACACGCCCCTGGCTGTCCGTCAGGCGGCCGTCCTCGAGGATTTGCAGCAGCGAGTTGAACAGGTCCGCGTGCGCCTTCTCAACCTCGTCGAACAAGACCACGGAGAACGGGCGGCGACGCACCTTCTCGGTCAGCTGGCCGCCCTCCTCGTAGCCGACGTAGCCGGGAGGGGCGCCGAACAGTCGCGAGACCGTGTGCTTCTCCGAGTACTCGGACATGTCGAGGGTGATCAGCGCATCCTCCTCGCCGAACAGGAACTCGGCCAGCGCCTTGGCCAGCTCCGTCTTGCCGACGCCGGTGGGGCCGGCGAAGATGAACGAACCGCCCGGGCGCTTCGGGTCCTTCAGGCCGGCACGGGTGCGCCGGATCGCCTGGGAGATCGACCGGATGGCCTCGTTCTGGCCGACGACACGCTTGTGCAGCTCGTCCTCCATCTTCAGCAGGCGCGAGGACTCCTCCTCGGTCAGCTTGAAGACCGGGATGCCGGTGGAGTTGGCCAGCACCTCGGCGATGAGTTCGTCGTCGACCTCGGAGATCTCGTCCAGGCCGCCGGACTTCCACTGGCGCTCCTTTTCGGCGCGGGCCGAGATGAGCTTCTGCTCCTTGTCCCGCAGCGAGGCGGCACCCTCGAAGTCCTGGGCGTCGATGGCGTCTTCCTTGCGCTGCTTGATGGACAGGATCTGCTCATCCATCATCTTCAGCTCCGGCGGAGCCGTCATGCGGCGGATCCGCAGCCGGGCGCCGGCCTCGTCGATCAGGTCGATGGCCTTGTCCGGCAGGAACCGGTCACTGATGTACCGGTCGGCCAGCGTGGCCGCCGCGGACAGCGCCCCATCGGTGATGGACACCCGGTGGTGTGCCTCGTAGCGGTCCCGCAGGCCCTTGAGGATCTCGATGGCCAGCGGCACGGACGGCTCCTGGACCTGGATCGGCTGGAAGCGGCGCTCCAGCGCGGCGTCCTTCTCGATGTGCTTGCGGTATTCGTCGAGCGTGGTGGCGCCGATGGTCTGCAGCTCGCCGCGGGCCAGCATGGGCTTGAGGATGGAGGCCGCGTCGATGGCGCCCTCGGCGGCACCGGCACCGACGAGCGTGTGGATCTCGTCGATGAACAGGATGATGTCGCCGCGCGTGCGGATCTCCTTGAGGACCTTCTTCAGGCGTTCCTCGAAGTCGCCGCGGTACCGGGAACCGGCCACCAGCGAGCCCAGGTCCAGCGTGTACAGCTGCTTGTCCTTGATGGTCTCGGGCACGTCGCCGCGCACGATCGCCTGGGCCAGGCCCTCGACGACGGCCGTCTTGCCGACACCGGGCTCGCCGATCAGCACCGGGTTGTTCTTCGTGCGCCGGGAGAGGACCTGCATGACGCGTTCCATCTCGTGCTCGCGCCCGATGACCGGGTCCAGCTTGTTCTCACGGGCGGCCTGGGTCAGGTTGCGGCCGAACTGGTCGAGCACCACGGAACCGGCCGGGGTACCCTCCTGCTGCTGGCCGCCGCTGGCAACCGGCTCCTTGCCCTGGTAGCCGGAGAGCAGCTGGATGACCTGCTGGCGCACACGCGTCAGGTCGGCGCCGAGCTTCACCAGGACCTGGGCGGCGACGCCCTCGCCCTCGCGGATCAGCCCGAGCAGGATGTGCTCGGTGCCGATGTAGTTGTGGCCCAGCTGAAGGGCCTCGCGCAGCGACAGCTCGAGGACCTTCTTGGCACGCGGCGTGAACGGAATGTGGCCGCTCGGGGCCTGCTGCCCCTGCCCGATGATCTCCTGGACCTGTTCCCGGACGGCATCCAGGGAAATGTTCAGGGACTCCAAAGCCTTGGCGGCGACACCCTCGCCCTCATGGATGAGGCCGAGCAGGATGTGCTCCGTGCCGATGTAATTGTGGTTGAGCATGCGAGCCTCTTCTTGGGCCAGCACAACAACGCGTCGGGCTCGATCGGTAAATCTCTCAAACATTTCGCCACACTCCTAGCTACTGCGTACTTTGATGCTACGCAGGTGCGAGCCCGGATGGGCGCTTGTTCGCCACAGGGGAAATGTGCACCCTTGTTAACGCGGCAGACGCCGCCCACCCCGGGTTCCCGGGACGGACGGCGTCCAATGTGGTGGACGTTGCCGCTCAGCCCTGCGCGGCGTAGTAGGCCTCACGGACGTCGGCCTGGATGCGGCCGCGATCATGCACGTTGTAGCCATTGTCACGGGCCCAGGCCCGGATGTCGCCGACATCGCTTTTGCGCGAGGCGGCGGCCGGCCCGCGGCCGCGGATGGCGCGCCCACCGGCACGGCGGCCGGCGGCGATGTACTTGGCAAGTGCGTCGCGCAATTCCTGTGCGTTTGCACTCGACAGATCGATTTCGTAGCTGACCCCGTCAAGCCCGAACGTCACATTCTCATCGGCCGCGGACTTGTCCAGGTCATCCACCAGGGTGATCTCGACTCTTTGTGCCATGGTGACTTACCGCCTCACATATAGGGTTGAATATCATTGATTCAACCTAAATTATGCTCGGCCCATGGCCCCGCGTCAAAGGGGCGCGCAATTAGCGCGGAAATTCATCCTTTTGCGCGGCTTCGCGCTCCGCCGCGGCCAGCGCTTCGCGCTCGGCGCGGTCCGCGTTAAAGATGGCCTTCATGGCGAAGAAGAATAGGACCCCGACGCCGACGGATGGAACGATAACTGCTACATACTCCATATTTCCCAGCTTCTACTCAGGTTTCATCAGGGGGAAGAGGATCGCCTCACGAATTCCGACCCGGGTGAACAACATCACCAACCGGTCGACCCCCAAGCCCAAACCGCCCATCGGCGGAGCCCCGTATTCCAAGGCGCGCAGGAAATCCTCATCCAATTGCATGGCCTCCGGATCGCCCGCGGCGGCGGCCAGCGACTGCTGCGTCAGGCGCTGGCGCTGGATGACCGGATCGACGAGCTCCGAGAAGGCGGTGCCCGTCTCCCGGCCGTCAATGACCAGGTCCCACGCCTCGATCAGGGCCGGGTTGTCACGGTGCGGACGCGCCAGCGGCTGGGCCGACGGCGGGTAGTCGCACACGAATGTGGGCTGGATGAGCGTCGGTTCGACGATTTCGCCGAACAATTCCACGACCAGCTTCTCGGCATTCCAGGCCGGGTCAATCCTCATCTCATGGGCGGCCGCTATTTCGCGCAGCACCTCCGCCGGGGTATCCGGGGTGATCTCCCGGCCCACGGCGTCGGACAATCCCCGGTAGACGGGCAGCCACGGCCAAACGCCCTCGAGGTTGATGGTGCCGCGGTCGGTCTCGATGACGCGTGATCCGACGGCGTCGGCGGCGGCCAGGATTACCCGCTGAATGGTTTTGGCCATGGTGAATTGGTCGCCGTAGGCCTCATACGCCTCGAGCATGGTGAATTCCGGGCTGTGGGTGGAATCAACACCCTCATTGCGGAAGATGCGCCCCACCTCAAAGACTTTGTCCAGGCCGCCCACGACGGCCCGCTTCAGGTATAGCTCCAACGCAATTCGCAGCGTCATCGGCTGGTCAAACGCATTCATGTGGGTGCGGAACGGACGGGCCGCGGCGCCGCCGTGCACCAGCTGCAGAATCGGCGTTTCCAGCTCGATGTATTCCTCGGCATTGAGCGTGTCGCGAATGGCCTTCACAATGGCCGAACGCGTACGCACCTGCTCGCGGGCCGCGTCGCGCACAATCAGGTCGACATAACGCCGCCGGACCCGCATCTCCTCGGACAACTCGGCGTACAGCACCGGCAGGGGGCGCAGCGACTTCGAGGCCATCGACCAGAAATCGGCCATGACGGACAGTTCGCCGCGGCGGGAGCTGATGACCTCCCCGTGCACGAAGACGTGGTCACCCAGGTCCACCAGCGACTTCCAGTCGGCCAGCGAATCCTCGCCGACGCCCGCCAGCGACAACATGACCTGCAGGCGCGTCCCGGCGCCGGACTGCAGCGTGGCAAAGCAGAGCTTTCCTTTGTTGCGGACGAACACGACGCGGCCGGCGACGCCGACGATCTCACCGGTGGCGTCGTCGGGGGCCAGGTCGGGGAACTTCTCGCGGATTTCCTCGATGGTGTGGGTGCGGGCGACGCCCACCGGGTAGGCCTGCTCACCGCGTTCGAGCAGCTTGGCCCGCTTCTCCAAACGAACATGCATCTGCTCGGAAACATCGCCGGCCTCGAGGGTCACGGTATTTTCAGCACTCACGCCAACCAAGCTTAGTGGCTGTTCCTGACAGCCACCTACGCGCGCCCTGGATGCGACGGGTCCGTCGATCCGCGCACCATGAGCCGGCTGGGCAGCAGCACGCGGGACTCCTCGACGGGCATGCCCTCCATGAGCCGGCGCAGCTGGCTGCCGGCCGCCCGGCCGAGCGCGGCGGCGGGCAGGCGGACGCTCGTCAGCCCGGGAGTGCTGGTGGCCGAGTACGGCAGGTCGTCGAACCCGGCCACGGCCACGTCGTCCGGTATCCGCAGCCCGGCCCGCCGTGCCTGCGCGAACACGCCGTAGGCGTGTGTGTCGGTGGCACAGACGACGGCGGTCACCCCCGCGGGTGCCCAGCGCGGCCAGGCGTCGGCGAACGCGGCGGCGGACGCCGCAATGTCGACCTTCGCGCCGGCGTCGGCAACGGTCTTCAGGCCCCGCTCGACCGCCCGGGCCAGGAAGGCGTCCCGGCGCAGCCGGAACGTGCCCGTGCCCGTCACGGCGTCCAGGTAGGCGACGCGCCGGTGCCCGAGGCCGGCCAGGTGGTCGGCCAGCTCGCGGGCCCCGTGGGCGACGTCGAAGTTCACGGACGGCGCCGTGCTGTCAATGCCGGGCGCGTCCAGCAGCACCATCGGGCTCACGGGCGCCAGGTGGGCCAGGAAGTCCGTGCCCGGGGCGTCGACCAGCAACCCGGCCGGGCGCAGCGAGAACAACTTGCGGATGTCCCCGGGCTCCGGCGTCTTGCCGGCGTCGGTCACTGACAGCAGCAGCTGGTAGTCGTCGCCCAGGGCGCCACGGACCCCCGCTATGACGTCGGCGTAGAACGGGTTCGCCACATCCGGGGCGACGAGGATCACGATGTTGCTGCCGCCGCGCGCCAGCGAACTGCCGATGCCGTCCACGACGTAGCCGAGTTCGGCGATGGCCCGCTGCACCGCCTCGATCGTGTCCGCCGAGACCCGCCCGGCCGTCTTCCCGTTGATCACGAGCGACACGGTCGCGGTGGACACCCCCGCCCGCGCGGCCACCATGGCGGCCGTCGCACGCGGGGCGGACTGCCCATAGCCGTTCGTGTGCTTGGAAACTTCGCCGGACCCCATGACTCGATGGTAGCGGCCGCCGGCGCCCCCCGCCGCTTCTGGCATCAAGCGCTTGATCCGTGACGTCGAATTCATGACGTTAAGCGCTTGACGTCACATTCCGCTGGTGTCACACTTCATAGGGAAGACCCTGCGCCGGCCGTGCGCAGGAACCCCGACGACGTGGAGAGCACCGTGAACCCCGAATCCAGCCCGGCACCGGCCACCACCCCCCGCAAGATCATCCTGGACTGCGACCCCGGCCACGACGACGCGGTCGCCATGCTGCTGGCCCACGGCAACCCCAACATCGAGTTGCTGGCCGTGACCACCGTCGTCGGCAACCAGACACTGGAGAAGGTGACCCGCAACGCCCTGGTCGTGGGCACCATCGCCGGCATCACCGGCGTCCCGTTCGCGGCCGGCTGCGACCGCCCGCTGGTGCGCAGCATCGAAACGGCGCCGGACATCCACGGCGAATCCGGCATGGACGGCCCCGCCCAGCCCGAGCCGACCATCGAGCTGGACCCGCGCCACGCCGTCGACCTCATCATCGACACGATCATGGCGCACGAGCCCGGCACCGTGACGCTGGTGCCCACGGCCGGCCTGACGAACATCGCCATGGCAGCCCGGAAGGAGCCGCGCATCGTCGAACGCGTGCGGGAGGTCGTGCTCATGGGCGGCGGCTACCATGTGGGCAACTGGAGCGCGGTGGCCGAGTTCAACATCAAGATCGACCCCGAGGCCGCGCACATCGTGTTCAACGAGAAGTGGCCCGTGGTCATGGTGGGCCTGGACCTGACCCACCAGGCGCTGGCAACCCCCGACGTCGTGGCCAAGATCGAGGCCGTCGGCACCGGGCCCGCCAGGTTCGTCATGGAATTGATGGAGTTCTTCACCAAGACCTACAAGGACGCCCAGGGCTTCGACTACCCGCCCGTCCACGACCCGTGCGCCGTCGCCTACGTGATCGACCCGACCGTGATGACCACCCGGAAGGTCCCGGTCGACATCGAACTGACCGGCACCCTGACACTCGGCATGACCGTCGCCGATTTCCGCGCCGAGCCGCCCGCGGACTGCAACACCTCCGTTGCCGTCACCCTGGACCACGAGAAATTCTGGGGCCTGGTGACCGACGCCCTGGTGCGGATCGGGGACGTGGCGGCATGAGCATCGCCGCAGCCAAGTCCAAGGCCGGCAACGTCACGGCCCTGATGGTGGCATTGCTGGCCGCCTGCATCGCGTTCCAGCTCAACGCGTCCATGCTCAGCCCGGCGCTGGTCATCATGGGCGAGGAACTGCACACCAACCAGGCCGTGATCGGCCTGTCCCAGACCTCGTTCTTCACCGCCGCCGCACTGTTCTCCCTGTTCCTGCCCCGTCTCAGCGACATCATCGGCCGCAAAAGGGTGCTGCTGGCCATGATGGTCCTCATGGCCGTCGGCTCGGTCATCTCCGCGCTCGCCCCCGACGTGACCTGGCTGTTTGTGGGACGCATCATCCAGGGCGTCAGCGGCCCCACCGTTCCGCTGGCCCTGATCATGCTGCGCTCCGAGGTCACCGACCCGAAAAAATACGGCGTCCTGATGGGCCTGATCACGGCCGTCAACGGCGGCATCGCCGGCATCGACTCGTTCGTGGGCGGCTTCCTGGCCCAGCACTACGGCTTCCGCAGCGTCTTCTGGCTGATGGTTGTCCTGGGCGCGGCGGCCGCCGTCCTGGTGGCGGTCCTGGCCCGCGAGAGCAAGCCCGGCGAGGGCACCCGGATGGACTGGTGGGGCGTGCTCTTCATCGTCATCGCCGTCGGCGCCCTGCTGACCATGTTGAACGAGGCCACGGCCCTGCTGGGCGGTTACTCGACCAGCACCCTGGTGCTGGTCATCGCCCTGGCCGCGATCGCCGCGATCGCCTTCATCCTGTTCTGGGCGACGGAGAAGCGCTCCAAGCACCCGATGGTCCAGATCGTGCACCTGCGCCAGCGCTCCACCTGGGCCACCCTGCTGACCACCATCTTGACCATGACGGGCATCTTCGCCGCGATCAACGGCATCGTGCCCGCGTTCGTGCAGGCCGCCAAGCCGGGCTTCGCCATCGGGGCGACCGAAATGTCGCTGCTGATCCTCACCCCGTACGCGCTGCTGGGCTGGGTCTTCGGCCCGATCAGCGGCCGGCTGGCCCCCGTGCTGGGCTACACCAGGGTGCTGCGCACGGGCATGGTCGGCGCCCTGGTGGCGCTGGCCGTGATCGGCTTCCTCGGCCTGCACAACCTGCCGCTGATGATCGCCGGCACGGCGCTGCTGGGCATCATGTACGCCGGCACGGTGAACATCATGCTCAACGGTCTTGGCGTGGTGCACTCCCCCAAGGGCAACCCCGGCTTCCTGCCCGGCATGAACGCCGGCGCGTTCAACCTGGGCGCCGGGCTGAGTTTCCTGGTGCTGCCCGCCATCCTGGTGGCCACCGCGTCCATGGGCGTCGTTGCCTCGTACACGACAGTCGTGGTCGTGGCACTGGTCATCACGGCGCTGGCGCTCGCGGCGTCCCTGTTGATCCCGAAGCCCGTGGAGGCCGAGGTCCACGCCTGAGCCGGCCTCCACCCCGCACCGCATCGAAAGGCACGCCATGAATTCCGCACGCATCGTCGTGGCCGGGTCGCTGAACGCCGACCTCACCATCTACACGGACCGGCTCCCGCAACCGGGCGAAACGCTGCACGGGCACGGTTTCGCCGTCAACCCGGGCGGCAAGAGCGCCAACCAGGCCGTCGCGGCGGCTCGCCTCGGCGGCGACACGGCACTGCTCGGCGCCGTCGGATCCGATGCGAACGGCGACATGCTGCTGGCGTCGGTGTCCGGTGCCGGGGTGGACACCGGCCGCATCCGCCGTGCCGACGCGCCGACGGGTGTGGCCGTCATCTCCGTCGACGCGCACGCGGAGAACACCATCATCATCGACGCCGGCGCCAACGGCACGCTCACCCCCGCCGACCTGGACCCGGCCGCGTTCGCCGGTGCCGCCGTCGTCTGCCTGTGCCTGGAGGTGCCGCCCCCCACGGTCACGGCCGCGGCGCGGTTGGGGCACGACGCCGGGGCAACGGTGTTGCTGAACCTGTCACCGTACGCCGCGGTCGACGACGAGTTGGTGCGGTACTGCGATGTGCTGCTCGTCAACGCGCACGAGGCCGCGCAATTCCTGGACGTCCCGGCCCTGCCCGGGGCGGATGCGGCCGCCGGTGAGTGGGCGCCGGTGGCGGAGGCCCTCACCGCCCGCGGCATCCCCAACGCGCTGGTGACCCTCGGCTCGCAGGGCTCCGTGGTGCTGGCGACCGGCGGCGAACCGGTGCGGGTTGCACCGACCACCGTGGCCGCCGTCGACACGACCGGCGCCGGCGACGCGTTCACGGGCGCCGTGGCCGCACGCCTGGCGGCGGGCGACGCACTCGTGGACGCGGCGCGGTACGCGTCCGTGGCGGCCGCTCTGGCCACGACGAAATGCGGCACCCAGGCGGCCTACCCGACGGCGGAGGAGGTCGAGGACGCGCTGGCGTTGCACGGCTAGTGCCAATGCCGTGTAGTTAGGCTGGGCGGGCTGGTGTCA
>NZ_RWKQ01000018.1:33573-82017 GCF_003946885.1 Specibacter cremeus | reverse complement strand
CCCATCGGCATCCAAGGCGACGCCGCCATCGTCAAATAACGCGACGGTCAACAGTGAGGCCGATCGCCTCGATGGCTGTGTTCATGGTGCACCTCTCGCAGTTTTCCGATGTGTCCCGGGGTTCTTCAGTGCCTGGGTGGGCGGTTGTTGGCGCGCTCGCCTGTTCACCGGCTTGTTCAAAGGCGGCCCGGGTGGCGTCCGGCATGCCGCTGTCCGTGTACAGCGGGTTGATGTACACGGACAGCGGCCGGGACGCCGATGCGCCGGACCATGTCCATGACGTCGTCCCCGGTACCCAGGCTGCGGGCGATGTGCCGTCCCAGCACCAGCACGCCCATGCTGTTGGTGGCCGGCAGCACGGCGACGCCGCGGACGTCCTCGAGCGCGCGGACGCCGCCTTTCGCCATCCCCTCCTCCAGGATCATGACGGTTTGGTCCACCAGGGCATCGAAGAACGCGTCCTCGACGTCGGACTCGTCCACCACGGACTGGCGGATGTAGGCGACCTCGGGAACGTAGCGCTCCGGGTGGCCCAGGTACTCGAGAAGTCCGGCACGCATGCGCTCAGCGTCCGTCGTGTCGATCGCCCGGCTCGAACTGTTGTAGAGGACATGCTCGTCGCACGTCGCGCGAAGCCCGTCCTTGCTGCCGAAGTGGTGGATGACCAGGCCGGGGCTCACGCCGGCGGCGGCCGGGACGGTGCGCACCGTGGTGCGGGTGAACCCGTTGGCGCCGAACGCCGCGATGGCCGCATCCCGAATGCGGGCCCGGGTGGTCAGATCCCGCTCCATTGAACGCAGGTTTAATATGTTGAACACTTGTTCAACACGTGTCTGGAGTCGGTGTCGGATTTCTCACAAAAACATGGTGGCGGGGCGTCTAGCACAGCCCGGGACCGTCCGGTGCCACCCCAAAATTGGTAAGCTGAACGGCCGGAAACGGGCCTGTGGGGAGGCGCCGCGCCGCCCCGCCCCCGCCTTTGAAGGAGAGCATGCCCCTAATGACATCCGTGGCCGCCGAATCGCACCAAGAACAGCTCTGGAACGCCCGCTACGAGGCGAATATCGCGCCGGTGACGGAGCTCTGCGACGCGCTGCAGGAAGCCCGCCCCGACCAGCGGGTGGCTTACGTCGACCCGGCGCACGATGTCGACGAATGCCGGATCATCGCACTGTTCTCCAATGTTGGTGAGATCGACCCGTCGGGCTTCGTCACGGCCGGCGACGAGCAGGCGGCCACCCGGCTGCTGGGCGTCCACTGGCAGCTGGGCCTGCGCCCCTCCTACGTCATGCCGTGGAACGTGCATCCGTGGTTCACGCCCGGCGAGCCGAATGGCCGGCTGGCACCGGCGCAGATCGAAGCCGGCCTGCGCCCCCTGGTCAAGCTGTTGACGCTCGTCCCCCGCGCCAGCGCCCTCGTGGCCCATGGCACGGAAGCGCACCGGCTGGCCGACCAGCTGCAGAAGGCGCAGGGACACATGCTGTACAAGCGCGGCTTCGGCATCCATAAGGTCCGGTCCCTGAGCGGACGCAGCTTCGCCGGTTCGCCCGCGCGCCAGGAACAGTGGCTGCTGGAGTCCGCCAAGGCCTACGGCGAGTCCATGAAGCGTTGCGGGCTGCCGATCGGTGGACGGTAAACGTCACCCACGGGCCTACCAGGGCACCGGGCCGGAACGGGAGACGAACGCCCCGGTGCCCGCCTTGCGGCCGGCCGCGGCAAGGCGCACGATGATCTCCGCCCCCTCGGCGACCGTTTGCGTGCCGCGGCGCCGGTTGAAGTCCGTGGCCGTGTAGCCGGGGTCCACCGCGTTGAAGCGCAGTTCGGGAAACAACTTCGCGTATTGCGTGGTGAGCATGTTCAGCGCGGCCTTGGATGACGGGTACGGCACAGACGCCAGCGTCGACTCCGGCCGGTCCGGGTCGGTGGTGAGGCCCAGCGAGCCCATTCCGCTGCTGACATTGACCACGGCCCCGGCCGTTTCGCGCAGCAGCGGCAGGAACGCCGTGATGGTGCGGACGGCGCCGAACACGTTGACGTCGAAGACGGACTGCATGTGCGCTGCCGTCAGCTGCTCGGCCGGGACGAAGCCGCCGGAGATGCCCGCGGAGTTGACCAGCACGTCCAGGCGCCCTTCCTCCCGCCGGACCAGGGCCGCGGCGGCGGCCACCGACTCGTCACTGGTGACGTCCAACGCCACAAGGTGGGCCTGCGGACTGGCCAGGCTTGCCACGGCGGCCCGGCCGCGTTGCGGGTCGCGGGCGCCGACGTAGACGGTGTGCCCGGCCGCGAGAAGCTGCCGGGCGGTTTCATAGCCGAGGCCGCGGCAGGCCCCGGTGACCAGGATGATTGCCATGCCCCCAGTCTGGCCCACGGCGGGCTCGGCCGAAAGTGCTACCGGCACACGGTCCGCGGCGGGTATCGTGCAACGTATCCGAGCGCACGAGGAGTTCCAATGACTGACGCAGCATTTGAGGCCGCCGTGGCCGCGGCCCGGCAGGGCCTGTCCCAGGGCGGCATCCCGATCGGCGCGGCATTGGCGCGCAATGGCGAGATCATCGCCGTCGGCCACAATGGCCGCGTCCAGCATGCCGACCCCATCGCGCACGGCGAGATGGCCGCGTTGCGGGCGGCCGGCCGGCAACAGACGTACCGTGACACCGTGCTGTACACCACGCTGGCGCCATGCGCCATGTGCACCGGGGCCATCCTGCTGTTCAAGATCCCGCGCGTGGTGGTCGGTGAAGCCCGGACCTTCCCGGGGGAGCTCGACGTGTTGCGCTCGCGGGGCGTCACGGTGGATGTGCTCGACGACGAGCGGTGCGTGGGCCTGATGGAGCGGTTCCAGCAGGACCACCCGTCGCTGTGGGCCGAGGACATCGCCGAATAACCCGGCACAAGCGGAACCGGGGCGCAGTTGCGCACGAAAACCCGCCGGTTTTCGTGCGCAACTGCGCCCCGGATGGGCGGGGCCGGGAACTCACCAGTGATGGGCGACGTCGATCACCAGCCGCGACAGGTTCCCCGGCCCGGCCAGCGTGAACACCCGGAAGGGCAAACGCGCGCGGACGCCGAGGCCGATCGTCGTGTGGGACTCGAAGCTGCCGGCCCAGGCGACCTGGCGGAACGTCAGGAATCCGGTGACATTGACCAGTTCCCGCGGGTTGGCCGGCACGTAGCTGGGCGTGCCGTTCGGGTAGTTGGCCGGCACCAGCGCGGTCACGCTGAGGAACGCCCCGCCGCGCAGCGGCACGACCTTCCCGCTGCCCTCGGCCAGGACGGCGCTGACGTACCTGACGTTGTAGCCGGGCGCCCCGCCCTTGACGTCAAGCACCAGGCGGTCGAAGCACAGATGCCACCCGGCCCGCACGTTGACCAGCGGTGCGCTGGAGGTGGTTCCGCTGGCCTTGGGCAGCGATCCCCAGGTGATCGGGCAGACCGCATCCGCACTGGCGGCTCCGGGTGCCACGAGCCCGAAGCCGGCGACCAGGATCAGGACCGCCAGCAACGAACGAAGTTTCTTCATGGAAAACAACCCCTTGAAAGTTGCGATAATGGTGGATCCATGGTATGTGACGCAGGTCACGTAAGCGGCGGCCGGCGGGAAGTTGGCGCCGAATCTTGATCGAACCCGCCGCGGCCACCCACCCCCGCACGCCTGTGCTCCATATCACATTTTCGGATCAAGTCAACGCATTTCAAGCAATCGCTCGTCATCACAACGGAATCTGAAGTCAGATAAAAAGAATTCCACTGATTCACTTGTAAAAACCGTGCCCCCGACGGCAGACTGGACAGACCGCGCATCGAACTCGATGTTGCGGCCTGATCCGAGGAGCACATGATGTCCCAGTTGCTGGCCGCCCAAGGCGCCGAACTGACCAAACGCCAGGCCCACGAGAACCTGTGGCTGCACTTCTCCGGCCAGCCGGCCGACGCCGCAGACCTGCCGATGATTGTCCGTGGGGAGGGCGCATACGTCTTTGACGACCACGGCAGGCGCTACCTCGACGGACTGGCGGGCCTGTTCACCGTGCAGGTGGGCCATGGCCGGCGCGAACTGGCCGAGGCCGCCGCCCGCCAATCCGAGAAACTGGCCTACTTCCCGCTATGGTCGTACGCCAACGAGCCCGCCGCGGAACTGGCCGGCCGGCTGGCCGACCTGGCCCCCGGGGACCTGAACCGCGTGTTCTTCACGAACAGCGGCTCGGAGGCCGTCGAATCGGCGTGGAAGCTTGCCAAGCAGTACTTCAAGATCACCGGCAAGCCCGGCAAGCACAAGGTCATCTCCCGCACCACCGCCTACCACGGCACGACGCACGGCGCCCTGTCCATCACGGGCATCCCCGAGCTGAAGGTCAACTTCGAGCCCCTGGTGCCCTCCACGTTCCGGGCCGCCAACACCAACCTCTACCGGGCCCCGCTGCACGGCGACGACCCGGTGGCGTTCGGCCGCTGGGCCGCGGACGAGATCGAACGCGTCATCCTGCAGGAGGGCCCCGACACGGTGGCCGCCGTGTTCCTGGAACCCGTGCAGAACGCCGGCGGCTGCTTCCCGCCGCCGCCCGGGTACTTCCAGCGTGTGCGCGAGATCTGCGACGAGTACGACGTCCTGCTCGTCAGCGACGAGGTCATCTGCGCCTTCGGCCGGCTCGGCACCTACTTCGGCGCCGAACGCTACGACTACCTCCCGGACATGATCACCTGCGCCAAGGGCCTGACGAGCGGCTACTCCCCCATGGGCGCGCTCATCGCCTCGGACCGGCTGTATGAGCCGTTCGCCGACGGCCGCAACGTCTTCAGCCACGGGTACACGTTCGGCGGGCACCCGGTCTCCGCCGCCGTCGCCCTCGCCAACCTGGACATCTTCGAACGCGAACACCTGAACGAGCACGTCCGGGGCAACGAACAGGCCTTCCGCAGCACCCTGGAGAAGCTCACCGACTTGCCGATCGTCGGCGACGTGCGCGGCGACGGCTACTTCTACGGGCTGGAACTCGTCAAGGACAAGGCCACCAAGGAGACGTTCACCGACGAGGAATGCGACCGCGTGCTCAAGGGCTTCCTGTCCAAGGACCTGTTCGCCAACGGCCTGTACTGCCGCGCCGACGACCGCGGCGACCCCGTCATCCAGCTCTCGCCGCCGCTGATCCTCGGCCAGGGCGAGTTCGACGAGATCGAGCAGATCCTGCGCTCCTCCCTCACCCGCGCACAGGAATTGCTCTAGCCCATGGCGCGCACCATCTTTGAACGCGCCAAGCCGTCGGACGCCGTCATCGACGCCTCCCTTGCCGGGACCCGGAACGTCCCGTTCTGGATTGACGACGTCGGCCCAATCACCCCGGGCGTCCCGCTCACCGGCGAGCACAGCGCCGACCTCGTGGTGGTCGGTGCCGGCTACTGCGGGCTGTGGACGGCGTTGCTGGCCAAGCAGGAGGACCCGGCCCGCCGGGTCATGGTGCTCGAATCCCACACCGTCGGCTGGGCGGCGTCGGGCCGCAACGGCGGATTCGTCGACGCCAGTCTCACGCACGGGCACGACAACGGCGCCAGCCGGTTCCCGGACGAGATCGACCGGCTGGACGAGCAAGGCCTGCAGAACCTGGACGAGATCGAGAAGACCGTGGCCGATCTGGGCCTGGACTGCGACTTCGAGCGCACCGGCGCCATCGACGTCGCGATCGAGCCGCACCAGGTCCAGTGGCTGCGGGAAGCCGCCGACGGGACGGAGTCGGTGTTCCTGGACGCCGACGCCGTCCGCGCGGAAGTCAACTCCCCCACCTACCTGGCCGGGCTCTGGCACAAGACCGGCACGGCCATGGTGCACCCCGCCAAGCTGGCCCGGGAACTGGCGCGAGCCTGCCGCGAGGCGGGCGTGGAGATCTTCGAGAACTCGGCCGCCACGTCCCTCGACTCGGACAGGCGTGACGCGGATGCTGTGCCGGGCACCCGGAGCACGGGCGCCGTCGTCGTGCACACAGACCGCGGCCGCGTGCGCGCCGGCCAGGTGGCGCTGGCGACCAACGTGTTCCCGTCGCTGCTCAAGCGCAACCGGCTCTACACCGTGCCCGTCTACGACTACGTGCTCATGACCGAGCCGCTCACCGACGAGCAGCTGGCGTCGATCGGCTGGCAGGGTCGGGCCGGGTTGTCCGATGTGGCGAACCAGTTCCACTACTACCGGATCAGCGCCGACAACCGCATCCTGTGGGGCGGCTACGACGCGCTGTACAACTTCGGGCGCACCGTCCGCAGCGAGTACGAGGACCGGCCGGAGACGTTCCGGAAGCTGGCCGGCCACTTCTTCACCACGTTCCCGCAACTGGAGGGCGTGAGGTTCAGCCACCGCTGGGCCGGCGCCATCGACACCTCGACCAGGTTCTGCGCGTTCTACGGCACGGCCCGCGGCGGCCGCGTCGCCTACGCGGCCGGCTTCACCGGACTCGGCGTGGGTGCCACCCGGTTCGCCGCCCAGGTGATGCTCGACCAGCTGGCCGGGCGGGACACCGAACGGACCCGGCTGAAGATGGTGCGCAGCAAGCCACTGCCGTTCCCGCCCGAGCCGTTCGCCTCCGCCGGGATCCAGGCCACGCGCTGGTCGCTGGACCGGGCGGACCATAACGGCGGCAAACGCAATCTGTTCCTGAAAACCCTCGATGCTGTCGGGCTCGGCTTCGACTCCTAACCGTTGAAGGAAAATACGTGACTCAACAATCAACACTGGCACCGCCGGTCGCCACCGAGGCCGGTTCGGTCCAGGTGCGAAACGTGGTCAAGCGATACGGCACGGCCACGGCCGTGGCCGGCGTGAACCTGGACGTGCGATCCGGCGAGTTCCTGTCCCTGCTGGGACCCTCCGGCTGCGGCAAGACCACGCTGCTGCGCATGATCGCCGGCTTCGAGGAGCCGGACGAGGGCGACATCGTGCTGGCCGGGTCCTCCGTGGTGGGCGTGCCGCCGCACAAGCGGCCCGTCAACACGGTGTTCCAGGCGTACGCGCTGTTCCCGCACATGAGCGTGGCGGAGAACGTCGCGTACGGCCTGCGGCAGCGGCGCACATCCCGTGCCGAAATCGGCGCACGAGTCACCGAGGCGCTGGACCTGGTCCAGATGGGCACGTTCGCCACCCGCAACCCGAAGATGCTCTCCGGCGGCCAGCAGCAGCGCGTGGCCCTGGCCCGTGCCATCGTGAACCGTCCCAAGGTGCTGCTGCTCGACGAGCCCATGTCCGCGCTGGACCGCAAACTGCGCGAGGAGATGCAACTGGAGCTGAAACTGCTGCAACGCCGGCTCGGTATCACGTTCGTCTTCGTCACGCACGACCAGGCCGAGGCGCTGTCCATGAGCGACCGCATCGTCGTCATGCTGGACGGGCGCGTGCAACAGGTCGGCACGGCCGAGGACATCTACACGAACCCGGCCACGTCGTTCGTGGCCGGGTTCATCGGCAAGCAGAACTTCATCGCCGGCACGGTGGCCGGCAACGGCAGGCTGGTGACGGCCGACGGCGAGATCGCGGCGGCGGATGCCGACGCGGCGCCTGCGGGCTCGGCCGTGCTGGCCGCGGTCCGGGCCGAGTCGATCACCGTCTCCACGGTCCGTCCGGACACGGACGTCAACGTGGTCAAGGCGGCGGTCGGCGCCGTATCATTCCTGGGCGAGACGATCCAGTACCAGCTCACGACCGGCTCCGGGCACGAACTGCTGGCCCGCGTCCCACCGTTGCACGGGGAGCTGCTGCCGGCCGGCAGCACGGTGTGGTGCAGCTGGGCCCCGGCGCACGTGCAGGTGTTCCCGAACCCGCACCCGAGTACTGGCGGCCAGTGAGATGCACGGGAACAATCCGTTGAAGGTGCTGGCACCGGCCGACGCCGTGCCGTGGATCAGCCGGCGTGCCCTGCTGGGCGGATTCGGCGTCGTCGGCCTGTCCATCGCCGCGTCCGCCGGTCTGTCCGGCTGCGGGCGCAGCCAGGGCTTCGCCGCCTCGGCCGTGCCCAACGGCGAGGTCGGCAACCAGTTGAACGTCTACTCGTGGGGCGACTACGAGGATCCGGAGGACATCGCCGATTTCGAGGCCACGGGCGTGCGCGTGCAGCTGGACAGCTTCGGTTCCAACGAGGAACTGATCGCGAAGCTGGCGGCGACGCGCGGCACCAGCGGCTACGACGTCATCGTCCCGACCGGCGTGTACATCCCGCAGATGGCGGCCAACGGTCTGCTGCAGCCACTGGAGCACGCACTGATCCCGAACATGGCCAACCTGGACCCGGAATACCTGGACCAGGCGTGGGACCCGGGCAACAAGTACAGCCTGCCCAAGGCGTGGGGCACCACCGGGTACGTGTACGACACCCGCATCATCAAGCGCGAGCTCACCTCGTGGCAGGACTTCCTGGACGCCGCGTCGAAGGAGGCGGCCGGCAAGACGGCCGTGCTGGAGGACTCGTGGGAAGTCGTGGCCATCTACCTGGCCGCCAAGCACCACGACATGAACACCGAGGACCCGACGCTGCTGGACGCGGCCGAGGACTACCTGGTCAACACGCTGGCGAAGAACATCCGGGCGTTCAATTCCACGATCGTGTCCACGGGCATCCCGCAGGGCACGTTCGCGCTCATGCAGGCGTTCAACGGCGACGCGCGGCAGGGCATGCTCTCCAGCAGCGACCCGGAGCGCTGGAAGTTCGTGTTCCCGACACCGACGGCGAACCTGTGGATGGACAACTGGGCGGTGGCCACCGGCACCCAGCACCCGGACGCCGCGTACGCGTTCATCAACCACATGCTGACACCGGAGGCGGCGCTGCGCGAGGTCCAGTACATCGGCTACCACACCGGCGCGAAGGGCCTGAAGGAGGCCGCGTTGGCCGACAAGATGGAACTGCCGGACCTGGTGTTCCCGCCGCACGACGTGCTGGACCGGCTGAAGTCGGCCGTGCTGAACGAGGCGCAGGAGCGCCGGGTGCAGATCCTCAACCGGATGGAATCGAAGGCGGGGGCATGAGCAAACTATCCCGGAACAGCGTGGGCGTTGCCGCCCTGGCGTTCCCCACGTGGGCCTACCTGGCCTTCTTCTTCATCATCCCGGTCGCCCTGGTGCTGTGGTACAGCTTCGGCTTCAAGCCCGACCTGTTCACGGCCCACGACAACTCCGTCCTCTCGCTGGACAGGTACTTCGAGACGGCGGACCCGACGTTCCTGTCGACGTTCTGGAACACGTTGCAGATCGCCGGCGTCGGCACGCTGATCTGCCTGCTCATCGGCGTGCCGTTCGCGTACTGGCTGGCCGTGAAGGTGCCTTCCCGGTGGCGGGCCCTGCTGCTGGCGCTGGTGCTGGTGCCGTTCTGGACGAACTTCCTGGTCCGCACGCTCGGCTGGCAGATCCTGCTGGCCCCGGAGGGGTTCCTGTCCGATGCCCTGCAGACCATGCACCTGACCACCGGTCCGCTGTCGATCCTGTACACCCGGGCCGCCGTGCAGTTGGGTGTCGTGTACAACTACCTGCCGCTCATGGTCATGCCGCTGTTCGTCGCCATGGACCGGGCCGGGGCCAGCCTGCGCGAGGCCAGCCGGGACCTGGGTGCGAACAGGTGGCGGACGCTGTGGCAGGTGACGCTGCCGCTGGCCGCCCCGGGCATCGCCTCCGGCTGCCTGCTCGTGTTCATCCCGCTCATGGGCGACTACATCACCGCCTCGGTGCTGGGCGGCGCACAGGGCAACATGGTGGGCCAGCTCGTGGCCAACCAGTTCAATTCCGCGCAGAACTGGGCGCTCGGCTCGGCCATGGCCGTGGTGCTGATGATCTTCATCCTGCTCACGGTGGCGATTGTCGGCGCGGTCATCCTGGCCGTCCGCGCCGTGCTTCGCCACAACCGCCGCGTTGTCATGGACCGCACAGACATTGAAAGCGCAGTCATCGAGGAGGCCGCCGCATGAGCACCACCGACCTGCTGGACCCGCCCGCCCGGACCGAGGCCGCCGTCGTACCTCCCATCGTCCGGGCCCGGCGCAGGCGCCGCGACCCGATCAACCTCGGCATGGCAGTGTTCGGCATCCTCGTGTTCGCGTTCCTGTTCCTGCCGATCGTCGTCATTGTCATCTACTCGTTCAACACCGGGCGCCTTCTGGCCGCCTGGGAGGGGTTCGGCTTCACCGCGTACACCCGGGCGGCCGGCAACGCGGTGATCCGCGGATCGGTGCTCACCTCGCTCGAGGCGGCCCTGGGCGCGGCGATCCTCTCGACCGTGCTGGGCACCCTGGGCGGGCTGGCGCTGGCCCGGGCGAAGAAGAAGGCGAAGTGGGCTCTCATCCTCACGGCCGTCCTGGCCACCACGCTGGTGACGCCGGAGATCGTCGACGCCATCTCCATCCTGCCCTGGTTCGTCAGCCTCGGCACGGATTTCGGCTTCGCCCCGATCAACAACGGCATGGTGCGCCTGGTCGTGGCGCACACGGTCATGTCGATCGCCGTCGTCACGTTCATTGTGCGGGCGCGCATGTCCGGGGCCGACATGGCGCTCGAGGAGGCGGCCGCCGACCTGTACGCGACGCCGTGGAACCGGTTCCGCCAGATCACCCTGCCCATCGCGTTCCCCGGCATCCTCGCCGGCGCGCTCATGTCGTTCACGCTCAGCCTGGACAACACGATCGTGTCCAGCTTCGTCCAGGTGCCCGGCAACACGCCGTGGCCCGTCTACATCTTCAGCGCGCTGAAGGTGTCGCTGCGGCCCGAGATCGCGGCCGTGTCCACCATCATGCTGCTGCTGACGCTGGCGGCCCTGGCCGTGGTGGCGCTCGTGCTGCGCCGGTTCGGGGAGAGCACCGAGGACATCGCCAAGACCATGGCCGGCTCCTGACCTTCCGCACGTCCGCCGAATAACACCCGGGTAACGCGGGCCGGGATGTACTGGTGGCTACCGGCTCGTGCCCGGCGAGTCGGTAGCTGATCAAGGGGTTGCGTCATGTCTCACCGTTGCTCGTTCGTCCCACCACACATCCTCGACAACATCGCTCGCGTCCACGCGCGGGAACACCTTGAACCGTCAAGTTCCCAGCGTTCGTCCGTCGTGTCGGCCCAGATCCGGCGCCAGCGCAAGAACTTGGTCTCCGGCCTGACGGGGCCGGCGTCCGACGTGCCGGGCGCGGAGGGCATCACCGCCGGCCTGCAATTCCCGCAGCCCGCGACTGCGGGCAGGCTCATCTATGACGACCAGAACCAGTGGACCTTCGACGTGAACTTTATTCGCGGCGAAGGAGACCCCGCCGTGGCCGGCGAGAACGCGGACCGGGCCTACGACTACCTTGGCCTGGTCCGGCAGTACTACAAAGACAAGTTGGGCCGCAACTCCATCGACAACGCCGGACTCAACCTCATCGCCAACGTCAACTTCGGCGTCAGCTTCAACAACGCATTCTGGGACGGCACGCGGATGGTGTTCGGCAACGGTGACGGGACGATCTTCAAGGACCTCACCAATGACCTCGACGTCCCGGGCCATGAACTGACCCACGGTGTCACCCAGTACACCGCGGGGCTGAACTACACCCCCGACCAGACCGGGGCCCTCAACGAGTCATTCAGCGACATGTTCGGTTCCGCGATCGACGCCTGGGCCAACAACCGAGATGCCGGCACCCACAACTGGCTCATCGGGGAGGACATCATGGCCGATGACCTCTATGGTGAGGCGTTGCGTAGCATGGCTGAACCGGGCACCGCCTACGACGACCCGATTCTTGGACGCGATCCGCAACCCCGGGACATGAGCGGCTACGCTCCGGCCGACCCGCACGTCATGTCCGGCATTCCCAACCGCTGGTTCTACCTGATCTGCAAGGAGATCGGGATCGATGCCGGCGCGCTCATCATGTACCAGACGTTGCAAAACCTGTGGCCCACCGCGGTTTTCAATGATGCCGCCGTGGTCGCGGCCGCCCAGGCACGAATTCTTGCCCGCGCCAGGCAGGTGCCTGCCAACGCCGGACAGGTTGTGCGTTCGGCAGCGCGGCAGCAGGGCTTCTGGTAGCCGCGATAGACTCCGAAGATCCAGCGGTTGGACTAGTTTGGGCGGTGCCGGATGCATGTGTCTCTTACCATCAGCGGCGGTTATACAGGCCAACGCCTAGGCGCCGCCATGGACACCGACGACCTGGCGCCGGCACTGGCCGCCGAGGTGCTGGGGGCTCTGGAAGGGCTTGCGGGAGCCGTGCAATCCCTTCCATCGGGTGCCGCCACGCAGCCCCGGTACCGCTTGGCGGTCTCCCGCCCAGCCGGCCCGCAGATCGTGGAGCTCACGGAGGCGCAGATCCCGCACGGGTTGCGGCCGTTGATCGAAGAACTCCGTCGGCGCGCGCACCCGGCGTGACAGCGGACGACCGCACATGCTTCACGGATTGAATCCGGATCGCCTTTGAGCCTACCGGGTGCCCCAGTCGTACCGCTGCTTGTGCAGTTTCAGGTACATGAACGTCTCGGTGGTGACGACGGCCGGCAACTCCCGCATGCGGCTCAACAGCCGCAGCAGGTGGGTGTCGTCCTCGCAGACCACCTCGACGAGCAGGTCGAACGTGCCGGCCGTGAGCACCACGTAGCTGACCTCCGGGAACTCGTCGAGCGCCTCGGCCGCGTCCTCCAACCGGCCCTGCACGCGGACGCCGATCATGGCCTGGCGGGAGAAGCCGACGCGCAGCGGGTCGGTGACGGCCACGATCTCCAGCAGCTTCGAGTCGATCAGCCGCTTGATCCGCTGGCGCACGGCCGCGTCGGAGAGTCCCACGGATTCGGCGATGGCCGCGTAGGAGCGGCGCCCGTCCTCCTGCAGCTGCTCGATGATCTTCTTGGAAATGTCATCCAGCTCGGTCTGGTTCTGGTCCGGACTCACGGCCACGAACGGCTCCTATTCCTTGGCATACACCACTTTTCCGGCAAACACGGTCATCCGGGCGGCCACTTCGCACAGCCGCCGCGCGGGCAGGGCGAAGGGATCCGCGTCCAGCACCACAATATCGGCCCGCCGGCCCGGGGCGATGCCGCCGGCGTCGTCGTGGTGCGTGACGCGCGCCGAGCCGGACGTGTACGCGGCCAGCGCCTGCCCCAGCGTCAGGGCCTGCGCGGGCAGCAGCGGCGCGGCCGAGTCCTTCCCCGGCGGCGTCCGGTTCACGGCCACATGGATGGCCTGCCACGGGTCCGGCGTGGACACCGGCCAGTCGGACCCCATGGCCAGCGGCAGCCCGGCCCTCAGGAAGTCCCCGAACGGGTACTGGTGGCCCGCCCGCTCCGCGCCCAGGATCGGAACGGTGAGCTCCGTCATGGCGTCGTCGTTGCACGCCCACAACGCCTGCAGGTTGGCGGTCACGCCGAGCGCGGCCATCCGGGCCACGTCGGCGGGGTCGACGAGCTGCAGGTGCGCGATGTGGTGCCGCGCCGCGCCGTCGTCCCCGGCATCCCGGGCGGCCTCGAGTGCGTCGAGCGCCTCCGCCAGGGCCCGGTCGCCGATCGTGTGGAAGTGCAATTGGAAGCCGGCCAGCGCCAGGGCGCGGACGACGGCGGTGAGCACCTCGGGCGCGAAATGGGACGTGCCGCTGTGGTCACCGGCATGGCCGCAGCGATCCAGGTAGGGCTCCTTCAGCGCCGCCGTCTCCGACTCGGCGACGCCGTCGACCATGATCTTGATCGTGTTCGCCGTGAACCGGCCCCGGGGGCCCGATGGCGCCGCGGCGATCCGCTCGCGCCGGGCCACCAGCGCCGCGACCGCGTCCTGGACCCCGTCGAGGGTCAGGCCGCGGTCCAGCCACAACGCCCCGGTGACGCGGGCGTCAAGCGACCCGTCGGCCTGCGCGGCCAGGTACGTGTCGGTGGTGTCCCGGTGGCCGGCGTAGGCGCCCACGATCGCGTCCTGCCAGCCGGTGATGCCCAGCGTGTGCAGGTAGGCCTGGGCGCGGTGCAGGGCAGCGGTGTACTGCCCGTCCGTGGGCGCCGGCAGGAGCGAGCCGACCAGGTCCATGGCGCCCTCCTGCAGCGTGCCCGTGGGGCGGCCGTCCGCGTCCCGGTCGATGCGCCCGTCGGCCGGATCCGGCGTGGCGGCGGTGATGCCGGCGCGGCGCAGCGCCTCGGGCGAGACCCAGGCGCCGTGGTGGTCGGCGTTGATCAGGTAGACGGCCCGGTCCGGCGCAACACGCTCCAGCAGGTCGGCCGTGGGGTTGCCGCCGTCGAAGTGCGGCATGCGCCAGCCGCCGCCCGAGATCCAGTCGAGGTCGGGGTTGGCGGTGGCGTAGGCGCCGATGAGGGCCAGGCATGCGTCCGCGTCGGCCGCCCCGGACAGGTCGCACTGGCCCATCTCGTAGCCGCCCATGATCGGGTGCACGTGCGCGTCCGTGAACGAGGGGCACAGCAGGTTCCCGCCGGCGTCGAGCACCCGGGCCGCGTCCCCGTGCGACGACAGCAGATCCCGGGTGCTGCCGACGGCCGTGATGACGCCGTCGGCGACGGCGACGGCGGTCGCATCCCCGAGGAGCGTGCGCCCGTCGAAGATGCGGGCGGAGTGGATGAGCAGGTCGGCGGTCATGGGGTCCTTCCAGAGGGATGCTTGGGTGGGGAGCAGTGCATTGCCGGGTCGCTACCGTTCAAGGTTCACCATGACGTGCTTGATGCGCGTGTAGTCTTCCACGGCATACACGGACATGTCCTTGCCGTGGCCCGAATGCTTGAACCCGCCATGCGGCAGTTCGGCGCTGATGGTGATGTGGTCGTTGATCCACACGGCACCGAAGTCCAGCTGCCGGCTGATGTCCATGGCCCGGGCCACGTCGCGGGTCCACACGCTGGAGGAGAGCCCGTAGGCGACATCGTTGGCCCACTCCACGGCCTGTTCCTCGGAGTCGAACGACTGGATCGTGATGACCGGGCCGAAGATCTCCTCCTGCACGGCCGCGTCCGACTGTTTGAGGCCGGCGACGACCGTCGGCTCGAAGAAGTAACCCTCGCGGTCGATCGCCTTGCCGCCGGTGAGCACGCGGGCGTGCATAGGCAGGGCGTCGACGACGGCGGCCACGCGGGCCAGCTGGGCGGCGTTGTTCAACGGGCCCATATCGGCGCGCTCGTCCGGCCCGCCGACCGTGTAGCGGGCGGCCTCGGCGGCCAGCGCGGCGGCGAACTCGTCATGGATCTCCGCGGCGACGAGCACGCGGGTGGAGGCCGTGCAGTCCTGCCCGGCGTTGAACAGCCCCGCCATGGCGATGGTCGCCACCGCCTTGTCCAGGTCGGCGTCGGCGAAGACCAGCACGGGCGCCTTGCCGCCGAGCTCCAGGTGCGTGCGCTTGAGGTCGCCGGCGGCGGACTTGGCCACCTCCATGCCGGCCCGGACGCTGCCGGTGATGGACACCAGTTCGGGGGCGGCGTGTTCGACGACGGCCCGTCCGGTGTCCCGGTCCCCCGTGACGACGTTCAGCACGCCGGCCGGCAACACGCGGCCGGCCAATTCGGCCAGCTTCAGCGTGGTCAACGGCGTGGTGTCGGAGGGCTTGAGCACGATCGTGTTGCCGCCGGCCAGGGCCGGGCCGATCTTCCACACGGCCATCATGAGCGGGTAGTTCCACGGCGTGACCTGGCCGACGACGCCGATCGGCTCGCGCCGGATGAACGAGGTCCGGTTGGCCACGTACTCGCCGGCGGCGGAGCCGTCCATGGTGCGGGCGGCGCCCGCGAAGAAGCGCAGCTGGTCGGCGCTGGGCGGCACCTGTTCGGTGGCGATCATCTCGTACGGCTGGCCGGTCTGGGCCGCCTCGAGCTCGATGAGCTCCTCGGCGTGTTCCTCGAGCAGGTCGGCCAGGCGCAGCAGCGCCGTCGCCCGCTCGGCCGGGGTCGTCCGGCCCCAGCCGCGCGCGGCGGTGCGGGCGGCGGCGTAGGCGCGGTCGACGTCGTCCGCGTCCGCCACGGCGACCCGGGCGATCTCGCGCCCGGTCGACGGGTTGATGACCGCGGACGTGCGCCCGGCCGCGGCCGGGGTGAACACGCCGTCGATGAACAGGCCGGGGTTGTCAAGCATGGTGGGAGTCATGGGTGCCTTCGGGAGTGGGGCGGCCGCCGTCGAAACGCCGGGAAACGACCGCAGGACGGCAGTGGCCCGGAATCCTGGGGATTCCGGGCCACTGCAAAAAGATACACTGCCACGGAATACGAAGTAGTAATTCGAGTCTACAACGTATTTCGAACTTGTAAAGGGTTTTAGCGCACGAACCCGTCGGCCACGGTGATGGCTTCCTCGATCGCGGCCAGGCCCCGGCGCAGCTCGTCCTCGGTGATGACCAGCGGCGGGCAGAGGTGGATGCGGTTGTTGTTCGTCATGGGCCACACACCGCGGGCCTTGCAGGCCGCGACGACGTCGCCCATGGGCGCGGCGGCCGCGCCGCCGGCGTTGAACGGCACCAGCGGCTCGCGTGTTTCCTTGTTGCGCACCAGCTCCAGTGCCCAGAAGAGCCCGACGCCGCGCGCCTCGCCGAGGCTGGGGTGCTCCTCGACCCAGCGGGCCACGGTCGGGGCAATGACCCGGGAGCCCAGGTCGCGGACGTGGGCCAGGATGCCGTCCCGCTCGAACACCTCGAACGTGGCCACGCCGGGGGCGCACGCCAGCGGGTGGCCGGAATAGGTCAGCCCGCCCGGGAACGCCACGTCGTCAAATGTGGCGGCGATGGCGTCGGAGATGACGACGCCGCCCAGCGGCACATAGCCGGAGTTGACGCCCTTCGCGAACGAGATGAGATCGGGCACGACGCCGAACGCGTCCACGGCGAACCATTCGCCGATGCGGCCGAACCCGGCCATGACCTCGTCCGCGATGTACACGATCCCGTACTTGTCACACAGGGCCCGCACACCCGGCAGGTAACCGGCCGGCGGGACGAGGATGCCGTTGGTGCCCACGACCGTCTCGATGATGACGGCCGCGATCGTGGACGCGCCCTCGAGCACGATCACGTTCTCCAGGTGCTCCAGCGCCCGGGCGCATTCCTCCTCCGGCGTCCCGGCGTGGAACGCGGAACGGTACTGGTACGGGCCGAAGAAGTGCGCCACGTTCGCGCCGCCGTGCTCGTTGGCCCAACGGCGCGGATCGCCCGTGAGCGCCATGGCCGTGGACGTTGCGCCGTGGTACGAGCGGTACTGCGAGAGGATCTTCGACTTGCCCGTGTAGGCGCGCGCCATGCGGACGGCGTTCTCGTTGGCCTCCGCGCCGCCGTTGGTGAAGAACACCTTGTTCAGCGTGCCGGGCGCCTTCGCCGCGATCAGCGCGGCCAGCTCGCCGCGCACGTCGTTGGCGAACCCCGGCGCGATCGTGGCCAGCCTGCCGGCCTGCTCCGTGATGGCGCGGACCAGGTCGGGGTGCTGGTGGCCCAGGTTCAGGTTCACCAGCTGGGCGCCGAAGTCCAGGTAGCTGTTGCCCTGGTAGTCCCAGAACGTGGATCCGGCGCCGCCGGCCACGGGCAGTGGATTGATGGCGGCCTGGGCGGACCAGGAGTGCAGCACGTGCGCGCGGTCGTTGTGCCGGACGCGCGCCTCGGCGCCCGGGTCTACGGCGGCCTGGTCCACGGCGGCCGCCGTGTCGGGGGTCATGGTCTCGGTCATGGCGTGGTGCTCCTTCTACTGGCCGGGGCTAGGAGTTGCTCGGGAAGCCGAGGTCGATGCGGGACGTGGACGGGTCGGCCCACCGGGTCGTGACGACCTTGCTGCGCGTGTAGAAGTGCACGCTTTCCGGGCCGTAGATGTGCGCGTCGCCGAACAGCGAGTCCTTCCAGCCTCCGAACGAGAACGCGCCGACCGGCACCGGGACGGGCACGTTGACGCCGACCATGCCGGCCTCGACGTCGAATTCAAACGTGCGGGCCGCGCCGCCGTCGCGCGTGAAGATCGCGGCGCCGTTGCCGAACTGGTTCGAGTTGATCAGCTCGATCGCCTGGTCGTACGTCTCGGCGCGCACCACGGAGAGCACCGGGCCGAAGATCTCGTCCTTGTAGACGTCCATGTGCGGCAGGACGTGGTCAAGCAGCGTCACGCCGATGAAGAACCCGTCCCCGTCGACGAGCGTCTCGCGTCCGTCGGCGATGACGACGGCGCCCTCGGCGGCGGCCCCGGCCACGTAGCCGGCCACCTTGTCGCGGTGCTCGCGGGTGATCAGCGGGCCCATGTCGGTGTCGGACTCGGTGCCGGCGCCGATCTTCAGGCCGCCGAGGCGCTCCTTGATGGCCCCGACCAGGTCGTCGGCGATGTCGCCGACGGCGACGACGACGCTCACGGCCATGCAGCGCTCGCCGGCGGAGCCGTAGGCGGCGGACACGGCAGCGTCGGCCGCGGCGCCGAGGTCGGCGTCGGGCAGCACCATCATGTGGTTCTTGGCGCCGCCGAGGGCCTGGACGCGCTTGCCGTTGGCGGCGGCCCGCTGGTAGATGGAGCGGGCGATCGGGGTGGAGCCGACGAAGCTGACGGCCTTGACGGTGGGGTTGTCGAGGATCGCGTCGACGGCCTCCTTGTCGCCGTGCACCACGTTGAGCACCCCGTCGGGCAGCCCGGCCTCCTGGAACAGCTTGGCGAGGAACACGGCGGCGGACGGGTCCTTCTCGCTGGGCTTGAGGACCACCGTGTTGCCGCAGGCGATGGCGCTGGCGATCATCCACAGCGGCACCATGACGGGGAAGTTGAACGGCGTGATGGCGCCGACGACGCCGACGGGTTGCTTGATGCTGTGCACGTCGATGTTCGTGGACACCTGCTCGTCCCGCTCACCCTTGAGCAGGTGCATGAGGCCGGCGGCGAATTCGACGTTCTCCAGGCCGCGGGCCACCTCGCCGGCGGCGTCGGAGAGGACCTTGCCGTGCTCGCTCGTGACGATGGCGGACAACTCGGTGGTGCGCGACTTCAACAGCGTGCGCAGGTTGAAGAACACGTCCGCGCGCTTCGTCAGCGACGTTGCCCGCCAGGCCGGCAGCGCCGCCGCGGCGGCCGCGATGGCCTCGTTGACCAGGGCGGTCGAGGCGAACGCCACCTCGCGGTGCTGTTCCCCGGTGGCGGGGTTGAACACGGGTCCGCGGCGTTCGCCGGACGGGTTCTCGGCGCCGGCGATGAAGTGCGGGATCAGTTCCATAGGTTGATGCTCTCCTGTGTGCTGGTGCGGCTGTGGTGGTACGGCCGTGGTGGTACGGCCGGACATTCCGTCCGGTCGGCGCGATAGGCTTTCCACAACCGATACTCGCACCGTTTCAAGGAGGCAGGATGAGGACAGCCAACCGGAATTCGGCGGATTTCCGGACAGATCGTCCGGCGCTGCCCACGGTGGCCGAGGTGCTGGCCCTGCCCGTGCTGGCGGGGGCCACCGTGCTGGCCGGCGCCGGGAACCTGGACAGGGCCGTCAGGTGGGTGCATGTCGTGGAGGCCCGGGAGATTGCCGGACTGCTGGACGGGCAGGAGCTGCTGCTGGCCACGGGGGTGGGCTGGCCGGCCGGCGAGGGCTGGATGGCCGGGTACATCGCCGAGCTGGCCGCCGCCGACGTGGCCGGCCTGGTGTTGGAACTCGGCACCCGGTACCAGACCGTGCCGGCGCCACTCGTGGAACACTGCGCGCGCCACGGCCTGCCCCTGGTCGTGCTGGCGCACCGGGTGAAGTTCGTGGCCGTGACCGAGGCCGTGCACGGGCGGATCATGGCCGACCAGCTGGCGGCCCTGCGCGCCCGCGACGAGGTGCACGCACTGTTCACGGGGCTGAGCCTGCGCGGCGCGCCCGCCGACTACATCGTGGCGCAGCTGGGCCAGGTCCTCGGCTGCCCGGTCGTCCTGGAGGACATGGCGCACCAGGTCGTCACATTCGAGGCCGTCGGCCGCGCCGAGGACGCCCTCCTGGACGGCTGGGAGGGCAGGTCGCGCGCGGCGCACCGGGCCCGCCCGGTGGACCCCGGCGCCCGGACGGTCCTGCTCGGACCCGAGGGGTGGCTGGTCACGCCCGTCGAGGCGCGCGGCACCCGGTGGGGGCACCTGGTCGCGTTCGCCGGCGACCCCCACCCGGCGGGACGGGCGCTGGTACTGGAGCAGGCCGCCGTCGCGCTTTCCCTGAGCAGGCTGGCCGACGGCGGCGCCGACCACTGGATCCGCGCCGGGCAGCATTGGCTCATCGAGTCCCTGCTGCAGGGCCGCTATCGCAGCGAATCGGCGCTGCGCTCGCGCTTCGAAGCCATGGGGCTGCCGGTCACGGGACGCCGGCTGTGCGGCCTCGCGATGTCGGTCCCGGGCGACGGCGGCGCCTCGTCCGGTCGCATGACACCGGCCGAGGTGACACGCCTGGCCCGGTCGATGGGGCTGGGTGCGGTGTCGAGCGTGGCCGTGCGCGGCGGCGGAACCGTCCTGCTGGTGGCCTTGTCGGTGCCGGCGCCCGGACCCGGCCGGCCGCCCGCCGAGGCGGCCGTGGACGCGTTCGGCGACCGGCTGTGGACCCTGGCCGGCAGTGAACCCGCTCCCGGCGGGAAGACTGTCACCGGCAATATTGTCACTTGGAAAATGGCCGTGGGGGCGGTCGTGGCCGGGGTGGCCGGACTGGCCGGGTCACTGCAGGAGGCCCTCGACGTGCTGCCGAGCGGCGGCGGGGCCGCCACGGCGAACGGCGTCGTGGGCCGGCTGGAAGGGCACCGGCTGCGCCGGCTGCTGGGCCAGTTACGCGACGACCCAAGGCTGCAGCAGTTCCTGGAGCAGAGCCTGGGCGTGCTGCTGGACCACGACGCGGCGCACAGCACGGACCTGGTCGCCGTGTTGCGCGCATACCTGGCCCACCCCGGGAACAGGACCCTCGCGGCCGGCGCCAGCCACGTGTCCCGGTCCGTGTTCTATGAGCGGCTGGACACCATTTCCGGTCTGCTGGCCCTGGACCTGGCTGACGGCGAGGTCATCGCCGGGCTGCACGCGGCCCTCATGGCGTGGGACGCCACACGCTCCCGCTGACCGACCCATCTGTGACGCAGTAAGTGCTGAAATTTCGCTGATTCTCAGCACTTACTGCGTCACAGATGGGTCGCGCGGCGAGGCCAGCCGCGACTGCGGAGCGCCTCGCCGATCTTGTCGACGGCCGGTCGCGCCTCGTTGGCCATGTGTCGTTTGGAGATGCGCACCACCAACCAGCCGGAATGCAGGTAGTCCTCGTCGCGGGTGATGTCGCGGACCACCTGGTCGGCGCCCGAATGGTGGTCTCCCTCATATTCGACGGCCACGCGGTAGTCGCGGAACGCCTGGTCGGGGGAACGCTCGACGCCGTTGGCGAGTCGTGTGGGTACGTTCAGTTCCGGCTCGGGCAGCCCGGCCCGCACGACGGCCAGGCGCAGCCGGGTTTCAGGAGCGGAATCGGAGCCGACCCGGGCCATGGCGAGGGCCTCGCGCGCTTTTCGGATGCCGGGGGTTCCCCAGTGCCGGTCCAGCATGGCCGCCAGCTGGTCGGAGGTGGCGTATGGGCGGGTCCTGCCCTCGAACGCGGGGCGGGGGATGCGCAACAGATGGTCGGCGACCACCACGAGTTCGTCGATGCTCATTTTTCGAGCACAATCCAGCCAGGTGCGCACCCGGGTGGTGATCCACAACCCGTCCAGGAATTCGACCTCGTCATCCCAGAATTGGGTTCGATGGCCAACGACGCCGACCCTGCGTGGCGTGGTGTGCGGGAACTGCCGCGCGATATGGATGCCAGGATCCCCGGCACCGGGTAGGAATCCCGGGAATTCCCAGATCTCGAACGCTGTCGCGTGGGACGCCGTGGAGTAGCCGGTGACCAGCGTGTAGGGGCGGGTCAACAGCGCCAGTGACGTATCGCCCTCGGTCTTCATGGACTTGATGCCCCGACTGAGCCGTAAGACGTCCGCGTGCCGCAGCTTTCCATAGCTGATGTTGGCGGCACACGCCTCGGCCACCGTAAACGGGCCGGCGAACAGCGAGTCGGGGATGCGTCGTGGCTGGAACATCCGTCCAGCATGGCAGTTTCGGTTCGCGGTCGCAGAAGTTATCCACAACCCGACCCGTAGAACCCAACTGTGACGCAGTAGGTGCTGAAAACACGCGGAATTTCAGCATCTACTGCGTCACAGTTGGGACAGGCCCCGGTGGCCACCGACCGGTCAGCGGCGACGGCGCCACGAAAGCGCCGCGACACCCCACACGGCCAGGAACAGCGCCACGAGCAACAGCCCGGCGTGGCCCAGGTCCAGCCCGGCCAGCCAGGTGGTGACCGGGTCGGTGCGGCCGAGCAGCTGGTGCAGCAGGCCGGCAATGGTCAGCAGCGAGATGAACAGGGCCGACGTGGCCGACATCCCCGTCACCACCATGTTGAAACCAAGGCGGCGGGCCGGTTTGGCCAGCGCGGACCGGTACATGCGCATCATGGCCATGCCGTTGGCCGTATCGCACAGTGTCATGGCGGCAGCGAACGAGATTGGCAGGGCCAACAGGGCCACGGGTGAGATGCCGGCCAGCGCCGCGGAGGCGGTCAACAGCAGGAAGGCGATGGTCGACGCGGTGTCGAATCCCAGCCCGAACAGGAAACCGAGCACGAAGATGTCGCGGGGGCGCCTGACCCGGGACAACGGCTTGTCCAGCAGTCGGGCGACGACGCCGGTCGGCGCCAGCTCGTCCTCGGCCACCGTCCCGCCGTTGCGCACCCGGCGGAAGAGGACATTGGCCCGTCGGAAAGACGCCCCGTTGAACAGTCCGATGGTCAGCAGGAACAGTGCCGAGACGCCCGCGCCGAACACGGACAGGGCCGTGTGGGCCGCCGACCCATCGGAGAGCACCGTGGCCATGATCCCGGCCCCGCTGACCACCAGCACCCCGGCCAGCATCACCACGGAACTGTGTCCCAAGCTGAACGCGAATCCGACACTGACCGGCGACCGTCCGGCGGCGGCGAATTTCCGGCTCGAATTGTCGATGGCCGCGATGTGGTCCCAGTCGTAGCTGTGCTTCACGCCGGCCAGGTAGGCGGTGACGATCAGCCCGAGCGCCAGCGGGTGGGCGTCGGTGAACAGCGAGTACACCAGCAGGGCCGCCACAACCAGATGCAGCAGGGCGACGGCGCCGAACGTGGCACCGATGCGGTGCGCCAGGGGAAGCCCTTCGCGTTCCAGATAGCGGGTGCGGGCCACGCTGGTCATCAGTACTTCCTCAAATTCAGGGGTCCCTGCCCATGCCAGCGCCGGCGCAACAGGTCGACCGCGGCGCGGATCATGGCGTCCAGCGGTTCCGTGGCGTTCGCCAAGGCCCGCAGGGCCACGCCCGGCCCGTCCAGCAGGGTCAGGCCCAGCTGCCCGTCCGGGTCCATCGGGCCGAGCAGGTCGTGCAACTCGTCCACCAGTGCGGCGTCGACACGCGAATCCATGACGAGCAGCGACCCGACGTGCGTGTACCGCTCGAGCGAGCACATGCCCGACAACCCCGCGTCGGGACGCAGCAGCAGGTTGTCCAGGACGGTCAACCGGCCGCCGACACTGATCTCGTTGCGGAGCCTGATCTCGTCGTAGCGGAACAGCCCGCCGTCCGGTGCCCAGCCCGGTGTGACGACCTCGGCCAACACGACCGACGCCGTCGGGTCCATGTCGACGGTCGTCACCTGGGTGTAGGAGGCGTCGCGGTACGCGATGAGCTGGTCCGGCACGGATTCCAGGGCACTGCCCGGACCAAGGCGCACGTGCACGTGCTGCTCGGCCCGGCTGCCCGGGGTGCGGTACACCTTCGTGGCCGACTGGGTGGTGAACAGCAGGCGTGCCCCGGCCGCGACGTCGACCGTGATCCGGTACCGGTCCCCGCCGAGGTACCCGCCGCCGGGGTTCACGACGGCGTAGCAGACCTGCCCGGAGTCGTCGAGGTAGTGCGGTCGCAGCACCCGCAACGCGCCCTGGTGGAACTGGGCCGTGGCGATCGACCGGTCCCCGCGCACGCCGATGGCCAGGTCCAGTTCGCCGGCCAGGTCCGGCGTGGCGCCCAGGACGCCCGCGGACGGGGCGCCCGCGGGCCGGTCGTCAACGGGTGCCGTCACTGCGCCAGGTCGAGCATCAGGACGTCGTGCTTGAGCCAGGCGATCACCTGCGGCAGGCCGTCGTCGGTCTTCAAATTCGTGAAGCAGAACGGCCTGCTGCCGCGGAACTCGCGCGAGTCCGCCTCCATCACGGAGAGGTCGGCGCCCACATACGGGGCCAGGTCGGTCTTGTTGATGATGAACAGGTCCGATTTGATCATGCCCTGGCCGGCCTTGCGCGGGATCTTCTCCCCCTGCGCGACGTCGATGATGTAGATGGAGAAGTCGACCAGCTCCGGGCTGAACGTGGCGGACAGGTTGTCGCCGCCGGATTCGATGAAGATGACCTGCAGGTCCGGGTGCCGGGCCTCGAGTTCCGCGACGGCGGCCTCGTTCATGGACGTGTCCTCGCGGATGGCCGTGTGCGGGCAGCCGCCGGTCTCGATGCCGATGATCCGGTCCAGCGGCAGCACGCCGTTGGCGGCCAGGATCTTCGCGTCCTCGATCGTGTAGATGTCGTTCGTGATGGCGGCCATCGAGATTTCCCCGTCGAGCGCGCGCGTGAGCCGCTCGACAAGTTGGGTCTTCCCGGCGCCGACCGGTCCGCCGATGCCGATCCTGATGGGTTTCATGGGTGCTCCTTCGTGGGATTGTTGGTCTCGACAGGCTCGACCACCGGTGACTGAGCTCGACCACCGGTGGTCGAGCCTGTCGAGACCCCGGTGGTTGAGCCTGCCGAAATCAGGACATGAACATGCGTGCCCGTTGCCGTTCGTGTTGCATTTGGGCGATCTCGAGACCCGGCGCACTCACGCCGAAGTCCTCGGGCGCCAGGGTCTGGATGCGCATGACCGCGCCGGCCACCTCCGGGTGGACGGCGCGCAGCACGCGCTGGCCGGCGTTCTGGCCGATCGGGATGCCGCGGATGGCGTTCTGTGTCAGCTGGGTCACGGTCGCGAACAGGTACCCGGCCAACAGTTCCGGCAGCGGCACGCCCAGGCTCCTGCCGACGATCGCGAACGGCACGGCGGGGTGGCCGGCGCAGTGGCCGGCGGCGACCTGGGCGGCGTATCCGTCCAGCTCGGGGCCGGGGCACACCGTGGCGGCGATCTGCAGCATGCGCGCGCCCATGGTCGCCGCGGCCCGACGCACCTGGCGCGGCAGCGTGGCGGCCGCCAGCATCCGGTCCACCCGGTACAGTTCCGCCGCGTCGGCCGCCTCGACGACGAGCCGGATGGCGAACCCGTCGCTGTGGCACAACTGGATCCGGATGAATTGGACCAGCCAGTCGGTGAACGACGCCTCGTCGTGCACCAGCCCACGGGCCAGGTGGCGCTCCAGTCCGAACGAGTGGCTGAAGGCGCCGGTGGGCAGCGCGGAGTCGCACAGTTGCGCCAGCGCCAGCGCGTACGACGGCGGGGCCTGGGCGGGTGCCCCGGCGACGGGTGTGCCGGCCACGCTAGTGGGTGTGCCCGGCGTGCCGGAACGGCACGGGCATGACGCGGTCCTGGCGCGAATACGGGACCCCGACATGGCGCAGGTAGTCCTCGACCGTGTGGTCGTAGGCGAGCACCATCACGGCGGCCCCGTACTCGGACTCGGGTTCGAAGAACTGGGCCTGCATGTGCCGGTTGCCCAGGTTGTGCGCCACGACGCCCATTTCGGTGATGGTGCGCGGGGCGATGACGAGCACGTCGGTGGCCTCGACGGCCACGACGATCACGTCGGTGGCGTCGCGGTACAGCACGTCGCCGTCGCGCAGGTCGGCCACGGCGTCCCCGGTGAGCCGGATGCCCAGTTCCCGGCCGTGGTCGGTCGTGACGCGCTGGATGCGCTTGACCAGTTCGGCCGAGGGCAGCACGACGCGTTCCTCGTGCAGCCCGGCCAGGCCGGCGGGGTCGAATTCGGCCGTCGCCGGCTCATGCTTGTTGCCGAGGATGGACTCGATGATCATGGGACCCCTTTCGGGTCTAGAAGAGGAAGTAGCGCTGCGCCATGGGCAGCACGGCGGACGGCTCGGCGGTGATGACGGTCCCGTCCACCCGGACCTCGTACGTCTCGGGGTCGACGAGAAGTTCCGGCGTCTCGCCGTTCAGTACCATGTCCGCCTTCGTCAGGTTGCGGATGCCGTGCACGGGCCGGCACTCGCGGCGCAGGCCGAGCCGCCCCGGCACGCCGTCGTCGATGGCCGCCTGTGAGAGGAACGTGATGGAGGATGAGTGGACGGCCGAGCCCAGGGCACCGAAATTGCCGCGCAGCGTGCGTGGTTGCGGTGTCGGGATGGAGCCGTTGGGGTCGCCCATGATGCTCATGACCATCTGCCCGCCCTTGAGCACCAGCTCGGGTTTCACGCCGAAGAACATGGGGTCCCACAGCACCAGGTCGGCGAACTTGCCTTCCTCGACACTGCCCACCGAATCGGCGATGCCGTGCGCGATGGCCGGGTTGATCGTGTATTTGGCGATGAACCGCTTCAGCCGCGCATTGTCGCCCGCTTCGGGGTCGTCGTCGTACTTGCCGCGCTGGCGCTTCATGGCGTCGGCGACCTGCCACGTGCGCAACACCACCTCCCCGACCCGGCCCATGGCCTGCGCGTCGGAGCTGGTGATGGAAAACACGCCCAGATCGTGCAGCACGTCCTCGGCGGCGATGGTTTCCTTGCGGATGCGCGAGTCGGCGAACGCCACGTCCTCGGGGATGTCCGGGCTGAGGTGGTGGCAGACCATCAGCATGTCCAGGTGCTCGTCGATCGTGTTGACGGTGTACGGCAGTGTGGGGTTCGTCGACGCGGGCAGCACGTTCGGAAGGCTGGCGATCTTGATGATGTCCGGGGCGTGCCCGCCGCCGGCGCCCTCGGTGTGGAATGTGTGGATGACCCGGCCGGCGATGGCCGCGATGGTGTCCTCGACGAAGCCACACTCGTTGAGCGTGTCGGAGTGGATGGCGACCTGCACGTCGTATTCGTCGGCGACGCGCAGGGACATGTCGATGGAGGAGGTGGTGGCGCCCCAGTCCTCGTGGACCTTCAGCCCGATGGCGCCGGCCCGGATCTGCTCGGCCAGCGGTTCCATGGCGCCGGCGTGGCCCTTGCCGAGGAGGCCGATGTTGATCGGCAGGTTGTCCACGGCCTGCAGCATGCGGGAGATGTGCCAGGGACCGGGGGTGACCGTGGTGGCCTTGCTGGCCTCCGACGGGCCGGTCCCGCCGCCGATCAGCGTGGTGACCCCGGACGCCAGCGCGACCGGGACCTGGTCCGGGCTGACGAAGTGCACGTGCGTGTCGATGCCGCCGGCCGTGAGGATCTTCCCCTCGCCGGCGATGATGTCCGTGGCGGCACCGATGGTGATGTTCACGCCGGCGGAGATCTGCGGGTTGCCGGCCTTGCCGATCTTGAAGATGTGCCCGTCGCGCAGTGCCACGTCCGCCTTGTAGATGCCGGTGTAGTCGAACACGATGGCGTTCGTGATGACGGTGTCGGGGATGTCCTCGTCCCGGACCTTCAACCCGTTCTGGCCCATCCCGTCGCGGATCACCTTGCCGCCGCCGAACACGACCTCCTCGCCGTAGTTCGTGCGGTCGTGCTCGATCTGGGCGAACAGCTCGGTGTCGGCCAGCCGGACGGCGTCGCCCGTGGTGGGCCCGTACAGGTCCGCGTATTGCTTGCGGCTCAGCTCAAAGCTCATTTGGTGTCATCCTCCAGCCGGACGAGCCCGCGCGAGGCGTGCAGCGGGCCATTGACGCGGTTTCGCAGCCCGTACACCTCGCGGCTGCCGGACAGGGCGATCAGGTTCACGGTTTTGGCGTCCCCCGGTTCGAAGCGCACGGCCGTGCCGGCGGGGATGTCCAGCCGGAAGCCGTACGCGGCGTCGCGATCGAACTCGAGCGCATCGTTGACCTCCGCGAAATGATAGTGCGAGCCGACCTGGATGGGCCGGTCGCCGCGGTTGACGACCCGCAGCGACTGCGGGATGAGACCGGCATTGCAGCTGACCGGTTCCGTCCGAAGAACATATTCGCCGGGTTTCATGATCGGGACGCTCCCTTGTTCGGTGGGCCTGTTCAGCGGATGGGGTTGTGGACGGTGACGAGCTTGGTGCCGTCCGGGAACGTGGCCTCGACCTGGACGTCCTTGATCATGTCGGCCACGCCGTCCATGACGTCGGCCCGGGACAGGATGGTGCTGCCGTAGCTCATCAGGTCGGCCACGGTGCGCCCGTCGCGGGCGCCCTCGATCAGCTCGTAGGTGAGGATGGCCACGGCCTCGGGATGGTTCAGCTTCAGCCGGCGCTGCTGCCGCCGGCGGGCCAGGTCGGCGGCCACGACAATCATGAGCTTCTCTTGCTCACGGGGCGTCAAATGCATCAAGAACTCCTCAGTGCCCAACGGATAATATGTGTCCACCCGTTATCTGCAACCGGCCAGAGAATGGGCCGGGAGGTCCGTGGATAGCGCTAGATTATCAGACGCCGGGCGGAGGTCGGCGGCTACCCGCTATGCAGCGGGCGCCGGCCCATCAACAGCGTCGCCGCGGCGACGACCACGGCCGCGATGACGAGCATCCAGATCCCCCCGGCCCACTGCGTGTTGACGCCGAACGGGACGGGCGTGTGCTGGAACGGGGAGATGTTGCGCGCCCACTGGGGCAGGCCCACCATGCCGCCGTAGATGCCGAGGATCATGCCGAGCACCAGCAGGCCCCAGCCCGCCGCCACGGTGGCCTCCGGCACCAGCACGAACAGCAGCGACACGACGGCCAGGTACACGAGGGCCGCTGGCAGCTGGGCCGCGGCGGCGGCGAACGAGTCACCCACGACCGTGCCGCCGGCGCCGGCGGCCAGTCCCGACGCGGCCGACGCGACCCCGGCGGCCAGCAGCACCAGCACGACGGCGACCAGCCCGAGTACCAGGTAGTCGGCGAACCAGCGCACCCGGTGCACCGGGGCCGCCAGCACCGCCTCGGCCGTGCCGCGGACCTCTTCTTGGCGCAGCCGGATCACCGCCTGCGTGGCGCAGGCGGCCGCCAGGACACCGACGACGCTGAACATGGCGGCGATGATCAGCTGGGTGGGCGTCTGGGTGGTGCCGGGCACGATCGACCTGACGGCGTTGAGCAGCGAGGTATTGCCGCCGCCGGCCGCCTGCAGGATGTTCGCCAGCGACCCCGCCAACAGGCCGGTGGCCGCGCCGGCCGCACTCCAGCCGGCGATGGACGGCCACTGCAGCCGCCAGCCCAGGGCCAGCGACGTTCGCAGCGAGGCCCTGGCATCCGCACGTCCGGCCCGGACCGGCAGCATGCTGGCCCCCGTGTCCCGGCGCGCCTGCAGGGCGAACACCGCGGCGGCGCAGGCGGCCGCGAAAGAAACGTTGATGGCCAGCGGCGCGTAGTTGTTCCGCACGAAGGCACCCGTCTGCTGGCCCCAACCGATCGGGGACAGCCAACTCGGCCAGCCGGCGACGCGGTGGAGCGGGTCGCTACCCGCGGTGGATGCGGCGTCACCGATCCCCCGGACGATGTACGCCGCGACCACCAGTGCGGCGGCCGTGCCGTTGGCGCCGCGCGAGGTACGCATGAACTGGGCGGCAACCAACCCGACGCCGAGGAAGGACAACCCGACGGCACCCACGGCGACGCCCGCGCACAGGCTCCCGCCGGCGTCGAGCTTTCCAATGATGAACCCGACCGTCACCGCCAGGGCCATGAGGATGTTGGCGATGGCGCCGTGGATGAGCGTGGCCAGCAGGGCCAGGAACGCGAAGACAGAGAAGTACGTGAACGCGCCGACCGGGCTGCCCTCGGGCAGCCCGCGCAGCATGAGGATGGCCGGCGTGGCGATGGCCAGGGCCAGGATCTGTGCCCGGTCGGCGTCGTTGCCAAACGTCTGGGCGATGGCGGCCGCGGCGAACAGGGCCAGCAGCCCGACGCCCAGGACCCACGCGGCCAGCTGCCAGCGGTCGCGCCGCAGCCGCTGGCGCAACAGGATGCCGACGGTGTTCATGACGCGCCCCCCGGAGCCGCGCCGTCGCCGTAGTGGCGCAGGAACAGCTCCTCGAGGGACGGCGGGTTGATGGTCAGCCCGGCGACGTTGAGCGTGGCCAGCACGGGCAGCACGGCGTTCAATTGGTCGCTGTCCGCCGTGAACCGCACGCGCCCGCCGCTGACGCTCACGTCGTGGGCGGCCGGGATGGCGGCCAGCTGGGCCGGGCCCAGCCCGTCGGCGGCGAACGACACCTCGGTGCGGGTCAGGTGCCGCAGCGAGTCGAGGGTCCCCGTTTCCACGCATTGGCCGGCCCGGATGATGCTGACCTTCCCGCACAGTTGCTCCACCTCGGAGAGGATGTGGCTGGAGAGCAGCACGGTCGCCCCGGCCGCGGCGACACGGCCGATCTCCTGCTCGAACACGGCCCCCATCAGCGGGTCCAGGCCGCTGGTCGGCTCGTCCAGGATGTACAACTGCGCCTCGGTGGCGAACGCGGCGACGAGCGCGACCTTTTGCCGGTTGCCCTTCGAGTAGGTGCGCCCCTTCTTCGCCGGGTCGAGCTCGAACGCCTCCATGAGCCGGGCCTTCCGGGCGGCGTAGCCGGGTTTGTCGGCCGTGCCGCCGCGCAACCGGCTGACCAGGTCGATGGCCTCTCCCCCGGTGAGGTTCGGCCACAGGCTCACGTCGCCGGGCACGTATGCGATCCGGCGGTGGAGGGCGACGGCGTCGGTCCAGGGATGGGCGCCGAAGACGGTGGCCGTGCCGGCGTCGCCGCGTGCCAGGCCGAGCAGGATGCGGATGGTGGTGGACTTCCCGGCCCCATTCGGGCCGAGGAACCCATGGATTTGACCGGCGGCAACGACCAGATCCAGGCCGTCCAGCGCGGTGACCGTACCGAACCGCTTGACCAGCCCGCGGGTCTCGATGACGTCGTTCATGATGGTGACGCTACCCCCGGGCGCCCGCACTGTTAAGGGGGTTTTCACAGACTCCCGCGCGCTCCAGGGGTCTAGTGTGAATAGTTGACGAAGGTAACCGTTTTCGTTCCCCAGGGCCGCGACGCACGGTCCGCCGGAAGGGGGTCACGGGCCCATGGTGCTCTCCAGGAACGCCCAGCGACAACAACGCGAACGTCGCCACCGGCCGCGGGCGGCGGGGCCGCACTACAAGTGGGTCGTGCTGTCCAATACGACGCTCGGCATGCTGATGGCCACCATCAACTCCTCGATCCTGCTCATCGCGCTGCCGGACATCTTCCGCGGCGTCGGCATCAACCCCCTGGCCCCCGGCAACACGAGCCTGCTGCTGTGGCTGATCATGGGCTACATGGTCGTCACGGCCGTCCTGGTGGTCACGTTCGGCAAGCTTGGCGACATGTTCGGCCGGATCCGGATGTACAACGCCGGTTTCGCCGTGTTCACGGTGTTTTCGGTGCTGCTGTCGGTGACGTGGCTGCAGGGCACGGCCGGGGTCCTGTGGCTGATCGTCATGCGCATCCTGCAGGGCGTGGGCGGGGCGATGCTGATGGCGAACTCGAACGCCATCATCACGGATGTTTTCGGCGTCCATGAGCGCGGCCTGGCGCTGGGCCTGAACCAGGTGGCCGGAATCGCCGGATCGTTCCTGGGCCTGGTGATCGGCGGCCTGCTGGGACCCATCGACTGGCGCCTGGTGTTCCTCGTCTCGGTGCCCGTGGGCGTGGCCGGCACGGTATGGGCGTACCTGAGCCTGCACGACACGGGCGTGCGGGCGCCGGCGAAGCCCGACTGGCCGGGCAACGTCACGTTCGCGGTGGGCCTGGTGGCCGTGCTGGTCGGCATCACGTACGGCATCCAGCCCTACGGCGGGCACACCATGGGCTGGACGAACCCGTGGGTGCTGGCGGCGCTGGTCGGCGGCGTCGCGGTGCTGTTGCTGTTCTGCGTGGTCGAGTCGCGCGTGCCCGAGCCGATGTTCCACCTGGCGCTGTTCCGTATCCGGGCGTTCACGGCCGGCAACCTGGCCAGCCTGCTGTCGGGGATCGGGCGCGGCGGGCTGATGTTCATCCTGATCATCTGGCTGCAGGGCATCTGGCTGCCGCGGCACGGCTACGATTTCGCGTCGACGCCGCTGTGGGCCGGGATCTACATGCTGCCGCTGACGCTGGGGTTCCTGGTGGCCGGGCCGCTCTCCGGCTGGCTGTCGGACCGGCACGGGACCCGCCTGCTGGCCACCGGGGGCATGGTCGTCGCGGCGCTCAGCTTCGGCTGGCTGTTGCTGCTGCCGGTCGACTTCGAGTTCTGGACGTTCGCGCTGGCGCTGCTGCTCAACGGCCTGGGCATGGGCCTGTTCGCGGCGCCGAACCGGGCCGGCATCATGAATTCGCTGCCGCCGGACCGGCGCGGTGTGGGGGCGGGCATGAGCACCACGTTCCAGAACTCGGCCATGGTGCTCTCGATCGGCATCTTCTTCTCGCTCATGCTCACGGGCCTGGCCGCGACGCTGCCGCACACGCTCATGACGGGCCTGACCGCCCACGGGGTCTCCCCCGCCGACGCCGGCCGCGTGGCCGCGCTGCCGCCCGTGGCGGTGCTGTTCGCCTCGCTGCTGGGCTACAACCCGGTCCAGACGCTGCTGGGGCCGCAGGTGCTGGCGGGCCTGCCGCCGTCCGACGCGGCGTACCTGACCGGACGTGGGTTCTTCCCCACCCTGATCTCCGGCCCGTTCGCCGACGGGTTGGCCGTCGCGTTCGGCTTCGCCATCCTGGCCTGTCTGGTCGCCGCCGTCGCCTCCGCCCTGCGCGGCGGCAAGTATGCGTACGACGACGGCAAGTCGGCGGGTGCCAAATAGCGAGTTCTCGGGTGCGGTGGTCGAGCTTGTCGGTGGTCGAGCTTGTCGAGACCCGAGGTGATTTCGACGCGCTCAATCACCGGGATTTCGACGGGCTCAATCACCGGGCCGGGATCGGCCTATCCGCCGGGGCTCGACTGGACCGGGGTCGGCCCGTTCGGGGACGCGACCAGCGGCGGGGTGTTGGCCAGCATGGACGCTGGCGGTTGCGCGAACGACTGGCCCGGGTAGGTGCCGCCCGCGGCGTTCATGAGGGCTGCCCACTGCCCGCCGGCCAGGTCGGCGCCGTCAACCACCGTGTAGAACCGGCCGTTGATCATGATGTCCTGGTTGACCCAGTTGGCGTCGTTGCCCTGGTAGCTACCGAACCAGGAGGCCGTGGCGATGCCCGACGTCGCGCCAACCGTCCAGGTCTCGATGTTCCCGTCACTGGTCCCGGTCTTGGCGAAGATGTCGGTGGACTTGTCCACCGGGATCTTGTACCCGGAGCCGCGCGTCAGCACATTCTTCAGCGCGTAGGTGACCCCGGCGGCCACGTCCTGGCTCATGGTGCGCTGGCAGTTCGCACTCGGCACCGGGTAGGACTTGCCGGTGCCGTCCGTGATGGATGCCAGGGCGATCGGCTCGCACCGGATGCCGCCGCTGGCGAAGGTGGCGAACGCCGTGGCCATGTTGATGGGGGCCACATCCTGCGTGCCGATCAGGTTGGCGATTGCGGACAGGTCATAGGGCTTGTTCGTTTTGCCGTCCAGGATCCCGGCGGCCGTGGCCATCTTTTGGATGTTGCAGAAGTCCAGCTGGGTGGCCGTCTGGAAGGTGACCGTGTTGATCGAGTTGTACAGGCCTTCCATGGCGCTCTGCTCGAAGTAGTAGTTCGGCTCGTCATTGGGCAGCAGGTGCGAGTCGGGCAGCGCCGGATCGTACGCGCCGGTGGTCACGCCGCAGGAGTTCTGCCACGGGTATCCCCACGGGTAGAGCCGCACGGCGCCATTGATGGGCGTCATCATCGAGTGCCCTGTCCTGAGCCATTCGGCGAACACGAACGGTTTGAACGTGGACCCGATCTGGAACCCGCCGGATCCGTGCAGCGGCTGCCCGTTGACGTCATTGACCGGCAGCGCGAAGTTGCCCATGTAGTTCCCGGGCGCCGCGGCCGGGTTGTATTTCGTGTTCTGCGCCATGGTGAGCACCTTGCCGGTGCCCGGCTGGACGCTGACCAGGGCGGCGCCGCGCTGCAGCGGGTCGGTGGCGCCCATGGTCGAATCGACCTGCTGCTGCGCCACGGCCTGCAGTTTTGGGTCCAGCGTGGTCCGGATGGTCAGCCCGCCCTGGTACAGGAACTTGGTGCGGGCATCGACCGTGGCACCGTAGGCCGGGTCGTTGAGGACCAGCTGCTGGATGTAGTCGCAGAAGTACGGGGCCGTGCTGGCGGCCACGCAGCCCTGGGCCTGCTTGTTCACGTGCAGGGCCAGCGGCGCGGCGGCGGCCTGCTTCTCCTGGGCCGTGGTGATCTTGCCCTGCTGGAGCATCTTCGCCAGGACGTCGTTGCGCCGGGCGATCACGTGCGCCGGCTGCGTCAACGGGTCGTAGTAGCCGGGGCTGTTCACCACGCCGGCCAGGGCGGCTGCCTGGGGCAGGGTGAGGTCCTTGGCGGAGACGTTGAAGTACAGTTTGGCGGCCGCCTGGATGCCGTAGGCGCCGTTGCCGAAGTAGATGATGTTCAGGTAACCCTGCAGGATCTGGTCCTTCGAGTATTTCTGCTCCATCCCGATGGCCAGCTTCATCTCCTTCAGCTTGTCCACGAGGGTCTTCTGGCTGCCGAGCTTCGCCTGGTCGCCCTTGCCCTCGGCGACGAGCTGTTCGATGATGACGTTGTTCACGTACTGCTGGGTGATGGTGGAGGCGCCCTCGCGGCCGCCGCTCACCGTGGCGGCCAGCGCGCGCAGGATGCCCGTCGGGTCGATGCCGCCGTGTTCATAGAACCGGGCGTCCTCGATGGCGACGATCCCGTTCTTGATGTACGGGGACATGTCCGCCAGCTGTATTTCCTGGCGGTTCTGCGAATAGAACGACGCAATGACCGAGCCGTCGTTCGCCAGCACCTTCGTCGCCTGGGCGGGCGGCGTGACGGTCAAAGTGTCCGGCAGGGTGTTGAGCAGGTTCGAGGTGTCCGAGGCCGTCACGCCGACCACGGCAACGGCTGGCACGAAGAGCGCCGCTACCAGTACCCCGCACAGGCCGCAAACGGCGAAAAGCTGCAGGAACCGGCGCGCCGTGGCGCCCAACCCGAGTGGTCCTGTGGATCTGTCCGCCATGATCGAAATAGCACCCTTCAACTCGCGTTGGCCCGTCTGCCGTCGGCGGTGCCGTGTTGGACTATGCCAAACGAGCTTGGGAGAAAGCTGGGTGCTGGATGCGCGGACGCCACCGAGCGGCCACCGGTTCGCCGTTCCCGGCAAGTCTTGAGTGTTTTTCGGGATGGGTGGCTATAGTGCATTTATCAGGCACGAGGAGGTTGGCACGATGATCAATTTCGAGAGCGTCACCAAGGGCATGCGGGTGTTGGACGCGCACGGAAACCCGGTCGGCCAGGTGAGCCAGGTGGAGCCGGCGAACCCGCGGGCCGCGGCCTTCGAGGAGCGCGCGGCGGCGTCGCCACAGGACGTCATCAACCTCACGTTGAATGCCATCTTCGGGCCGAGCCCGAAGGTCCCCGAGGTGGTGGCCCTGCGCCTGTTCCGGCACGGCTACCTGCGCGTGACGGGCCGTGGCGCCAGGTATGTGAGCCTGGCCGACGTGGAACGGGTGGAGGGCAATGAGGTCTATTTGTCCGCCGTGCATCACGAACTCGTCCACCACGAATAGCCCGGCACCGGGCGTGCCGGCCCGGCGGCGTGAGCGCAAGGAGGCCACATGGCCAGGTTTTTCGATGTCCATCCGCACGACCCGCAGCCGCGCACCATCGGCAAGGTCGTCGAGCTGATCCGCGCCGGCGGCCTGGTCGCCTACCCGACGGACTCGTGCTACGCACTCGGGGCGCAAATGGGCAACCGGGACGCGCTGGACCGGATTCGCGGCATCAGGGCACTGACGGACAAGCACCACTTCACCCTGGTGTGCCGCGACTTCGCCCAGTTGGGCCAGTTCGTCATGGTCGACAACGACGTGTTCCGCGCCATCAAGGCGGTCACGCCCGGCAGCTACACGTTCATCCTGCCCGCCACCCGCGAGGTGCCGCGGCGCATGCTGCACCCGAAGAAGAAGACCGTCGGCGTGCGCATCCCCGACCACCGCACCACGCAGGCGCTGCTGGCCGAACTCGGTGAGCCGCTGCTCTCCAGCACGCTGCTGCTGCCCGACGAGGAGGAGCCGTTGACGCAGGGCTGGGAGATCAAGGAGCGGCTTGACCACGTGGTTGACGCCGTCGTCGATTCCGGTGACTGCGGCACCGAGCCGACCACCGTCGTCGACTTTTCCAGCGGCGAGGCCGAGGTGGTTCGCCGCGGCGCCGGCGACCCGTCCCGGTTTGAATAGGGGCGCCATGGGCAGGCTCGTGTACGCGGCCATCACGTCGCTGGACGGCTACGTCGCGGACGCTGACGGCAGCTTCGACTGGAGCGCCCCCGACGCGCAGGTGCACGCGTTCGTCAACGACCTGGTACGCGGCATCGGCACGCACCTGTACGGTCGGCGCATGTACCAGGTGATGAGCGCCTGGGAGACGATGGACGACGACGGGCAGCCGGCGGTCGCGCGGGACTTCGGGCGGATCTGGCGCGCCGCCGACAAGGTGGTGTTCTCGACGACGCTGCCGTCCGTGGCCACGGCTCGCACCCGCCTGGAGCGGCGCTTCGACCCGGCTCTCGTCGCCGGCCTCGTGGAGTCCGCGGCGGCGAACGTGTCCGTCAGCGGGCCGGGGCTCGCCGGACAGGCGCTCGCGGCCGGCCTGGTGGACGACGTGCATGTATTCGTCTGTCCCGTCATCGTCGGCGGCGGCACGCCGTGGCTGCCGCAGGGTGTCCGGCTGAATTTGCAACTGTTCGATGAACAACGTTTTTCCAACGGAACTGTCCACCTGCACTACGGATTGGGCGGGGAGCGGCGGCACTGACCGGTGGAATCCGCGCGGAACACCAATTTCCGCGTGGTGATTTCATGCTGGGGCAACTTCGCGACATGATGAGGGTGTAACCGGCGCGACACTGAGCGTCCGCCGATCCGACGACCACGTAAGGAGCACGGCCGTGACCACCACCGCCGCATCTCAGCCATTGGGCTACCGCGTGTTGAACCCTGCCACCGGCGAAGTTGTGCAGACGTTCCCCACCGCCACCGACGCGGAGATCCAGGCCGCATTGGAGTCCTCCCACCAGGCCTATGCACTGTGGAAGGAAGTGCCGATCGCCGACCGCGCCAAGATCGTCGCACGCGTCGGCCAGCTCTTCGGCGAACGTGCCGCCGAGCTGGGCGCCATCATCACCGAGGAGATGGGCAAGCCGGCCTCCCAGGCCAAGGGTGAGGCCGAGTTCTGCGAGGACATCTTCGAGTACTTTGCCACGAACGGCCCCGAGTTGGCCGCGGACCAGCCGATCACGCCGATCGGCGGCGGCCGGGCCGTGATCCAGAAGCTTCCGGTCGGGCCGCTGCTGGGCATCATGCCGTGGAACTACCCGTACTACCAGGTGGCCCGCTTTGCCGCGCCCAACCTGATGCTGGGCAACACCATCATCCTCAAGCACGCCGAGTCGTGCCCGAAGTCCGCACTGGCCATCCAGTCGATCATGGACGACGCCGGCGTGCCGGCCGGCACCTACATCAACCTGTTCGCCACGCACGACCAGATCGCCGACATCATCGCCGACCCGCGCCTCCAGGGCGTGTCGCTGACCGGCTCCGAGCGGGCCGGGTCGAAGATCGGTGAGATCGCCGGACGCAACCTGAAGAAGGCCGTGCTGGAACTGGGCGGCTCCGACCCGTACGTGATCCTCGATGCCGCCGACGTGAAGGCCGCCGCGGCCGACGCGTGGGGCGTGCGCATGGAGAACACCGGCCAGGCCTGCAACTCCAACAAGCGCATGATCGTCATGGACGACATCTTCGACGAGTTCGTCGGCGAGCTCGCGAACCAGGCCCAGGGCCTGGTCCCGGGCAGCCCGTCCGAGGAGGCGGAGGGCACGTTCGCCCCGCTGTCCTCGCGGGTCGCGGCCGAGGGCCTGGCCGCCCAGCTGCAGGACGCCGTTGACAAGGGCGCCACGCTGCACGCCGGTGGCCGCCTGATGGACGGCCCGGCCGCATATATCGAGCCGGCCGTGCTCTCCGGGGTCACCAAGGAGATGCGCGCCTACTACGAGGAGCTGTTCGGCCCGGTTGCCGTGGTCTACAAGGTGACCAGCGACGACGAGGCGCTCGCGTTGGCCAACGACACCCCCTACGGGCTCGGCGGCGCCGTGTTCAGCACCGACGAGGCACGCGCCCGCAAGGTGGCCGAGCGCCTGGAAACGGGCATGTCTAACGTGAACGCGTACGCCGGCGAGGGCGCCGACATGCCGTTCGGCGGTGTCAAGCGCTCCGGTTTCGGCCGCGAGCTGGGCCCGCTGGGCATGGACGAGTTCGTCAACAAGCGCCTGTTCTACATCGGCGAGTAATCCCCACGCCGTCCCACTTGCCGGATGAAGGCCCCTGTCCAGGTTGGGGCCTTCATCCGGCACCCGGGAACCGTTCCAGCTCGACCGGGGGGCGTGGGCCCGTGCGCGTCAACGGCCGCGGGCCTGCCAGAGCAGTCGGGCGGTGACGACGGCGCCGAGCAGCGGGAGGCCAACGCCGATGGCCAGACGCTCGAACAGGCCGGCGAACCCGCCCTGGCCACCTGCTACCCCAAAGCCGGTCATGAAGCCGACGGTCATGATCCCGGTGGCCACCGCATAGGCCGCCCAGGGTGCGCCCCAACCGGGTTCGACCGCGAGGCGCCTGGCCAGTGCGAAAGCCGACACCGCGATGGCCGTGACCGCGATTCCGGCGAACACATTGTGCAGATCGCCGTGCAGGCTGGGGATGACCGGCACCTGGCCGCCGGGTGGATACGCCGCTGTCGGGTCTTGGGAGAAGAGCCCGATGCCGAGCAGGCCGATCCCGAGCAGCGCCTGGCAGATCGGGAAGGCCGCCGCCGCTCGTCCGGGCCGCAGAATCCTCCGCCACACGAGAGCCGCCCCCAGGCTCAGCACCCCCAGTGCCACGCAGTTGATTTGCATCATCCATCCGCCCGGGCCGAGACTGAGCAGGCTCATGGACTCCGCCGGCCAGTTGTAGCCAGGCCGGGTGAAGCCCTCGATCCAGTACGCGGCGGTGAACGCCAGTTCGGCGACGGCGATCACGGCCAGCAGCCGCACAATCCCCGGGGAACGGGACGCGCCATCGAATCCGCCGCGTTCCGGCGAGGCCCGGGCGGCGGCCGGTAGGGACGGGCCCGACGTCACACCGTGGCGGCTCGGTTCCTTGGGATGTGGATGATTGTCGGCCATCACGGCTCTCTTCCGGCCCGCGGCGCGATCCGAAGAATCCCGACGCGGCCCACACCGATTATCCCACGCAGTGCCATCCTGGATGGGTACTTGCCATCCGTACCCGGCCCGAGGCTCGGCTCCCGCCGGTCTTGCCGTGATCGACGCCGTCCTGCCGGTGCAACTGGGCCCCGGCGGCCGAACCCGTGGTGTGGTCACATGTAGTCGTTCTCCTTGAGCTCGATGACGTAGGCGCGGCGTTCAGCGATCTTGGCGTCGCGCATGATGAAGACTTCGCCCATGGCCATCTTCATGAGTTCACCGCTGGCGCGGCGTACCTCGCCGGTCAGTTCCGCCATCACGACGCCGTTCTCTTCAACCATCCGCGTGATGGTGAGCGCGGGGCTGCCGGCGAAGGCCGGGTTCTCGATTTCGTTGTCGTAGGCTTCCTTGCCGCTGAGCCGGTAGGCCCCGAACACCGTCCACTGGATGTCGTCGGTCAGACACGACAGGACCTGCCCGTGATCGGACTTGTTGAAACCGTCGATGTACCTCTCGACCGTTTTCTTGTTCTCTGACATCACGTGGCCTCCTGGGATGGCTCCGGGATGAGGTTTGCCCGACTCATGATTTCCTCCAACGCCGTAGTTGCGGGTACCTGGACTATACTCTTGGCGCTCGGGTTGCCCGATCAACCTCACGTTGGAGGTGTGCGGTGGCCGCCGGCATCTCAATACCCTCCTCGCCCACCCCGAGGACGCCGGGCAGTCGCGCCGAAGACGCGATGCTGGCGGCGACCGAGTACCTGGTAGCCATTGACTTGGACGTGATTTGGACGTGGAAAACCCCGGACGGGAACCACGATTGGGATTCAGCAACGATTCGGATTCAACAACACAGGCCAGCTGCTGGAGACGGTGGTTCTCACCTTCGACAGCGGGAGGGAACTGGTCATCCACGCAATGAAGGCACAGGCCGAGTATCTGGACTTACTGCCATGAGAGGAGCAGCAGCAATGAGTGAAAACGAAATGATGAACGGCAAGCCGGTCACTGACGCGCAGATCGGCCGGTGAGTCGACGAGGCCGCGGCCGGGTATGACGTGGCGGCCCTCAAGAAACGCGGGCGTCCCCGAATTGGTTCTGAAATTGCTGAGATTGCAGCGATCCGGTTGGACCCGGAACTTAGCGCCGCCCTCTCTCAGCGTGCCGAAAAGGAGCATTCAACCCGCAGTAAAGTAGCGCAGTAAAGTAGTCCGCGAAGCACTTCAAGCCTGGCTCAAGTCCGCATAGGTCCCCCGCGCGCGCAGTCACACGAAGCGGGAACGCTCAACGGAAAGAAATGCCGCGAGAGGTTTGAATAGGCCCCCACCGTCGGCCATGGCCCTGACCTGTTCAGCCTGCCACTGCGGCGACATTCCCGTTCCACCCACATACACGACTCGTCGGTACGGCGTGGTGAACCACGCAGAGGCCCACGATTCTGCATCGGCGATCCCCCCCCAAATTTGCGTCAGGCGCTGGCCCGTACTGTGCCCGGGGACACTTGTTGCATTGACCACGTTGGGCCGGCTGGCCACTCACCGATTACCGAGCCGCCGAGACGACTCGGTAGAGCGGGGACTGTCGCCTGCCAACCGATGGCGCGGGCGGCCCCCAGTCATTCTCAGAATAGGATCGTGGACGGCGCAAGCCCCACCAATGCGTGAGACCCGACGACGGCGACCCACGTCGCGCAGGCGGGTCGCCGTCGTCGTCGGCCTCCCGGTTCTACCGGCGCCCGGTGGCGATCACGGGCATCGGGGTTTCCGGCGGCTGCAGCAGGCCGAGAATCTCCCCCTGCGGTGCCGCGATGATGGCCATGCGCCCGAACGGGCTGTCGGAGGCGCTGTCAACGAACAGGTGGGTGCTCCAGGTCGACGGCATAGATCCGGGCCCTCGGGCTTCGGACCGATGCCCACCTCCTCTCCGGCGTCGACAATGTCCCACCCGAACAGTTCGGTGTAGAAGGCGGCGGCGACCGGTGGTTCCATCATGCTCCTGCGACGGCGGTGGGAAAGTGCCCGGTGGGAATCCGGCCCACTCGGTCCGGCGGAACCCTTGTGCGGCGAAGCCGTGCATTGCTAGCGTGGGCGCTGTTCACTTCAGGGGACGGAAGGCGGAAACCCATGGGCATCGTGACCGCAGGTATCGCCATTTCGCTGGACGGCTTCGCCGCCGGCCCCAACCAGACCCGCGAGAAGCCATTCGGTGACGGCATCGACGGACGGCTGCACACGTGGATGTTCGACCACGCGGATGAGAACGCCGCTGAAGTGGCCGCACTGACATCCGCAGGGGCCTACGTCATGGGCCGGAACATGTTCGGTCCCGACCGCAGCGCCTGGGACCTGGACTGGCGAGGCTGGTGGGGCCCGAACCCGCCATACCACGCCCCGGTGTTCGTGCTGGCGCACCGCCCTCGGGACACCGTCGCCATGGACGGCGGGACGACGTTCGAGTTCGTCACCGACGGAATCGACTCCGCCTTGGCGCGGGCGCGCGCCGCGGCCGGCGACCAGGACGTGGCGATCGCCGGCGGTGCGTCCACCATCAACCAGTACTTGGCCGCCGGGCTCATCGACGAGCTGCGACTGCACGTGGTGCCGATCACGGTCGGCGTCGGTGAGCGGCTGTTCCCGGTGTCGCCCCAGCTGACGCTGGAGCCTGTGTCTGTCCGGCAGACCCCGCACGTGACCCACCTGGTGTACCGGAGGCCTACCGTTCCGGGGTGAGGTAGAGCTTCCGCAGCGTGTCCGTGACGGTCCATTCGGTGCGCATGCCGGCGGACAGGCGCATGAGCGAACCCGCCGCCAGCACGACGGTCGTTTCCGGCGAATCTCCGAACGCCTCGATGCGGACGGTTGCCGCGCCCGCGGTGACGATGAAAACCTCGTCTGCCTCGACGTCGAACATGGCTCCGGCACCCATCTCCCACGCGCCGAACTCCAGACCGCCGAAAACCCCCAGTTCCAGGGCGGCCGTCGTCGGCGCACCGCCGGCGACCTGGCCGGCGGCAACGGCCCCATGGTGCAGTGGCAGCGCATTGACGTCCAGCGGCAGGCCGGGGGTCAGATGGTTGGATGCGGTGATGTCGGCGCCCATGCGGTGCCCTCCTGGGTCTGGGATGGTTCGGGTGGTGGCAATGCCTACGCCGCGGCCGCCGCAGACAACGCCGCCAGGCCCTTCTCGAAATCGCCGCCCACCATCTTATCCATATTCATGAACATGGCAAAGACCCTCCCGATTCCCTTCGATTCCCCGGTCATCGTCCACGTGACACGGGTGCCGTCCCCCTCGGGGACAAAAGTGAATGTGGTGGGGTTGACGGCTTTCATGGGCCTTGTGAATTCAAGACGGATGTCGATGCGGTCGGGCTCCGAGACGCCGGCGATCTCCATGGTCCCGGAACCGGCCTTGCGGTTTCCGTTCCAGGAGTACCTGGCACCGACGCCCGATTCACTCCCCGAATATTCACGCTTCATGGTGCTGTCGAGATTTTCCCAGGGCGACCATTTGGTCCATTCGTGGAAATCAATGACCAGCCGGTACACGGCCCCGGCCGGCGCCGGGATCAGGACGTTTCGGGTGACGGAGAAAGTTGACATATGCCCATCGTAGGCGATTGAAAGATTGGGTGATAGTCGTCACATGCCGGGCGCTTGATGAACCGCCCGCACGGCAAACTCCGGCTCTACCCACTCCGCATGGCCGGGCAGGCGCCGCGTCCCCGCGCGACCGGTAAGATTCCCCCAGTGCGGCAGGACAACTGCCGCTCACGGTCGATAGCGAGCAAAGGACGTGATGGTGGAGCCCAACACCGCGGTGCGTTTCGTGGTGGTCGGCCCGCAGCCGCCGCCGGAACCCGTCGATCCGGCGTCGCTCTACGCGGAGCTGCTGGACACCACCCGGATCCTCGAGTACGCGCACAGGTTGTGGGGCACGGGCAATGACCGGTTGTCGTTCTTCCTCGACCTGCCCGCCAGCCGGCGGATGGCCCGGGTCACGTTGGCCAAGGACGTCCACGGGCCCAGCCGGCTGACCGTGGTCGAATGCACGCTCGCAACCGCCCCGCACCAGCTGACCAGCCGCGAGATGGAGGTGCTGACCCTGCTGGCGGCAGGGCATTCGAATCCGGCCATCGCCCGGTACCTGTTCACCAGTCCGCGCACCGTCTCGACCCAGGTGGAGACCATCCGGGCCAAGCTGGGTGCCATCAGCCGCACGGCCGCCAGTGTCCTGGCCGCCCAGAACGGCTGGCTGAAGCTGCCCCTCTCCGCGCCACCAGAGGACTGCGCGGCGCTGGCCATCGCCGCGCTCGAGCTGGAACCGGGCACCGGCCGGGCCCTCCCGGACGCCACCGGCGCCTCGCCCATCCGGCTCGTGCTGGCGTACCCGCAGTCAGGCGCCGCCGCCGACGACGGGTTGCAGTCGCTGCGCGGGGCGCTGCTGGCCGTCGAGGAGCTCAACCGCAGGGGCGGGATCCGTGGCCGCCGCATCGATCCGTTCACCGTCGACTCGAACATCTACTCCCGGAACGGCATCCAGGAGACGTTTGCCCGGATCCGGGCACTGGACGCCGACGCCGTCATGATGTCGTACGTGTTCGACGAGGCGACGGCGCTGGACGAGGCGGCGCACCTGGCCATCCCCGTCATCCACACCATGACGTCCCAGCGGCAGGTGCTGGCCACGGACGCGAACCCGGGCCGGTACCGCAACGTGTTCCAGTGCGTGCCCACGGAAACCAACTACGGGACGGGCATCGTCCGCTTCCTCGACTTGCTGGAGGCGGACAAGCCGGAGCTCTGCGCGGCGCGGACCATCTCCTTCATCGAGACCCCGGCCGACGCCGGCCAGGTCGCCGACGATCCCACGCTCGCCCTCCTGCACGGGCGCGGCTGGCGGGTGCTCTCGGTCGACCCGGCGCCCGACGCGCCCGGTGCGTACGGCGACCTGGCCCGGCAGGTGGTGGCCCGCGATCCGTCGGTGATCGTGGTCAGCGAATTCCTTCCCCGCCGGCTGGCCGACGCATTCGGACAGTTGCTGGACACCGGCAGCAACTCGCTCATCTACTGCATCTACGCCCCGTCCATCCCGGTCTTCGAGCAGCTCGTCGGCGAGCGCGCCGAGGGTCTCGTGTGGTCGACGGTCTCGGGCACGTACCCGGATTCGTTCGGCAAGGACTTCGTGGCGGAGTACGCCCGCCGGTACGGCAGCTCCCCCGGGCTGTCGCAGGCCGGGCTGGGGTACGACATGGCGCACATCCTGGCCTCGGCGTGGCGGTCCTCCGCCGACACCCGGGACATTGCCGGGACCCTGGACGCGCTGCGCCAGACGCGGCACCGCGGCGTGAACGGCAGCTACATCTTCTCCCCGCGGAACCAGACGTCGCTGAGCTACCCGGACCAGACGGCCGACCCGTCGTTCGGCCAGGCCCAGCTGGTGCTGCAGGTCCAGGACGGGCGCCACCGCGCCCTGGCCCCGGCCCCCTACGCCGAGGCGCACCTGCGCACGCCCCCGTGGGTGCGCCCGGGCCGGCAAGCGGGGAATACGCCATTTGACCCATGACGCGGTGCCGTCCCGGCCCGGAGAATGGTCTCTCAACCGCAGGCGCCCGTTCGGGGCGCCTCCGCAGGAGGGAGAGGGCATGTTCCAATGGCCCGACGGGCGCACCCACGGGGCCACCGTCAGCTTCGACTTCGACGCCGAGGAGGTGTGGATCGGGGAGAACCCGGCCAACGCCCACAGCCCCGGCGTCCTGTCCCAGGGCGCGTACGGCCCGAAGGTGGGCGTGCCGCTGATCCTGGATCTGCTCGAGAAGCACGGCATCACGGCGACGTTCTTCACCTGCGGCAGGGACGCCGCCCGCCACCCGGCCGCGGTGTTGCGGATCCTGGCCGCCGGCCACGAGATCGCCCACCACGGCCACTCGCACACCTCCCCGACGCTGCTCACCCTGGAGCAGGAACAGGCCGAGCTCGACGACGGCCTGGCCGCCTTGCGCGCGCTGGGCGCCGACGTCGTCGGCTACCGCTCGCCGTCCTGGGACTTCAGCGCGCACACCCTCGATCTGCTGCAGTCCCGCGGCTTCGAGTACAGCTCCAACCTGCTCAACGACATCGTCCCGTACCGGCATGCCGGCCACGACCTGGTGGAACTGCCGGTGTCCTGGATCCTCGATGACGCCCCGCATTTCTGGTTCGCCAACGACACGTGGGAGAAGACCATCCGATCCCCCCGGGAGGTGCTGGACGTGTGGCTGCCCGAGATCCGTGGCATCGCCGCCCTGGGCGGGCACGTCATGCTCACCATGCATCCGATGATCATCGGCCGCCCGTCCCGGCTGGCCATGCTGGACGCCGTGCTGGGCGAACTCGCCACCGGCGGGGCGTGGATCGGCACCGCCCGCGAGACCGCACGCCTGGTAGCCAAGAACACGGCCAGGAGTGAGCCCGAGAATGAGCCGAAGGGCCAGTAGGAGAATCCCATGAACATCACGACGACTTTTCCCCGCATCCGCGTCAGCGGCACTCCCAGCGAACGTGGCCGCCAATACGGCGCCCAGGCCCGCGAGCGGGTGCACCATGCCCGCAACGGCTACGAGCGGTCCTTTGCCGCGTCCGGGATCGCCTGGCCGCAGGCCATTGCCCTGGCCGAGCGGCACCTGGCCGCGTCCAAGGCGGCGTTCCCGGAGCTGGTGGACGAGATCCGCAGCATCGCGGAGGGCGCGGGGCTGCCCTTTGCCGACGTCTTTGCCATGAACTGCCGCACGGAGATCCTGTGGTCGGCCGTCGTGGCGCGCGCCGGCGCCGTTGCCCCGACGCCGGGCGGGGAGTGCAGCTCGTTCGCTCTCATGCCGTCCCGGACCGCATCGGGGAACACCTACGTGGGTCAGAACTGGGACTGGCTGCTGCACGGCCTGGACTCGGTGGTGGTGCTGGAGGTGGAGCGCGACGACGCGCCGAACTTCGTCACGATCGTCGAGGCCGGGTTGCTGGCCAAGACCATGGTGAACGCCGAAGGCGTCGGCGTGGCCGTCAACACGCTGGTAAGCTCGCTCGACGGCGGCGCCGGCGGGGTGCCGTTCCACCTGATGATCCGGGCCCTCGCCGACGCCCACCATGTCTACGACGTGCTCGAGACGCTGTCCGCCCATGGCCGGGCGTCCTCGGGCAACTACCTGGTCGGGGCGCCCGGCGGCGCCGTGCTGAACATCGAGACCGCCCCGGGCGACGCCCGGACCGTCAGCCCGCTGATCCCCGACCGCGGCGCACTGGCCCACACCAACCACTTCTTGGGCCCCGTCACCGGTGGCCACGACCTGGCTCCCGTGGCCATGGCGGACAGCTACGTCCGGTTGGGCCGCATGCGGGACCTGGTGGTCGAGGCTGCGGCACCCGCCACGATTCGGTCACTTGATGCGGCGCTGCGGGACCATACGGATGCGCCGGGGTCCATCTGCTGCCATCCGGACGAACGCCACCCGGAAGCATCCCAGTGGATCACGGCGATGTCTGTGGTCATGGACCTGGAGAGCCGCGTCCTGCACCTGACCGAGGGCAGCCCCTGCCAGGTCCAGCGCCACGCCGTCGACTACTCGGCCTTCCTGGCCGCCCGTTCGGCCTGGTTGACACGATTGCCGGACAGGGCCGGGCGCCGGCGTGATCTTCGCCGGCGCAGCCATCCTGTGCCATTCGTTCCTGGGCTTCGACTCGGTCGCCTCGCTGGCGGAGGAGACGAGGAACGCGGAGCGGACCATCCCGCGGACCATCATGTTGGTGACGCGGTGCGGCGGGGTGCTGTTCATCCTGGTGTCGCGGTGGCTGTGAACCAGCCTGTCCGCGGAGTCCTTCACGGTGGGCCTGGTCTAGGTCGGCGTGGGTGCCGTGTACCTGGCCTTCCTGACGAAGGGGCGCCGCCGGAACTCGAGCTCGAAAGCTGAGGACCCCCGCGTTCGGCCGTTCCGGTGATTGACATGGCCTACTAAACTGGCGCCTAGCAGCTTCCGACCATCGCTCCAACCGACAGGAACGGAATTGTCCGATGGGAATTCGCTCCAACCGTTCGAAGGAACATGACGCTTTCTTCCCGTCGTTGACTGTCCGGCAGGCCGAGCGCCTGCGCCGTCTTTCGGTCGAGGCGCTGGCCAGACACGGCATTCGCACGCAGGCGTTCGGAGACGTCCTCAAGGACGGTCATGGCCTGGAGTTCGGTCTCGACAATGTCCACCGGAGGCTGGCCGCCGTACCCGAACGGCGGTGGCACACGGTCATCCGTGACCACTTCGCGCAGATGGTGGCTGCCCTGCAGGAAGCGAGCCCCTCCGAACTGGCGGTGGCCGAGCTGCTGGCCCGGTGCAAGGTGAAGCTGTGCCCGCCGGACCTCATGGCGGACAGCCCCCAGGAGCACTTCACGTATCGCAGGTCCGTGGCGGACCTTGACCTGGCCATCGTCGTTGACTCGTCCACGAGTGTGGCGTACCTCCGCGACAGCGACGTGGCCCGGGTCGATCGGGACGTCCTGTGGGCCACGGCCCGGGCAAACCTGCTGGAATCCGGTCCCGGAAGGCCCGAACAGGTGGTCCTGGGTGGCGGATCGTACTTCGCCCTTGAATCCGACTCCGTGTTCCAGGGCAGCTGGCTCGCCTATCCGAATGAACTCGCTGGGCGGCTGGGCTTCGTGCCCGGCCCCTTTGGGGCATTGCTGTCCGCGCCGGCGTCCACGGCCCTGAACATCCACTTGATCGGGGACGGGACCACCCAGGCCGACGGAGCCGCGATGCTCGCCGCGAGCCTACGGCAATATGCGCGGGAACCGCGACCCCTCAGCCCGCACCTCTACTGGTGGGACCGCACGGACATCATTGCCATCACGGCGTTCGACGACGCCCACCGCCCCTCGATCAATGTCCCGCCGGAACTGGGCGAAGTCTTCTCCCGGGAAGCACGCGGCTGACGCCACCTCCGTAACGCTTGCCATGCCCTCCTGGTGGGCCCATGCTTTCCCTAACGCGGATTTCCACGCAGTCGGTTCGGCACAAGAGGGCGACTGATTTTGTAGCACAGGGCGCGGTTGCCGC
>NZ_RWKQ01000018.1:6489-33516 GCF_003946885.1 Specibacter cremeus | reverse complement strand
CGCCGAGCCCCCGCTTATCTATACGAACGCTGGACCCAGCAACTCAACAGGGTTGCGGCGAACCGACTGCGTGGAAATCCGCGTTAAGAAAACGTGACGGTTGGGATGAGGTGGCGGCATGGACGGACACGTCGTGGACTCGGCACGATCGGCGCGAACCGAAGGCGTCGACGTCGACACGGTCGTCGTCGGTGCCGGGCAGGCGGGCCTGGCCACGAGTTACTGGCTCACGCAAGCCGGCATCGAGCACCGGGTGTTCGAACGGCGCGGCACGCCCGGAGGTGCCTGGCAGGACCGCTGGGACAGTTTCTGCCTGAACACCCCGAACTTCGGCATCACCGTCCCGGGGATGCCTTACGACGGCCCTGAGCCGGAGGCGTTCATGCCGAAGGACGATGTCGTGGCATACCTGGGGCGCTACGCGGAGACCATCGGCGCGCCCGTGCAGATGGACACGGACGTCACCCGGGTGGGGGCCAACGCCGGCGGATTCGTCGTCGAGACAAGCCGCGGCAACTGCCGAGCGCGCAACGTGGTGCTGGCCGCGGGCGGCTACGCGAAACCGAAGCTCCCGGCGGCCGCCGCGCAGATTCCCGCGCACATCCTTCAACTGCACACGGATGCCTACCGCAATCCCGAATTGCTGCCCGAGGGTGCCGTCCTGGTCGTCGGCACCGGGCAGTCCGGGGGCCAGATCGCGGAGGAACTGCACGAGGCGGGCCGCGAGGTTCACCTGGCCATTTCCTCCTGTCCCGAGGCACCCCGCAGATACCGTGGCCAGGACGTCTTCCATTGGCTCATGCAGGTGGGAATCCACGGCGAGGCGTACGGCACCAGTTTTCCGCGCGTGGACCAGCTGCCCTCACCCGCGGCCCGGTTCGGCTGCAACCCGCTGCTTACCGGGCACGACGGCGGTCACGACATCTGCCTGCGCACGTTCGCCCGCAACGGCGTCCGCCTGCACGGCCACTTCGAGGAAGCCGGCGACGGCGTGCTGCTCTTCAGCGACGACATCGAGGACCGCCTCACGGCGGTGGAGGCGGGGTTCGGCCAACGCATCCAGCCGGTCATCGACGCGTACATCGCCGCCGCCGGCATCGACGCCCCGGCCGACGACCGTCCTCCCCATGACCGCTTCGCGCCGGTTGCCGACCCGCGCCTGGACCTCGAGGCGGCGGGGGTCACATCCATCATCTGGGCCACCGGTTTCCGGCTGGACTTCGGCTGGCTGGACGTGCCCGTGCTCGATGCCTGGGGCTACCCACGCCACGATCGCGGCGTCGTCGAGCACCCGGGCCTCTACGCCGTCGGGCTCCCCTGGCTCAGCACGCAGGCCTCGGCCCTGCTGTCCGGCGTGGGCCGGGACGCGGCCCACGTGGTCGAACATCTCGCACGGACGGCCCGGTAAGGGACAATCCTGCGTTCCTCAAAGGCTGTCGACAAAACGGCGGTGCAGTATCCGGGCGGGCCGCGCGCAGGAACCTTGGCATCCGGCCCGCCCCCCCATGACTGCCGGGTGAACGCACCACGGGTGTTGCGTTCGATCACCGGCTACACCAGGGACGAAAAAAGATCATTGCCCATGGCTATACATGCGAGTAGTCTCCTATACATGCGTACAGCACAGGATGACCTGACGGGCCGCGCACGGTTACGCGATGCGGCGATCGAATGTTTCGCGGCACAGGGCTTTGACGAATCCCTGCGCGCCATCGCGGCACGCGCGGGGGTAAGTGCGGGGCTGGTGCGCCACCATTTTGGTTCGAAGGAAATGCTCCGCGCCGAGTGTGACGCCACGGTGCTCCAGCGTTACCGCACCCTCAAGACGGAGAGCATCAATGCCGATCCGGCGTCGCTGTTCGCCCAGTTGCCGGCATCCAGAGAGGCCGGGATCTTGCTCGTCTACATCCTGCGCAGCGTTCGCGACGGCGGTGCCGCGGGCCGTGAGTTCCTTGAACACATGGTCGCGGAGGCGCTCGAGTTTTCCATGGATGCTGTGGCCCGCGGCCTCGTTGTGCCCAGCCGCGATGAAGAAGCCCGAGTCCGCCATCTGGTCCGCCAGTCCGTGGGCGGGTTGATCGTCCAGCTTGCCATGCACCCGGACACGCAACTCGATGATTTCCAGGGCGTCATCGAGCAGTTCTACGCGGACTCCATGCTGCCCACCCTCGAGCTCTACTCGGAGGGCCTGTTTACGGACCGCACCTATCTCGACGAGTACCTGGCCTACGTGGCCGGCACCAACAACCCGCCCGCGGGCCTCGCGGGAGAACAGTTGCCAAGGTAAGGAAAATACCATGTCCCCAAATATCCCTGCCATCGAAGTCACCGGCCTGCACAAGCGGTTCGGGCAGACCACGGCGCTGGACGGCCTGGACCTTCGCGTCGACCAGGGCACTGTGGCGGGCTTCCTCGGGCCGAACGGCTCGGGCAAGTCGACCACCATCCGCATCCTGCTGGGCCTTTTGAGGTCCGACGGCGGGACCGCCACGCTGCTCGGAGGGGATCCCTGGCAGGACGCCGTGGAGCTCCACCGCCGCTTGGCGTACGTGCCGGGAGACGTGAGCCTGTGGCCCAACCTCACCGGCGGGCAGGCCATTGACATCCTGTCCCGGCTGCGCGGCGGCGTGGACAACGCCAAGCGGGACGATCTGCTGGAGAGGTTTGAGCTGGACCCCACCAAGAAGGCCCGCAGCTATTCCAAGGGGAACCGGCAAAAGGTGGCACTCGTGGCCGGTCTTGCCTCCAATGCCGAGCTGCTGGTCCTGGACGAGCCAACCTCCGGCCTGGACCCCCTGATGGAGGAGGTGTTCACCGACTGCATCCGCGAAGTCAAGGCGGAGGGCCGCAGCGTGCTGCTGTCCAGCCACATCTTCGCCGAGGTGGAAAAGCTGTGCGACACCGTCACCATCATCCGGGAGGGCCAGACCGTAGAGTCCGGCCGGCTGGACGAGCTCCGGCACCTGCACCGGACCACCGTTTCCGTGGTGCTGGACCGCGACGCCTCCGTCCTGGCCTCCGTTCCGGGGGTCAACGACCTGGTGGCCGACGGCGCCAAGGCCACCTTCACCGTGGGCGAGGCGGAACTGGGCGGCGTGCTGGCAGCCGTTTCCGCCTACTCGCCGCACCAGCTGGTCTCCAGCCCGCCGTCGCTGGAGGACCTTTTCCTGCGCCACTACGGCGGCGTTTCCAAGGACGCCGGGACGGCCCCGGTGCAGACGGCGGGTGTGCGATGACCGTCGCCGCCCCCCGCCTCCACGCCGCGGCAGCCTCGTCCGCCGCGGGCACACTGGCCGGGTTCGGCCTGTCCGTGCGGTTCATCCTGCGCCGCAACTGGCTGCGCCTGCTCATCTGGGCGGCCGTGCTCGCCGTCATGATCCCCATCGTCTACACCTCCCAGCAGGCCACCTTTCCCACGCAGGCGGCCCGGAACGCTTACGCCAACGTGGCCAACACCCCTGCCATCGCGGCCATGACAGGCCTGCCGTACGCGGCCGGCAGCCTGGGCGGCATCCTGGTCATCAAGATCTGGATGACCCTCGCCGTCGCCCTGGGCCTTGCCTCGATCTTCCTGGTGACCCGCAACGGCCGCGCCGATGAGGAGGCGGGCCGCACCGAGCTGCTGCGCGGCTCCGCGCTGGGCCGGCACGCGTTCAGCCTGGCCAACTACGCGGTTGTGGGCGGTCTGAGCGTTGTCACGGGGCTGCTCATCTCGCTGCTCGCCTTGTCGGACAAGCTGCCCGCCGCAGGGTCCTGGGTTCTGGGCGGCTCGATTGCCGGCGTCGGGCTTGCGTTTGTGGGCATTGCCGCGCTCTGCGGGCAGCTGAGTTCCACGAGTCGCGGCGCGAACTCCCTCGGCGTGGCCGTGCTGGCCGTGTTCTACCTCATCCGGGCGATGGCCGACGTGAATGCCCACGACACCAACGTCACGGCCCTGAGCTGGTTCTCGCCGATTGGCTGGGGCCAGAACATGCGATCCTACGCGCAGGACACGTGGTGGCCGTTCCTGGCCCTGCTTGCCCTGGCCGCCGCCGGCTGTGTCCTGGCCCTGCGCATTGAAACCCGCCGCGACCTCGGGATGGGCCTGGTGCCGGCGCGCCGCGGTCCGGCACGGGCCACCGCGTTCCTGGCCTCACCCCTCGGCCTGTCCCTGCGCCTGCAGCGTGCCACCCTCATCTCGTGGCTGTTCGGCGCCGTCGTCGCCGGACTGTTCTTCGGCAGCGTGGCGAAGGCCATGACCACTGTCCTGGACCCGTCAAATGCAGTCGCCAAGGCATTCCTCGGCGGTTCCCATGACATGCTCAACGGCATTCTGGGCACCTTCGTGCTGTTCAACGCCATGCTGGCCGGCGCGTTTGCCCTCCAGAGCCTCTCCGGCGCCCGCGCCGAGGAGTCCGGCGGCAGGCTCGAGTCCCAGCTGGCCGGATCGCTCGCGCGCACCCGGTGGATCGGCGCCCACATCGCCGTGGCCGGGGCCGGCTCGGCCGTGATGCTGCTGTTGAGCGGCTGGCTCACCGGCATCTCCTCCGACGGCGCCGCAACCGGCACCGCCATGGCGGGGGCCGCGTTCGCCTACTGGCCGGCCGTGCTGCTGATGATGGGCGTGCTGCTGTTCCTGCACGGCTTCCTGCCGCGGCTGAGCGTGAGCCTGAGCTGGGCCGTCTACGGGATCTCGGTGGTGGTGGCCATGTTCGGGCCCCTGTTTTCGCTCTCCGAAACTGCCATCCGGTCCACCCCGTTCGGCGCCATACCGCGGTTGCCGGCCGACGACTTCACGCTCCTGCCGCTCGTTGTCCTGACGGCCATCGCGGTGGTCCTCGCGGTCCTGGGAATACGGCGGTTCGGCAGCCGCGACATCATGCCCGAGTAGGCGCCCGGGCCCGCTGGACGCTCCCGCGGGCCCGCCTGGACACGGATGGCGCCGTCAGGGGATGGCGATACCAACCGGGGCCGCGGAACCCCAGACCCGTGCAGCGTCCAGGCCATGCCCACACCAAGGGCTCAGGAGAGCACGTCCTTCGACGCGAACCGACCGTAGGCGAGGGCTCCGAACACGGCCAGGTACCCGGCCTGCAGGACGGCATTGGCACCGAACGAGTCCCAGGTGACCGGCTGTCGGAGCAGGTCGGCGAAATCAAACCAGTAATGGCTGAACAGCCACGGATGCAGCCAGGCCAGTTGCGGCAACGAGTCGAGCACCTGCGACGCGATCGCCAGGACGACGGTCGCGGCCATGGCGCCCACCGGAGCGTCCGTCAGGGTCGAGATGAACAGCCCGACGGCGGCGAACCCGGCCAGTGAAACGGTCACGTAGGCGGCCACCAGCACCAGGCGCCATTCGGCTTGGCCCGCTCCGACGGTGTCGCCCGAGAGCAAGGTGACGGGGCCGACCGGGAACAGCAGCGCCCCGATGGCCGAACCGGCCAACACAATGACGAGCGTGGCGGCCACGCAGAACACGACAGCGCCCAGGTACTTCACCACCAGCAGCCGGATCCGCCCGGCCGGGGCCACGAGCAGGTAGCGCAGGGTACCCATCCCCGCCTCGCCGGCGACGGTGTCCCCCGCCACCACACCGACCGTCAAGGGAAGGAACAGCGGGATGGCGACGACCATGGCCGTGGCCGCGACGAACATCCCGTTCTGCGTGATCCGGTCCAGGAACACCGGCCCACGCCCCGGCGGGACGTGGGCCGAAAGCCGCACGACGACGGCGATGAGCACCGGGATGGCGGCCAGCGCCGCCAGCATGGCCCACGTCCGGCGTCGGCGGAACAACACCGACAGCTCGGAGACCGCCAACGATCCCCGCAACGCCCGGCCGGTCCGGCCGCGGCCGGCCCTATTCGACAACCTCGAACCCCTCCCCCGTCAACTCCACGAACCGATCCTCCAGGCTGCCGGCCTCCACCGCAAAGCCGCGCACCCGCACGCCGTCGGCGACCAGGGCTGCCACGATGTCGGCCGGCTCGCCGCGCCGTTCCGGCACCGGCGCGCGAACCAGCCCGCCGTCGTCGTCCGTTGGGACGGAAACGGCGATCTCCGGCACCAGGCCCAACCGGGCGAGCACGCCACAGGCCCGGGCCATGTCCGGGGTGAGCACCCGGACCTGCTCCCGGCCGTCGCGGCGCAGCTCGGCGAGGGTGCCCTGCGCCACGAGCAGCCCGGCCCGCATGATGCCCGCGTGCGTGCAGATCTGCTCGACCTCGGCCAGCAGGTGGCTGGAGACGAACACCGTGGTCCCCTCGGTGGCCAGCGAGCGCACCAGGCTGCGCACCTCCCGGGTGCCCTGCGGGTCCAGGCCATTGGTCGGCTCATCCAGGACCATCAGCTCCCGGGGTGCGAGCAGGGCGTTGGCGATGCCGAGGCGTTGCTTCATGCCCAGCGAGTACGCCCGCACCTTCTTCCCGGCGGCGTGGGTGAGCCCGACCCGGTCCAGGGCGGCGTCGACGCGTGCCGCGCGCGTGCCGGCGGGCGAGTTGGCGTCCGCGGCGTCGAGGCGGTGCAAGTTGGCCCGGCCGGACAGGAACGGATAGAACGCCGGCCCCTCGACGAGGGCGCCGACGCGCGGCAGCACCGTCCGGAACGATCGCGGCATGTCCTGGCCGAGGACGGCGACGGCGCCGTGCGTGGGCGCCGCGAGTGCCAGCAGCATGCGGATCGTCGTCGTCTTGCCCGACCCGTTGGGTCCCAGGAAACCAAAGACGGAACCCTGCGGGACGGCCAGGTCGATGCCACCGACGGCCAGTTGGTGGCCGAACCGCTTGACCAGGCCGTGCGTCTCCACGGCCAGCGCCGCCGGTCCGGGGCCGGTTGTTCCGGTGTCACCCGGCGACGGACTCACCGGGCGGCGGCTGCTGCCTGCAGCCGCTCCAGCGGGACGGCGCCGGCGAAGAGGCGGCCATCGGTGGCCACGAAGACGGTGAACACGCTGGTCGACAGCGCACGGCCTCCGGTGACGGGGTGCATCATGGCGGCCACGGCGGGGTTGTCGAGCATCTGCTGGGACACGGTTCCGGCGGCCGCCTCAATCACAGCATCCCAGCCGGTGCCCGCCACGGTCACGGGGACCCGGTGCGTCTCGCCCTGGATCATGTGGCCCGGCAGCCTGACGCCCGGGAGCTTGGCGTCCGGCAGCCTGGCATTCGGGAGCTTGGCGTCCGGGTGCGCCACGGGCCGTTGCGGCAACGTCAATTGCTGGACGTGGGCCCCGGCGGGCGGCACGAACCGGAACACGTCGGCGGCCGGTGCCGCCAGCGACAACTGGGTGAATTGGACCTGCAGGGCGGGCTTCTCCTGGCCGCGCGCCAAGACCGTCACACCCAGCGGCAGGCCGGTCGCGGCGTCGACGGCGATGTCGACGGAACCGATGAGCGTGTCGGTCGTGCGCGGGCTGAGGATGAGGTGGTAGGCGGCGCGTCCGGCCATCCGGGACTGCGGTCCCTCCGAAACGCGGGTGGTGGGGCCGACGGCCGACAGGAATTGCCGGGCCAGCTGGTCCGGTGATTCCACCCGTGCCGGCAGCGCCGACGGGAGGGTCTTCTTGAAGCCGCGCGCGGGCATGGTCACGTGCGTCACGGTGTTGTCACTGGAATTGTAGGTCCACAGGTCCGGGCCGCTGCGCACCAGATCGCGCTCCGCCAACTGGTCGAGCACCTGGACGCGCATCCTGGTGGGGCCGTCCAGGTAGACCCGGGCCGTGTGCGGCGCCGTCAACATGTCCACCCAGGACGCGGCCCCCGCCGTAGCACCGAGGCCCGTCTTCGGCAGTTGCGGCAGGCCAAGGTCGGAGGTCTGCTCGATGGTGCCGGACAGGGCGTCGACCCGGCTCTGCGCGACCAGCGCGAGCACCTGTTCCGGTGTCCTGTCCGGCGCCTTGGCCGCGACAGTCGCCTGCAGCGGCCCGGCCCACACGCCGAGGCCGATGACGGCCGGCACGGCTGCGGCCGGAACCCACCGAAGCCACCGTCCGCTCACGCCAACCAGGACCCAACATCACTACGCATGCCTTCAGCGTACGCCTCGGGCCAGTTGTATTCACCCCTCCGGGGCGTGACCAGTTGCAAGGCAAACCCACGCTTGGCCCATCGCCGTACCGGAGAATGCATCTGGCGTCGCTGGCCGGCGATCCGGTTCTTGAACTGCGCAACGACACCATCACCTCGGTTGGCCGTCGGCACGCACCGTGATCTTGACCATGTGCAGGAACGCGACAGTGCCCCTGCATGCGCGTGACGGGTTCGGACGCACGCAGAAGGTGACTCGAATCACGGGTCCGATGGGGAATCCGCTTCCCAGCGGCGAGGTTGTGACAGTCGAGGCCGGCCCCTGGCGCCGGCCGCCATGTTGCCCCCGGCAATCGTTTACCAAAGCAAGAGGATTCATTCATGAGCACCACCAAGGTTCTGGCCCTCGTCGGCAGTCTGCGCAACGGATCGACCAACGCCGCCCTGGCCGAGGCCGTCGTCGCCGTCGCCCCGGAGCACATCGAGGTCGACATCTACGACGGCCTGGCGGAGATACCGTTCTACAACGAGGACATCGACGTGCCCGGCCAGGTGCCGGACGCCGCCGCGCGTTTGCGTGCGGCCGTCGCCGACGCCGACTCGCTGCTGCTGGTCTCCCCCGAGTACAACGGCAGCGCCCCTGCCGTGCTCAAGAATGCCATCGACTGGATCTCCCGCCCGTTCGGACAGGGTGCGGCCGCCGGCAAGCCCGCTGCCGTGATCGGCACCGCCTTCGGCCAGTTCGGCGGCGTCTGGGCCCATGACGAGGCACGCAAGTCCCTGGGCATCGCGGGCGCGAATGTGCTGGACGCGGCCAAGCTGTCCGTGGCCAACTCCGTGGTCCGTTTCGCCGAACTCCACCCGAAGGATGACGCCGAGGTTGCCGGCCAGGTCGTCAAGGTGCTCGAGGCGCTCGCCGGCACCGCCTCCACCGAGGGTGCCGCGGCCTAGCCCAATTACGGGCAGCCTCTTCACGAGACCGTCGTGCCAGGCCCTCACCGGGCCTGGCCGGCGACGCTCCCAACCATCGTCCGCAGGCCCTTCCGCGGCGGCACCCGGACGGGTACGGGCCACCGCGGCCCGATCGAGTGGCTGAGCGTGACCCGCCGGATCTTCCGGCCGAGCACCCGTGCCGTGAACGCCGCCGTCATCGCGAGCCGGCGGCAACAGAGCGCAACCAGCCACGCACCGTGGGGCTGGCCGGCACAGCCAAGCAGCCAGGCGCCGGTGCCCGAAACCACCGGCAACAACACATGCGTCTCCCGGCACTCCGAGCATCGGGCGCGCCGAGGCCATCACCGGCATCGCCGCCATCGTATAGTCCCCAGCTGCTCCCACCCCTCCCATCTGGGCAGGGGTGTCCCGTCGGCGCTGTGCTGCCGGTCAGATGTCGGGTGGGTGGCGGTAGAGGTTGCGGTGCCGGTGTTGGCGCGCATCCTTGGCCAAGGGCGCGGTGAACCAGGGGATCCCATTGATCATCTGTACGGTCCAGTCGGTGCGGTGGAGCAGGTGGTGGTGGTAACCACAGACCAAGCAGCAGTTGGCCACGGAGGTGGGTCCGCCCTCGGACCAGGGGACGACATGGTGAGCCTCGGTCCATTGGGGCGGCCGGTCACAGTCGGGGAACGCGCAGCCGCCGTCGCGGGCGATCAGGGCCCGTCTGATGTTGGCGGTAACCAGGCGTTGGCGTCGTCCCACATCGAGGACCGCACCCGTGGAGCCCATCACGATGGGGATGATGTCCGCGTCGCAGGCGGCCTGCCGGATCCCGGTGACGGGGATGAACCCGGAGAACGGGACCCCGGCGGTGCCCAGACCCTTCCTGAGGTCCTCCAGGTCGACGGTGACGTGCAGTTGGGGGCGCAGCCCGCCGTTGTCCGGCAGGGTGTCGGTGGCGGCGGCCAGGCGCAAGCAGTCCAGGAGCCGGTGCAATAGTTTCTGCGCCCGGGTCCGCTCGTCCCGCAGCGCCGGGTGCGCCGCGGCCTGCCCGGACCCGGGTTGGACGGCGTCGAAGAGCCCACACTGGTCGGCGAAGAACCGCTCGCTCGCGCTCGGCGCATCCGGCCCAGGCTCCGGGACGTCATGTCCGGCGCTGGAACCGGTCGCCGCCGTACCGTCTCCGTCGGTGTCTTCATCGCTGGCCGGGTTCACGTCCCGGGTGGGGTGGGGGTTGGTGCCGGTGCCGGTGGTGGCGAGGAAGAGTTCGAAGTCGGCGACGGTGAGATGGCCGCGGATGCTGACCAAGCCGTGCCGGGGCCGGCCGAAGTGCAGGCCCTCCTTGGCGCGCAGTTCGTCCTCGGTGGGTTGCTCGCCGTCCGGGTCCAGGTGCGCCAGCGCCCGGATCGCGCACGCCCGCACGGACTCGGGCGGGTGGTGGTCGGCCAGGTCGGTGAGCACGGCCTCGACCCGGTCGGCCTGTTCGGCGGACACGCCATCGGGGCCGGTGCCGACCAGGGCGGCGGCCCGGCGGGCGTACTCGGCGACGAGGCCGGCCGCCTCGAGGGAGAGCCGGCCGGAGAGGAATGCCTCGGCCAAAACCGGGTGCGGGGCGGGGTGCGCGGCGCCCGTGAGTGGGTCCGTTTGCTCCAGCACCGCGGCGGCGACCTTCAGGCGTCGTCCGGTCTCGGGGCCGGAGAGGCGCAGGGTGTGGGCGACGAACACGGCCGGCGTCGGGGACCCGGCGCCGTCGTAGCGGCCGGCCCCCGCCCTCTCGGCTAGGGCGGCGGCGAGCTGGACCTGGACGGCGGCCAGGGCGGCGGCAACGGCCTCGACGTTGCGGGCCAGGGTGACCAGATCCGGGTCGGGGAGCCGGTCCAGATGGAGGCCGTCCGGACCGAGGTCATGACTGTCGGCGGTCCGGGAGGCGGAGTAGGCGAGGTCGAGCAGCCGGCGAACATGTCCGCCGGTGGATCCACGACTGGCGCGAGCCCCCGCGTGGTCGGGAGCGAGTTGCTCCGTGTCCATGACCATCATATTACCAGAATACATCTTCGATGAAAAGAGTTTCTTTGGAAAATGACATAGAAATGAGCACCCATCGGCGATACCGTCCCGGCGTTCATCTAGGGCGCGGTTAAGCACCAAATTGCCCAGAAATAGGTGCTTAACTGCGCCCCAGATTGCCAAGAATGAGCACCTACTGCGTCACAGTTGGGAAACGAAGAGGGGATGTCACATTCTGTTCTTGGTCCGTGCTGTCGGGAGCGCCGTCCACGGGTCCTCCGGCCACGGATGCCTGGGGTAACGGCCCCGCATCTCGGCACGGACCTGCGCGTAGGGTCCGGACCAGAACGACGCCAGGTCGTCGGTGACGGCCAACGGCCGCCCGGCGGGCGAGAGCAGGTGGAACAGCACCGGAACCCGCCCACCCACCAGTCGCGGCGTATGGTCCCAGCCGAAGCACTCCTGCAGCTTGACCGCCGCAACCGGCCTGCCGCCGTCGTCCGCCACGTCCGGGTAGTCGATGCGCACCCGCGACCCGCTGGGCACCTCGAGACGCTCCGGGGCGAGCTCGCCCAGCCGGGCCGCCTCGGGCCACGGCAACAGTCGCCGCAAGGGATCGGCCAGGTCGATCCCAGTGGCCGCCGCCCCGCCGGCCACGGCCTCCAACTCGGGTGCAAGCCAGTCGTCCAGCCGGGCCAGCAGGGCCTGGTCGGTGACGTCGGGCCAGGGCTCGCCCAGTTCCCGGTGCAGCAGGGCGAGGCGGCGACGCAGCGCACCCGCCGCAGGCGACCAGCCGATCAGCCCCAGACCCTCGACGGCCAACGCCCGGGCCACCGCCGCGCGTCCCTCGGCCGGCGACGGGCGCACCGGCGTGGATGACAGCACGATCGCACCAAGCCGGCGTTCCCGCCGCGCGGTGACCCGGCCCTGGCCGAACCGGGCCTCAACCGAATCCGAGAGCAGGGGCCGGGCCGCGGCAACGGCGGAGTCCGCCGTCAATGGCGCCGCGGATCGGATGACGGCGCCGGTACCGGCCGCATCGCGCCCCTGCGCCAGCGACGCCTCGGCCACGGCCAACCATTCGTGCCCGGCCAGCGGACTGCCCGCCGGCAACCCCGCCCGGGTTCCGGAGGACAGCAGGTACTGCGCCGTGCCCGGGACGCGGCACGCCACGCGATCCGGGTACGCGAGCGCGACGACGAACCCGACGCCCTCCTCGCGGCTCACCGGGCCGGTCGGCAGGGAGGGTGCGATGACGGCCGCCGACTTGCGCGCGATCGCCTCCAGCCGCCGTGCTTCCCCGGCCCAGCGCCGGGCGGCCGGGTCCCCGGCCGTGCGCAGCCCGGCCAGCAGCCGGGTGAGGTCGGCGCCCGGGGCGCGCTGGTCCCCGGAGACGACGGCGACGGTCTCCGCCGCGGCGCGATGGCCCACGACGGCGGCACCGTCGAGGAGGGCGCGGGCGAGCCGCGGGTCGGCGGGAACCCCGGCCAGGGTCTTGCCCAACTCCGTGGCATGGCCGTCCGGCCCCACCGCGCCCAGCTCCCGCAGGACCTCGACCGCCTCATCCATGGCCGCCCGGGGCGGGGCGTCCGGCAGGGCCAGGCCCCGGCCGCCGGGCGCTCCCCAGCAGGCCAGCACCAGCGCGGCGCCGGTGAGATCGGCCACGGTGATCTCCGGGGTTTGGTGGGCGGGGGCCGCGGCCAGGCTTTTCTGGTCGTAGCAGCGAACCACCCGTCCGGGCCCCAGCCGGGCCGCGCGCCCGGCCCTCTGCTCGGCGGACGCCCGGGAGCAGGACACCGTCACCAGCCCCGACATGCCGCGGGCGGAGTCGCGCCGCGGCTCCCGGGCCAGCCCCGAGTCGATGACGAGCCGGACCCCCGGCACCGTCAGGGAGGATTCCGCCAGCGCCGTGGAGACGATGATTCGTGGGCGTCCGCCGGGTTCGCGGCCGGACACGGCGCGGTCCTGGTCCGCCGTGCGGACCTGGCCGTGCAATTCCAGGACCTCGACGCCGGCGCCGGCCCGGGAGCGGAGCCGGGCGGCGATGTGTTGCACCTCCCCCGCACCGGGTGCGAACACGAGCGCGTCGACGGCCCGGTCCCCGGCCAGGGCCTCGGCGTGGGCGGCCGCCGCCGTGTCCGCCACATGATCGAGGAAGGCGCGCGTCACGCCCCGCCCATCCAGGCGCGGCGCCGCCGCGGGCGCCCAGCGGACGTCCAGGGGGTACAGCGCCGACGGGCAGTCGACGACGCGAGCCGGCCCGCCGCCGTCGGACTCCCCCAGCAAGGCGGCGAAACGCGGCGCGTCGAGGGTTGCCGACATGGCCACAAGCGTCAGGTCTGCGCGCAGCTGGCGCACCTCGGCGAGCATGCCGACCAGCAGGTCCGTCTCCAGCCCGCGTTCGTGCACCTCATCGAGGACGACGGCGGCGGTCGCCTCCAGCCCCGGATCGGCCAGCAGGCGGCGCAGCAGGATCCCCGGGGTGACGAATTCGATCACCGTGCCCGCACCGACGTGGCGTTCCCCGCGCACGGTATACCCAACGCGGTCCCCGAGCCTGCTGCCGTCCAGGGCGGCCAGGCGGCGGGCCGCCGAGCGTGCGGCGACACGACGCGGCTGGGTCACCACGATCCGCGCTCCCGCTCGGCGTTCCCCGGCGGCCGTGCCGCGGGCGGTGTTGGCCAGCAGTGGCGGAACAAGCGTCGTCTTGCCCGTGCCCGGGGGCGCCTGCACCACCACGGCCCCGGCCGGCGCCCCCGCGGCCAGCGCGTCGGCGAGTTCCCCGAGTGACCGCGCGAACACCAGGCCGGCGCCGATGGTGTCAAGGTCGAAGGGCGCACCGGCGAACCCACGGTCCGGGTCGTTCGGGTGGTTGGGGTTCGGGTGCGGGGTCACGCCTCCATTGTGCCCGCACGCCGCTTCCCGGACGCAGCCGACGTACCCTGCGGACAAGTACCCTGCGGACAGTACCCTGCGGACAGCCCCAAGGGGACGGGCCGCGGTCATTCGACCGTGAACGTGATCGTGTGCCAGCCGGAGGACCCGTCCGGTGCCGGCGGCGCCTGGACGCCCGTCTGCTGCGTACCGTCGGCGTCGTAGGCGCGCACCCGCACCGTGTGGGTGCCGGGCCGGGCCCCGTGCCACAGATACGACCACTGCCGCCAGGTGTCCAGCGACGCCTCCGCGGCCACCATCGCCTCCTGCCAGCCGCCGTCGTCGATCTGCACCTCCACCCGCGAGATCCCGCGGTGTTGCGCCCAGGCCGTGCCGCCCATGGCGACGGTGCCGGCGGGCACACGGGCCAGGGCGCGTGGCACCTCCACGCGGGAGGCCGTCTTGACGGGCCCGTGCGAGGACCAGCCGCGCGAGGTCCAGTAGCCGGCCTTGTCGGCGAAGCGGGTCACCTCCAGATCCACCAGCCATTTGGTGGCGGAGACAAACCCGTACAGGCCCGGCACCACCAGCCGGACCGGGAACCCGTGCTCCAGCGGCAGGGGCTCGCCGTTCATGCCGATCGCCAGCAGCGCGTTGCGCCCGTCCTGAAGCACCGGCAGCGGGGTCGAGGCACTGAAGCCGTCTTGGCTGGTGGAAAGCACCATGTCGGCGCCGGGCAGCGGGTTCGCCCGGGCCAGCACCTCGCGGACCGGGTAGCCGAGCCATTTGGCGTTGCCGGCCAGATTGCCGCCCACCACGTTGGAGACGCAGGTCAGGGTCACGTACGCCTCCGTCAACGGCGCGGCCAGCAGGTCCCGGAACGACAGGGCCAGCTCGTGTTCGACCATGCCGTGCACGCGCAGCCTCCACCGGTCCGGATCGATCCCCGGCACGATCAGCGCCGTGTCGATGCGGTAGAAGTCCGGGTTGGGCGTGATGAACGGGGTCACGCCGGGCACGGGCGCCTGCACCCCGGCCGGCAGCGGCGGCGCGGGTGTCGCCGGGGCCGGCAGGTGCAGGGCCGCCCGAAGGGTCCGCGCGGTGTTCCGGACCGTCGACAAGGTCGCCGCCCCGGCGCCGAGCACGACGGCGGCACCGGCCATCGCGAGCGACGTCACCAGGAACGTGCGCCGGCCCGGACGCGACGGGGAATCGCCGGACGCCTGCCCTGTGGTGGCCGGCACTGAGGCTGCCTTTGACACCGGTGCCCGGCGGATCAACAGCCACAGCGCGGCCAGCCCGCACAGCGTCCCGATGACCAGCGGCACCAGGTCCGCCGGTGCGGCGGCGGCGCGGGTGATGACGCACGCGCCCATGACGACCGCGAACACCACCACCAGGGCCGCCCCGGCGGCGAACACGGCCCGGGCCAGGATGCCGGCCACGGCCGCGAGCACCCCGGCGGCGGCGACGAGGGACGCCAACAGCACGGTCTTGTCATTCGTGCCGAACGTGCTGATGGCGAAGTCCTTCAGCCAGTGCGGGGTGAAATCGATGAACGTCGAGCCTACCGACGTCAACGGCGAGGCGGCCGGGCCGAAGAATGCGGCCAGCAGTTCGGCCACCCCGAACAGGACGCCGGCGGCGATCACCCCGGACAAGGCCCCGGCGCCGATCGCGGCCACGCCCCGGGGGCGCCGGCGGGACGGGCGGAAGGTGGCGGGTGCGCTCATGGCTGGCTCCTTGGCGGGTGGACGTACGTAAATGTACTTCGGAGCCGTACGCACCCGCGGATTGGCCCCCTACAGTTTTTGCAGCACGATCGGCGCCGTGGTCGGCGCCTTCGACCCGCCGGCCGGCTCCACCGTGATGCCCACCTGCGTGGCCCCGTCCATCCGGCCCTGCAGCACCCGGGCGGCCGACCCCTGGGCGGCCTCGGGCAGCATGCCGGCCGGCACGGCCCCGGCGGCCGTGATGAACCACAGCTCGTAGGCCTTGCCCGCCGGAAGCGCCGGCATGCCACGGGCCAGCACGGCGGCCCGGTCCGCGGACACCGACCAGGCCACCGCCACGGTTCCGCCGCCGGGGACGTCCGCGGTGGACAGCCGGGCGTCGGCGGCGCCGAGGATCTCGGTGAATTCATGCTGCTGTGCCTGCGCCGCGCCCAATTGCTGTTCGAGCGTGCTGTTGCGGTTCGCCTGGCCGAGTACCCAGCCGCCGACGCCGCCGGCCGCGAGCACGACGACGGCGGCCGCGGCCAGCACGGCCGCCAGCCTGCGGCGACGTGGCGGCACCGGCCGGGCACCCGCCGTCGTCCATCCCCGCCGGGAGGCGCGCGGCACCGTGGCGTACCCAGTGTCCTTGGCGACGCCCGTGGCGGGCAGCTGGCGGGTGTTGCGGATCGCCGCCATGACGTCGGACTTCAGCTGCGGGGGCGGCGCCTGGGCGGGGGCGCCGGCGGCCAGCAGGGCCGCCGTCTCGCTGAGTTCGCGCACCTCCTGGCGGGTTTGCCCATCGCCCAGGGCGTGCCGTTCGAAGGCGGCCCGTTCGACGTCGTCGAGCGCGTTCAGGGCGTAGGCGCCGGTGAGCAGGTGCAACTGTTCATCCATCACGACACCTCCAATTTGTCCCTGAGTCTGATCATTCCATCCCGGATCCGCGTCTTCACGGTGCCGACGGGGATCTTCAGGATCTCCGCCACCTCCCGGTGTGTATAGCCGCCGTAGTAGGCCAACCGGATGGCCTCCCGCTGCGGTGCGGTCAGCGTCTCCAACGCCCGGCGCACGCGCTCGGCCTCCAGGGAGGCCTCGACCGTGTCGGCCACGTCGTCGTAGCTGTCCCGGTACTCCTTGACACCCTGGCGCAGGTCCCGGTCCGCTTGCGCCTGGCTGGCCCGGACCCGGTCCACGGCCCGACGGTGCGCCATGACCAGGATCCAGGAGACGGCCCGTCCACGGTCCGTGTCGAACCGCGCCGCCTGCCGCCACACCTCCACGAAGATTTCCTGGGTGACTTCCTCACTCTGCGCCGGATCCCGCACCACCCGGCGGACCAGCCCGAACACGCGCGGCGCCAGCGCGTCGTAGAGCGCCCCGAAGGCCGCCTCGTCGCCGAGGGCGACGAGGCGGACGAGGTCTTCGTGGGTGGGCGGCGCCGGGTCGGCGGCCCGCAGCCAGGGCACTCGCATGGGTTCCACCCTGCCACCCCCACTACCCACGATCCACCTCGACCACCCCCGTGTCGGCCACTTTCCCGTCTCCCGGTGCGCCTACTTGGCCGGCGGCATCAGGACGGTGTCGATCAGGTACACCGTCGCGTTGGCCGTCTTCACCCCGCCGCAGATGACCTTGGCGTTGTTCACCAGGAGGTTGTCGCCGCTGCCGGTGACGGTCACCGAGCCACCCTCGGCCGTCTTGTGCGTCCCGTCGACCATGGCCGGCGAGAGTTGGCCGGGCACCACGTGGTACGTCAGGATCGACGTGAGCGTCTTCGCATCCGTCTTCAACCCGTCGATGGTCGCCGCCGGGATCTTGGCGAACGCCGCATCGACCGGGGCGAACACGGTGAACTGGCCCGAGTTGAGCGTGTCCACCAGGTTGACGTTTTTGTTCAGCTTTCCGGACACGGCCGCGGTCAGCGTGGTCAGCAGCGGGTTGTGGGAGGCGGCCGTGGCCACCGGGTCCATCGCCATCCCCGCCACCGACCCGGCGCCCGCGGGCACCTTGGCCGCGTAGGCCGCGCAGCCCGGGCCCACGAGGTCGGACGCGTGCGCCATGGGTGCCGAACTGGTCGCCATGGGCGTTTCCGGCGTGGTCGCCGGCGCCCCGGCCGTGCCGGAACTGCAGGCGGCCAGGGCCAGTGCGGCCAGGGCGAGGATGCCGACACCGGCACCGGCTTTTCTTGACGTCGTCAACATGACTGGTACTCCCTAGCGTTGCGGCGGGCTCACGTCCGCCGTTTCATCCCCCACCGGTCGGTGGCGGCTGTCGGGAGTACTTCGGAGGCAGGCGCCCCAGCGGATTGGAGGCGGCAAGGATTATTTTCCATCGGTCCCCGGGCACCCCGAGGAATGCGGCGCGGCCGGGGACCTCGTCGTCACCAGCGGGGCCTGATCGGTCGTGCATGCCCGGCGGCCGGCCCGCGCGTCAGTCGTTCCGGCCCAGCACCACGTGGGAGCGGCTGTGGGTGAGGTAGTCGTCCGCCCAGGAGATGAGGGCGCTGACCCGCTGGCGGCCGCCCGAGAGCAGCACCACGTGCACCCCCAGCCAGGCCAGGAACGCCGGTGGACCCTGCATCTGGATGCGCTTGCGACCGATCTCCGCCACGGCGGCGCCCCGGCCCACCATGGCCATGTAGCCCTTGTCCCGGTAGGCGAAGGGTTGCCGCGTGCCACCGGTGAGGTCGGCCATGATGTTGCGGCCCGCCCACTTGCCCGCCTGCAGGGCGCAGGAGCCCAGCTGCGGAAGCTTCGCGCCGCGGGCATCGGTCATGTTCGCCGCGTCCCCCAGCACATAAACGCCCGGGACGCCGGGCACCGTCAGGTCCGTGTCCACGTCGATGCGGCCCCCGCGGCCTTGCGGGAGCCCGGACTGGGCCACGACGGCCCCCGCCTTCAGCCCGCCGGCCCAGACCACGATCTGGGCCGGCAGGTCGGTGCCGTCGGCAAACGTGACACTGTCCGGGCGGACCTCCGTCACACCCGAACCCAGCTTCAACTGGACGCCCACCTTGCGCAACCGGGAGGTGGTGTACGCCTGTGACTTGTCGGAGAAGGCGTTGAGGACCGTCGGCACCATATCGACCAGATGGACGCTGGAGGCGGCCGCCAATTCCGCGGAGAAGTACTTGGGGATGACGTACTTGAAGTTCTCGGCGATGGCGCCGGCGGTCTCCACGCCAGTGGGTCCGCCGCCGACCACGACGATCTTGAGGCCGCCGTCATCGCGCTGTGCCGCGTCCAGCGCCCGGATCATGTCGTTGCCCAGCCGGACCGCATCGGTCACGGAATACAACGGGTACGCGTGCTCCTCGGCGCCCGGGGTGTTGAAAAAGTTGGCCTCAGCGCCGGCAGCCAGGACCAGGATCTGCGCGCCGAACGTGTCGCCGTCGGCGGTGGTCACGGTGTGCGCGGCCACGTCCACCGCCGTGACCCGGGCGGTGAGCACCTTCGCGGACCGGTAGCGGTGGAACATGCCCCGGAACGTCCGGGTCACGTCGGAGACACCGATCTGGGCCGTGGCCACCTGGTAGAGCAGCGGCTGGAACTGGTGGTAGTTGTTCTGGTCGATCAACAGCACCCGCACGCCGTGGCGGCCCAGCTCCTTCACGGCCGCCATGCCGGCGAACCCACCGCCCACCACGATCACCTGGAATGACTTCTCCATCGGTTGCACCCCTCATCCGGTTGAAGGCCCCTGCCGTCCCGGACCCTGACGTTGGTTGTGCGTGCATCCTACTCCCGTCCTGGGGAGACGCGGTGGTGACTTGGTGCACGGTCGGGTGACATTTTGCCCCGCCCCGAGCCGCCGGCCGGTAACCGGCTCTAGAGTTGGATTGACCAGTATTCATCCGAAGTCGATGACGGTTCCGGTGGCGTGGCAGTCGCGGACCTCTCCCCCGGACGACGGGCGAATGGCCGAGAGGATGTGTGAAAGCCGTGGACGTCTCCGTGGTCCTCGAAACCGGGAAGAAGTTCGCCGTCGTCGAATCAACCACGGCCCCGGAGCTGCTGGATATTCCCGGGGTCGACCGGACCGACGGCCCGACGCCGGGCGCGTTTGAAGCCGTTTACTACGACACCCCCATGATGGACCTTGCCGCACGTCGGATCGTGCTTCGGTGCCGCACGGGAGGAGCCCATCCAGGGTGGCAGGTCAAGCTGCCAGCCGGGCCGGACGGGACACGAAAGGTCCATGCCGCGCAGGGCCGGCCAGGCACCGTACCCTGGGTGCTGGCCGACGAACTCCTCGTTCACACCCGCGGACATGACCTTATCCCGATCGCGACGACGACGACGCTCCGCAACACACGCAAAATATACGGGCAAGACGGCGTGCATTTGGCGGACTTCGTGGATGACCTGGTCAGCGCGCAGGCGCTCCAGCCCGCCCAGCCACCGGTCCGCTGGCGAGAATGGGAGATCAAACTCATCCACGGTACGGCCGGCTTCTTCGACGATGCCGGAGAGGCGCTCACCCAGACGGGCGCGCACCCCTCGGGACACGGCTCCAGGCTCGCACAAGCCCTCGGCGAGTCGTGGCCGCGCGCCCATGACACGTCGGTCGCCATCCCGCGAAAGGACGGGCCGGTATCCGAGGTGGTGATCGCCTACCTTGGCGAGCAGTTCAACGAACTTGTCCGGCTCGACCCCGGCGTCCGGCAGCAACTGCCGGACGCCCTCCACCGCTTCCGGGCCGCGACCCACCGGATCCGGTCGGTGCTCGAAACGTACCGGAAAACCTTCGACAACGACGCCGTCAAGCGCCTCACGGCAGAATTGAAATGGCTTGCCCGGATACTCGGCAAGACTCGCGACACCGAGGTCATCCGGGATCGCCTCGACCATGCGCGTCCAGACCCCGAGATTGCCTCGACGATCCTGCCGATCGAGCAAGAGCTCGGCACCCTGTACAACGCCGGCTACGAGTTGGTTCTCAAGGCACTGCATTCCCCGCGATACTTCCGGCTCCTGGATGACCTTGAATCCTTCCAAGATCACCCGCCGACCAGTCCTCGCGCCTCCCGGCCGGCCCGCGAAGTCAGCGCTGGGATCGTCAACAGGACGGTCAAGGAGCTGAACCACGCCCACAAGGCGCTGCGGCGTTCGGCTCGTCACAACTCCCACGACGCGGCACTTCACGGCGTCCGCAAAGCCGCCAGACGCCTGCGCCACGTCGCCGAGGCAGCCTCGACGGTCCACGGCAAGCGCGCCACCGAGCTGGCACGGACCGCCGAAACCATCCAGAAAATCCTCGGCGAACACCACGACAGCGTCATAGCGCAGTCAGTCCTCCGCCGCCACATCGACGACAAGACCCTGCCCAAGGGCACCAAACGGGCCTATCTCAAACTCCTGGCCGTAGAGGAACGGCGCGCGGCGGCCGCTGAAGCAGACTACTTCCGGGTCAGAAGGCATCTGGGCAAGACGCGGCTCAAACCCCGCTGACGCCACGGCGCACCGATCGGGTTCGAGCGTTCCGGGCGGCCGGCGGGCCTCCGGCGAAACTTGGCGCAATATTTCCTGTCCATTCTTACGCCTTTGGGGTCAGGCTAGGTAGATGAGCACAACACGCACATCGGTTCCCGTCTTGGACCTGTCCACCGCCCGCACCGCGGACGGCGCCTTCACCGCCGATTTCATCGCGGCGTTGCGCGACGCGGCGCACAACGTCGGCTTCTTCCAGGTCACGAACTATGGGGCGGCCGCAGGTCAGGTCCAGGAATTGCTGGACACGGTGGCCGGGTTCTTCCGCCTGCCGCTGGACCAGCGCCTGGAACTGGACAACCGCACGTCGGCGCAGTTTCGCGGCTACACCCGGCTTGGCAAGGAAATCACGCGCGGCCGCGCGGACTCGCGCGAGCAGATCGACTTCGGCCCCGACCGTGAACCGCTGGCGAACGTGCCGGCAGGACGGCCGTTCCTGCGCCTGCAGGGCCGGAACCAGTGGCCGGCCGGCTACCCGCAGCTGGAACGGGTCGCCATGCGGTGGGCCGCGCTCATGTCGCGGATCGGCGCGGACCTGCTCGCGGGCATCTGCGTCGGCCTGGGCCTGCCCCAGGACTACTTCGCCGAGCCGTTCGAGGGCACCCCGGCCTGGATGGGCAAGCTCGTCCACTACGTGGGCGGCCTGGTTCCCGAGGCCGGCAACCAGGGCGTCGGCTCGCACGCCGACTACGGGTTCGTGACACTGTTGCTGCAGGACATGGTCGGCGGCCTGGAGGTCCAGCCGCACGGCCAGCACGAGTGGATCTCCGTCGAACCGATCCCGGGGGCCCTGGTGGTGAACCTCGGCGAGATGCTGGAGGTGGCCACCAACGGCTATCTGATGGCCACCATCCACCGTGTCACCGCTCCCCCGGCCGGCGTGGACCGCTACTCGGTGCCGTTCTTCTGGTCCCCGCGCCTCGACGCGGTGATAGGCACCGTGCCGCTGCCGGCCGAGCTGGCCGCCGAGGCCCGCGGCGTCTCCGACGACCCGGACAACCCGATGCTCTCCTCCTACGGCGCCAATGTGCTCAAGGGCTGGGTGCGCGCCCACCCGGAGACCGCGAGGATCCACTACCCCGGCCTGGCCTCATAGTGACAGGCGCGGGCGGGACCCGTCTCCGTTAGAAGGGGTACTGCGCGTGGCCGCGCTGCTGAACGGTGATCCAGCGCAGTTCCGTGAAGGAGTTGATGCCGGCCTGGCCGCCAAACTTGCCGTAGCCGGAATTCTGGATCCCGCCGAACGGTGCCATCGGTTCATCCTGCACGGGCTGGTCATTCACGTGGGCGATGCCGGTGTGCAGGCGCTGGGCCACCTCGAGCCCCTCCTGCAGGTTCTCGCTGATGACGCCGGCCGTCAGCCCGTAGCGGGTCTTGTTGGCCAGGGCCACAGCCTCCCCGGGACCGTCCACCGGATGCACCGTGGTGGCGGAGCCGAAGATTTCCTCGTCGAAGATCCGCATGTCCTCGGTGATGTCGGTGAGGACGGTGGCCGGCACGAGCGCGTGCTCGAGCTTCCGCCCGCCGGTCCGAACTGTCGCGCCCTTGGCCACCGCGTCGTCGATCAGGCCGTACTGGCGGTCGGCGGAGCGCTGGTTCACTTGCGGGCCGATTACCGTCCCGGTGTCCGTCGGATCCCCTGTCGGCAGCGCGGCCACCTTCTGGGCAAACCGGGTGGTGAATTCCTCACAGATGCCGCGGTCCACAATCACCCGGTCCACGGACATGCAGATCTGCCCGGCGTTCATGAAGGCGCCGAAGGTGGCCGCCTGCACGGCATAGTCCAGGTCGGCGTCCTTGAGCACCACCAGGCTGTTCTTGCCACCCAGTTCCAGCACGGCCGGTTTCAGGTTCTGCGCGGCGAGGGTGCCGATGGTGCGTCCGACGGCGGTGGACCCGGTGAAGTTGACGCAGCGGACCCGTTCGTCGGAGATAAGGGTGGAGACGACGTCGGCGGCGTCCTCCCGGGCATTGGTGATCACATTCAGCACACCGGCCGGCAAGCCGGCGTCCAGCAGCGCGTCCGCCAGGAACAGCCCACAGGCCAGGGGCGCCTCCTCGCTGGGCTTCAACACGACCGTATTGCCCACCGCCAGCGGGACGGCGATCGCTCGAATGCCCAGGATGAACGGGGCATTCCACGGCGACAGCGCCGCCACCACCCCGTAGGGCCGGCGGACGGCCAGCGAGTACTTGCCCGGCAGGTCGGTGGCCAGCACCTCACCCTGCGGGGCCGTGGTGGCGGCCGCCGCCGAACGAAGGATATTGCCCGCCAGCGCCAGGTTGAACTCCGCCCAGGGTCGCACGCCGCCCACCTCCCGGGCCATCAACTGCACCCCGTGGTCGGTGCGTTCCTCCAGCAGGTCCGCCGCCTTGAGGAAAATTCGGGCGCGGGCCGTGGGGCTCGTGGCGGACCACCGTTCGAGGGCCGCCGCGGCGGCATCCACCGCCCGCGTCACATCCTCGGTACCGGCCGCCGCCACGGTGGCGTACGTGGCGCCCGTGTACGGATTGATGTCCCCGGTGGTTTTGCCGGAGGCGGCCGGGACATGTTCGCCGTCGATGATCAGGTCACGGGTGATGGCCATGGGAAACCTCCCGGTCGGGCCGCCCCGAAGGGAGCGGCCGGTTGTGGCGAGCGGAGGCGGCCGTGTCAGCCACCGCCACGCAACACAGTAGCCGTGGGGCTTGCCGATGATCAATCCGTTCAGGCGGGAAACTCCCGTTGACGGGAAAGCGGGCCCGGCCGAACCCTACGCCCCCGCCGGCACGGCGGTGTCCGGCACGACGGCGGCGGCCACCGCGGCGGCCACGGCCGGCGCGACCCGCGGGTCCAGCGGGCTGGGCACGATGTAGTCGGCCGACAGGTCCTCGGCCGCCAGTGCGGCGATCGCCCCGGCGGCGGCGAGCTTCATGGCCTGGGTGATCCGGGTGGCCCCGGCGTCCAGCGCCCCACGGAAGATCCCGGGGAAGGCGAGCACGTTGTTGATCTGGTTCGGGTAGTCGCTGCGGCCGGTGGCGACGACGGACGCGTAGGCGCGGGCCACCTCGGGCAGCACCTCCGGATCCGGGTTGGAGAGCGCGAAGACGATGGCGTCGTCGGCCATCGCCCGCAGCGTCTCCTGCGGCAGCTTCGCGGAGGAGACGCCGATGAAGACGTCCGCGCCGGCGAGCGCCTCGGCGGGCCCGCCGCGGCGGCCCTCCGGGTTGGTCCGGGCGGCCAGTTCCGCCTTCTTGCCGGACAGGCCGGCCCGCCCGGCATGCACGATGCCGCGCGAGTCCAGCAGCACCACATTGCCGATCCCGGACGCGAGCAGCATCTGGGCGCAGGCGATGCCGGCCGCTCCCGCCCCGGAGATCACCACGCGCAGACTCGCCAGTTCCTTGCCCGTCACCCGGGCGGCACCCAGCAGGGCCGCCAGGACCACGACGGCGGTGCCGTGCTGGTCGTCGTGCATCACCGGGCAGTCCAGGGCCTCGATCAGGCGTTCCTCGAGCTCGAAGCAACGCGGGGCCGAGATGTCCTCCAGGTTGACCGCGCCGAAGCTCGAGCGCAGCCGCACCAGGGTTTCGATGATCTCGTCGACGTCCGTGGTGTCCAGCACCAGCGGGATGGAATCCAGCCCACCGAACGTCTTGAACAGGGCGGACTTGCCCTCCATGACCGGCAGCGAAGCGCGCGGGCCGATGTCACCCAACCCCAGGACCGCGGTGCCGTCGCTGACGACGGCCACGAGCCGGCTGGTCCAGGTGTGGCTGCGCACCAGCGCCGGGTCCTGGTGGATGGCCCGGCTGACCTGGGCCACGCCCGGGGTGTAGGCGATGGAGAGGTCCCGCAGCGTATTCAGCGGAACCGACGTGCCGACGGAGAGTTTGCCGCCCTCGTGGGCGGTGAAAATCTCCTCCTCGGTGAGCGCGATGCTGACGGGGGCGGGGATGGTTGATTCGTGTGACACTGGGGGTCTCCTGCTGCACGGCCGATATGTGGGCGGCGAGGGCGTCAAGACCGGTTTTGGCCGACCGACGGCGGCTGCCGGGCCGATGATGGATGGCGGCAGTGCCTCGCTGTTCCGGGTCGCCGCTCGTACGTCGGTGGACGATGCAGTGCGAACAGGATGGTGCAATTCCTAGGGTGGGTCCATCGTACGGGGAATCGCAGGGCAAGTGCGAAATTTCGGTGGCGCGGTGGCGACATATTCCCGGCTGACTTCTGCAATGATGCACGACGGCGGCACCTCTGGAGATGGCTGGGCGGGCGTACGCTGGAATCGTCTGAACTGCAACCGCGTGCTGCGCCCGACCCACTGGAGTAGTCATGGAATCCTATGAGGCACTGCTGGCCTCGATTACGCCGTCAACCGGCCAGACCCGCACCATCCTCGACCCGGCCACCGGGCAGAAGGTGGGCGACTCCCCGGTGCACGGCACGGAAGACCTGGAGCGCGCCATCACGGCCGCCTCGGCCGCACAGCCTGCCTGGGCCGCTCTCGGCCACGAGGCCCGCAGCGCGGCCCTGCTTCGGGCGGCGGACGCCATCGACGGCTCGGCCGAGGCGTTGGCCCGGCTGCTGTCCCGGGAACAGGGCAAGCCACTGAACGGGCCCAACGCCCGATTCGAGGTCGGCGCCTGCTCAAGCTGGCTGCGCGCCACGGCGACGACGCCGCTGGACCCGGAGGTCGTCGTCGACGACGGCGAGACCCACGCCGAAATCCACTACCGCCCCATCGGCATCGTGGGCGCGATCGGCCCGTGGAACTGGCCCATGATGATCACGATGTGGCAGATCGCCCCCGCCCTGCGCATGGGCAACGCCGTCGTCGTCAAGCCCTCCGAATACACCCCGCTGAGCGTGCTGGCCCTGGCCGCCGTGGTGAACCGGGAACTCCCCGAAGGCCTTCTCACGGTGGTTTGCGGGGGGCGCGAGGTTGGCGCACGGCTCACGGAACACCCGGCCATCGGCAAGATCATGTTCACCGGGTCCACGGCCACGGGCAAGGCGATCATCAAGTCCTCCGCCGCCACCGTGAAGCGGCTGACCCTGGAGCTGGGCGGCAATGACGCCGGCATCGTCCTGCCCGACGCCGATCCGCAAGCCATCGCCGAGGGCCTGTTCTGGGGAGCCTTCATCAATACGGGCCAGACGTGCGCCGCGCTGAAGCGGCTCTACGTCCACGAGGACATCTACGACGCCGTCTGCGACGCCCTGGCGACCGTCGCCGCGGCCACGCCCATGGGCGTCGGGCTTGATGAGGCGAACGTGCTCGGTCCGCTCCAGAACAAGCAGCAGTTCGACATCGTGGCCAGGTTGGTGGACGCCGCCCGGGACTCCGGCGCCCGTATCCTGCTCGGCGGCGACCCGGACCCCGGCCAGCCCGGCTACTTCTACCCCACCACGCTGGTGGCGGACATCGACAACGACAACCCGCTGGTCGCCGAGGAGCAATTCGGCCCCGCGCTGCCGATCATCCGGTACGGCACGGTGGACGAGGCCGTCACCATGGCGAACGGCCTCAACGTCGGTCTCGGGGCATCCGTGTGGTCGGCCGACCCGGCCGAGGCCCGGAAGGTCGCCGCGCGGATCGAGGCCGGCACGGTGTGGATCAACTCGCATGGCGGCGTCCACCCGATGATTCCGTTCGGCGGTGCCAAGGAGTCCGGCTACGGTCTGGAATTCGGAGTGGAGGGCCTCAAGTCCCTCGGCGTTCCGCAGGTCATCAACGGCTGAACGGGGCCGCGGGGTGTGACGCTGCCGGGATCGGGGCGTTGATTGTGGGCGCCCGGGGCGGGGGCTACCATCAGGTGCCATGAAGCCATTGAGAGTGCTCCTCCTGCCCGGCAGCGTGCTCCCTGCGGAGCTTGCCTACGGTGCCCTGCTGGCGTCCCTGGGCCCCGGTATCGACGCCGTCGCCAAGGATCTTGAGGTGTATGCAGAGGCCCAACCGCCCGCCGGCTACACCCTGGACACCNTAGCTCAGGCTCGCTCGGTGTATGCCCGGAGTT
>NZ_RWKQ01000018.1:0-6479 GCF_003946885.1 Specibacter cremeus | reverse complement strand
ATAGGACTGATTCGAGCTCGCTTCATGACTGTCGCTGACCTAACCTGAGCTAACCGGATACGCACTACCCGCTTTGTCACTGACAGGGGCTGGGACACCTTCCACCTGGCAGGGTACTCGGGCGGCGGCGCCTGCGCACTGGCCTTCACGGCAAGATATCCCGACCGCGTCCGGAGCCTGGCGCTGCTGGAACCGGCCTGGGCGGGAAGCTGGGACTGGAGCCCGGAACACAGACAGGTCTGGGAACAGTACGGGCGGCTCAGGGCGCTGCCCCCGGACGAATTCATGAAGGGCTTCATGCGGCTCGGAATCAGGGACGGCGTGGAGCTGCCCGCACTCCCTGAGGGTGATCCGCCGCCCTGGATGGCGAAAAGACCTGCCGGGATCGGCGCCTTCCTGGACACCTTTGCAAGCTACGATCTGAACCGCTCCGCCCTGGCCGGGTACCAACGTCCCGTTTACTTCGCCTTGGGCGCCCTCAGCAACCCGCACGAATACGGCGAAATCGCGCAGAGACTGGCCGAGGTCTTTCCGGACTTCCAGCTGGAAGTCTTTGAGCGACGGCATCACTTCGATCCGCCGCACCGGATCGAGCCCGCCCGGCTCGCCGCGTCACTGCTGGCCCTGTGGAACCGGGCCGAGGCGCAGACCCAGGGCCCGTGAGGCCGCCCCTTCCTTCCTGACATTGGCGGTCCCGTCGCGCTCGCCGACGCGTCCTCGACTGATCGGCACCGACTGATTGGCACCGACTGATTGGCACCGGGCTATGGTCCGGCCGCCACCGCGTCGGCTAGTCTGCAATCACGGCATGCAGTGCCGGCCGGCAGTGCACGCATCCAGGACGTTCACGAGGAGTTCAAGTGGCTGATCAGACTTACAGCATTTCGGAGATCGTCGGCACGTCGCCCGATGGGGTCGACGCCGCCATCAAGAACGGCATCGCCGCAGCCTCGCAAACACTGCGGAACCTTGACTGGTTCGAGGTCAGTGAAATCCGCGGCCACATCAATGATGGCGTCGTCGCGGATTGGCAGGTCACCATCAAGCTTGGTTTCCGCCTGGAGCGATAAGCGGCGGCAACGCCCGGTGTGCGAGTGACCCGATTGCTACATGACGCTTTCCAGGAAGGCTTGGGTTCGCGGGTTTTGCGGTTTCTCCAGCACCTCCCGAGGCGGTCCGGATTCGACGACGACGCCGCCGTCCATGAAGACCACACGGTCCGCCACGCCGCGGGCAAAGCCGATCTCGTGCGTCACCACGATCATGGTCATGCCGCTGGCCGCAAGTCGCTGCATGACATCGAGCACGTCGCCCACCAGCTCGGGGTCCAGTGCCGAGGTGGGCTCGTCGAACAACATCAGTTTCGGTTCCATGGCCAGCGCCCGGGCAATGGCGACGCGCTGCTGTTGCCCGCCGGAGAGTTGAGCCGGGTGCTTGTTCGCCTGCGCTGACAGTCCAACCCGGTCCAGCAGGTCCCTGGCCGCCGCGATGGCGACCTGTTTGGGAATCTTGCCGATTCCCATCGGTGCGACCGTGATGTTTTCCAGGGCCGTCATGTTGGGAAACAGGTTGAAGCGCTGGAAGACCATGCCGATGCCCCGGCGCTGGTGGGCGACTTCGCGCCGGTTCATTTCGTAGATCCTGTCCTTGCGCTGGACGTAGCCGATCAGTTCGCCGTTGAAGGAGATCCTGCCCCCGTCGATGGTTTCCAAATGGTTGATACAGCGCAGGAACGTTGATTTGCCGGACCCGGAGGGGCCCAGCAGGCACATGACCTCCCCGGCGTGCACGTCCAGGGTGATGCCCTTGAGAACCTCGATCGGACCGTAGTTCTTACGCACGTTGCTGGCCCGTACCAGGGGGATCCCGGCGGGACGTTCATGGTCGCGGCGCCGTGGGGCCAATGTCTCGCTCATGGGTGGTCCAATCTTCTCAGCGGGTGGACATGACACGGTGGAACAGGGAGACGACGCGCCCGATCGGCGTCGGGCCCAGCGTTCGGGAGCCGCGTCCATAGTGGCGTTCAAGGTAGTACTGCGGGATGGAGAGGATGCTGGTCAGCGCCAGGTACCAGCAACTGACAACCACCAGCAGCTCCACCTGGCGCAGGTTCTGGGCGGAGATGTGTTCGGCCACCGTGTACATCTCCAGCACGGCAATCAGGGAGAGCAGCGCCGTGTTCTTGAGCATGGAGATGGTCTCGTTGCCCATCGGCGGGATGATCACCCGCATGGCCTGCGGCAGTTCCACCTTGATCAGCGTGAACAGCGGCGTCATGCCGAGCGAATAGGCGGCCTCCTTCTGGCCCGGATCGACGCTCATCATGCCCGCCCTGACAATCTCCGCCGAGTAGGCCGCCTCGTTGGTGGTCAGCGCGATCAGACCGGCCACAAACGCCGGGATCAGGGTGTTGGTGTCCACGGCGAAGATGTGGAAGTCCGTGAAGGGGATGCCCAGGCTGATCTGTTTGTAGAGCAGCCCCAGGTACCCCCAGAACACGATCTGCACCAGCAGCGGGGTTCCCCGGAACACCCAGACGTAGATCCACGCCATGGCGTTGAGCACGGGGTTGTCGGAGAGCCGCATGAGGGCGAGTACGATGCCCAGAATGGTGGAGAGCACCATCGAGATGATGGTCAGCAGGATGGTCAGCCCGGCGCCGCGGATGATCTGGGGGCTGAACATGAACTCTCGGATCGTCGCGTGGTCCACGTTGGGGTTGTTCCACAGCGAGGTGGCCAGCCAGGCAAAGGCGAGCACCAGGACCGCGGCCAGCACCCAGCGCCAGGGATGGCGCAGGGGGACGGCGACGACGTCGTGTGATTCGGTGAAAGCCGCGGCGTGTGCGCCGGCAGCCGTCACGGTGGCGGGTCGCGGCGGGATGGGCTGCTCCAAGGTCTTATGAAGTGGCACGGTTGATCCCTGCCTTCTCCACGGCGAAGTCGGCCAGGCCGTACTTCTTGAGCAGTTTGGCATAGCTGCCGTCGTCAATGAGCGACTGAAGGGCCGCGGCGACGGCCTTGGACAGGCCGGTCTCGCCCTTGAGCATGCCGATTCCGGTGTAGACGGGGTTGTATCCGGAGGGGTTCGCCGCGTCCTTGACCAGGGAGAACACCTTGCCGTTGCCGGCGGTCTGGGCGGCGTAGGTTGCCACCGACGCGTCGACGACGTCGGCGACCGCCTTGCCGGAGCGCACCGCGGTCTGGGCGTCCACCTCGGCGGGCAGCTGCACGAGGTTGATCGGCTTGGCGCCGTTCGCGACACACTTGGGAGCGTAGCTTTGCAACAGCTCACCCTGGACGGTCGCCTTCTGTACCGCCACGTTCTGCCCGCACAAATCCAGCACGGACTTGATGTTGCCGGGGTTGCCGGCCGGGACCAGGATCATGAAGCCGGCGTGGAAGTAGTCCACGAAGGACAGGACCTTCTGGCGTTCCAGGGTGTCGTTCATGCCGGCCATGATCACGTCGTTCTTGCCCGCCTGCAGGGACGCGACCGAGGCGTCAAATGCCTGTTGCTGGAAGTTGAACTTGATGCCGAGCTTGCCGGACAGTTGCTGGGAGAGGTCGTAGTCGAATCCGGATGGCTGTTGGTTGGCGTCCAGCATTTCCATCGGCGGGTTGGGCATGTCCGAGGCGACGTTGATGACGCCGACGCTCTTGTACTTGGCGGGGACCAGCGCCGCGGCGCTCTTGTCGACGGCGACGTTGGCCGCCGCGGGGTCGATCGTGCCGCCCGCGGAACCGCTGCCCGAGCAGCCTGCGAGCATCAGCGCCACGCCGATGCCGGCGGCGGCGAGCTGCCAGGGGACGGTGCTTCGATTGGTGGTCTTCATGTGTTCTCTCCGTTGAGTGGTCGAAATGGATTTCGGGCATGCCCGGCCGTTCCCGGCCGGCCTGTCACCAGGCCCGGCTGAAGGCCGGTCGCTGCAGGCGGAGCATGTCTTCGTAGGATTCACGTTCGACGGCCAGCGTGGCTGTTCCGTCAGCGCAAAAGATCACTGGCGGCCTCGGGGCACCGTTGTAGTTGTTGGCCATGGTGTAGGCATAGGCGCCGGTCACCGGCATCACCACCAGGTCCCCCACCTGGGGGTCGGCAATGTCGATCCCACCGGCCATGAGGTCCCCGGACTCGCATTGCCGGCCCACCACATCACACCTGACATCGGCTGGAATGTTCATTTTCAGCGCGTTGTAGGCCTCGTAGCGCTGGCCGGTGAGGGCAATTTCAAGGTTGTCGGCCATGCCGCCGTTGATCGCCACGAAGGTCTTGCCGGTGTGCTTGACGGTGTTGATGCGGTACAGCGTGACGCCGGCGCGGGCCACGATGGAGCGGCCCGGTTCGATCATCAGCTTGGCGCCCGCCGGCAGGTACCGGCGCGCCGCGTCGGTGACGGCGTCCAGGTATTGCTCCACGCTGGGGGCCTGCTCGTCACAGGTGTACCGCACACCCAGCCCGCCGCCGACGTCGTACGTTTCATACGGTCCCAGGTCCGCCACGGACTTCACCGCATCCGTGAAGGGATCGACGTCCAGCACCTGCGAGCCGATGTGCAGGTGGATGCCATCCAGGTGCAGCAGCGGATGGGTCTGGATCCGGGCTGCGATCTCGCGCAACTGGCCGAATTGCAGACCGAACTTGGAATCGCTGCCGCCCGTGGCCTGGGAGGCATGCGTATCGGGGGTGACGCCGGGGATCATGCGCACCAGCACGCCTTGGGGTTTGGTGGTCATCCGTTCCAGCCGCGCCAGGTCGTCGAAGTTGTCAATGACGATGCCGCCCACGCCCGCCTGCAGGGCCATGTCCAGTTCAGCGTCCGATTTGGCGTTGCCATGCTGGTAGATTCGCGCCGGGTCCACGCCGGCGGCCAGCGCCATCATGAGTTCGCCGCCCCCGGCCACGTCCACACTGAGCCCCTCTGCCTGGGCTATGGCGTACATGGCCACGCACGGCAGCGACTTGGAGGCGAAGAGCACCTCCGAGTTCGGCCAGCGGTCCGCCATGCCGTCCACGAACCGGCGGATCTGGCGCCGCAGCCCCGTTTCGTCATATACGTAGGCCGGCGTGCCGTAGGCCTGCGCCAGCCGGGAGACGGGGCATCCGCCGATCACAAGTTCCCCGTCATCGGTGATGGCGGACTCTTCCGGCAAGATGGCCAGTGCGCGCACACCGGCCCGGTCCATTTCATGTGCGGTCTTCACGCAGGTCCTCGGATTCTCCGCCGGCCGCGGGCCGGAAGTGGTTGGTTGAATGTGATCCACCTCAAGCTTGGAAGACCGCTGCATCGAATGCGTTGGCGCCTCCGCTAAGCTTTGAATGAATGTTTTGTCCGATCCAACAATGATCATGGGTGGGGCGGAGAGGCTGGACGGCATGGACCCTGACCTTGCGACGCTGTCGGTGCAAGACCTGGCCGGCACCTTGGGCAGCGCCCTGCTGTCGATCCTGACCCGTCCGGACGAGCCGGACCTGCCGGTGTCCGTTCCCGTCGTGTACGACAGTCGGGATGTCCTGGCCGACACCCCGGGTGGCATCCTGCTGCTGGTGGGGCTGGATCCGTCAGCCGCGGAGTCGGCCGCCGCCATCGACGCGGCGGCCGAGCGGGGTTTCTGCGCGGCCGTCATCAAGCTTCGGGGCAACAGGTACCAGGAGCTGGCCGATCGCGCCCGGCAGGCCGGTGTTGCCCTGCTTGCCTTGGACGATGAGGTTCCGTGGCGGCAATTGGACAGCCTCGTCTCGGCCATGACGAATAGTCGAGGCTCCGAGGACGCCGGCGCCGGCACGGACCTGTTCATGCTGGCCAACGCCCTGGCCACGGCCGCGGACGGTGCGGTGGCCATTGAAGACCTGGACCGGAACGTGCTGGCGTACTCCAATCTGGAACGACACACGGTGGATCGGCTGCGACGCAACGGCATCCTGGCCAGAAGGGTCCCCGAAGAGGAAAAGAACACGTGGCAGTACCGCACGGTGATGGCGACCAAGGGTGTGGTGCATTTTCCCTTCGATCCGGCTGATGGCGAATTGGCGCGCTGCGCCGCGCCCGTGCGTGCCGGGCGCCGGACAATCGGCTCGATTTGGGTGATAGAGGACGAAAAACCGATCAGCGCCGAGGCCGAGGCGGCCCTCATGGAGACAGCCCGGTTGGCCGCCATTGCCATCCTGCGCCAGCAAAACGCCGTCGACCTCGAGCACCAGATGCGGGCGGAATGGTTGCGATCGGCGCTCGAAGGCCCCGGCTCCGCGCCGGCAACGGCGGGCCGCTTCGGGATGGTTCCCACCCTGCCCTCCGTGGTGGTCGCCTTCATGTTCCGGACGGACAGGGAGGGCGGGACACAGCCGCTTATCCGGGAGCTGACGACGGCGGCCGAGCAGTATTGCGGCGTGTTCCGGTCTGACCCGGATCCGCGAGTAGGAACTTTTTGACTGGGGCGTGTTAAACCGAACAAGTGCCCCCTGAGCTGGGAAAATAGTAGTTA
>NZ_RWKQ01000017.1 GCF_003946885.1 Specibacter cremeus | reverse complement strand
AAAACAGTCAATCAACCAATCAAACATAACCAATCGGCATCAAAAAAACTTGGCACACTATTGAGTTCTCAAACAACAAACACAAACGAGTACTTGAAGCATTTCTTGCTTCGCTTTCATCGCTGCGGTGTTTACAGCTTATTTCATCGGAATTCACTTTGTCCAATCGGCAGTTCGTGCCGCTCGTCACACCGTGAATTCACCGAATTCCTTCACCATATATTCTTCCGTTCGATCGCAGCACGCGACGAAGCGATAAGGAAATGGTTTGGTTTAGGGATTCAGCGCCCCGCTTCACCGTTCCCACCCGCCGGAGTGATCCAGCCGGGAGCAGCGCAAGCGCAGCAGACTTGTAGAACTATACACAGCTGCCCGCCGGTGCGCAAACGCGCCGGCGGGCAGCTGTGGTGGGGAGTCTGTCGGTGATTTCGACAGGCTCAATCACCGACCGCTAAACGATCTCCGCCATGACCAGGGTGCGCTTGCCGCGGCGCAACAGCAAGTATCTGCCGTGCAGCGCGTCCGCGGCGTCGACGACCACGTCCGGGTCGGTGACCTTTGCATTGTTCACGTACGCCCCACCCTCCCCGATCGTCCGGCGGGCGGCCGAGTTGCTGGCGGACAGGCCGGAGGCCACGAGCAGGCTGACGATGTTCAACTCATCGGCGGGCACGGTGACCTTGGGCAGTTCACGCGTGGCCGCGGCCAGCGTCGGCACGTCGAGGTCGGTCAGCTCACCTTGGCCGAACAACGCCGCGGACGCCGCAATGGCCTTGTTCGTCGCCTCGACGCTGTGCACCAGCGACGTGACCTGGAATGCCAGCACGCGCTGCGCCTCACGCGCCTGCGGCCGCTCGGCCACAGCCCGGGCGAGCTCCTCGATTTGTTCGCGGGACAGGAACGAGAAGACCTTCAACCGGTCGATGACGTCGGCGTCGGCCGTGTTCAGCCAGAACTGGTACATGTCGAAGGGGCTGCACATGGCCGGATCGAGCCAGATGGCATTGCCCTCGCTCTTGCCGAACTTCGTCCCGTCCGAGTTCGTGATCAGCGGCGTGCCCAGCGCATGCACGGACGCACCCTCGACCTTGCGAATCAGGTCGGTGCCGCTGGTCAGGTTGCCCCACTGGTCGGAGCCGCCCTGCTGCAGCCGGCAATCGTACTGGCGGTACAGCTCCAGGTAGTCCATGCCCTGCAGGATCTGGTAGCTGAACTCGGCGTAGCTGATGCCCTCCTCGGAGTTCAGCCGGGAGGCCACGATGTCCTTCTTGACCATGGTGCCGATACGGAAGTACTTGCCGACGTCGCGCAGGAAGTCCAGCACGGACATGGGCGCGGTCCAGTCGAGGTTGTTGACCATGCGCGCGGCGTTCTCGCCCTCGAAGCTGAGGAACCGGTGGACCTGGCCTTGCAGGTAGCCGACCCACTCCGCGACCGTTTCCTTCGTGTTCATGGTGCGCTCCGCCGTCGGCCGCGGGTCCCCCACCAGGCCGGTGGAGCCGCCGACCAACCCGAGCGGCTTGTGCCCGGCCAGCTGGAGCCGGCGCATGGTCAGCAGCTGGACCAGGTTGCCCAGGTGCAGGCTCGGCGCCGTCGGGTCGAACCCGCAGTAGTAGGTGATCGGGTCGCCGGCCAGCAGTTCCTCGAGGGCGGCCTCGTCCGTCGATACATGGACCAGGCCGCGCCACTTCAGTTCCTGCCAGACGTTGGGGAAGCTGGCGTCGTTAACGGGGGCGCGAAGTTCGGTTTGCAATGACACCCTCCAAAATTACCAGTACGACGGCGCTACTCACGCCTCGATGCCGGCCGGCAGTTCCGTCGTGGTCACCAGCCGCAGCCGCCGTGTCGGGCGGGTCATCGACACGTACAGGTCGCCCACCCGGCCGCCGGCGGCCGCCAACAGGCCGGACGGTTCGATGATGATGACACCGTCGAATTCCAACCCCTTCGCCTCGTGCGGGTCGATGACGACAATGTCCTGTTCCAGCGACCCGGCCCCGTGCCCGACCCGGCGGCCGTACATGGCCCGCACGGCCGCCGTCGTCCGTGCCACCTGCGACGCCTCGGTGATGACGGCCAGCAGGCCACCGTTCAGTGCGTCCAGTTCCTCCGGCAGGATCCGCACCAGTTCCTCCAGTACCCCGGTCCCGACGACGCGGTCAACCAAGGGCGGCCATTCGCCGTCACGCACCGCCTTCGGCGCGGAGACGACCTGGCCGGCCGCATTGGCCATGCGGACGGCGGCCTCGGCGATCTGGGCCGGGGTGCGGTAGTTGACCGTCAACTCCTCCAGCGTCCACCGGTCGTCGAAGAACGGGGTGAGCGCCTGCCGCCAGGACCGGGCACCCGAGGCGGCGCTCGTCTGGGCGATGTCGCCGACGATGGTGAACGACTTGACCGGGCACCGGCGCACCAGCAACCGCCATTGCATGGGCGAGAGTTCCTGGGCCTCATCGACGACGATGTGCCCGTAGGCCCACGTCCGGTCCTCCACGGCGCGCTCGGCGCTGGTCAGGTATTCCTCGTGCACGGCGTTGTGGTCGGCCAGCATCTGGGCTGTCACCACGCCGTCGACACCCGCGTCGGCCAACGTCTGGTTCACGTTCATGATGGCCTTCTCGGCATTGGCCAGATCCCGTTTGCGCTGCGCCCCGGCCGCGGACGTCTCGGCCGTGTGTGCCTCCGCCCGGCCGAGCAGTTCGGCTGCCTCGTCGAGCAGCGGCACGTCGGACTCGGCCCACGGCGCGTCGTGCGGCCGGTGCAGCAACGAGCGTTCGGCCTCGGTGAGCCGCGATGCACACGCGGCCAGGATCGCCGGCTTCGCGAACAGCTCCGCGACGAGCTTCTCCGGGGTCATCGGCATCCAGCACAGGTTCAACATGACACGCACGTCCCGGGCGTTGCGCACGTCCTCGGCCAGGTACGACCGGTCCGCGGTGTTGCCGGCGCCGGCCGCCTCGATGTGTTCGCGCAGCTGCTCGGTCAGCTCGCGCAGCAGGATTTTCACGAAGGTCGCCCTGGCCTCATTGTGCGGCTTGCCCGTTGCCCGCGCCTTGTCGCGGGCGCGCCGGACTTGGCGGACCGTCAGGCGCAACCGGGTCCCCTCCACCGTGACGGTGGTGTCCTGGCGCGGGAGCCGTTGCCGGTTGGCGACGGCGTTGGCGATCACGTCCGCCATGAACGTGCGGCCCTTGATCTCGGCGACGGCACGCGACTCCGTGGCGGTCGCCGTGATGCCGGGCATGAGCCGGCCCACGCTGGCCATGACGACCCCCGTCTCCCCCAACGACGGCAGGACACGTTCGATGTACTTCATGAACGCGCTGGTGGGCCCCACGAGCAGCACTCCGGCCGACTTGAGCCGGTCCCGGTGCGTGTAGAGCAGGTAGGCGGCACGGTGCAGCGCCACCGCGGTCTTCCCGGTGCCCGGGCCGCCCTGCACGACGAGCGCGCCGCTGAGCGGGGCCCGGATGATCCGATCCTGTTCGGCCTGGATGGTCCCGACGATGTCGGACATGCGCCCGGTGCGCCGGGAATTCAGCGCGGCCAGCAGGGCGCCCTCGCCCTGGAGCTCGCCGCCGTCGGCCAGCAAATCGGCGTCCAGCACATCGTCCTCAATGGCCAGCACATGGCGGCCGGAGAGGATCAGGTGCCGACGCCGGCGCACGCCCTGGCGCTCGAACGCCGTGGCCTGGTAGAACGTGCCGGCCTCCGGCGCCCGCCAGTCGACCATGAGCTGGCGCAGGTCGTCGGTGGACAACCCGATACGGCCGATGTAGCGCCGCTCCCCCGAATCCAGGTCGAGCCGGCCGAACACAAGCCGGTCGTCCACGGCGTTCAGCTGCGCGAGCCGGTCCTCATACAGGGTGGCGAACGCGTCCCGCTCCGACCGGTTCTGGTGGGTTCCGGCACTGAGCGTGCGGCGAACATCGGCAAGCTGGGCGACCTTCTCGGCGCGCAGCTCATCGAGGCGCGCGTAGAGCCCGGCCACGTACTCGCGTTCGTTGGCCAAATCGGCGTTCTGCATTCACTGCTCCCCTGGCGAAGGTCGTCTGCCGGACGCGTGCCCCGGCAAAAGTTGGACCATCCAGTCTACTCCGGCGCGGCCGGGCTCCGGGACGTACGGTTTCGTGGTGTGTCGGGCGGCGCTCACACGGTGACGAGCGACTCCACGTGATGCCCCGCCAGTGCGGCGCGGCCCGGCAACGACGCCAGCTCAAGGACGACGCCGATGCCCGTCACGTCCGCCCCGGCACGTTCGAGGAGCCGCACGGCCACCCCGAGCGTGCCACCGGTGGCGAGCACGTCGTCGAGGAGGAGCACGCGGGTGCCCGCGGCGACATCGCCCTGGTGGATCTCCAGCGCCGCCTTCCCATACTCGAGCGCGTAGCGTTCCGTGAACAGGGCCCTGGGCAGCTTGCCGGCCTTGCGGACGGTGATCATGCCGGTCCCCGTCGCATACGCGGCGGCCGCGGCCAGCAGGAAGCCGCGCGCCTCGACCCCGGCCACGGCGTCGAACCGGCCGGCGAAGGGCGCCACCAGCGCGTCGACCACCTCGCGCAGCGCGGCGCCGTCGGCGAAAACGGGCGTCAGGTCCTTGAATATGATGCCGGGTTCCGGGTAGTCGGGAACGGTGGCACAGAGCCGGCCGATGGTCGCGGCGGCAGGCGAAGTCTCACTCACGTCCCCAACGCTACCGCCCCCGGACCGGGCACTCGCACCGGGGCGCACGGAGGCCGCGGGAGGGCCGCGTCGAATGTCACGGGAAATTCATCCCCGGCACAGCCATTCCGGCATCGCCGGGGGCCTCCGGGATGATGAAATATTCGCTGTGCAACACTCGATTACGCGCTCCGGGCACGGCGTCCGGCTCGTCCCGCTGCGACGCCGCCACGCGTCCGCGCTGTTCCCCTTCATCGCCACCGGGCTGTGGGCCGGCATGGCCGCCGAACAGCCGGCCTCGAAACGCGCGCTGGACCGGTTGTTCGCGGCGCGGATTGCGGACCCCGCGACGCTGCCGTTCGCGGTCCTCGATGATGCGAGCGGTGCCGTCATGGGGACCACGAGCCTGTACGACCATGCGCCGGAGCAGTCGCGTGTGGAGGTCGGCCATACGTTTTCGGCCGCGAATACTGGGGCGGGGCCGCCAACAGCGCCGCCAAGCTGCAGGTGCTGCGGTTCGCGGGTGGATGTCGCCGTGTACTCGATCCTGGAGCACGAGTGGCCGCATGCGTCAGCGGGCCGGCCTGACCCGGACGACGCCGGGCTTGTACCGGGACACGGTCGGGTCGCCGTCGAGCCAGAACCGCCACGGGTAGGCGGCGGCGCCGCCGGGCCCGCTGATACCCACGCGCGGGCCGGTCCGCACGTTGGCGGCGGGCGTGTCGGGCAGCGTCACGCTCACCTCGCCCCCGAGCGCGTCGATGCCGTTGTGCACCCGGCTCAGGCCCAGTGCCATGGTCAGTCGGGCCGGGCCCTGGGCCAGTTCGGAGTCCTTCTTCGCGGTGGGCCGCCGGGACCGGGCCAGCTCGATGCCCTCCACGATCTCCCCGGCCCGCATCAGGCACCCGGACGACGTCCCTTCCGGCCGGCAGACCAGGTTGGCGCAGTAGTGCATGCCATAGGTGAAGTACACGTACAGGTGCCCGGGCGGACCGAACATGACGGCGTTGCGGTTCGTCTTCCCGCGATAGCTGTGCGCGCCCGGGTCCGGGTCGGCGGAGTCATGTGGCCCCAGATACGCCTCCACCTCGGTCAGGCGCACGACGACGGTCCCCTCCGGACACGTGTGGCGCACCAGCGCGCCGAGCAGCCGCGGGGCGACGACGGTGGCCGGCTGCAGGAGGAGCTCGGGCAGGGACCGGCTCCCGTGAGCGTCTTCGGAATCGGTGACGGGTTCGGACACGGGCATGCTGCCACGCTAGCAGCGCGCGGGTGGGACCGTGTTTCCAGGCGTTTTCGGGGCGGGCATGGTCGGTGACAAGATGGCTGCATGGCCGTCACGCTCGAGTTCCATCCCCCGTTCGACCCGGGCATCTTCGCCTTCCTCGCGGCCCGTGCCGTGGCCGGGGTCGAGGAGGGCAGTGGTGCCTCCTATGCGCGCACGGTGCTGTTGCCCGGCGGGCACGGCTGGTTCCGGGTCGCGTGGGACGGCCGGGGGCTCGCCTTGGAGCACGACCTGGAGGATCCAGCCGACCTGCCGGAACTCGTGACCCGCGTCCGCCGTCTGTTGGACCTCGACCGGGATCCGGCGGTGACCGACACGGTCCTGGCCGCCGATCCGCAACTGGCGTCCCGGGTGGCCGCCGTTCCCGGGCTGCGCCTGCCCGGCTGCATCGACCCGGCCGAGATCGTCATCCGCGCCATGATCGGCCAGCAGATCACCGTCGCTGCGGCCCGGACCGCATTGACCCGACTGGCCGCCCTGGGCACGCCGAGCCGCACGCCGCACGGATCCATGGCGCGGCTGTTCCCGTCGCCGGCGCAACTGGCCGCCGGCGGCCGCGCCATCCTGCGCGGCCCGCAACGGCGCATCGACGCCGTCCTGTCCGTGGCCGGGCTGCTGGCCGACAGGACGGTCGCCATCGACCACACGGACACGCCCGAGACACTGGCCGGCAAGCTGCTGCCGCTCCCGGGCATCGGTCCGTGGACTCTCGGATACGTGGGGATGCGCGTCCTTGGCGCTCCCGACGTGTTCCTGCCCACCGACGCGGCCGTGCGCAACGGGTTTGGGGCGTTGCGTGGCCTTTCCCCGGCACAGTCGCGCCGGTTCACGCCCGCCGACCTCGCGGCCATGGCTGAACCGCTCAAACCGTGGCGCTCCTACGCGACGCTGCACCTGTGGCGCGCCGCGGCCGGGTCCTAGGTCAGCGGCCGCCCTCGATCTTGCGGCTGCGCTGCTCGCGGCCGCCGACGCCGTACGGGTACGCCTCCGCGCGCGGCATGCTGGCCGCGGCCAGGGCGACCAGTTCCCCGGCGGCCAGTTCCAGGTCCACGGACGCGAGGTTGTCCTCCAGCTGTTCGAGGGTGCGGGCGCCGAGGATGACGGACGTGACGGCCGGCTGTACCCGCACCCAGGCCAGCGCCACCTGGGCCATGGACACACCCCGGCCCTCCGCCACGGATTGCACGGCGTCGATGACGGCCCAGGTGTGCTCGTCGCCGTTGCGCGAGTTCCACGCCTCCACGCCGCGGGCCGGGTTTTCGCCCAGGCGGGTGGCCCCCTCCGGGTGGACGTCGCGGCGGTACTTGCCGCTGAGCCAGCCACCACCCAGCGGCGACCAGGGCAGCAGGCCGAGCCCGGCGTCGAGCGCGGCCGGGACGATCTCGTGCTCGATGCCGCGCGCCAGCAGGTTGTACTGCGGCTGCAGCGTCACCGGTGCGGCCCAGCCGTGCGCCCGGGCCACGTGCACGGCCTTGGTCAGCTGCCAGCCCGTGTAGTTGGAAAACCCGTAGTGGCCGATCTTGCCGGCGGCCACGGCGCCGTCCAGGAAGCGCAGCGTCTCCTCAACCGGGGTGACCGGGTCCCACGCGTGCACCTGGTACAGGTCGATGTGATCGACGCCGAGGCGCGACAGTGACGCGTCCAATGCACGGGACAGGTGGCGGCGGGACAGGCCCACGTCGTTCGGCCCCTCGCCCATCGGGAAGCGGCCCTTTGTGGCCAGCACGACCTGTTCGCGCTCCGTCGGGTGTGCCGCCAGCCAGCGGCCGATGATCGATTCGGATGCGCCGTGCGTGTACACATCGGCCGTGTCGACGAGCGTGCCGCCGGCGGCGAAGAACGCGTCAAGGAGCGCATGCGACGCGGCCTCGTCGGCCTCGTGGCCGAACGTCATGGTGCCGAGCGCCAGGTCGGAGACGACGGTTCCGCTGGTGCCAAGGGTGCGGTAGTGCATGGTTCTCCCCGGTTCTGCGGGTGGATCGTTATTTGGCTGTGGCCGGTGCCGGCCAGGGCAGCAGGTCCGGCAGCGGCACGGAGTCGGCGGCGGCCTCGGCACGCAGGGTGCCCAGTGTCGGGGTGCGCCCGGCCAGCCAGGCGGCGATGTCGGTCAGCATGCCGGAGATCGACACGGTGTTCTCGCCGCCGCCGATCGCCTGTGCGGGCAGGCCAAGGGGCAGCAGCTTGAACCGGCTGCCGCCCGGAACGCGGGCCGCCAGGAAGTCGACCAGGTACAGGCAGAATTCCTTCGACCACGTCTCGGGACCCCGTCCCACGTCGAGGTCGGACAAGTGGATGACCAGTTCGCGCCACAGCGCCAGCCCGCCGTCGCGGACCACGCCGCCGCGGTAGGAGATGGGCAGCTCCCACTGGTCCGCGGCCAACCCGTCGAACGCGTGCAGCGCGCGGCCGAGCGCGGCATCCACGGCGATGCGGTGCTCGGCGGCGCCGAGCCCGGCGGCCATTTCGATCGCCTGTGTGCGGCCGGCCATGCCGCCGTCGTACATCTCCACTTTCTCGCCGCGCACCGCGTACTCGACCTGCCGCGCCATGGCGTTGCACACCCCGGCCAGGTGCGCCAGCACATGGCCGCGGGACCAATCGGGCAACTCCGTCGCGGCGCGCACGTCGTCGTCGGCCAGGTCGGCGATCTTGCGTTCGAGCGTGTCGGCGGCCGTGCCGAGGCGATCGAGCAGGTCTGTGGCGGAGATCTCAGTCATGGGGACAGGGTATCCCACCACCCTCCGCTCAGACCGCGAAGGCGCGAACCGCGTCCAGTTGGGCCTCCAGCGCGGCCAGCTGCGCGGTGACCGCCGACGGCGCCGTGCCGCCCTGGGCGCTGCGGCTCGCCAACGACCCCTGCGTGCTCAGGACGTCGCGCACCGCCGGGGTGAGGTGGGCGGAGATGCCGGCGTACTCCTCGTCGGTCAGGTCCCACAGCTCCACGCCGCGGCCCTCGGCGACCTTCACGGCCGCGCCGGAGAGTTCGTGCGCGTCACGGAACGGCACACCCTGGCGCACCAGCCATTCGGCGATGTCGGTGGCCAGCGCGAAGCCCTGCGGCGCCAGTTCCTCCATGCGGGAGGTGTTGAACACGAGCGTGGCGATCATGCCGGAGACGGCCGGCAGCAGCAGCTCGAGCGTGTCGGCGGCGTCGAAGACGGGCTCCTTGTCCTCCTGCAGGTCGCGGTTGTAGGCCAGCGGCAGGCCCTTGAGCGTGGCCAGCAGCCCGGTCAGGTCGCCGATCAGCCGGCCGGCCTTGCCGCGGGCCAGCTCCGCCACATCCGGGTTCTTCTTCTGCGGCATGATCGACGAACCTGTCGAGTAGGCGTCGTCGAGCGTGACGAAGGAGAACTCCTTTGTGGCCCACAGGATGACCTCCTCGGACACGCGCGACAGGTCCACGCCGATCATGGCCGCAACCCACGCGAACTCGGCGAAGACGTCGCGGGACGCCGTCCCGTCGATCGAGTTCCACACGGCCGAGTCGAAGCCCAGGTCCGCGGCGACGGCATTCGGGTCCAGGCCCAGCGAGGATCCGGCGAGCGCGCCGGACCCGTACGGCGACACGGCCGCGCGCTTGTCCCAGTCGGCCAGCCGCTGCACGTCGCGCAGCAGCGCCCACGCGTGCGCCAGCAGGTGGTGGCTGAGCAGCACCGGCTGGGCGTGCTGCAGGTGGGTGCGCCCGGGCATGGCCACGCCGTGGTGCGCCTTCGCCTGGGCCACGAGCGCGTCGACCACCCCGAGCACGCCGCGGGTGACGATGCGGGCGTGGTCGCGCAGGTACATGCGGCCGAGCGTGGCGATCTGGTCGTTGCGGGAACGGCCGGCGCGCAGCTTCCCGCCCAGGGCCGGCCCCGCACGTTCGATCAGGCCGCGCTCCAGCGACCCGTGCACGTCCTCGTCGGTGTCCGCGGCCACATGGGCACCCGACGTCACATCGGCCTCCAGCCGGCCCAGGGCGTCGAGCATGCCGGCCAGTTCGGCGTCGTCGAGCAGCCCGGCCGTGTGCAGCACCTTCGCGTGCGCCTTCGACCCGGCAATGTCATACAGGGCCAGCCGCCAGTCGAAGTGGGTGGACTTGCTCAGCGCCGCCAGCGCGTCGGCCGGCCCGCCGGCGAACCGGCCGCCCCACAGGGCCCCCTCGTTCGTCCCCGAGCGCACCCCCTCCTCGCTCCGCTCGGACGGGGACCCCTGCGCCCGTGGGCCCACCGAGCGCACCCCTTCCTCGCTCCGCTCGGACGGGGACCCCTGCGCCCGTGGGCCCAGTTCTTCGCTCATCGGTTTCCTCCTACGCGCTGGTCGCGGCGGGCCGCCACCTTGGCGGACATGCCCCACAGTTCAATGAATCCCTTGGCCTGCGATTGGTCGAACGTGTCCCCCGTGTCGTACGTGGCCAGATCGAAGTCGTACAGGCTCGTCGCCGACCGGCGCCCGGTGACGACGGCCATGCCGCCGTGCAGCGTCATGCGGATGTCGCCGCCGACGTGCCGCTGCGTGTCGGCGATGAACGCGTCCAGGGAGCGCTTGAGCGGGGAGAACCACTGGCCGTCGTAGACCAGTTCGCTCCACCGCTGCCCCACGGTGGCCTTGAAGCGGGCCTGCTCGCGTTCGATCGTGACATCCTCGAGGTGCTTGTGCGCCGTGATCAGCGTCATGGCGCCGGGCGCCTCATAGATCTCCCGGCTCTTGATGCCGACCAACCGGTCCTCGACGACGTCGATGCGGCCGATCCCCTGGGCGCCGGCGCGGCGGTTCAGCTCCTGGATGGCCTGCAGCGGGGTGACAGCGGCGCCGTCGATGGCGACGGGCACGCCGGCCTCGAACGTGATGACGACCTCGTCGGGTGCGGGCGGGAACTCGGGCGTGGCGGTGTAGTCGTAGATGTCCTTGGTGGGCGCGTTCCAGATGTCCTCGAGGTAGCCGGTCTCCACGGCGCGGCCCCACACGTTCGCATCGATGGAGTACGGGTTCTTCTTGGTGGTTTCGATGGGCAGGCCCTTGTCCGCGGCGAACGCGATGGCCTTGTCGCGGGTCAGCGCCAGGTCGCGGACGGGGGCGATGCATTTCAGGTCCGGGCCCAGGGTCTGGATGCCCACCTCGAAGCGCACCTGGTCGTTGCCCTTGCCGGTGCAGCCGTGGGCCACGGTGGTGGCGCCGAATTCGCGGGCGGCCTGCACCAGGTGCTTGACGATCACGGGACGGGAGATGGCGGACACCAGCGGGTAGTGGCCCTGGTACAGCGCGTTGGCCCGCAGTGTCGGGACGCAGTAGTCGTTGGCGAACTCGTCGCGGGCGTCGGCCACGTAGGCTTCGACGGCGCCACAGCCGAGCGCGCGTTGGCGCACGGTCTCCAGCGATTCACCGCCCTGGCCGACGTCGACGGCGACGGCAATCACCTCGGCGCCGGTGGCCTCGGCGATCCAGCCGATGGCCACGGACGTGTCCAGGCCCCCGGAGTAGGCCAACACAATGCGGTCTGTCATGATCTTCTCTCTTCGCTGTTGCGGGGTGGGTGCCGGATGATGTGCGGCGCCCCTCAGGCGCCGGCGGATTCGGCGGCAAATTGCAGGAAGCGCCGGGCGACGGCGTCCCCGCCGTGCGGATCGCGGGTGATGACCATGACGGTGTCGTCCCCGGCCAGGGTGCCCAGCACGGACGGCATGACCGAATGGTCGATGGCCAGGGCCAGGAAGTTCGCCGCGCCCGGCGGGGTGCGCAGCACGACGATGTTCCCGGAGGCCTCGACCTTCACGAGCAGTTCGCCGCACAACCGCACCAGCCGGGTGTCGAGCAGTTCCTGGTTGGAGCCGGCGTGCACGCCGCGTTCGCCGCCCTCGGGCGGCACCGCGTACACGAGCCCGCCGTCCTCGCCGCGCACGCGCACGGCGCGCAGCTCCACCAGGTCCCGGCTGAGCGTCGCCTGCCCCACGTTCAACCCGTCGGCGGCCAGCAGCGACGCCAGCTCGGCCTGCGAGCGCACGGCCCGGTTGGCCAGCAGCGCGGTGATGCGCGCCTGCCGGGCCGTCTTCGTGGTGGGCATCCCGGGGGAGGAAGGGCGGGACATGGTCAGGCGGGAAGGGTTTCGTGGGCGGCACGCTCCCGGGCGGTCTGCTCGACGAGCCACACCATGAGCGCCTTCTGCGCGTGCAACCGGTTCTCGGCCTCATCCCACACCACGGACTGCGGGCCGTCGATGACCGACGCCGAGATCTCATAGCCGCGGTAGGCCGGCAGGCAGTGCAGCACGATGGCGTCCGGGCCGGCCTTGGCGAGCGCGGCGTCGTCGAGCGCGTAGTCCTTGAACAGTTCGAGCCGCCGCGCCTTCTCGTCCTCCCGGCCCATGGACACCCACGTGTCGGTGACCAGCACGTCCGCGCCGGCGACGGCGTCGTCCACGCTCGTGGTCACCAGCACGGAACCGCCGGTTGCGGCCGCCCGGTCCTCGGCCGCGGCCACCACAGCGGCGGCGGGCAGGTAGCCGGCCGGGCCGGCGACGCGCACGTGCATGCCGGCCGTGGCGCCGGCAAGCAGGTACGAGTTGGCCACGTTGTTGGCGCCGTCACCCAGGTACGTCACGGTCAACCCGGCCAGGGCACCCTTGTGCTCGCGGATGGTGAGCAGGTCGGCCAGCAGCTGACACGGGTGGTAGTCGTCGGAGAGGGCGTTGATGACGGGCACCCTCGCGTTGGCGGCCATCTCCTCCAGGCCTACCTGCGCGTAGGTGCGCCACACGATCGCGTCGACCATGCGTTCGAGCACGCGGGCCGTGTCCGCCACGGACTCCTTGTGGCCGATCTGGGCCTCGCCGGGGTTGATGACCAACGGGTTGCCGCCCAGGTCGGCGATGCCGGTGGCGAACGAGACCCGGGTGCGCGTGGACGTCTTGTCGAAGACCACGGCCACGGTCTTGCGGCCCGCGCCGGCGGCGGCGAACGTGGCCTTCGAGTACGGGGCGCGCTTGAGCGCGGCGGCCAGGTCCAGGACCTCGGCCTGCTCGGCCGGGGTCAGGTCGGTGTCGACCAGGAGGTGCCGGGTCATCATGCTCCTTCGGGGGTGTCGGTGGCCTGTTCGAAGGCGCCGGCGAGCAGGCCGGGCAGTGCCGCCAGGAATGTGTCGGCCTGCGCGGCGGTGAGGATCAGCGGCGGGGCCAACCGGATGGTGCCAGGTCCCGGGGCGTTGACGATGAACCCGGCCTCGAGTGCCGCCACGACCACCTTGGCGGCGACCGGGCGGGCCAGGTCGAAGCCGATCAGCAGGCCGTGCGCGCGCACCTCGGTGACGCCGTCGATCGCGGCCAGGCCGGCGGCCAGCCGTGCACCGACGGAACGGACGTTTTCGAGCACGTGCTGGTTCTCGAGCACGTGCAGCGTGGCCAGCGCGGCGGCCGTGGCCACCGGGTTGCCGCCGAATGTGGTGCCATGCTGCCCGGCGGACAGCAACGACGACGGACCGTCGCCGAACGTGATCAGCGCGCCGATGGGGAAGCCGCCACCCAGGCCCTTGGCCAGCGTCATGGCGTCGGGGGTGATGCCCGCGGCCGTGCCGGCGAACCAGTCCCCCGTGCGGCCCACACCTGTCTGCACCTCGTCCACGATCAGCAGGGCACCGGCCGCGGCGGTCAGTTCCCGCGCGGCGCGAAGGTACTCGGCCGACAGCGGGCGCACGCCGGCCTCCCCCTGGATGGGTTCGAGGACGACGGCGGCCACCGTCTCGTCGACGGCGGCGCGCAGGGCGTCGACGTCGTTGAACGGGATGTGCCGGACGCCGTCGGGCAGCGGTTCGAACGCCTCCCGGTACGCCTGCTTGGCCGTCAGTGCCAGCGCGCCCATGGTGCGCCCGTGGAACGCACCTTCGAGCGCGATGATCGTGGTCCGGACCGGCAGGCCGCGCGCGACGAACGACTTGCCGTGGGCTCGGGCCAGCTTGAACGCGGCCTCGTTGGCCTCCGTGCCCGAATTCGCGAAGAACACCCTCGACCCGGCCGGGGCGCCGCTGAGTTCGAGCAGTTTTTCGGCCAGCGCGATCTGCGTGGGACTCGTGAAGAAGTTGGACACGTGCCCGAGCGTGGCCAGCTGGCTGGCGATCACGGACGTGACAAACGGGTTGGCGTGGCCCAGCGCGTTCACGGCGATGCCGCCGAGCAGGTCGAGGTACTCCTTGCCGTCGGCGTCCCACACGAGCGCGCCGGCGCCGCGCACCAGCACGCGCTGCGGGTTGCCGAACACGCCCATGAGCGAGTTGCCGTAGCGGGCCAGCCACTGCTCGCCGGTGCCGGTGCCGGCCACGGCGGTCGCGGGGTTGTCGGGTACTGGGTTCTCGGGTACTGCCGGGGTCTGCGGGGTGTCGCTCACTTGTCGTCCTTTGCGGTGTCGTCGTCGGGGATCACCTGGGTGCCGGTGCCGGCGGTGGTCATGAGTTCGAGCAGCATGGAGTGGGCCATGCGGCCGTCGACGACGGCGGCACGCGCCACACCGCCGTCGACCGCGGCCAGGCAGGCGCCCATCTTCGGGATCATGCCCGATTCCAGGTTCGGCAGCATGGCGCGCAGCTCGCCCGCGCCGAGGGCGGAGATGAGCGAGGATTTGTCCGGCCAGTTCGCGTACAGGCCCTCGACGTCGGTCAGGATGACCAGCCGGGACGCTTGCAACGCGACGGCCAGGGCCGCCGCCGCCGTGTCGGCGTTGACGTTCAGCACGGTGGAGGCGTCCCCGACCTCCGGGGCCACGGTGGAGATGACGGGGATCCGCCCGGCCTCCAACAGGTCCACGATGGCACCCGGGTTCACCCCGACGACCTCACCGACCAGGCCCAGGTCCACGGGCAGCCCGTCGACGATCGTGCCCGTTCGTTCGGCCTGCAGCAGCCCGCCGTCCTCGCCGGACAGCCCGACCGCGTACGGGCCGTGCGAGTTGATCAGGCCCACCAGTTCGCGGCCCACCTGCCCGGTGAGGACCATGCGCACCACCTCCATGGCCTCGGGCGTGGTGACGCGCAGGCCGCCCTTGAATTCGGAGGCGATGCCCAGCCGGCCCAGCAAGGCGTTGATCTGCGGCCCGCCGCCGTGCACGACGACGGGCTTGATGCCCACATGCTGCATGAAGACGATGTCCTCGGCGAAGGCCCGGCGCAACTCATCGTTGACCATCGCGTTGCCGCCGTACTTGACGACGACGACGGTGCCCGCGAACTGCTGGATCCACGGCAGCGCCTCGATCAGCGTGGCCGCCCGGTCCTGCGCCCGTTCCAGCGTGTTCATGCGGTCTCCCTTACGTTCATTCATGTGCGCCCCGGTGATTGAGCCTGTCGAAATCGCTCCCTGCCGCCCACCTGGTCTCGACAAGCTCGACCACCGGGGTCTCGACAAGCTCGACCACCGGAACCTACGACGAGTAGGCGCTGTTCTCTTCGACATACGCGTGTGTCAGGTCGTTGGTCCAGATGGTGGCGGTGGCGTCGCCGGCGCGCAGGTCGATTTCCACGGTGACCTCGCGAGCCTGAAGGTCGACCAGGTCGCGGGAGTCGCCGATGCCGCCGCGGCGGCAAACCTGCACGCCATTGATGGACACGTTCAGCTCGTCCGGGTCGAACTGGGCGTCGGTCGTGCCGACGGCGGAGAGCACCCGGCCCCAGTTGGGGTCCTTGCCGAAAATGGCCGTCTTGAACAGGTTGGAGCGGGCCACGGCGCGTGAGACGATCTCGGCGTCGCGTTCGCTGGCCGCGTTCAGGGTGGTGACGGCGATGTCGTGGTTGGCGCCCTCGGCGTCGGCGATCAGGGCGCGGGCCAGCGTGGCGCAGACCTCGGTCAGGCCGCGGGTGAACTCGTCCATGTCCGGGTACAGGCCGGTGGCACCGGAGGCGAGCAGCAGCACCGTGTCATTGGTCGACATGCAGCCGTCGGAGTCGGCCCGGTTGAACGTGACGGCCACGGCGTCGCGCAGCGCGGCGTCGAGCCCGTCCGCGCCGACCTCCGCGTCGGTCGTGATGACGACGAGCATCGTGGCCAGTCCAGGGGCCAGCATGCCGGCGCCCTTGGCCATGCCGCCGATCGTGTACGTGCCGCCGTCGGCGTTCGGCGCGGACGTCCACGCCGCCTCCTTCCGGACGGTGTCGGTGGTCATGATCGCGCCGGCGGCGGCAGCACCGCCGTCGTCCGCCAGGGCCGCGGCCGCGGCCTCCACGCCCGGCAGGATCTTGTCCATGGGCAGCTGCTCGCCGATGAGCCCGGTGGAGCAGACGGCGATGTCCGTGGCGGACAGGCCGAGCACGTCGGCCGCCTTCTCCGCCGTGGTGTGCGTGTTCTGGAAACCCTGCGGGCCGGTGCACGCGTTGGCGCCGCCGGAGTTGAGCACGACGGCGTCGACGCGGCCGTCGGCCAGGACCTGGCGCGACCAATGCACGGGGGCGGCGGCGACCCGGTTGGACGTGAACACGGCGGCCGCGTGGTGGTCCGGGCCGTCATTGACGAGGAGGGCAAGGTCGGGTTTGCCGGAGGCCTTCAGGCCGGCGGTGACACCGGCGGCGCGAAACCCGTGGGCCTTGGTAACGCTCATGGTGCAACTCCTTGCAGGGTCAGGCCCGTGGTTTCGGGCAAACCGAGGGCGATATTCATGGATTGTACGGCTCCACCGGCCGTGCCCTTCGTCAGGTTGTCGATCACACAGGAGACGATGACGCGGCCCGCGTGCTCGTCGAAGGCCAGCTGCAGCACGGCATGGTTGGAGCCGTGCACATGCTGGGTGTGCGGCCACTGCCCCTCGGGCAGCACATGCACGAACGGCTCGCCGTCGTAGGCCTCGGTCCAGGCCGCGCGCAGCGCGGCGGCGTCGACGCCCGGCTTGACCCGCGCCGTAGCCGTCGTCAGGATGCCACGGGGCATCGGTGCCAGCGTCGGGGTGAACGACACCGTGACGGGAACGCCGGCCGCGTTCGAAAAGCCCTGTTCCATCTCCGGGGTGTGCCGGTGCCCGCCGCCGACCCCGTACGCGCTCATCGACCCCATGACCTCGGAGCCGAGCAGGTGCGTCTTGGCGGACTTGCCGGCGCCGGACGTGCCGGAGGCGGCGACGATGACGACGTCGTCGGGTTCCAGCAGCCCGGCCGCGAAGCCGGGGACGAGGGCCAGCTGGGCACTCGTCGGGTAGCAGCCGGGCACGGCGATGCGCCTGGCCCCGACAAGGCGTGCCCGCGCGCCGGGCAGTTCCGGCAAGCCGTACGGCCAGGTGCCGGCGTGCGCGGAGCCGTAGAATTTCTCCCAGGCAGCCGGGTTCTCGAGCCGGTGGTCGGCGCCGGCGTCGATGACGAGCGTGTCGGCCGGCAGCTGCGCGGCGATCTCGGCGGACGCGCCGTGCGGCAGCGCCAGGAACACGACGTCGTGGCCGGCCAGGTTCTCCACCGTCGTCTCAACGAGCAGGCGATCGGCGAACATGTGCAGGTGCGGCTGCAACGCGCCGAGGCGGCCGCCGGCGTTGCTGTGCGCGGTGATGGCCCCGACGCTCACGTTCGGGTGGCTGGCGAGCAGGCGCAGGACCTCGCCGCCCGCGTATCCGCTGGCGCCGGAGACGGCAACTGAGAATGTCATGACTCGACTATACAGAAATATTCATTCGGCCCGAAACTTATGCAGCAAGGTCCATGCGTGTTCACGCCCCTCGGCCCTAAGATGGGGGCAGGAACAGCTAGCAAGGGGAGAAGACATGAGCTCACAATGCCGTGCCGTCGTGGCCGACGCACCGGGCGGGCCGGAAGTACTGCGGATCCGGGACGTGCCCCGCCCCTCCCCGGCCCCCGGCCAGCTGCTGGTCAAGGTCGCCGCCATCGGCGTGAACTTCATCGAGACGTACCAGCGCGGCGGCGTGTACGACGTGCCGTTCCCGTTCACGCCCGGTTCGGAGGCGGCCGGCACGGTCGTGGAGGTGGGGTCCGGTGTCAGCGCGTTCAGCGTCGGCGACCACGTGGCCACGGCCGAGGGCAGCGCCTGCTACGCCGAATATGCCCTCATGGACGAGGACGCCGCGCTGCCCGTTCCGGCCGCCGTTCCGCTGGACGTCGCCGCCGCACTGCCGCTGCAGGGCATGACGGCGCATTACCTGATGAACTCCACGTTCCACGTCGAGCCGGGCCACACCGTGCTGCTGCACGCGGGCGCCGGCGGTGTGGGCCTGCTGCTCACCCAGCTGCTCAAGGACCGCGGCGCCCGGGTCATCACGACGGTCTCGACCGAGGAGAAGGAGGAGCTCTCCCGTGCCGCCGGGGCCGACGAGGTGCTCCGTTACGCGGATTTCGCCACGGCCGTGCGCGAGCTTACGGACGGCGTCGGCGTGGATGTGGTGTTCGACGGCGTCGGCAAGGACACGTTCGACGGTTCGCTGGCGTCGCTGCGCCGGCGCGGCATGCTCGTGTTGTTCGGCGGCGCGTCCGGCCAGGTGCCGCCGTTTGACCTGCAGCGGCTCAACAGCGCCGGCTCCGTGTTCGTGACCCGGCCCACGCTCGGCCATTACCTGCAGAACCCGCAGGAACGGCGCTGGCGTGCCGAGGAGGTGTTCGGCGCGGCCGCGGCCGGGAACCTGACCGCCCGCATCGGCGCCCGGTTCCCGCTGGCCGACGCCGGCGCCGCGCACACCGCCCTGCAGGGCCGCGAGACGACCGGGAAGGTCATCCTGGTCCCCTGATTCTCCGTCCCTGATGCCCTGCCCGGATCAACCCTATCCCGCGGGTCAACGCGCCTCCCCGCCGCGCCACGGACCGCGGGAACCGCACTCCGCGACCCGGCCGGCATGGGCCGAGTGGCAAGAAACAAATGGTCAAGCTACTTGTGCGTACCCTGAAATCTTGATCAAGTTGTGTCATGGAACACAAAACGGTCCGGGCGACACGGCTCGTCTCGGACCACACAGGATTTCCAAGGCGGCGTCTCAGCTTCGTGGGGAATTCTTGTCACCGTGGTCCGGGTCACATCCCGGGCCGCGGCAACAGCATGGACCACCCGGCTTCGGCAATGACGCACCGGCCGGACGATGACACGAACCAGCAAAGAATGGTGGGCAACATGTCAGGTAAATTCATTGTCTTTTCGGACGAACGACGCGGGTTTCGTTTCGACGTGGTCTCGGACAGGGGAAGCCTCGTGGCACAGTCGCCGTGGTGCCCCGACAAGCAAGCCCTCGTCGACACCATCGAGTTGGCGCGCGAATGCGTGGGCACGGGGCTCGTTTCCTTCAACACCGTCCCCTTCAACACCGTCTCCTTCAACACCGTCCCGGCGCGGTAGGACCGGAGAACGGCTGGGCCTTGGTGCCCGCGTGTGCATCGACGGCCGCCCCTGCACGACGGAGAATGGAAGCAGGCGGGCACACGGACTGCGAACACGGCCCGCCGCGGCAGAAGGGATTTCCAATGGGCACGGACCAGGTACCGGAGGCAGACGCCAGGGAACACAGTGAGACGGCGGCCGAGGGCGATGAAAACGACGCGGCGCCGGACTCAAGGATCCATTCCGAGGATGCCGCCGAGGGCCCCGAGACGGAATAACCACGGCATCGAACGGCACCGACGCGGCTGAATTTCGACGCACCCGGTGATTGAGCTTGCCGAAATCCCCGGTCTCGACAAGCTCGACCACCGAACCGGTGATCGAGCTTGTCGAGATCCATCGAGCTTGGGCCCACGGCCGCGAGGGCCCCGACCGAGCTTGCGAGGGCGGGGAGCGGCTGGGGAGCGAGATCCCAGGTTCCCGTCAGCGCTGGGTGGCACCGAACCGTTCGGCGGCCAGCGCCACGGCGCCGGCCCGGGCCTGCGACGCCTCGTCGGCCGTCAGTGTGCGGTCGGCGGCCCGGAAACGCAGGCCGAACGCGAGCGACTTGTGGCCCTCCGGGATGCCGGCGCCCTGGTACACGTCGAACAGGGACACATCTTCGAGCAGCTCCCCGGCACCCTCGCGCAGCGTGTCGAGCACCCTCCCGGCCGGGATGTCGGCGGGGAGCACCAGGGCGACGTCCTGGGTGGCGACCGGGAACGTGGACAGCGGCCGGGCCACGATCACGTCCGCGGCGGCGTCAAACAGCGCGTCGGCGTTGAGCTCCATGGCCACGCTGCGGGCCGGCATGTTCTGTTCCGCCAGCAGCCTCGGGTGCAGTTCGCCGGCCACGCCCACCTGCTCGCCGGTGCGCAGCGACAGCTTGGCCGTGCGGCCCGGGTGGAACGCCTGGTGGGCGCCCTGCTCCACGACCAGTTCCACGCCAAGGACGTCGGCCACCAGCCGGGCGGCGTCGATGGCGTCCGCCCAGTCCCAGTCGCGCGGCTTGTGCCCGGCGCCGGCGGGGGTGTCCTTGCCGGTGAACACGGCGCCGATGGTCAGTGGCTGGTCCGGGATGCCCCCATACAGGCCCTCGAGCACGTCCTCGGCCGGCTTGGCGCCCAGCGGCGGGATCGACGCGGTGCCCATCGTCTGCGCCGGCCAGAACACGAGACCGGTCTCGAACAGCGCCAGGTCGTGGAAGCCGCGGGCGTGGTTGCGCTTGGCGACGCCGATGAGTCCGGGCAGCACGGACAGGCGCAGGTAGCCGTGTTCCTCGCTGATCGGGTTGGCCAGTTTGACCGCCGGACGCGAAACGCCGGCGTCGGCGTTGCCGAACACGGCGTTGTCCCCGGCCGTGGCGAACGGATAGGCCAGCACCTCCGTCAGGCCGGAGTCGGCCAGCGCCTGGACGACGCGGCGGCGTTGCTGCTGGGTGCGGGTCAGGCCGCGCCCCGGCGGGGCAACGGGCAGCGTGGACGGGATCTGGTCGTAGCCGACCAGGCGGGCGATCTCCTCGCTCAGGTCCTCCGGCGTGGCCAGGTCGGTGCGCCAGCTCGGCGGCTTGACCGCGAAACCGTCGGCGGTGCGCTCCACGATGCCGCCGAGGTCGGTCAGCGTGGTGACGATCTGCTCATCCGTGAAATCGACACCGATGCGGGCCGAGGCAAAGGCGGCAGGCAACACGACCGTCGTCGTGCTTGGCGGCGTGCCAATGTCGGTGACGGCGGCATCCTCCGTGCCGCCGGCCAGCTCGACGAGCAGGTCGACGGCGCGCTGGGCGGCCTTGTCGGCGACCCGCCAGTCGACCCCGCGCTCGAAGCGCTTGGACGCCTCCGACGGCAGCCTGTGGCGGCGGCGTGAGCGGGCGATCGAGACTTCCTCGAAGTGCGCGGCCTCAATCAGCACGTTCACGGTGGCGTCCGAGACCTCGGTGGACGCCCCGCCCATGACGCCGGCCACGCCGATGGCGCCGCGGTCGTCGGTGATGAGCAGGTCCTCGGGGCTGAGTTGGCGGACCTTCCCGTCGAGGGTTTCCAGCGTCTCCCCCACGGCGGCGCGGCGCACCACGATCCCGCCCCGCAGCCGGTCCAGGTCGTAGAAGTGCAGCGGCTGGCCCATTTCCAGCATCACATAGTTGGAGATGTCCACGGGCAGCGAGATGGAACGCATGCCGGCCAGGCGCAGCCGGGACGACATCCAGGTGGGCGTCGGTGCGGCCGCGTTGATGCCGCGCACCGAGCGGGCCACGAACCGGTCACAGCCGGGCAGCCCGTGGATGGGCGCCGCGTCGTCAATGCGGACCGGGTAGCCCTCGCCGCTTGGGGGCGTCACTGTCACGGTCGCGGCCGGGTCCGTGAACGGGGTGCCGGTGGCGTGCGCGAACTCGCGGGCCGCGCCGCGGATGCTGAACACGTAGCCGCGGTCCGGGGTCACGTTGATCTCGGCCGCTTCGTCGTGCAGGCCGAGCAGTTCCAGCGCGTCCGTGCCCAGCTCCGGGTCCAGGCCCAGCGTGCCGAGCACCAGGATGCCGTCGTGGTCGTCGCCGATGCCCAGTTCACGCACCGAGGCGATCATGCCGGCGGACACATGCCCGTACGTGTCGCGCGGGGAGATGCGGAAGTCCCCGGGCAGCACGGCACCGGGCAGCGTCACCACGACCTTGTCGCCGACAACGAAGTTGTGCGCGCCGCAGACGATGCCCTGCACACCGGACGGGTCGATGCCGTCGCCCTCGAGGGTCTGCGGACGCCCCTCGGGGACCACCCGGACCTCGCACCAGTTGATGGTCTTGCCGTTGCTTTGCGGCTCCGAGACCCGGGACAGGACCTGGCCCACCACGATGGGCCCGGAGATCTCGTCGCCGGGACGGTGCACGGCCTCTTCCTCGAAACCGACCTTGACCAGCTCGGCCATGACGTCTTCGGCAGTGGCGTCTGCCGGTACCTGCGCATACTCGCGCAGCCAGGAAAGCGGAATACGCACGTCCTAGATCTCCATCCCAAAGTGTTCGCTGAAACGTACATCGCCCTCGATCATGTCGCGCATGTCGACGACCTCGTTGCGGAACATGAGCGTGCGCTCGATGCCCATGCCGAAGGCAAATCCTGAATAGACGTCGGGGTCGACGCCGGCCGCGCGCAGCACGTTGGGGTTGACCATCCCGCAGCCGCCCCATTCGATCCAACGCGGCCCGCCCTTGGCGCCCGGGTGCCAGATGTCGAGTTCGGCCGACGGCTCCGTGAACGGGAAGTAGTTCGGGCGCAGCCGGATGCCGGCCCCGTCGCCGAACATCTGCCGGGCAAAGCGCTCCAGCGTGCCCTTCAGGTCGGCCATGGACAGGCCCTTGTCAATGGCCAGGCCCTCGAACTGGTGGAAGACCGGCGTGTGCGTGGCGTCCAGCTCGTCGGTGCGGAACACCTTGCCCGGGCACAGCACATACACCGGCAGCTCACGCTCCAGCAGCGAACGGACCTGCACGGGTGAGGTGTGGGTGCGCAGCACCAGGTGCGCCTCGGGCGGCTCGACGAAGAACGTGTCCTGCATCTCCCGTGCCGGGTGGTCGGGCTTGAAGTTCAGCGCGTCGAAGTTGAACCACTCCGATTCCAGCTCCGGGCCCTCGGCGATCTCCCAGCCCATGCCGACGAAGATGTCGCTCACCCGGTCCTGCAGCGTCGAGAGCGGGTGGCGGGCGCCGGCCCGGCGGCGGCGCGGCGCGGCCGTGACGTCCACCGTCTCCTCGACGAGGATGCGGGCCGCGTCCTCGGCCTCCAGGACCTCGGTGCGGGCGGCCAGCGCCTTGTTGACGCGCCCGCGCGAGACGCCCATGAGCTTGCCGGCCGCGGCCTTGTCCGCCTTGGGCAGCCGGCCGATTTCCCGGTTGGCCAGGCTGAGCGGGGACTTCTCACCCGTGTGGGCCAGCCGGGCGGCCTTCAGCTCATCCAGGGTGGCGGCCGCGGCGATGGCGTCCAATGCGTGCTCAACCGCGGCGTTGATCGCCGCCTCGTCCAGCGGATCCGGCCCGGTGACGGACTCCGGCCGGTCGGCCGTCTTCTGGGGAAAGTCAGACATCTGCAGTTTTTACCTATGTTCGTAGCGGGTAAGCGGCGGGATGGCCCGCCCCGACAAGTCTAGTGGACCGCTCCCTGCCCCGCCCGACGGCCGCTACGGCGTTTCCGCAACCACGTCTCGCTCGGCGATCGCCTGGTGCCAGGTCGATCCGATGTGGCTTGCCAGGTCCGCGAACAGCGAGTCCAGGTGGCGCCTGAGTTGTTCATCCGCGATGTATTTGGCCGTGGCGTCCCGCAGCTGCGTGAGGACGTCGAGGGTGTCCTCCCCCTCGAGTGTCTCGGGAATGGTCCCCTCCGGATGACGGACACCTGCCCGAAAAGCATCCATGAACGCCTCCTGGGGGATCTTGCGCCAGGTGGCGTACAGCCGCGCGTTCGCGTGGAAGAGGTGCTGCATCTCCTCCTTGTGTTCACGGTAGGCCCGGAGGTATTCCTGCCCACGCGTGCTGTTCGCACACAGCGCCTCGAGTTGCCCCTCGAAAGTCTGCGCGTGGGGTAGCGGTGCGTCCGCCGTTGTGGGCGTCAATACGTCGAGGTTCAGCGCCGCCAGGACGTTTTCGATCCTGTTCGCCCAGCCCGTCTCGGCACCGATTGACTTCCCCCAGAGAAGGGCGACAACGAAGTTCTTCCCATCGACAATGGCCGAGCCGGAATCGCCTGGGGCGACAAATTCCTTGTTCTTTGCCACCACCGGCTCCATGAGCACCTGGTTTTGGCTGGGATTGCCGAGGGAGTCTGTGCCCCGGTAGTCGAGTCCGGTGATCGTTCCATACGTCAGGGCCGTCGTCCGCCCATACTTCCGGACTTCGGTGCCGATGTCCTGCCACGTCAGGGCGCGGCTGCCCGCCACGTTGCCGATCCCGGCGATGCTGGGCGACGATCCGATCCCGGAGTTGATGCTGGCGATGGCCGCATCGACGAGTGAGTTCAAGACCGTCCGCTTGGTGGTCCCGATCTTGTGGCACACATCGTTCTTCTGCACGTACACCGTCGTGCCCTGGCTGACGAGAACGTGCTGATTCGACAGGAGGCACGTCGTCGAATCGGTCTTGTCGCGCACCATGCACCCCAAGGTTCCGGCGTGGCTGTCGACCCTCAGGTCGGCACCCCCCACCAGGTCGGCGACGATCGGGTAGGCCGCTCCGTGCTCGACGACGTCCGTCGGGAACCCCTCGATCCGCTCGGGGATCCGTTCGCCCACGGGCACGTCAGCCAGCGCCTTCTTCTCGCCCACGTGAATGACGATGACAAAGGTGTCGGTCATGCGGCCGCCGACGGACTTTTTTCCGATACTCGTCCCGTGCACGCCGGGAATGGCCATCGCCCGATCGTGAAAACTTTCCCGCGCACGCACCAGCTGGTCATAAAGTTCGGCGTCCATGGTTAATGCCCCCTCCATCGGCGAACCCGTCGCCGGGCCCGGCACCGTGGTGTTTGCTCCCCTTGTTTCATTCCCGCGGCTGATGCCGTGGGCCCAGCATAATCTCGGACCGGGCCGCCTCGCCAGAGGGAGGGGTCAATTGCTGCGGAATAAAAGCCCGGCAGGTACGCTCAAGCCATGGACGACCGGATGGATGGGTTCCTCGCCGACTTCACCTCCCTGGTCGAGCTGGCCCAGGCGCGGCAGACGCGCGTGCAAGGCGGAACCGGGCTGCTGGACCTGCTCAGCGACCACCTCGGCGAACCCGCCGAAACGCTGCCCGTGCTGGTGGAGGACATCCCCGCGCACCGGTTCGCGGACCTTGACATAGCCATGGGCCAGCTGGCCGCCGCGGACCCGGATTACCGGCTGGTCGGGATCGGCGGCGGCGACCAACGCCACCACGTCGGACTCAGCGACCTTCTCCAGCAGTCTCGCGTGTTCGCCCAGTTCCCACTCGGCCAGCCGGACTTCATGAACTTGGCCGTCGGCCCCGGCGCCCAGCGGCAGGTGGTCGCCCTGGGCGTCCACGTGTTCACCTACGACGGCGCGCCGGTCGCCGTCGTGCAACGCGCCGCCAACCCGCGCTACGGCCGCACCGCGGCGGCGCTCGAGGTCCTCGGCGGCAGCCCGGAGGCGGCCGCCGCGCTGCTGGCGGACATCGGCGTCCGGTTGAAATCCCAATCGGTGATCAAGGGCCAGGTCGTCACGCTCACCATCGACGAATACGGCTCCACGGGCTCGGGCGTGACCTTCCACCAGCGCCCCTCCCTGCCCGCCGCCGACGTCATCCTGCCCGACGGGCTGCTCGAAAAGGTCACGACGCACGCCATCCACGACCCCGGCCGGCGCGCACTGTTGCGGCGATACGGCCAACACCTCAAGCGCGGCATCCTGCTCCATGGTCCGCCCGGGACCGGCAAGACGCACACCGTCAAGTACCTGCTCGGCCGGACGGAGGGCACCACGGCCATCATCCTGTCCGGGAATTCGCTGGCGTTTATCACGGAGGCGGCCGCCATGGCCAGGGCGTTGCAGCCGTCGCTGGTCATCCTGGAGGACTGTGACCTGATCGCCGGCGCGCGCGGCATGGGGCAGGGTCCGCAGCCGCTGCTGTTCGCCGTCCTGGAGGCCATGGACGGGTTGGACGACGACGCCGATGTCGCCTTTGTGCTCACCACGAACCGCCCCGACCTGCTGGAACGGGCGCTGGCGCAACGGCCCGGGCGCGTCGACCTGGCCGTGGAGATCCCGCTCCCGGCCGAGCGCGAACGCAAGGCGCTGTTGACGCTGTATGCCCGCAAGCTGCCCTTCACGGACGCCGCCTTGGATCGTGTGGCGGCCCGCACGGAGGGCACGACGGCATCGTTTGCGCGGGAGCTGGTGCGCCGCGCCGTCATCCTTGCCGGCGCGCGGGACACGGCCAACGACGGCGGCGACCCGGCGGACAGCCACCTGGATGCCGCGGCGGCCGAGATGATGGCGGACGGCCAGGCGCTCACGCGCAGCCTGCTCGGCAGCAACCCCGAGCTGGCGGCCGGTGATGCCGGTGCCGTCGAGCTGGGTACCTTCGGCTACGTCCCCGGCCCGGGCATGTGACCGGATGAGACCGTCGCTGCGGGTGCGCCAGGCGGCCAATTGGGCCAACCTGTCCACGCCGGCCGGCCTGTTGCTGGCGGCGGTCTCGCGAACGCGGACCGGCAAGGGCCCCGGCGGGCTCATCCTGGCGACCGGCTACGGCCTGCCGTTGCCGAAGGCCGCGGCATTCACGGTCGGGAATGTGGTGCTGTGCCGCGTCGACCGCGACACCCTGAAGTCGCACCCGCGGCTACTGGCCCACGAGGCACGGCACAGCACCCAGTACGCGTGCTGCCTGGGCCTGCCGTTCTTCCCGTTGTACGCCGCATGCGCGCTGTATTCACAGTGGCGGACGGGGAACCCGGGCACCGCCAACGTGTTTGAGCGGCTCGCCGGATTGGCCGACGGCGGGTACCCCCGTCCGGCCCCCACCCAAAAACGAAAGGCATTCTCCCCATGACCGAAGCCTCCACGCCCAACGTCATCACCGTCACGGGCCACGGCGCCGCCACGTCCGAGCCCGACCGGTTCACCATCAACATCGGCATCGAATGCCGCCGAGGCACCGTCAAGGACGCCTACGCCGCGGCCGGGACGGCCCTGACGAACGTCCGGGCGAGCCTGCTCACCCTGGCCGTGCCGCAGGATTTGATCGGCACGTCGGCGTTGAACGTGCGGGCCGAGACACGCTGGCAGGAGGACACCGGCCCGATCGTCACCGGCTACACGGTCAGCAGCACGCTGGCCGTCACGCTCGACTACGGCAGCAGCGGCCCCGACGTCATCGCCGCCGCCATCGACGCGGGCGGCAACGACGTGCGCCTCAACGGCCTGACACCGGTCGTCAGCGACCGGTCCGACGCCGTCGACGCGGCGCGCGCCCTGGCCTGGGCCGATGCCAGCCATGCGGCCGACTTCTACGCCGAGCTGGCCGGGCGCCGGCTCGGCGCCGCGCTGTCCATCACGGAGGGGCTCGACGACGGCGGCACTCCCCCGGCGCCGATCCTGGCCCGTGCGGCCAAGTTCCAGTCCATGGTGCCCGTCGACCCGGGCCAGAGCACCGTCACGGCCACCATCACCGTCACCTGGCAGTTGCTCTAGCCGGGTCCCGGCAACGGTCCAGGCCCGTTCAGGCCCAGGGCGCCAGGCCGAGTGTGGCGCCCTGGGCCCGCAGGCCGGCCACCTGCCCCGGCGCGGCCAGGAACGTTCGCCCATCCAGGGTGACCGCCAGCCTGTCCCCCTGATGGGCCACGTCCACCAGGATCTGGTCCCAGTGGCGGTACTGCACGTCGTGCCCTTCACCCGGATAGAGGCGTTCGACGACCGGCCGGTCCGGGGCGCGTTCCCCCAGGGCCCGACGCCATCGCGCCATGTGCCGCACCGGGACGAGGGTGTCATCCGTCCCCCAGTACATGAAGACGGGCGCCGCCACTGCGGCCAGCGACGGCAGGGGCGTGCCGGCATACAGCGAAAATGCCTGGGCCAGGCCGTGCGGGGGCACATCCCGTCCGAGGGCGAAGACACCCCGGACGGCCTCCTCGATGACCGAGTCATCAAAGCCGGGGATGTGATGAACGGCGCTCTCCGCGGGGAATCGCCACCATGCCACCGGATCCGCGGCGACCTGGTCGGCCTCAAATCGGGCGCCGGCATCCCCAATGGACTCCGCGTACGCGCAGGCCAGGTGCAATGAGCGCACCCGGTCCGGGTGGCTGGCCGCCAGCCGGGCCGCATACGGGCCGCCGCCGGAAATTGCGACGATCGACACCTCATCCACATCGAGACCGTCCAGGACGGACCACACATCGAACGCATATTCGGCAAGACCAACGGCCGGGTCAAAGGGCGTCTGGCCCAAGCCGTTGCGTTCCACCGAGATGACACGGATGCCCAGCTCGTGTCGAAAGGACCGGGCAAATTCCATCAGGCCAAAGGCCCGTACCGTGGTCCCGGCCCCGCCAAGAAACAACAGCGGAATGCCGGCGCCATCCCGCGGGCCGCCCTCATCGATGTAGTTCACCGTCCGACCGGAGCCCGCCGTTGCCTGCCGGACGGTGGGACCGAGCGGATCGAACCCGGATTGCCGAACCTCGATCAATGCGGGCGATTCAATGAGACCATCCATGGGAGTCCTTTCACGCGGCGGGGCGGCGTCTTACGACGGGGCCCCCGCCGACTGGTTGAGGGCCGCGTAGGCCAGCTGTTCGATCAACAGGGAGGCACCGGCCGAGGACTCCGCGGCCGCGTCGATGGCCGCCTTCGTCCACGCGAGGGCCATGGCCGGCTGCCCGGCCAGGTGCCCGGCCCGTTCAAGCGCCACGTTCACCACCTCCCCGGCCGGCACAACCTCCCGCACCAGGCCGAGACGATGCGCCTCGGTGGCGGAGAACCGCTCACCGAGCAGGATGATCTCCTTGGCGATGGCCGGCCCGACCGCCCGGACCAGCCGGGTCAGGCCGCCGGAGCTGGGCAGGATGCCCAGCCCCACCTCCGGCAGGCCAAACTGGGCCGATTCACCGGCGACACGGATGTCGCAGGCCAGGGCCAGTTCGAAGCCGGCCCCCAGGCAGTAGCCGGACACGGCCGCCACGGTGGGCTGCGGCAACCGGGCGACCACCTCGTACAGTGAGCCGCTCCCCCGGTAGTACGCGCTGATGCGCTCCGGCGTCATCTCCGGCAGTTCCGAGGTGTCCGCGCCGGCCGAAAATGCCCTGTCGGAACCGGTGAAGACGATGGCCCCCGCCGAGCCGGCCTCCGGCGATCGCAGCGCGTCAAGCAGCGCCTGCTCCAGTGCGGTGGAGAGGGCATTCAACTTGGCCGGCCGGTTGAGCCGCAGGACCACCACCTTGCCGTGGTCCTGCACCTCAACGAGGGGTTCAGCCGATGGCATGGCGTCCGCCGTCACTGCGGAACGGCCCCGGCGTAGCCGAGCAGCCCCTCGGCCCCGCGCTTGTTGATCTCGTTGCCGATGATGACGGTCTGGATCTCGGAGGTGCCCTCCCAGATGCGGTCCACGCGCAGCTCGCGCCACAGCCGCTCCACCGGGTTTTCGCGCATGTAGCCGCGCCCGCCGAAGATCTGCAGGGCATTGTCGACGCAGCGGTTGGAGGCCTCGGAGGCGCCGAGCTTGATGACGGCGGCCTTGGCGTTGAGCAGCTTGCGGTCCATGCCCTGGTCCGCCTCCCACGCCACCTGGTAGGTCAGCGCCCGGTTGGTCATGATGTCCACGGTGTTCTTGGCCAGCATGTTCTGGATCAGCTGGAAGTTGATGATCGGCTGGCCGAACTGCGCGCGCTCCTTGGCATAGTCGGCGGCCAGCAGGGTGGCGCGCTCGGCGGCACCGATGGTGCGCGCGGCGATCATCAGCCGCTCCTCCACGAACCAGTCGCGGGTCAGCTCGTAGCCCTGGCCGATGGCGCCCAGGATCTTGTCCGCCCCCACGCGCACGTCCTCGAACAAGAACTCCGGGTGCTCGTAGACAAAGGTGTGGGTGTAGCGCGGCGTCCGCTTGACGGAGACACCGGGCAGGTCCTTGTCCACGATGAACATGGTGGGCGCACCGTCCACGCTGGCGAGCACCAGGATGAAGTCGGCGGCGTCGCCCACCGTGACAAAGAGCTTCTCGCCGTTGATCAGGTAGGAGTCCCCGTCCTTGACGGCGGTGGTCTGGATGTTCTGCGGGTCCGAACCGGCCTCCGGCTCGGTGATGGCCACGGCGTCGCGGCGCTCGCCGCGGATCTCCGGGAGCAGGTATTCCTCGCGCTGTGCCGGCGTGCAGGCCTTGAGCGCGTTGGCCGGGCGCCACAGCGTGTCCCAGAGGGCGCCGGTGAGCTTGCCCACCTCCTCGGAGACGATGGCGTGCTCCAGCACGCTCAGGCCGGCGCCGCCCCACTCGGCGGGCATGTTGATGGCGGCCAGGCCGTGGTTGATGATCAGCTGCTTGACCTTGGCGTGCTGGTCCTCGCTGAGGCCGTTATTCATTTCGCAGTCGAGCTCGTACTGCAACATTTCGTTCGTCCAGGAGATGGCGCGCTGCTTGAGCTCGATCTGGCGTGGTGTCATCCGGAAGTCCATGGGGTCCGCTTTCTCTCTGAGTGTTGGATGGTGCATCGTGCAGGGTTGGGAATGCAGGGTTGGGAAGGGGTGCTCGTGCCGGTCAGCCGAGCACGATGCGGGCGTCCAGGGCCTGGGCGCCGCGGGGCGTGGCCGCCACCGGGTTGCATTCGATTTCCGCAATTTCCGGGTGCGCGGCGGCCAGCTCGGAGATCTGGGCGACGATGGCCGCGGCGGCCTCGATGTCCACCGGCGCGCGGCCGCGGGCCCCCGTGAGCAGGGCCGCCCCGCGCAGCGAGAGCAGCATGTCCCGGGCCTGCGCCGCCGTGACGGGGCCCAGGGCGCAGCGCACATCCTTGAGGATCTCGGCGAAGACGCCGCCCAGGCCCACCAGCACCAGCGGGCCGAAGCGCGGGTCGCGCCGGACGCCCACCAGCAGTTCGACGGCGCCGGAGAGGTCGGCCATTTCCTCCACGGAGCACGACGGCGGGGCCAGCCGCTGCCCCATGTCGCGCCATGCGGCGAGCAGGGCCGCCTCGTCGGCGAGGTTGAGGAGGACGCCGCCGCGGTCCGACTTGTGCTCGTCCCCCAGCGCTTTCAGGACCAGCGGGTAGCGCAGCCCGGCGGCGGCTTGGCGCAGCTCGTCCTCGGTGGCCACCTCGGCTGCCCCCACAAAGGGAACCCCTGCCGCCGCCAGGACCCGCCGCGAGGCGTAGTACCCGGTGTCCTCCACCGCGGCGGCGGGCTCGGGCAGCGCCGGCACGCCCGTGGGCGGTTCGGCCTGCCGCCGGGCCAGCCGGCCCAGCGCCCAGGCGGCCTCCTCGATGCCGCGGTACACCGGCACCCCGCCCTCGCGCAGCGCCTCGGCGCCGGCGGACTGCCAGTTCATGGTCTGCACGATGACGGTGCCGCCGTGTGCCGCCGTCGACGCCGCCATCGCCCGGGCGGCCTCCACCTCGCGCGCCGCCAGCTCGGGGCCGTAGCTGCCGTAGCCACCAAAGTAGCCGCTCATCAGCGTGGCGTCCACGTCGCTGCTGGCGTTGAGGTGCTCCAGCACGCGCGGGAAGCACATGATGTCCTGCTCGCCGCCGCCGGCCACATCCACCGGGTTGCTCACCGCGGCGGTGGGCGGCAGCTCGGCGGCCACCGCCGCCTGCAGCGCCGGGCCGAACTCGACGACGTCGAGCCCCTGGGCCGCGGCGCTGTCGCTGGCCACGGAGGCCTGGCCGCCGCCGTCGGCGAACACCGCGGTGCGCGGACCGCGCGGCACGGTGCTGCGGACCAGCGCCTGGAGCAGATGGGCCATCTGGGCCGGCGAGGAGACCTGCTCGATCCCGGCGGCCCGGCACGCCGCCTCCACCACGATGCCGGAGGAGACCATGGCGCCGGTGTGGGATTTGGCGTTGCGCACCGAGGCGTCGGTGGCGCCCACCGTCAGCAGCACCACCGGCTTGCCGGCCGCCGCGGCCCGCTGGGCGGCCCGGGCGAAGCGGCGGCCGTCACGGAAGTCCTCGCAGTACACCGCGATGGCGGCCGTGCCCGCGTGGTCAACATAGGCGTCGATGAGATCGGCGGCGTCCAGATCGGCCTGGTTGCCCAGGCTGGCGAAGCGGGACACGCCCAGGCCGTGGTCCACCAGCAGGGTGGCCAGTTCCAGGGCCAGGTTCCCGCTCTGCGAGATGACCCCGATGGTGCCCACCGGGAATTCGTTCGAGGCCAGCGTCAGCCCGCTGCTGTGGTCCAGCACACCCAGGCAGTTGGGTCCCAGCAGGCGGGCACCGGCCGCGCGGACCTTGGCCGTGATCCGCTCCTGCAGCGCCAGGCCCTCCCCGCCGGCCTCGCCCAGGCCGGCGCTGATGCCCACGATCGCCCGGGCGCCGCCGGCGAGCGCATCGTCCACGGCCGCCTCAAAGCCGGCGGCCGGCACCGCGATGACGGCCAGCTCCACCGGGCTGCCGATGGCGGTGACGCTGGGCACCGTGGGGCGGCCCAGCACGGTGGGCCGCGTGCGGTTCACCAGATGCACCGGGATGTCCCCCTTGAGCGCCTGGACCGCCAGCCAGTTGCCGTATTTGCGCGTGTCGTCGCTGGCCCCGATGATCGCCACGGCGTTGGGCGAGAAGAGCGCGGCCAGGGCCCCGGCCTCGGTGCCGGCCATCGTGGCGGGGTCGGTGGTGATGGTCATGAGAGCTCCTTTGCGGGGACGGGCCGGCCTGAGCCCCAGGCGTCGGCACCGCCGTCGATCGTGATGGTGGTTCCTGTGATGTAGCGGGCGGCGTCGGTGGCCAGGAAGGTGATGACGTCGGCGACGTCCCCGGGCTGGCCGAGCCGGCCCAGGGGGACGCCCTGTTCCCATTCGGCGCGGGCCTCGACGGAGTATTGCTCCAGCCCCTCGCTGACGATGCTGCCCGGGGCCACGGCCACGGAGCGGATGCCGTAGCGGCTCCATTCCAGCGCCAGCCCGGAGGCCAGGTTCTCGACGGCGGCCCGGGCGGCGGTGGCGTGCACCATGCCGGGGATCCCCCGCCGCGGTGAGAAGGCCATGAACACGACCAGGCCCGAACGCTGCGGGATCATGGCGCGGACGGCGACCTCGCGGGTGAGGTTCCAGACGGAGTCCACCGAGAGCCGGTGCACGGCCCGCCAGCCGTTGAGCGTGATGTCCTCGGCCGGGGCCTGGAATTGGCCGCCGGCGTTGTTGACCAGCACGTCGATGCGGCCGAACGCGGCCAGGGCCGCATCCACCAGCTCGACGGCGGCCTCGGGTTCGCGGATGTCGCCGGCCACCACCACGGCCTCGCTGCCCGCGGCGCGGACCAGCTCCGCCGTCTCCTGGAGCAGCACCTCACGCCGCCCGGCGAGCACCAGCCGTGCGCCGCAGGCGGCCATCGCCTGGGCGGTGGCCCGGCCGATCCCGGTTCCGCCGCCGGTGACCAGCACGACCTTGCCGGCCAGCGCCGCCGGGTGGAAGCTTGGCGCCGCGCTCACAGCGACCTCAGCGGCAGCAGCCCGCCGGTGCCCTGCGGACCGTCGCCCTGCGGACCATCCGTGCCCGTGGCACCGACCTCGTGCAGGCCCCCGGCCAGTTGGAAGTTGGGCGTGGCCGCCATCAGCGAGCGGGTGTAGTCATGCCGGGGGTTGGCGAACACGCCCTCCACCTCTCCGAATTCGACGATCCGGCCGCGCTCCAGCACGGCCACCTGCGAGGCGATGTTGCGCACCAGGGCAATGTTGTGGGTGATGAACAGCAGGGTCAGCCCCATCTCGGCCTGCAGCGTGCGCAGCAGGTCCACCAGCGAGGACTGCACCGACACGTCCAGGGCGGAGGTGATCTCGTCGCAGATCAGCACCTCCGGCTCGGTGGCCAGGGCCCGGGCGATGGCCACGCGCTGGCGTTCGCCGCCGCTGAGCTGGTCGGGGTAGCGGGTGGCGTGGTCGGGCCGCAGCGAGGCCCGCTCGAGCGCCGTCGCCACGATGTCCCGGCCGTTGCGGACCTTGCCGCGCACCGCCGTGACCGGCTGCAGGATCAGGTCCTCCACGGTCCGGCGCGGGTTGAGGGATTCGTACGGGTTCTGGAAGATGTACTGCACCCGGCGACGCTGCTCCTTGGTGCGCTTGAAGCTGTTCGCCGCCAGCTGCTCGCCGTCCAGGGTCAGCCCGCCGGAGAAATTGTGGTGCAGGCCCGCAATGCAGCGGCTCAGCGTGGTCTTGCCCGAGCCGGATTCGCCCAGCAACGCCACGCAGTCGCCGGCGTAGACGTCCAGGTTGATGTCCTCCAGCACGGTGAAGCTGCTGTAGCCGGCCTTCAGGCCGCTGATCTGCACCACGGGCCGCTCGGCGGCGTCCCGGGCCACGCGGGCCGGAGCCTTCCGGGCCGGGACCGCGGGCAGCGGCACATCGGCCTTGAAGCAGCGCACGGTGTGGCGCGGTCCCACCTCGGTGGCCTCCGGCGCCGTCGTCGTGCAACCCTCATCGGCCAGCGGGCAGCGCGGGGCGAAGGCGCAGCCCCGCGGCCGGGCCAGGGGCGAGGGCGCATGCCCCGGAATGCCGATCATCGGGCGCTTGGCGTCCAGGTCCGGCACGGCCAGCAACAGCCGGCCGGTGTACGGGTGGCGGGAGTTGGCCAGCACCTCGGCGGTGGCCCCGATCTCCACGATCCGGCCCGAGTACATCACCGCGATACGGTCCGCCAGCTCGGCCACCACGGCCATGTCGTGGCTGATGTAGACGGCGGCGCAGTCGTAGTTCTGGCACATCTGGCGGACGGTGGCCAGCACATGCTCCTGGGTGCTCACGTCCAGGCCGGTGGTCGGCTCATCCATGACGATCAGGGCCGGCCGGGCGGTGAAGGCCATCGCAATGGCCACCCGCTGCTGCTGTCCACCGGAGAGCTGGTGCGGATACCGCGCCAGGAACGCATCGTCGTCGTCCAGCGCCACCTCGCGCAGGACCTCGCGGACCCGCGCCAGCACCGTGGCCGGTTCACCGGCCAGGCACTCGCCGAGCTGGGTGCCGATGCGCAGGGCCGGGTTCAGCGCCGACGCGGGTGACTGCGGGATGTAGGCCACCGTCTGGCCGCGCAGCCGGCGCACCTGGCGCCAGTTCAGCCCGGCCAGCTCCTGCCCGGCAACGCTGACGCTGCCGCCGCCCATCCTGGTGCCGTCCTTGCAATAGTTCAACAGGGCCAGGCCCAGCGTGGTCTTGCCGGAGCCGGATTCGCCCACCACGCCCAGGATTTCGCCCGGGCGCACCTCCAGCGAGAGCTCCTCGACGATGGCCGCCATCGACGGGACGCCGACGATCTTCAGGTTGTCCACCACGAGGGTGGGAGTGGGGCTGCTCATGCCGTGACTCCTTCGTCGCTGCCGATGGCCGCCTTGGCCAGGCCGTCCGTGACCAGGTTGGTGCCGACCGTCAGCACCGCGATGGCGAGCACGGGCAGCACCACCGACCACGGGGACACCGTCAGGGCGATCCGGTTTTCGTTGATCATCAGGCCCCAGTCGGCCGCGGGCGGCTGCATGCCCAGGCCCAGGAAGCTCAATCCGGCCACCAGGCCGATCGAGTAGGTCAGGCGGAGGCCGAACTCGACGGCCAGGGTGGAGCTGATGTTGGGGACGATTTCGCCTATCACGATCTTCCAGCGGGGGATGCCGACCGATTCGGCCGCCTTGACGAAGTCACGCTCGACGACGGACATGGCCGCGCCGCGGACGACGCGGGCCACACGGGGCATGTGCCCGACGCCGACCATCAGCACCAGCAGCCACAGCTGCGGGCCGATGATCGAGAGGAACAGCAGCGCCAGCACAATCTGCGGGAAGGCCAGGGCCACGTCACCGGTGCGCATCAGCACCTCGTCCAGCCAGCCGCGCCGGTAGGCGGCGACCACGCCCACCACGGCGCCCAGGCCGACGCCGATGACCGTGCCCAGCAGGGCGAGGATCATCAGGGTCTGCCCGCCGGCCAGGAAGCGGGAGAGCACGTCCCGGCCGAGGTTGTCGGTGCCAAACGGGCCGCCGATGCCGGCGGGTGAGAAGGGCGCGGCGACGAAGACGGTGGGCGAATGCGGGGTCACCAGCGGGCCCAGGAAGGCCACGCCAAGGACCAGCCCGCTGAGCACCAGCCCGATCACGGTCCGCCGGGACTTCAGTGCCCGCCGGAACAGGCCTTGCTTGTGCCTGGTCCGCGGTGGTGCGGTGGCCAGGTGGACGGCCGGGGTGGCCACGCCGTTGCTCATGACGCTGTCCTAACTTTCGGGTTGGCGACGAGGGTGACGACGTCGGCGAGCAGGTTCACCACGACGTAGAAGAGGGCGATGATGATGGCCAGGGCCTGTACCACCGGCATGTCCCGGTTGGTGACGGCGTCGATCAGCTCGAAGCCGACGCCGGGAAAGCGGAAGAGGTATTCAACGAGCACCACCCCGCCGATCAGCCAGGCCAGCTGCAGGGCGATGACCTGCGCCACCGGGCCGATGGCGTTGGGGATGGCGTGGCGCAGGATGACGGTGCGCTCGGGCAGCCCCTTCAGCCGTGCCTGCTGGACGTACTGGCTGTCCAGGACCTCCAGCATCGTGGCCCGCATGATCCGGATGATGTAGGGGCTGACGGCGACGACCAGGGTCAGCACGGGCAGCACAAGCTGGGCCGGGTTGTTCCATACCTGCGCACCGGGCATCTGGACGAAGACCGCCGGGAACAGGTGGAACAAGCCGGTGGAGAGCAGCAGCACCAGCAGCACGCCCACCACGAACTCGGGCAGCGAGGCCAGCACCAGCGTGGCGATCCCGGTCACGTTGTCGATGACGGTGTCCTTCTTCAGCGCGCTCCACGTTCCGATGCCGATGGCCAGCGGGATGGCGATGACGGCCGCGCAGACCATGAGCACGGTCGAGTTCAGCAACATGGGTGCCACCGCGTCGCTGACCGGCATGCCGCCGGCCAGCGAGGTGCCGAGGTTGAGCGAGAGCAGGTGCCCCAGCCAGTTCAGGTACTGCTCCGGCAACGAACCGCCGAGGTGCAGCTGCGCGCGCAGGGCCGCGAGCCGCTCCGGGGTGGCCTCGCGGCCCAGGATGGCCTGGGCCGCGTCGCCGGGCAGGGCCTGCGTGGCCAGGAAGACCACGAGCGACACCACCCAGAGGGTGAACAGCCCGAAGAGCGAGCGCCGCAGGAACAGCCGGCTCATCCCGCCGCGTTGGACCTTCATCACTTGCCCAGCCACACATTGCGGAACCCGAAGGAGGTCAGCGGGATGCCGCTCTTGTCCGGGGTCAGCCCGTGCACCGAGGCGCTGTACGCGTCAACGCTGTTCGGGAAACCCCAGATGATGTAGCCGCCGCGATCGAATTCAATCTGCTCGGCCTTCTTGATCAGCTCACAGCGCGCGGTCTGGTCGGTGGTGGCCTGCGCCTTGGTGACCAGGTCGGTCCACTCCTTGTCATTCCAGTGTGTCTCGTTGTACGGCGAGTTGCTGAGACCGGAGTTCGACGCCTGCGGCAGGTAGTCCCGGGTGAACCAGAAGTCTTGCGAGAACGTCCACTTCAGGTACTGGTCCCCGTAGAACTCGCCCGGATCGACCTTCTTGAGGTTGACCGTGACACCGGCGGCCTTGGCCTGCTGGGCGAACACCTGGGCCGCCTCCACCAGACCGGCCGCGGCCGGCGAGGTCACCAGGTCGACGGTCAGATTGCTCTTGCCGGCCTCGGCCAGCAATTCCTTGGCCTTGGCGATGTCCTGCGTGCGCTGCGGAACGCTGGTCGGGTAGCACGCGTCCAGTGGCGCGTACATGTCGTTGCCGATGGTGCCGTGGCCGCCCAGCACCTGGTCGACCATCTGCTTGCGGTCGACGATCAGGCGGAACGCCTGGCGGACCTTCGGATCGTCGAACGGCGGCTGGTCCACGCGCATGGTGAACGGCAGCCACGAGCCCGTGGCCGATTCGAGCACCTTCATGGTCGGGTTGGCCTTGACCACGTTGATCTGCCCCAGCGGCAGCTGGTCGATGGCATCCACCTGGCCGCCCAGGAGCGCGTTGACGCGGGCCGTGTCATCGGGGAAGTCGATGATGGTGACCTTGTCGAGGTACGGCTGGCCGGCGCGCCAGTAGTTCGGGTTCTTCACGAACACGCTCTGCTGGCCGGGCGTGAAGCTCTGCACCATGAACGGACCGGAGCTGACCGGCTTCTTGGGGTCGTAGCCGACCGGCACGATGCCGGTGGCGTACTGGGCCGCGATATCGGGGAAGGTCGCGAAGGGGGAGGAGAACGTGAAGACGACGGTGTGCGCGTCCGTCGCCTTCAAGGCATCGCGCTTGAGCGTGGCCAGCGAGGCGGCACCGCCGGTGGGCGCCTTGGGATCGGTGATGCGCAGGAACGTGAACACGACGTCGGCACCCGTGATCGGCTTGCCGTCACTGAACTTCAGGCCGTCGCGCAGATGGACCGTCCAGACCCTGCCACCGTCGGACGGGGTGATCTTGTCGGCCAGGGACATCTGGACCTTGTGGTTGTCGTCATAGCTGGCCAGCGTGTCGTACAGCTGGATGGCGCGTGCCTCGTCCGGGTGGGTGACGGGCGAATGCGCGTCGAGGGTGTCCTTGGCCGAGCCGCCGACGATGCCCACGCGGAGGTCGCCTCCGTGCTGCGGCTCGGACACTGCGGCCCCACCCTGGCCGGAGGGCACCCCGGAGGAACATGCGGCCATGCCCAGCAGCGATGCGCCCAGGGCCAAGGCGGTTACCAGTCGGAAACTTTTGCTTCGTCGTTCAACGCTCATCTGCGGCGCCTCCTGCGGCGGTGAAGGAAGGTAGGTAGTCCACAACGCGGCTGACTGACGCGTCGATCATTGACTCAGCATTGTGTCTCAGCCCACTTCTGTCAAGTGTTCGCGTTGAGTCGTCGTGAAAGCCCTAGAATTCAGGCATTTTCCGGCGCGTAACAAATCGAGGGAACCGGCCGGGCGGTTGGCAAAGTGGTGAAAATGCTTCCTCTACTTTTGACTCGCACGTCAGTTTGTGGCGTACGCTAGAGTCATCGGTACACACCGGGTGTACTCGGGGGAAGGAATGTCGGATGAGCGAGACAGCAGGACTGCGCGGGTCGGCCGCCCGCCGGAACGCGATCCTCGAGGCCGCGTGGCAACTCATCGCCGAGCGCGGCTACCATCACGTGCGCGTCCAGGATGTGGCCAGGATCTGCGGAACCAGCACCGGCACCATCCACTACTACTTCCCCGGCAAGGACGACGTTCTCCAGGAGGCGCTGCGCTATTGCGTGGACCAGGCCTTCGAACGGCAAGGGGCCGTGCTGCGCCAGATCGACAACGCCCACAAACGCCTGCTGGCGCTGATCGAATTGCAGCTCCCCGTTGGCGTCCAGGTCCGCAACGAGTGGTCCATCTGGCTGCAGTTCTGGTCCGAAACCGTCCTCAACCCGGCGCTGCGCCCCATCCACAATGACTTTTACACGCGCTGGATGGACGCGGTGACCAGCATCGTGCGCCGCGGCCAGCGCCAGGGCATCTACCGCGACGTTGACGTCGCGGCGTTCGCCCGGCTGCTCACCTCGGCAACCGACGGCGCCGCCATCAAGATCCTCACCGGGGCCCCGGACATGACGGTGGACACCATGCGCAGCCTGCTGGTGTCCATCGTGGAGAAGGAACTGACCATGACGCCCAGCGTCGTTTGACGGGGATCGAAGGACATGACACCGAGAGACGTGACACCCGCCGACGTTCCCGGCGCGGGCCGGGAGATGGCCCGGCTCGCGGAGCCCTGGCGCGCCCGGCTGGCCCGCTGGACACGGCACTGCGAAGACTATGCAGACCCGCAGCTGCGCCGCGCCGCCGTCGCCATCGCCGTATACCCGCGACGCGGATCCGCGCACTTCCTGATGATCAAACGGGTGTCGCGTGGATCCAATCCGGGCCAGTGGGCCCTGCCCGGCGGACGAATGGATGCGGGCGAAACCATTGTCGGCACGGCCCTGCGCGAACTGGCCGAGGAAACCGGCCTCACGGCCGCCGGCAGCAATGTGCTGGGCCTGCTGGACGACTTCCCGGCCAGCCGCGGCATCGTGATCACGCCCGTCGTCGTGCTGCTGGACACCGAACAGCGGCCACGGCGGCAGCCGGCCGAGGTGGCGTCGCTGCATCCGCTCCCGCTGGCGGCCCTGACCGCCCCGGGCGTTCCGCGCTGGCAGGAACAATCCGACGGCGGCCCGCTCCTGCAGATGCCGTTGCGCCGGGACATGGTGGTCCACGCCCCCACCGGCGCCATTCTCCACCAGTTTGCCGAGGTCGTATTGCGGGGCGGATCCGTGCGCGTGGCCGGGCTCGCCGAACCGTCATTCACGGCGCACTGACCACCCTCCGGGCGCGGTGGGCCCACAGCAGCGGGAGCCGCTGGGGACTAGACGTTGATCTCCCGCTTGAGGATCTTTCCGGTCGGCCCCTTGGGCAGCGCGTCGACGATCACGACCCGGCGCGGGAACTTGTACGCGGCGACCCGTTCCTTGACGAATTCCCGGATCGCCGCGGACACGGCGTCGTGATCGGCGCCGGCGTCAGCCTTGAGGGTCACGACGGCCACGATCTCCTCGCCGTGCAGTTCATCCACCCGGCCCACGACGGCGGCCTCGGCGACGGCCGGGTGCTCGTACAACACCTCCTCGATCTCGCGCGGGTACACGTTGTAGCCGCTGCGCAAGATCATGTCCTTCTTGCGGTCCACGATGAAGTAGACACCGTCCGCGTCCCGCCGGGCCAGGTCGCCGGTGCGGAACCAGCCGTCCGGGATGGCAGCGGCGGTCGCCTCCGGGTTGTGCCAGTACCCCTTCATCACGTACGGTCCGGCGGCCGCGATCTCGCCGATCTCGCCGTCGGGTACGTCGTTGCCGTCCTCGTCCAGGATGCGCAGCTGGGCGCCCTTGACGACGGTGCCGATGGATCCGGGTTTGCGGATGCCGTCGAGCTGGTTGAACGTGAGCACCGGCGACGTTTCGGACAGCCCGTAGCCCTCGAGCATCGTCGCGTCGAACTCGCGCTCGAATTCATGCAGGATCTCCAGTGGCAGCGCCGAGCCGCCGGACGCGGCCAGGCGCAGGCTGGAGGTGTCATACGCGTCCCGCCCCGGCGCGCGCAGCAGTGCGATGTACATGGTGGGCACGCCGGCAAACAGCGTCACCTTGTCGCGTGCCATGATCTCCAGGGCCCGGACCGGATCGAACCGGGGCAGCAGCGTCACGGTGGCCCCGATCATGACGGCGGCGTTGAGCGCACAGGTCTGGCCGAACACGTGGAAGAACGGCAGCCCGCCGAACAGCACGTCGCCGGGCTCGATCCCGAAGAGCCCGGCGGACAACCTGGCATTGCTGCGCAGGTTGTCGTGCGTCAGCTCCGCACCCTTGGGCCGGCCGGTGGTGCCCGAGGTGTAAAGGATGACGGCCGTGTCATTGCCGTGGCAGGCGGCGATTTCCCGGACCGGCTCGGTCTGGGCCAGCGTCCCCGCCAACTCCCGGTCGATGAGGACGACGGCGGCACCCGCCTCCTGCGCGCCCGTCGCCGCCTCACCGGCCACGCCCTCCCAGGCGAACACCAACACGGCGCCGGCGTCGTGGAGGTGGTAGGCCACCTCGCGCGCCTTCAGGAGCGGGTTCAGCGGCACCACGATCGCACCGTAGCGCAGGATGCCGTAGTAGATGGCCGGCATGTGCGGCAGGTTGGGCGACATGATGGCGACCCTGTCCCCCGGCTTGATCCCGCGGACCGCGAGCAGCCCCGCCACCTGCGCGCTGAGGGAGTCGAGCGCACCGTACGCGATCTCGACGTCGTCGAACTTGATGGCCACCGCGTCCGGGTGCGTTGCCGCGGTGTTCGAAAGGATCGTGGCGAGGTTGGTCATGGCTGCTCCTATGCGGGACTGCGTGCGGCGGGGACTGCCCATAGCCTAACCCGCGCCACGGACAAAATGTGGCATGGGCCACAAATCGGCTACCGATCGGCAGTCAAGCTACGAAGCCATTGATCATCGGTAGAAAATATGTTCCCATAAGGAGCATGCGGTGGGATTCACAACAGCTGGATGTCGGGGCCGGCACGGACGCCGTTCCCCTGCTGCCATTGGCGGGCCTGGTGAAATCCGTCCGGACGCCCGAGTTCGCCGGGATCACGTTCCACGAGGTCGCGGCCAAGAGTGTCCTGAACAAGGTGCCGCCGTCGTCGACGATGCCGTTTGAATGGACCATCAACCCGTATCGCGGCTGCTCCCATGCCTGCGTGTACTGCTTCGCCCGGAAGTCGCACACCTATCTGGACTTCGACCCTGGCGCCGACTTCGACACACAGGTCGTGGTGAAGACCAACGTGGCCCAGGTCCTGCGCAAGGAACTCGCCCGGCCGTCATGGCGGCGCCAGCAGGTGGCCCTGGGCACCAACACGGACCCGTACCAGCGCGCGGAGGGACGGTACCGGCTGATGCCGGGCATCATCACCGCGTTGGCCGAGTCGGGCACGCCGTTTTCCATCCTCACCAAGGGCACCCTGCTGTCCCGGGACCTGCCGCTGCTGGCGCGGGCGGCCCAATCCGTGCCGGTGGGCCTGGGCATCTCCCTGGCCCTGCTCGACGAGGACCTGGCCCACGTGCTGGAGCCGGGCACGCCGGCACCGCGGGCACGCCTGGCGCTCATCGCCAAGCTGCGCACGGCCGGGCTGCCGTGCGGCGTCATGGCCATGCCGATCCTGCCGTGGCTGACCGACTCCGAGGAGCAGCTGGACACCCTGTTCGGGGCCCTGGCCGCGGCCGGGGCCACGGGGGTCAGCGCGGGCGCCCTGTACCTGCGTCCGGGTACGCGCGAATGGTTCATGGCGTGGCTGGCGCGCGAGCATCCCGAGCTTGTGGGCCGTTACCGCCGCCTGTACGGCACCGGCGCGTACGCCCCGAAGGACTACCGCCAGTGGCTGGCCGCCCGCGTGGCCGCCGCCAAGCGCCGGCACGGCTTCGGCGGCGGCGACGGGTTCGCGCACGGCGCACGGCGTGCGGAAGGACCCCACCCGGCAGGCAACCTGCCGGGTGGGGTGCGGCAGCCGGCGCAGGAAATGCTGGAACCGACGCTGTTCTGACCGTTCCGGCCAGCGGCGATTACCCGCTCTTGCGCCGGAATTCGCGCTTGTGGCTGGCGGACCCGTGGGAGTGGCTGATCTTGGCGCCGTTCACGGCCCCGGCGGTGCCATGCTGTTGATTCTTCTTGTTCTCCAACGCTTCGAGGAACTTCTTCCTGGTGTCGTCGTCGGCACCGGACTGCGGCGCATCCTCGTGGACGTTGTCGTTCACTTCGGACCCTGGCGATGTCATGGCATGCTCCTCCTCGCTCGTTGCGTGGGTTTCAGTCTGGCACAGCGACGCCCGAATGCGACAGGGCAGCCAGGAGCGCCTCGACGATCGGGAGGTCGGCCGGGATCCAGGCGAGGGCCAGTAACGCGTCCCGGCCGGCCGGCACCCAGCGCAATTCGTCGTGGTCCTCGAGCGGTTCCGGGACCCCGTCCGTCACCTCGGCCAGCCACACGCGCATGGCGGCGCTCTCATTCAGCGGCCAGCCGTCCGTCGTCGGACCCGTCACCTCTGCACCGAGCCGGACGCGGACGCCCAGCTCTTCACGCAATTCCCGGTGCAATGCCGCCTCGGCGCCTTCACCGGGTTCGACCTTGCCGCCGGGGAACTCCCACAATCCGGCGAGCGCCGGGGGCGCCGAACGCCGGCAGGCCAGGAGCCTGGTGGGACGGTCGAGGGAGTCGAGGACTGCGCCGCCGACGATCTGCTTCAGGGAATCCACCCGCCCAGTCTAGGCCGAGGTGCGCCGCATCCCCTCGGCTCCGCGGGCGTCGAAATGCTCGGCCAGGAGTTCCCCGGCACGGGTCAGGTGTTCCTCCATGGCCCGGCGGGCCGCCGCGGCGTCACCGGCCTTGAGCGCGGCGAGGATTTCGGTGTGATCCTCCACGGTCGCCTCCTGCCAGCCCGGAATGCTCGCGTAGAACATCCGCGGCACATACCGGGTGGTCAGCCCGTGCACCAGGATGAGTTTGCGCGAGTCGGCCAGCCGGTTGATCAACCGGTGGAACGCGTGGTTCTTCTCCTCGAGCAGCCCGGTGTCGCGGCGTGCCGAGGCGGCAATCAGCTCGTGGTGCAACGCCTCGAGCTCGACCAGATCCGCGGCGCCGGCCTTGGCCGCGGCCCGGTAGGCCAATTCCCCGCCCAAGAGCGCCTGGGCCCGGAACAGGTCACGGATGTCCTGCCCGGTGAGCGGGGCCACCTGGAAACCGCGTCGGGGCACCAGCTCCAGGAAGCCCTCCACGCGCAGGGATTGCAACCCCTCACGGGCGGGTGTCGTGGAGATCCCCAGGACCTCGGCGATGCTCTCCGCCCGGACCTGGGTTCCCGGGCGCAATTCGCCGGACATGACGAGCGCACGCACATAGGTCGCGGCCTCGTCGCCAAGCTGCGGACGATGTTTGACCTGGTGTGTCTGGACCATGGTTGGCTCGGTGCTCCTTCTCTGCTTGAGCCCAGCTTAGCGAATGGCTGCGGTGGTTCCGGCGGCCAGCTCGGCCAGCACCGCCGCGGTGTGTTCACCCAAGGCGGGCACCGGGCCCAGGCGCACGCTCGACGCACGCGAGGTCACCGGCGGCAGCAGGGTTCGCAACGGCCCCACCGGGGAGTCGACGTCCCGCCAGCGATCCCGCGCAGCCAGCTGCGGATGCTCCGACAATTCCCTCATGCTGCGCATCTGGGCGTTGGCGATGCCCGCGGCGTCCAGGCGCGCCAGCACCTCCGCGGTGGGAGTGGCGCCGAGCACGGCGTCGATCCGCGCGTGCAGCTGCTCGCGATTCTTCACCCGCAACGTGTTGGAGGCGAACCGCGGGTCCGCGCCGAGTTCGGGCCGGCCGAGCACGGTCGCGCAGAAGTTCGCCCATTCGCGCTCGTTCTGGATGCTGAAGAACACCGTGCCGTCAGATGCGGCGAACGGCCCGTACGGCGCGATCGTGGCATGCTGGGCCCCGGTGCGCGGCTGTTGGCGTCCGCCGTACTGGGCGTAGAAGTAGGGCTGTCCCATCCATTCGGCCAGCGCCTCGAGCATGGAGATCTCCAACACGTCCCCGCGCCCGGTCTCGCGTCGCTGGTACAGCGCCGTGAGGATCCCGGAATAGGCGTACATGCCGGCGCAGATGTCGGCGATGGAGATGCCCACCTTGGCCGGTTCGGCCGGGGTGCCGGTGACGCTGAGCAGTCCGGCCTCGCACTGGACCAACAGGTCGTAGGCCTTTTTCTGCTCGTGGCTTCCGCCCCGCCCGTACCCGGAGATGGAGACGTGGATCAACCGCGGGTTCAGCGCCAGCGCCTCGTCCGGGCCCAGGCCCAGGCGTTCGACGGCGCCGGGCGCGAGGTTCTGCACCAGGATGTCCGCCCGGGCGACCAGACGCTTGAGGGCGTCAAGCCCGGCCTCGGACTTCAGGTCCAGGACCACGGATTCCTTGCCGCGATTGAGCCAGACGAAGTAGCTGGCCATGCCGTGCACGCTCTCGTCGTAGCCGCGGGCGAAGTCGCCGGTGTCGCGTTCGATCTTGATGACGCGGGCCCCCAGATCCGCCAGCTGCCGGGTCGCGAAGGGTGCCGCGACGGCTTGTTCCAGCGAGACGACGGTGAGACCCTCCAGGGGTAGCGTGCTCATGCGGGTTCCTTTCCCGCCCGGGCCAGGATGCGTCGGGCGCGTTCCAGGACGGGTCGATCGATCATTTCACCCTCCACCTGGGCGGCACCGCTGTCGGAGACACCGAGCACCGTCGCGGCCCAGGCGACCTGGGCTCCGGTGGGTGCGTAGGCGGCACGGACGCGCTCGACCTGGACCGGGTGGATGCACAACTTGCCGCCGAAGCCCACGCTCCGGCCGAGCGCGGCGTCGGCGTCGATGCGCGGCAGATCCCGGATCGCGGTCGAGGGCGAATCCAGTGGTGGCGCAATGCCCGCGGCCCTCGAAACCATCACCAGCGTGGAGCGAACCTGAACCAGGGCCGCGGGGTCCTCCCCGGTGTCGATGTCCAGCGTGTAGTCGACGGCACCGAAGGCCAGCCGCGCCACCCCGGGCACCCGGGCGATGTCCAGGGCGTTGACCGCGCCCAGTGCACTCTCCACCAACGGGATCAGCGCGGCATGCACGGGGAGCGCCCGGCGTACCTCGGCGATCACGGCGGGGTCCTCGGCCTTGGGGACGACAACACCGAGCAGCCCGTTGCCCGGCGTGTCGGCCAGGGCCGCCAGAGCCTCAAGCTCGGGGCCGAACCAGGCGGAGCCGGGCGTGTTCACGCGCACCAGGGCACGAATCGAGCCGTGCTCCGTGGGGGCGAGCGCAGCCAGCGCGTTCTTCAGTGCGTCCTGCTTGCGGGCCGAATCGACCGCATCCTCCAGATCGATGATCACGGCGTCGGCGCCTGCGGCGCAGGCCTTCGCGAAACGCTCGGGCCGGTCACCGGGCACGAAGAGCACCGCCACGGCGGTCTCGACCTCTGGCGTGACCGCACGGTGTTGCGGTGTGATGGCCCCGATGCTCATGCCTGATGCTCCGTATCCGGGAGCGAGGATTCGTCCGGCCGGGAGTCCTCGACGCCGGGTAGGTGCCCCACCCGGTACACCATGAAGGTGCGGCGGTAGCTGATGACGATCGTGGAATCCTGGTTGTACCCCTCGGTGGCCACCGTGACGAGTCCCAGGGTGGGGCGGGACTTGGAGCCGCGCAGGGCGAGGACCTTGGACCGGGAGTAGATCGTGTCCCCCTCATACACCGGATTGGGCATGCGTACCTCGTCCCAGCCCATGTTGGCGAAGACGTTCATCGACAGGTCAATGGTCGACTGCCCGGTGACCAGGGCGAGGGTGAGCGTGGAATTGACCAATGGGCGCCCGAACTCGGTCTTCGCCCCGAAGTTCGCGTCGACGTGCGTCTTGGACACGTTTTGCGTCATGAGGGTGAAGGACTGGTTGTCGGCCTGGGTCACCGTCTTCCCGAAGGGATGATAGTAGATGTCTCCCACCGCAAAGTCCTCAAAGAGTCGGCCGGCCCAGCCCTCAACCACCCGGGAGGGGGCGGGCCGCCGGCTGTCGGTGCTGCTGTCGGTGTTGTTGTCAGTGCTGCTGTCCATGGGGCCCTTTCATGGTCGTCGCATCACCCGACGCCCACTCAATATATTCTGTACTTCGATCCAGTCTTACCGCACACAGGCGGATAGTCAAGGATTCTATCCGCCGAATGAATCACGAAACAACGCTTGAGAAACGCCAATATATTTTGTATGGTGGTAGCAATGAGACCGTCGGCCGGTCATGATCCGGCCAGTATCAGGAGACCTCCATGACCATCCAGTCAGCAGCAGTGACCGCCCCCGTGAAGCCGAGCCTGGACACCCTTCGCCACACCGTTCGCGAGCTCTGCCGCGAGTTCCCCGACGAGTACTGGCGCGCCTCGGACCAGGAACGCAGCTATCCGCAGGAATTCGTGGACACGCTGACCCGCTCCGGACTGCTGGCGGCCCTGATCCCGCTGGAATACGGCGGACTGGGTTACGGCCTGACGGAGGCCAGCGTCATCATGGAGGAGATCAATCGCTCGGGCGGTCATTCCGCCGCCTGCCACGCGCAGATGTACACGATGGGCGCGCTGCTCCGGCATGGCAACGAGGCGCAGAAGGACGCCTACCTGCCCGAGATCGCCGCCGGGCGGCTGCGGCTTCAGGCCTTCTCCATCACGGAGGACAAGGCCGGCTCCGACACCACGAGCATCGAAACCGCCGCCGTACGCGACGGGGACGACTTCATCATCACCGGGCACAAGAGCTGGACCAGCCGTATCGACGAATCGGACCTCGCCTTCGTCCTGGCCCGCACCGCACCGAAGGGCGCCGATAAGACGCGCGGCCTGACACTTTTCCTGGTGGATCTGCGCCAGGTGCGCACCCACCAGCCCGAGACGCTTGAGGTCGTCAAGGTGCGCACCATGTTCAACTACGCCACTAACCAGATCCACTACCACGGCATGCGCGTGCCCGCCTCCGCCGTCATCGGCGAGATCGACAACGGCTTCCGTTACGTCATCGACGGCTGGAACGCCGAGCGGATCCTGCTCGCGGCCGAGGCGGTGGGCGACGGCTACTGGTTCACCCAGCGCTCCACCGACTACGCAAACACCCGCGAGGTCTTCGGTCGCAAGATCGGCTCCAACCAGGGCGTCCAGTTCCCCATCGTCGATGCCTACATGAAGGTGCGCGCCGCGGACATGATGCGCTTCGAGGCAGCCCGGCTCTTCGACGCGGGCCTCCCGTGCGGCGCGGAGGCCAATATGGCCAAACACCTGGCCTCCGAGGCCAGCTGGGACGCCGCCAACGCGGCCCTGAACACGCACGGAGGCTACGGCTTCGTGGACCAGTACGACATTGAACGCAAGTTCCGCGAGACGCGCATGTTCCAGGTGGCCCCGGTGAACAACAACATGATCAAGGCGTTCATCGGCACCAAGGTGCTGGGGCTTCCCCGCTCCTACTGACGCCCGCCATCGCCGGCCGGCGTCGCCATCACTCTTCGCTGAAGAAGTGCATGCCCTGCAAGGCTTCGACCGCCCGCACACCGTTGACCGACAAGTGGTTTTCCATGGCAACGCGAGCCGCTTCGGCGTCGCCGGCCCTCAGGGCCTTGAGGATCTCGTCGTGTTCATTGGCCGCCTTCTCGTCCCACCCGGGGATGGCCTCGCTAAAGCGCAGCGACATGCTCTTGGAGAGCATCCGCAACACCGACATCAACCGGTGGGAACTGCCCGCTCCATTGATGAGCTTGTGAAACTGGAAGTTGCGCTCCTCCTGCTCGCCGGCGTCCTTCGTGGCACGCATGGCCTCGTTGATCGCCTCAAGCTGGTGGAGTTGCTCCTCGGTCAGCGCCTTGGCAGCCCGCGCGGCCGCCACTCCGGAGACCTTGCCGAAGATCTCATAGTGGTCCAGGATGTCTTCGGGTTGAAGTGACTGGACGTAATGGCCGCGACGCGGGTACGACTTGACCAGCCCCTCGCTTTCGAGGGCGATGAGGGCCTCGCGGACCGGAAGCTGGCTGACGCCCATCTCTTCTGCCACGGCCACCAGGTCGATCCGGATCCCGGGTTTGATCTCACCCGTCAGAATTCTGTTCCGCAGGTTCTCGGCGACTTCCTCGCGGAGGTTCTTGCGGGCTCGGATCGCGGCGCGTGCCGGGGGAATCGCATCAGGTGCCATGGTCTCAACGTAATGCATCGCAGCCTTGAGACCGGTCTTGGGGGCAAGCCCCGATGCCGTCCCTGTTCTCATGATCGTCGCCTCGCGAATCCAATTTTGATATGTGATAAGTAATATTGTAGTGGCAGCGCAGGGTAAGTGACAGCGCCGGGACTTGCCAGGGACCGGCCGGCGACGGTCCAATCGCACAGGGCCCGGCCGGCGACGGTCCAACCGCACAGGGGCCACCCGACGGACGTCGGGCGGCCCTTGGGCAATGCCGGATCAGGACGCCGGATCAGGACACGAAGTCCCTGAGGACCTCGTCGTCGGACTTCTTGCGCTCCAGCATGAACCCGTAGGCCAGGGCTGCGAGGAACACCACGAACGGTAGCGCCGCCAGGCACCACCCGGTGGCGTTCATCTCCCACGCCCGCCCGTCGGCGCCGGCCGTGCCGCTGATGAGCCCGAACCGCGCCAGCAGCAGGTATTCCGCGACGATGATGGAGACCAGACCCAGCAGCGGGGCGATCAACGTGTTCCAGATCCTGGTGTCCGCGCGGGTCCGCCGGAAGAAGCGGATCACGGACAGGCACACCAGGCCCTGGATGAAGGTCAGTCCGAGAATCGCGGTGATGGCGAACCAGTAGAACAGCGTCACCACGGGATCAAGGCCGGTGATGGCGAAGACGACGATGGTGATGGTTCCGATGGCTGTCTGCAGCACCGAGGCGCGCGCCGGGGTGTTGAATCGACCCGTGGTGCCCAGCGCGGCCGGCAGCAGGCCCGAGCGGCCCATGGCGTAGAAGTAGCGGGTGGCGGAATTGTGGAACGCCAGCACACCGGCGAACATGCTCGTGATCAACAGCCAGCTCATCAGTTCCGGCATCCACGGGCCCACATACTGCCCAGCCACGGTGAACAGCAGCTGGGCCGGGTCGGCGAGCGGCGTGCCCGCCAGTGTGGTCAGCTTGATCGTCGTGTTCACGATGTCCTTCGAGCCGGCGCCGGAGATGATGGCGAAAGACGTCAGCGCGAAGATCAGCGTGATGATGATGACGGCGGTGTAGGTGGCGCGGGGAACCGTCCGCTTGGGGTCGCGGCATTCCTCGCCGTAGATGGCCGTGGCTTCAAAGCCGATGAACCCCGCGAAGGCGAAGGCGAAGGCGATGCCGGGGGCACCCTGGAAGATGTTGCCCAGGCCGAAGGAGGCGCCGAAGTCCATGCCGTCGGGTCCACCGCCGTGGAACACCACGGCCAGGCCGGTGACGATCATCGAGGAGAGTTCCACCACGAGCAGCACGCCGAGCACCTTGGCGCCCAGGTCGACGTTGAGAATGCCGAAGACCTGCACAACGGCGATGCAGATCAGGCACCAGACCCACCAGGGCAGGTCCACCCCGAGCGACGCCATCTTGCTCGCCACGGTTGCCCCCAGGAATCCGTAGATGGCGGTCTGCACCAGGCAGTACGACAACACGGACACGAACGCCGAGGCGACACCCCACGGCGCACCCAATCCACGGCCCACGAAGGCGAAGAAGGCCCCCGCGTTCGTGACGTGGTGGCTCATGGCGGCGTATCCCACCGCGAAGAACAGCAGCATGATGCCGGCGATGAGGAAGGCCCCGGGCGCCCCGGCGCCGTTGCCCATGACGATGGCGCTCGGCACCAGGCCCGTCATGCCGGCGATGGGGGCGGCGGCGGCCACGACGAAGAACACGATGCCCGGCACACCGATCGAGTTGCGGTGCAGCAGGTTTTGCCGCGTGGCCCCGACGTCCGGGGACGTCACCGTTGAGGTTTCTCTACGAGTCATTGCTTGATCCACTTCCTTGTGTTCATGGCTGTTGCATGGGTGGGGAGGGCGCGCCGGAACCGGCGGTTCAGTCGTCTTGGTCGACGACGAGGACGGCGCGCCCCGTGATGGTGCCCGCCCGGAGGCGGTCGTGTGCCTGCTGCGCCGCACTGAGCGGGAGCGTTTCAACGCTGTGCTGCAGCGGGTGATTCCGCGCGAACTCCAGGAGCTCACGCAGATCCGCCAGGCTTCCCCAAATGCTGGTGGTGAGGACCGTTTCGCTGGGCAGGACGCCCACGCCGAATGGAATCCGCCCACCCCACAGCCCGACGACGACGATGATGCCCTGCCGGTCGATGTTCGCCGCGGCAGCGGCCATGGTCGCGTCCGCGCCCACGAAGTCGATCACCACGTCGTACTTTCCGTGGAGCTCGTCGATGCTGCCGGTCGCATCGGCGCCCAGGTCCCGGGCGACCCGCAATTTCTCGGCCGACGTGTCCACGACGGTGAGTTCCACCGTGGCCAGGGCCTTGAGGAACTGGATGGCGAACTGCCCCAGGCCGCCGGCGCCGATGACGATCGCCCGGGAGTTCCTCCCCTGCAGATGCGGCAAGGCGCGCTTGACCGCACGGAATGCTGTCAGCCCGCCGCAGGCAAGCGGCGCGGTGGTCGCGGGATCCATGTCCCCGATGGGGATGAGGTACTCACGCTTGGGCACCCGCATGTATTCGCTGTATCCCCCGTCCGAGACGACGCCCGCCTCCCGGCCATTGGGGCAGATCATCTCCAGCCCGGCCGAGCATTGGCGGCAGTCCTCGCGACCGCAACCCCACGGCGCGTAGAGCAGCACACGGCCCAGTTCCTCATGCTCCCCCACCACTTCGTGGCCCAGGACCACGGGGTAGGGGCCGCCGAAGTCACCATCGGCGACGTGCAGATCCGAATGACACACGCCGCACGTGAGGACCTTGATCACTTCCTCGCCCGGCGTGCGGGGCACGAGGATCTCACGCTCCACGATCTCGAGTGGCGCGTGGGGCTCTGGTACCAGTACTGCCTTCAAGTGTTCCTCCGGTGGGTTCGCTGGGAGCGCTTCATTGCGCCGCGGTATGAGCTAGATTACACTTATCAAATATCTAATATCTAGTACGGAATCGAGGAATCATGGGAACCAGCTCGTTGACAGCGCCAGCGACCCTGGAGGACTGCGCCAGGATCGCCCAGGCCAACGGGATTCACACCATGGAATGCTTCTTCACGGACACGTGGGGCCTGCCTCGCGGCAAGATGTTGCCGATCGAGCAGTTCCTGACCGGTGCGGGCTTCTCCATCGCCCAGGTGGCGTTTTCCTGGGACATGCGGAGCGATATCCACCCGACGCCCTGGGCGCAGATGGACAGCCAATTCCCCGACATGCACGCCGTCCCCGATCTTCCCACCTTCCGCATCGCCGGATGGACCGAGGGCCTGGCAACGGTCATGTGCGACATGGAGGACCCCAAGACCCACGAACCGATCGCCATGGACGCCCGCGGCATGGTCAAGCGCACCCTGCGCGAATTCGAAGAGCTGGGCTACCGCGTGAGCCTGGCCACGGAACTGGAGTTCCACCTCTTCACCCGCGATTGGCAGCCCATCTCGGACAAGACCTACTGCTACTCCCTGGACCGCGCCGACGAGCTGGAGCCGGTCATCGGCGCCATCCGGGCGGCCCTGACCGCCTCCGGGATCACGGTCGAGGCCAGCAACGTGGAGTACGGCCAGTCGCAGATCGAGATCAACCTGAAGTACGGCGACACGATGACGATGCTGGACAACACCATCCTCTTCCGCCACGTTGTGCGCCAGGTCGCGCGCCAGCACGGCTACAACGCCACCTTCATGGCCAAGCCGATCAACGGCGGCGCCGGCAGCGGCCTGCACATCCACCAGAGCCTGTGCGATCTTGACGGCAACAATGTCTTCGCCGCCAAGGACAGCGACGAGCCCATCCACTCCGACATCATGCGCCGCTACCTGAGCGGACTGGTGGCCCACCAGCTGGACCTGCAGGCGATCGCCATGCCGACCATCAACGACTACAAGCGCATCGTGGACTACTCGTTCTCGCCGACGCAGGTCTGCTGGGGCCTGGACAACCGGATGGTCGGCGTCCGCTGTGTCACGGATGCGGGCCCGGGCACGCGACTCGAGGTCCGCTGGGCGGCCGCCGACGCCAACCCCTACCTGGTCACGCAAGGCTACCTGCAGGCCGGCCTGGACGGGTTGCGGAACGAGCTGCCGCTGCAGGCGATGTCCGCGGGCGACCCGCACGCGGACCCGACGCTGCGCCGCATCGCCTCGTCGCTGAACGAGTCCGTGCAGAACTTCGCCAACAGCCCGTTCAACAAGGAGGCCTTCGGGGGGATCTTCGTTGACACCTACACGGCCATGCAGCAGACCGAACTCGCCGCCTTCGCCGCCCATGTGACCGACTGGGAGTTCAACCGCTACCACGACATCCTCTAGCCGAAAGACAGGACCATCTCGTTGAAAACCGTGCTTCTGATCACCCACGAACAAACGTCGTCGACCGACACGGGCATCGTCGGCCAGGTGCTCCAGGAGGAGGGGTACGCCGTCCAGACCCACCAGATGTTCGGCGCGGACCCGGACGGAACCCCGCGCGTCGATGTGGACTTCCCGTCACCCGAGGACATCGACGCGGTCATCGCGTTCGGCTCGTTCAGCCACGTGTACGACGTGGCGGAGGACTGGATCGATGCCGAAATCGCCTACATCGCGGCCATCCACCGACAGGGGATCCCCTACCTGGGCATCTGCTTCGGCGCGCAACTGCTCGCCGAGAGCCTCGGCGGGCGGACCGTCCGCTCGGAGCGCATGGAGGTCGGCCTGGTGACGTTCGAAACGGGGTACACCTGCCCGGTCCCCCCTGGCCCCTGGTTCTCCTGGCACAGCGACAAGGTGGAGCTGCCGGAGGACGTCGAGGTGCTGGCCAGCACCCCGATCGCCCCCCAGGTCTTCCGGTCGGGTCGATCCATCGGGCTGCAGTTCCACCCCGAGGTCACCGCCGAGCTGCTGGAGGAATGGCTCCGGATCGGAGGTCACGAGCTCGACGGGGAACAGGGCAAGGAGGCCTTGCGCCAGGCTTGGGCGGATCAGGAACACCACGCCCACGAAAACACGCGGGAACTGCTTGACTGGTTCCTGGCCGGCGTGTTGCAGCCCGCCTGAGACTCCCCGCCGCTGCGACCCACCCAGCGGCACCGACACCCCTTCGAGCAACAGACAAGGCAACACCCATGCAGACACAACACCGCAGGCCACTCATCGCCATTCCGGGGCGATTCTCCGCAAGCGCCTCGGTCTTGCGATACAAGGCGCTGGTCAACGCCCATGCCCTGATCCGGGGCGTCTACGACGCCGGCGGGGAGCCGTTGACGATCCTGCCGGTCGTCGAGCAGGGCAGCACGGACGCGGAGCTCGCCGAGTACGTGGCCGACCGGTTGCGCTTCGCCGACGCGGTGCTCATGCCCGGTGGCGGCGACATCGCGTCCTGGCGCTTCGGCCAGGACCGCCATCCCGACGCCGACGCCGGCGACGATGTGCAGGACGCCTTCGACCTCGCCGTGATCAACTACGTCCTCGCGAACAAGGTGCCCACCCTCGCCGTGTGCCGCGGCATGCAGCTGCTCAATGTCGCACTGGGCGGGGACCTGGAACAGCATCTGGCCTCCCCCCACATGAACCAGATCCACACCATTCGCCTCGACGCGGCCAGCTCGCTGGTGCCCGCGATCGCCCATAACCCCCGCGTCTCCTGCTATCACCACCAGGCGGTCAAGAATCTCGGCGACGGACTCGTGGCCACCGGGTGGGCCGAAGACGGCACGGTGGAGGCGCTCGAGCTGGCCGGCGCCGACTTCTGGATCCACGCCATCCAGTGGCACCCCGAGGACACCGTCGCCGACGACCTGGCCCAGCAGGCCCTCCTGAAGGAGTTCATCGCCAACNATACGGTATACGGTATCCGCAACTGTGGTGATCATGCCCGGGATCGGCCTGGATACCCCTTAGTTATCGACATCTCGCCGGCCCGATCGGCGCGCACCAGGAGGCGGAACCATGACCCCAACCAACGTCTACACCCACCAGGCGCTCTCGGACCTCGCGTTCGAGGACGGCGTGCCCTACGCGTACTTCGACGCCGCCCGGCGCGAAGACCCGGTTCGCTGGATCGAGGAGGAGGACGGACCCGGCTACTGGTCGGTCACGCGCTACACGGATGTAGTGGCCGTGACCCGAAACTTCCAGGAGTTCTCGTCCGAGATCGGCGGAACGACCCGTGAGGACATCGAACCGGCGGACCTGCTGGCCCGGCAGACCCTGATCGACACCGATGCGCCCCTGCACACGGCGATGCGTCGCCTGCTCTCCCCGCGCTTCACTCCCGGCAGTGTTCACAAGGAATGGGTCGGCTTCGTGGAGGAGCTCGTCGAGAAGACGCTCGGTGAGGCCTTCTCGCGGCCCCGGTTCGACTTCGTGGCGGACGTCGCCGCCGTCGTGCCGATGGTCGTGCTCGGCGAACTGCTCGGGGTCCCGGTCGAGGACCGGGCCTACCTGAAGTCCCTTGGCGACGAGATGATCGCCGGCAGCGACCCGGACCACGCCCCCCGCACCGCCACCTCCCCCCAGAACGTCAAGGAGAACAGCGGCTACCCCTTCTCCAGCCCGGCCGGACGGGACATCTGGGAATATGCCGACAAACTGCGCGACCGGCGCCGCGACAACCTCGGCCATGACGTGTTCTCGCTGCTCATGACCGGCACCCTCAACGGCCGCAAGCTCACCACCCGGGAACTGGACAACTTCTTCTCGCTGCTGGTGGTCGCCGGGAACGAGACCACCCGCATGGCCCTCTCGCACGGCCTGCTCGCCTTCGCCCAGCACCCGGAGCAGTTCCGCCGGCTCAAGGACGACCCGTCGCTGCTCGGCACGGCCGTCGAGGAGGTCCTGCGCTGGGCCACCCCGATCCACCACTTCCGCCGCACGGCGCTCAAGGACACCACCATCGGAGAGACCTCGATCAAGGCCGGGGACAAGGTGCTGATCTGGTACGCCTCGGCCAACCGCGACGAGACCGTGTTCGATGACCCGTACGCGTTCGACATCGGGCGCAAGCCGAACCCGCACGTCGCCTTCGGCGGCGGCGGCCCGCACATCTGCATGGGCAACAGCCTGGCCCGGCTCGAGTTGCAGGTCGTCTTCCGCGAGCTGGCGGCCCGGGTGGAGACCATCGCCATCGACGGGCCGATCCACCGCCTCCGCTCGAACCTGACCCACGGCATCAAGTCGCTGCCCGTCCACCTGACCTACGCCTGAGCCGCGTCGGTCCGTCAGCCAGCACGAAGGAAAATCCATGACCCACGAAGCAGTGATCCCCGCCAGCTCGCGCAAGGTTTCGGCCGCGACACAGGCCTTCCTCGAGGCCCCCCAGGGGCTGCGGATCGGTTCCGACACGGACCGCGAGGGCAGCACCGGCACGACGTTCGACTCCATCGACCCCACGACGGAGCGCACACTGGGCACCATCGCCTCCGGCAGCACCCGGGACGTGGAGGACGCGGTCGCCGCCGCCACCAAGGCCCTGTCCGCCCCAGCGTGGGGCCCCGCCAGTCCGGCGACGCGCGCGCGGTACCTCTTCGACCTGGCCGACGCCGTCACGGCGCACCGCGAACAGTTGGCCGAACTGGAGACCCTCGACATGGGCAAGCCGATCGCCCAGGCCCGCGACGACGTCGACGGCGTGGCCGCCGTCTTCCGGTACTACGGGGGGTGGCCCACGAAGCTGGAGGGGTCGATCAATCCCGTCCGCCAGCCCTACTTCGGCATGACGCAGCTCGAGCCGCTGGGCGTGTGCGGGGCGATCACGCCGTGGAACTTCCCCCTGGTGATGGCCTCGCACAAGATCGGGCCGGCGCTGGCCGCCGGCAACACCCTGGTGCTCAAGCCCGCGGAGGTCAGCAGCTACTCGACGCTCCTGCTGACCGACCTCGCTCGCGGCGTCGGCCTGCCGCCCGGGGTGCTGAATGTCATCCCGGGCTCGGGCCGGGTGGTGGGGCAGGCGATCGTCGACCATCCCGACGTCGCCAAGATCTCGTTCACCGGCTCCACCCCCGTGGGGCGGGCGATCCTGGAGGCAGGCAGCCGGCACATGAAGAAGGTCAACGTCGAGTTGGGCGGCAAGAGCGCGAACATCGTGTTCCCCGATGCCGACGTCCGGGCCGCGGCCCGCGGTTCGGCCGAGGCGATGTGGGAGAACGCCGGCCAGATCTGCGTGGCCCCGACCCGCATGTTCGTCCACGAGGACGTCTACGACGAGCTCGTCGACGAGCTCGCCCGGGTCACCGGCGCGCTGCGGATCGGCGACCCGCTGAACCCGGAGACCGAGGTGGGCCCGCTCGTGTCCAAGGCCCAGTACGCCTCGGTCCGCGAGTACATCGACATCGCCGGCGCCGAGGGGGCGCGCCTGCGTGTGGGCGGGCGCGCCCTGGATGGTCCGGGCTACTTCGTCGAACCGACGATCTTCACCGAGGTCCACAACGACATGCGGATCGCCCGCGAGGAGGTGTTCGGACCGGTGCTCACCGTGCTGCGGTTCCGCACCGAGGAGGAGGCGGTGGCCCTCGCCAATGACTCGGCCTACGACCTGGCCGCGGCCGTCTGGACCCGGGATGTCTCCCGCGCCCTGCGCATGGGCAAGGCACTGCACGCCGGTACGGTGTGGGTCAACACGCACGGGCGGCTGGACCCGGCCCAGAGCTTCGGCGGCTACAGCAAGTCGGGGAACAGCCGAGAGCTCGGCCGCGAGAGCGTGCTGTCCTACACGCGCTCCAAGGCGGTCATGATCGACCTGTCGGCCTGACCAGAGCCACCCTCCCGACGTGCGGCCCGTCGCCCGAACCTGATTCAGGCGACGGGCGCCATGGGGTGGGCGGTGTGCAGGCCGCGGCCGGCGACGATGTGCTCCAAGGCGACGCGGCGGGCCAACTCCGGGTCGCCGGATTCGGCGGCCTCGGCGATGGGGCGGTGCTGCTCGACGAAGTCCCCCGCCGTGCCGTTCTCCAGGATGTCCGCCCAGACGCTGGCGGCCATCGCCGTCTGCCAGATGACATCGAACATACTCAACAGGTATTCGTTGTCCAAGGCTTCCACCGTGCACCGGTGGATCTCCTTGTTGACCAGGAACACCTCCATGGCGGTGGTCTGTGGGGCGTGTGACAACTCTTCGAAGGTCGTGCGCACAAGCCGTGCCGCGGCACCGCCGCGACGCGCAACCTCCGCCAGGGCGAAGGGTTCGATGGCGTTGCGCGCCGCGTACTGCTTGTCGAGCTCGGCGTCGGTCAGCTCCCGGACCGAATAGCCCCGCCGCCCGTTTGGCTCGATGACGCGTTCCATCTCCAGCCGGTGCAGGGCCTCGCGCACCGGCGTGCGGCTGATGCCCAGCCGGGCGGCCAGATCGTCCATGAGCAGCCGGGCTCCGGGATCCAGGTCGCGCGTCAGGATGCCTTCGGCGATCTGCGCATAGGCGGCATCGGCGAGCGTCGCGCGGGCAAACTCAATCTTCTTCATGGTCATCTCCAGGTCCCGGGAGTTCCCAGTGTATCGGCTCTTGGCAGTCACCGGATTTACGTATACGGTATATCTTATCCGGATGTGACCCCTGTCATCATCCCCGCCCGGCCCCCGCCGGACCATCCAACTCTCCCCCCCCAAAGGAGGCGGCCACCATGACCGCTAGCACCGTCGTCGGCGGACTGGACCTCGCCCAGGAACGCAGGATCGTGACCGCAATCCCCGGTCCGCGCTCAAGCGAGATCCTCGCGGTCAAGGAGCAGGAGGTGGCCCGGTCCGTCGGCCACACGCTGCCGATCGTCGCCGAGGCCGCCGGCGGCGGAGTCCTGGTCGACGTCGATGGCAATTCCTTCATCGACCTGGGCTCGGGCATCGCGGTCACCGGCGTGGGCAATGCCAACCCGCGGGTGGTCCGCGCGGTAACCGAACAGGTCCAACGCTTCACACACACCGCCTTCACGGTCGTCCCGTACGAGGGCTACATCGAGGTGGCCCGCAAGCTCAACCGCCTCGTCCCCGGCGACTTCCCCAAGCGGACCGCACTGTTCAACTCGGGCGCCGAGGCGGTGGAGAATGCCGTGAAGATCGCCCGGCACGCGACCGGCCGCCAGGCCGTCGTCGCCTTCGAGCATTCGTTCCACGGCCGCACCAACCTGACCATGGCGCTCACCGCGAAGAGCTCCCCCTACAAGCAGGGGTTCGGCCCGTTCGCCCCCGAGGTGTACCGCGTCCAGGGCTCCTACCCGTACCGTGACGGCGGGCTGTCCGGACCCGAGGCCGCACGCCGGGCCATCGCGCAGATCGAGAACCAGCTCGGCGCCCAGTCAGTGGCCGCCATCATCATCGAACCGATCCAGGGCGAGGGCGGATTCATCGTCCCCGCCGAGGGCTTCCTGGCCACGCTTCATGAGTGGACCTCGAGCAACGGCATCGTGTTCATCGCCGACGAGATCCAGTCGGGCTTCGCCCGCACCGGATCCTGGTTCGCCGTCGACCATGAGGGCTTCGCCCCGGACCTGGTCACCATGGCCAAGGGCATCGCCGGGGGCCTGCCGCTTTCGGCGGTGACCGGACGCGCCGAGCTCATGGACGCCTCGCAGGTCGGCGGGCTCGGCGGCACCTACGGCGGGAACCCGATCGCCTGCGCGGCGGCCCTGGCCACTCTCGAATCCTATGAACAGGACGGGCTGCTGGAGCGTGCGCGGCGCATTGGCGCCATCCTCACCGAACGCCTGACGGCGCTGGCCCAGGCCGACCCGCGCATCGGTGAGGTCCGGGGGCGCGGGGCGATGATCGCCGTCGAACTCGTCGACCCTGCGTCCACCGCACCCGATGCCGACCTCACCGCCCGCGTGGTGAGGTTCGCGCACGAGAACGGCGTGATCCTGCTGGCATGCGGCAGCCACGGCAACGTCATCCGCTTCCTCCCCCCGCTCACCATCGACGACCACTTGCTCAACGAGGGCATCGACATCGTGGCCCAGGGCCTGGCCCGGTCATGAACCGCCCGGAGCGGGCGCATCCAACCCGAGGCCCGCTGGGCCACGCCAACGAAAGGACCCCACTGTCATGACGACTCAGGGCAATGAGCTGCTCGACACCGCCGCGGAAAACGAGGACGTGTCGGTCTACCAGCACTTCATCGACGGCGCCTTCACCGGGCCCGGCGACGGCGCGTACTTCGACAGTGTCAACCCCTACACCGGGAAGACCTGGGCCAAGATCGCCCAAGGCACCCCGGACGACGTCGACCGGGCCGTCGCGGCCGCCTCGGCGGCGTTCACGGGGTGGAGCCGCACCAAGCCGCAGTACCGCGGCAAGCTGCTGCTGGACCTGGCCGACCTGATCGAGGCCAACAGCGAGAAACTGGCCGAGATCGAGGTCCGAGACAACGGCAAGCTCTACGCGGAGATGTCCACCCAGACCCGCTACATGGCCGGGTGGTACCGCTACTACGGCGGCCTGGCGGACAAGGTGGAGGGGGCGGTCATCCCCACGGACAAGCCGAACATCCTCAATTTCACCCGTCTGGAGCCGCTGGGCCCGGTCGCCATGATCACCCCATGGAACTCCCCGCTGCTGCTGCTGGCCTGGAAGCTGCCTGCCGCGCTCGCGGCCGGCAACACCGTGGTGATCAAGCCCTCGGAGTTCACCTCCGCCTCCACCCTGGAGTTCATGAAGCTCTTCATCGAGGCCGGCTTCCCCCCGGGCGTCGTCAACACCGTGACCGGGTTCGGCCAGGAGGTCGGCGCGCCGCTGGTCGCCCACCCCGGGATCGCCAAGGTCGCCTTCACGGGGTCCGAAGTCGCGGGACGGAAGATCTACGAGAGCGCCGCCGGAGGATTCAAGCACGTCTCGCTGGAGTTGGGCGGCAAGTCGCCCAACATCGTCTTCGCGGACGCCGACCTCGACGCGGCGGCCGCCGGCGTCATCTCCGGGATCTTCGCGGCGACCGGGCAGACCTGCATCGCCGGTTCCCGGCTGCTGGTCCAGCGCTCCATCCACGACGACTTCGTGGCGCGTGTCGTGGCACTGGCCAAGCAGGCGACGATCGGCGATCCGATGCGTCCGGACACCCATGTGGGCCCGGTGACCACCCGGGCGCAGTACGAGAAGGTCCTGGCCTACATCGACATCGCCCGCGGCGAGGGCGCCGATTGCGTGCTCGGCGGCGCCCCCTACACGGGACCGGGCGCCTCCGGCGGCCAGTTCGTCCAGCCGACGATCTTCACGAACGTGCGCAATGACATGCGCATCGCGCAGGAGGAGGTTTTCGGACCCGTGCTCACCGTCATCCCCTTCGACGACGAGGACGAGGCCGTGGCGATCGCCAACGACAGCCTCTACGGCCTGGCCGCCGGCGTCTGGACGCAGGACATCGGGCGGGCCGTGCGCCTCTCCGAGAGCCTGCAGGCCGGCACGGTGTGGGTCAACACCTACCGCGCCGTGAGCTTCACCTCGCCGTTCGGCGGCTACAAGCGCAGCGGCCTGGGCCGGGAGAGCGGGATCGAGGCGATCAAGGAGTTCCTGCAGGTCAAGTCGGTCTGGATCTCGACGGCGCCCGATAGTTCCAACCCGTTCGTCATCAAGTAGGGCCGGGTTCCGGGGAGCGCGCGGGGCGGGATGAGGACCTCCGGGCCGACGTGGGTTTCACCGCCCGCTCGGTTCCCGGGGGTCCTCGTCATCCCTCACCCATGCCGGTTCGCCGACCATGGCCCCGGCCACCGCGCCGTGCACGACCGAACCCGGCGGACTGGGAGCCGGAATTTGGTCCCTCGTACTCCTTGTAGGGATTTCGTATTCGGTATACGCTAATGCTATATCGACGATCAAAGGAGTTGAGATGGTCGAATCCCCCGCCCTCCCCCAGGGCATTGACGCCCTGCGGTGGGGAATCAACACGAGATTTGACGACTACGTTCGCCAGCACGCCGGTGACGGTGAGGTCACCCTTGCCGACGGCGCCATGCGGGACGAGGAGGGCAACTACCTCTTCCCGCGGCGCGCCGAGTCGCCGGGGGATGACGGCGTCGTGGCATTCGGCGGCTCGGTCGAGTACCGCGCGTATCTGGGGGTGCTTGCCGTCCGGATCGCCGAACCGACCCTGACGGTCACCGACGGCCAGGTCCGGCTGCACATCGTCGATGACCACGCCCCGTCCGGCACCCGGCTTGAACTGGCCACCGCCGCACTCGATTCCGCCCCGGCCGGCGGGCTGACGCTCCACCCGCGCCTCACCGAACGCGGTGCCGAGATGTTCTTGGGCAAGTACCCCGCAGGCGCGCCCCTGGCCCCACTCGGCCTCGTCCCCGCCGCCCCGGCACCCGCCTCGAATGAAGGAGGAATCTAGTGGACTCCGTGGTGTCGATTGCCATCGTGGGAAGTGGGCCCGCGGGCTGCTACGTCGCCCAAAGCCTGCGTCGGGCGTTGCCCGAGTCCGAGATCACGATCTACGATCGACTGGCGTCCCCGTTCGGGCTGGTCCGCTATGGCGTGGCCCCCGACCACCAGAGCACCAAGTCCATCCAGGCGCAGTTCGCACGGCTGTTCGAACGTGAGAACGTGCGCTTCGCCGGCAACATCACCGTCGGATCGGATGTGAGCCTCGACGAGCTGCGCAGCACGCACAACATCGTGGTGCTGGCCTCCGGATTGTCAGAGGACCGCGTCGTCGGCGTGCCGGGCGAGGACTTGCCCGAGGTCCACCGGGCCGGCCGACTCACCAGGGTCTTCAACGCCCACCCGATGGAGCCGGTCGGCGTGCCCGATTTCGGGGGCGCCGTGGCCGTCATCGGCGGTGGCAACGTCTCCATCGACGTCCTCCGACTGCTCATTAAGCGCCCCGAAGACTTCGCCAACAGCGACGTCGATGACACGGCGCTGGGCCAATACGCGCAGGCCCCCGTACGCCGTGTCGAGTTCATCTGCCGCTCGACGGTTGCCAACGCGCCGTCGGATCCGGTCATGCTCGCCGAGCTCGGACGCATCCCCGGGGTGGCGTTCACCTGTTCCGATCCCGTCGCGGTGCCCGAGGACGCAACGCGCCAGGCCTCGGCACGCGCCAAGGCCCTCGAGGGGCTCCTCGAACTCGCCCCCGGACCACAGACCCGGGTGCAGGTCGCCCTGCACTTCGGGTGGTCCCCGGTGCGCATCCTCGGTGCGGACCACGTCGAGGGCGTGGAACTGCGCTCGGTCGAGGACGACCGGGAGCATCGGCGGGTGGCAACGGACTCCGTGGTGACCGCCGTCGGCTTCGACTTCGACCGGCACAATTGGCACGGGCTCGGCGAACTGAGCAGGAACCTTGAAACCGGCGCCCTCGACCGTGGCCTGTACCGCACCGGATGGATCAAGCGGGGCTCCCGCGGGACCATCGCCGAGAACCGCGCCTGCGCCAAGGCCGTCGCCGAGGAGATCCTCGCCGACCTGCCGGCGCTGGATCCGGCGCCGCGGCCCGGATACGACGGCTTGCCGGAGGACGTGCGCGCCCGGGCCGTGGACTATGCGGCCTGGCGGCGCGTCGATCTCGCGGAGGCGAGTGCCGCCGCCCACGGCCGCGCCCGCAAGAAATTCCCCAGCCACGATCATATGGTGGCGATCGCCCACGATACACTCGCCGGCCCGTCCGGCGCCGGCAATCACTAACCCTCACAACCCACCCAGTCAGGAGAAATCATGAAGATCCAGGTGCTGTTCGGAACCGAATCGGGCAACGCGGAGATGGCCGCGGAGGATCTCGCGTTGTCGGTCCGCAGCGACGACCAGGAGGTGGAGGTCCACGACCTGTCGGATTTCTCGATCTCCGAGCTGCAACATGACGCGCTCTACGTGTTCATCTGCTCCACCTATGGCGAGGGCGATCTGCCCAACACCGCGCTGCCGTTCTTCGCCGACCTCAATATCGTCCGCCCCGACCTCGCCTGGGTGCGCTACGCGATCTTCGGCCTGGGCGACACGTTCTACTCCGAAACCTACAGCCAGGGCGCCACAAAACTGGCCGACAAGCTCAACGAGCTGGGCGCGGAACGCGTCGGGGAGTTCGGCCGCTACGACGCGTCCTCGTGGGAACCGGTGGGCGAGAAGGCCGTTGAATGGTTTTCCGGCGTGCTCGAGGCCGCAGCCCAGATGCAGTGAGGCCCTGACTCCGGAATACCCGGGGCGAGGGCCGCGCGGCATCGGACTAGACTGGTGGACGGACACCGTCGTCACCCTCCCCCGCCCACCCGGCCCCGGAACCCTTGGCACCACGACGTGCCGGCACGGTGCGCCATTCCCTGCCGAGAGCGTTCTCCATGTCCCGTACCCAACCATCCATTGCCGTTCCGGCCGCCAACCAGAGCCGCCCGGAGCCGAGCCCGCGACACATCGCCCTGGCCATCGCGTCGCTGGCGGTCGGCGGCTTCGGCATCGGCACAACGGAATTCGCCATGATGGGCCTGTTGCCCAACGTCGCCGACGGCGTGGGTGTGGGCGTGCCCGAGGCCGGGCACCTGATTTCGGCGTACGCGCTGGGCGTGGTGGTCGGCGCTCCCCTGCTGGCGGCCCTGGGCGCCAGGCTGCCGCGGAAGGCCCTGGCCCTGGGCCTGATGGTGTTGTTCACGCTGGGCAACCTGTCCTCGTTCTTCGCCCCGGACTTCGGCTGGCTGCTCGCCACCCGTTTCCTCGCCGGGCTGCCGCACGGGGCCTATTTCGGCGTCGCCGCGGTGCTCGCGGCGTCCATGGTGGCCCCGACCAAGCGCGGCCGGGCCATTGCCGCCGTCATGATGGGGTTGTCCATCGCCAACGTGGTCGGCGTCCCGCTGGCCACGATGGTGGGCCAGAACTGGGGGTGGCGGCTGATGTTCGTGCTCGTGGCCGGCATTGGCGCGGTCACGATCGCTGCCGTCGCCCGGTTCGTGCCCGCCCGGCCCGCCGACCCCGCCGCCGGGATCGGCCGCGAACTGGGCACCCTCAGGCGCGGCCAGCTGTGGCTGACGCTGCTGGTTGGCGTGGTCGGCTTTGGCGGCTTCTTCGCCGTCTACACGTACGTCGCCAACACCATGACGGAGGTGGCCGGGCTGCCGGCCGCCATGCTGCCCCTGATCGTCGGGCTGTACGGCCTGGGCATGGTCGCCGGCAACGTGGTCGGCGGCAAGCTGGCCGACTGGTCCGTCATGGGCGGCATCTATGCGGTCATGGCGTTCATCGCTGCCATGCTCGTGCTGTATTCGGTGACGGTGCACATCCCCGTCATGGCGCTGGTGATGGTCTTCGTCATCGGCGCGTCCGGGGCCATGCTGATCCCGTCGCTGCAGACCCGTCTGCTGGATGTCTCCCCGGGTGCCGCGACGCTGGCGTCCTCGCTGAACCACTCGGCGCTGAACATGGCCAACGCGCTGGGCGCGTTCGTCGGCGGCCTGGTCATCGGCTGGGGCTGGGGTTACACGGCGCCGGCACTGGTGGGCGCCGTGCTGGCGGTCCTGGGGCTGGGCGTCGCGGCGGTCAGTGGCCTGTTGGATCGGCGCCCTGCGTCCGTGTAGGTTCGACGGCGGCATTGCCGGGGGTTTCGCGCTTTACGGCCGCCTTCGCGCTCGAATAGATGTCCGGCTCAAGGTACATGACGCGGGCGATCGGCACGGCCGCGCGCACGCGCTTTTCCGCCGCGTCGATGGCCGCGGCGATCTGTTCACCCGTTTCGGATTCCGCCACGGCGATCTTCGCTGCCACGAGCAACTCCTCCGGGCCCAGGTGCATGGTCTTCAGGTGGATGACCCGGCTGACGCCGGGGCCCACGAGCGCGGCCTCGATGGCGGCGACGTCGCCGGCGGTCGCCGACTCCCCCAGCAGCAGCGACTTGGTCTCCACGGCGAGGACGACGGCGACGGCCACGAGCAGCAGGCCGATGAGTGTGGTGCCGGCGGCGTCCCACAGGCCGTTGCCGGTGGCGAGCGTCATCGACACGCCGAACAACGCGAACACCAGGCCAAGCAGCGCGGCCGAGTCCTCCAACAGCACGACGGGAAGTTCGGGCGCCTTGGCGGTGCGCACGAACTGCACCCATGAACGTTTCCCGCGCGTGAGATTCGATTCCCTGATGGCGGTTCGGAACGAGTTGGCCTCAAGCAGGATGGAGCCGACCAGCACGACGATGGGCACCCAGGCCCAGCGCGGGTCGATGCCGTGCGGGTCATGCCACTTCTCATACGCCTCGAACAGGGCGAACAGGCCGCCGACGCTGAACAGGATGATGGACACGATGAACGCGTAGACATAGCGTTCGCGGCCGTAGCCGAAGGGGTGCTGGGGGCTCGCCTGGCGGGCTGCCCGCTTGCCGCCGACCAGCAACAGGACCTGGTTTCCCGAGTCCGCCACGGAGTGGATGGATTCCGCCAGCATCGACGACGAGCGGGTGAGCAGGTACGCCAGGAACTTCAGGACCGCGATGGACAGGTTCGCGGCCAAGGCCGCAACAATGGCCTTGGTTCCGCCTCCGTGTGACACGTGCGTTGCCCCCTTTGACGGGTTCGTGGAATGCGACGCTCACACTCTACCGGCACGGCGTTCAATCCCCTTGCCCGGTATCCCGGAACGGCTCTACGATTTGGGTACTGTTTGCTATGCGTGCGGGCTGGGCGGCCGAGGGGAGATCGGCGGCCCACAGGGCAGCGACGGGGGCGCCGGTCCACCCACCCACTCTCCAACAAGGCACGAGCGCGGCCGGTCCATTCGAAAGAGGCCGCGCAGCATGGGAGCGATCCGCCATGGCCAAACTCGACATTTCCGAATTATCCGCACACCTCACCCGGTCCAACGCGCGCTGGAGTGCGCGTATCACCCCGCAGTCGCAGTTCAGCGACGACGACAAGAAGGCGCTGTTGGGTGTCATCTTCACCCCGGCCGACCTCGCCCTGCGCGCGGCAGGCCCGCAGGCCCGGGCCGTCGCACCGCCGGCCAATCTCGCCACGGAGCTGGATTGGCGCAACAACAACGGCAACCACGTCACCCCGGTCACGGACCAGAAGTACTGCGGTTCGTGTGTCTCGTTCGGCTGCACGGCCGTCGTCGAATCCATGGCGTCAATCGAGTTGGGCCAGCTGCTGGACCTCTCCGAGGCCGACTCGCACTTCAACTCCAGCCACGGGCCGTCCTGCGCGGGCTGGGACACCGATTCGTGCATGGCCCAGTTGCAGGCGCGCGGCGAGGTGAGCGAGGGTGCGTTGGGCTACATGAGCGCCTTTGACAATCCGCCCGTCATCGACCCGGCCACGAGCCTGTGGAAGCCGTATGTGCGGCCCACCCCGAACCGGCCGGCCACGCAGGTGTCCATCACCAGTCATGGCTTGATCACGGACCTGTTCGCGCGCAAGCAGTACCTGAACGACCACGGACCCATGGCCGCCTGCTTTGACGTCTACGACGACTTCTACAGCTACGCCAGCGGCGTCTACACGCACACCACTGGCGCGCTGCAGGGCGGGCACTGCGTCGAGGTGATCGGGTACTCCGACTCCGAGCAGTGCTGGATCGCGAAGAACTCGTGGGGCACCGGCTGGGGGATGTCCGGTTTCTTCAAGATCGGCTACGGCCAGTGCAACTTCGACGTCTACGCGTGGGCCACGGCCCAGGGTGTCCAGGTCCCCTCGGTGCCGGCGTGGAGTGGCTGGGAGTCCCTGGGCGGGATCATCACGTCCAAGCCCAGCGCGGTCTCCTGGGGGCCCAACCGGATCGACGCCGTCGCACTGGGCACCGACTCCGCCGTCTGGCACCGCTGGTGGGACGGTGCCAGCTGGAATGGGTGGGAGTCGCTGGGCGGAAGCTGCCAGAGCGGCCCAGCCATCTGCTCGTGGGGGGCCGGACGGCTCGACATGTTCGTCGTCGGCACGGACCACCAGCTCTACCACAAGTGGTTCGACGGCGGCTGGAGCGGTTGGGAGGCGCTGGGCGGGATGCTGTCCTCCGATCCAGCCGCCGTCTCGTGGGGCCCCAACCGGATCGACGTGTTTGCCCGCGGCATGGACTCGGCCATGTGGCACCTGTGGTGGGACGGCAGCCACTGGGGCGGCTGGGAAAGCCTCGGCGGCGTCTGCGACTCCGCCCCGGCGGCCGCGTCGTGGTCGACCAACCGACTCGACACGTTCGTGAAGGGCACCGACAGCCAGTTGTACCACCAGTGGTGGGACGGCACCGCGTGGAGCGGCTGGGAGAACCTGGGCGGCTATCTGGGCGGGAACCCGGCAGCCGTGTCGTGGGGACCCAACCGCATCGACATCTTCTACCCGGGCGCCACGTTCACCATGATGCACAAGTGGTGGGACGGCACCTGGAGTGGCGAGGAAAGCCTGGGCGGCGGGCTGTCGTCCGGCGTGGGAGCGAGTTCATGGGCGTCCGGCCGGCTGGACTGTTTCGTGGAAGGCACCGATTCGGCCATGTACCACAAGTGGTTCGCGTAGCGAGTCGGGGCGGTGACGCGCACGCATGATCAACGTCGTGGCCGGCGAAATGTTCACGGTGGATTTCCGGGCCACCCCGTCCACGGGCTACCAGTGGTCCGTGACGGGGATCCCGGATGCCGTTGAACTGGTCGAGAACCGCTTCGTCCCGGACGGTCCGGCGGCGGACCCGGCACCCCGCGCCGGCGCCGGGGGGACGCACACATTCACGTTCCTGGCCAACCACAACGGCCGGATCGTGCTGCACTTCGAGCTGAAACGGGTGTGGGAGGAGACCGGAATCGACCACCGCGACGTCGCCGTCACCATCGGCTGAGGCCGCGAACGTGACTGACAGCTACTCGACGTCGTGTTACTGTTCGCCGCGGCGCTGGGCCCGGGCACTGGCGTACAGGCAGGTGGTGGCCGCGGTGCCGAGATTCAACGACTCGGCGCCGCCATACACGGGCACGGCCACCCGATGGTCCGCCAGCGCCTTTTCATCCTCAGCCAAGCCCTGCGCCTCGTTGCCGAACAACCACATGGTGCGATCCTCGAGCCGGCAGGCGGCACCGGGAACCTCGACGTTGAAACTCCGCGCGGCACTCTCGTCCTGGAGCAGGTCCAGGTTCAGGTGCCCATACCCGTCCGCGGCCAGGACCCCCATGCCCGCGGCCCGCGAGTCCGCCACGAGTTGCGCGGCGTCGGCGCCGAGGACGATTGGCAGGTGGAAGATGGACCCGGCCGTGGCGCGCACGGACTTGGGGTTGTAGATGTCCACGCTGGAGGACGTGAGCACGACGGCGTCCGCCCCGGCCGCGTCGGCGGCTCGCAGGACGGTGCCCGCGTTCCCGGGGTCGCGCACCTGGCACAACACGGCGACGAGTTTGGGGCGGGCGGCGAGCACCTCCGACAGCGGAACGTCGACGAAATTGCACACCGCGATGATGCCCTGGGGATGGACCGTGTCCGACATGGCCGCCAGCACCGTGTCACTGGCGATGCGAATCGCCAGCCGGCTGGCCGGGTCTTGGGCGATGTCGAGCATCTCCGGGTACCGCTTGAGGCACTCGAGCGAGGCGTAAACGGTTTCGACGACGGCGCTGCCGCCGGCGCGCCTGCAGTCCCGATGCGCACGCAACGCCTCCCGGACCGCCTGCGGACCCTCGGCCAGGAACTGCCGGCGCTTTAAACGCGCCGGGCGCCCCGCCAGTTTCGCAACGTCCCGGACCCGGTCGGCCCGGGGGTTGGTCATCGCGTCAACAGGGGGGCGCCCAGCGTCGCTCATGCTTACTTGGCGGCCGGGGCGGACGTGTCCGCCGGCAGTGCGGCCTTGGCCAGCTTCACGAGACCGGCGAAGGCGGCGGCGTCGTTCACGGCCAGGTCGGCCAGCATGCGGCGGTCAACCTCGATCTCGGCGGCCTTCAGGCCCTGGATCAGACGGTTGTAGGTCAGGCCGTTGGCGCGGGAGGCAGCGTTGATGCGCTGGATCCACAGGCGGCGGAAGTCGCCCTTGCGCTTGCGACGGTCACCGTAGCTGTACACAAACGAGTGCAGCAGCTGCTCCTTGGCCTTGCGGTACAGGCGCGACCGCTGGCCGCGGTAACCCTTGGCGCGCTCAAGAACAACCCGACGCTTCTTGTGGGCGTTGACCGCCCGCTTCACACGTGCCACGTGCGTACTCCTTCAAAATCGTTGATTCCCAAGCCAAACATGCCTGAGAAGGCTTTATGGCGGCCCGTCCCGGAACCGGTGGGGGCCGGATGACTTACGGAATCAGATGCCGAGCATCTTCCGGATGTTGCGGGCGTCCGCCGGCGACACGATCTTGTCGCCGGCCAGGCGGCGCGTGATGCGCGAGGACTTGTGCTCCAGATAGTGGCGGCGGTTCGCCTGCTGGCGCTTGAGCTTGCCGCTTCCGGTCAGCTTGAAGCGCTTCTTTGCTCCACTGTGTGTCTTCATCTTCGGCATGAGGACGTATCTCCTTGGTGTATCCACCGGACGGGCCGGGGGGTTTGCGTTGCCGCGGCCGGTGGGCCGCTGGCGGGGTCACTGCCAGGTGGGGCGGATGCCCTATCTGGCCGAGTCTTTCCGTGCGCCGCTCTTCGCGGGGCGCGGGGCCGGCTTCGGAGCCGCGACCGGCTTGGCCATCGGCTTCGGAACCGGTACCGGCTTTGCAGCCGGCCGGGGGGTCGGCACCGCCGCGGCGGCCGGCTTGGCCGGCAGCTTCGGGGCTGCTGGCGCCTCGGGCGCCTCGACGGCAACCGGCTCCAGGACGGGCTCGGCAACCGGTTCGACGACCGGCTCGGCAACCGCGGGCTCGGCAACCGGCTCGACGACGGGTTCGGCCTCGGGAGCCTGCGCAGCCGGTGCCTCCTCGACCACGACGTCGGCGACGGGCGCCGCCGTGGCCGTGTCGACGTCGTCCGTCAGCGACAGGCCCGCCGGCAACAGGTCGCTGAGCGACTGCGTCATCGGCACCTTGTTGTCCCGGTCGACGTCCACGCGGGTCGCCTCGTTGCGGGCCTTGTCCGCCGCGCGCTGGGCGTTGCGGCGGGCCTCGGCCTTCGCCTCGGCCTTGTTCTTGATCGGGCCGACCACCATGACCATGTTGCGTCCGTCGATGCGCGGAGTGGACTCCACCACACCGACCTCGGCGACGTCCTCGGCGAAGCGCTGGAGCAGGCGGATGCCCATCTCCGGGCGCTGCTGCTCGCGTCCACGGAACTGGATCATGGCCTTGACCTTGTCACCGGCGCCCAGGAACCGCAGGGCGTGCCCACGCTTGGTCTCGTAGTCATGCTTGTCGATCTTCAGGCGGAAGCGGATTTCCTTCAGAACCGTGTTCGTCTGGTTCTTCCGGGCTTCACGGGCCTTGACCGCGGCCTCGTACTTGTACTTGCCGAAGTCCATCAGTTTGCACACCGGAGGCTTGGCCTGCGGTGCCACCTCAACCAGATCCAGGTCGGATTCGGCGGCTAGGCGGAGGGCGTCCTCGATGCGGACGATCCCAACCTGTTCACCGGCCGGACCGACCAACCGCACCTCGGGGACGCGGATGCGCTCGTTGATTCTGGGGTCGCTAATGTGTGGCTCCTGTTGCACTTGGTACGAAGGGTGACATCGGCAAAAGGAGAAGGCCTCCGAATGCTGATGCAATCGAAGGCCTCGAGGATCGGTGCCGCGCAGGTTCATGCGCAGGCAGGCGCCCCGCTGGGAACGCCCCGACCGGAACCCGGCCACTCCGGGGCGTTGGGCGCCGGGTCGACAGGTGGGAGAGGTCTCCGCTTGCAAACTGGATCCCGCCCCCGTTCCCTGCGTCACCGCAGGGCGGTGGGGCATGATCGGGTAACGACATCCAGTCGGTCTGTGCCAAGCTTAGCAGTATGAGTACCCCAGAAAGTAATTCCGCCGCCGACACGACCCGCCACAGCTTTTCCGACGCCCCGGAAGAAGCGCTCACGGACAGTCAGGCCGCGTCGGTCATGCGGGACATCGCGGAGGTCCCGGCCGTCGAGGTGATCACGACGGCGGCCGTGCACCTCATGAGCGCGGCCGCGGTCAAGTGCGGACTCGCCGCCGGACCCGACGCCCAGGACCTGAAGGACCTGGACGAGGCACGCAAGCTCATCACCGCGCTGGCCGGGTTCGTCACGGCGGCGGCGCCGGAGATCGGCAGCCAGCATGCCGGGCCGTTGCGCGACGGGCTGCGCTCCCTTCAGCTGGCCTTCCGCGAGGCGTCCGAATTCCCCGATGCGCCCGGCAAGGGCCCGGGCGAGAAGTTCACGGGCGCCGTCAACTAGGTTCCCGCATCCCAACTGGTGGGCAGTAGTTGCCCGTTTCGAGCGGGTTTCGAGCAACTACTGCCCACCAGTTGGAGTTTTAGGAGGAGGCGACCGCGGCGAGCTCCTCGACGGCCTGGCTGAAGCGCCGGCGCCGCAGCCGCAGCACCATGATTCCGGCCAGGGCCAGCACCGTCCCGGCGACGCCGATGACCGTGAACCCCGCCCACGGACCGAGCCGGTCGATCAGGATCCCGGCCACCGGGGAGCCCATGGCGCTGCCGATCGTCATGGCCGAACCGTACCAGCCCATGGCCTCCCCGCGCTTGCGCTCCTCAACCAGGTCGGCGACCCGTTCCGCACTGGACGTCAACACCGGAGCGCACAACAGTCCCGGCGGGATCGACAGCAGGGCCAACGTCCACGCATTCGTGGCGAAACCCATGGGGATGGTCAACAGGGCCAGCCCGGCCAGCAGCCACAACGGGCTGATGGAGCGTTTGAGGGACCCGTACAGCAGCCCGCCGAGCAGCGACGCACCGCACCAGAACAGGAACACCAGGCCCAGCTCGCCGACTTGGTCGTTCTGCCGCAGCACGGCCACCATGCCGACATCGGTGCTGTTGAGCACCAGGCCGGCACCGAGCGCGGCACCAAGCACGGCCAGCACCGCCAAAGTCACCCACGACAGGTTCGCGCGAACGCGGAACAGGTACCCGGCGATCCGCCCGGCCGGCGGCACACCGGGGGCCACCGGGCGCGCCGGTTCGGCCGCCTCGGCGTCCAGGGCGACGACGGCGCCCGGCTGGCCCGTGCGCGTGGGCGGGTTGAACCAGATGAGCAGCAGGCCGGCGACGGCCGCGGACACGCCGATGATGACCAGACCGACCTGGCTGTGGATGGTCGTGGCCAACAGGACGCCGGCGGCCGGTCCCACCATGAACGTGATCTCCGCGCCCATGGAATCCAAGGCGTACGCGGTGCGCCGGTGCGCCGGCGGCACCATGACGCCCAGGGCCTGGCGGACCACCGAGAAGATCGGCACCGTGAACACGCCGCCGACGAGGGCGGCGAGCAACAGCAGCTGGTAACCCAGGAACGGCGCCGTGCACCAGATCACGATCTCGGCGATGACGGACGGGACCAGGGCGCGGCGCAGCCCGGCGATGTCCACGCGGCGCCCGCGCCACGGCGCGCCGAGGGCCATGCCGAGGGTCACGGCGGCCGCGACACCGCCGGCGGCCCCGTAGCCGAGGTTCATGGTCGTGACGACGTGCAGCGTCAGCAGCACCCCGGCGGCCGCGTGCGGGATGCGCGCCACCATGGCGATGAGCAGCAGCCGGCGCACGGGTGCGACCGCAAGGATCTCGCGGTAGCTGGCAAAGTTCACGAGGGGGCCTTCTCTCTCATGGCGGGCCGGCACCATGAGAGAACGTGTCAGGGCCGGGCGTGCGGGGGTGCGGGCGGGTCGAGCAGGCGAATCTGAACCGAATCAACGGTGGCGGCGAAGGTTTCATTCCGTGCCCAGTGGTCCTGCAGCCCGGCGACGATGTCGTTGACGGACCGCTGGTCCAACCCGGGCGCCAGGGTCAGGTTGACGCACAGTTCAGGTCCCGCGCCGCCACCCGGCACCAACCGTCCGGACGGTTCAGTATTCGTGTCCCATAGGGATTGTATGCCCTGCCCGGGGGCCGCCGAAACCCCCACGATGGCGGGATTGCCGGCCGCCGCGACGGAGGCGGCCAGGACGGCGCCGATCGCCGGGTCGGCATAACTGGGAACCCAGCCCCGTTGCTGCGCCAACGCCCACAATGCCGGCCGGCGCACCACGAACGGGCGCGGCGAGCCGGGGTCCAGCACCATGAGCTGGGCGTCCTCGGCCACGGCGGACAGCGCCGCCCGGGCCGCATACACGGCCACCGGGCGGGCGTCCGGGTGCCAGGCGGCCAGGGCCGCGGCACTCGTGAAGGCGGGCAGGGCGCGGCGGCCGTCGGGCGCCCGCAACGTGACCAACGCCATGTCGGATTCCTTGTCCGCGGCCAATCCGTTGGCACCGGTCTCCTGCTCGGCCAGCTGCGCCACGATGGGGATGAAGACCCGCGCGGTTGCCAGTGCGGCGACGACGTCGTGCTCCGTCCCGGTACCGGCGACCAGCCGCCGCACCGCCGCCTGGTAGGCGGCGTCCGTGCCGCCGTCGTCCGCGTCGAAATTGTGGTATTTCTCCCCCGCGGGCAGGTCGCGCCCGGCCCATGGCCGGCCGGCGGAATCGGTGGCGCCGCCGGCACCGGCCAGTGCCGCGGCGATATGGCCCGGGAGCTCCCGGCGCGGTGCCTGCGCCAAGGCAGTCAGCGGCGACCGGCGACGTCGAGCGCCTCCGGCAGCGTGAACTTGCCCGCGTACAGCGCCTTGCCGACGATGGCGCCCTCGACGCCCTCGCCGACGAGTCCGCGCAGCACGCGCAGGTCCTCGAGACTGGAGATGCCGCCGGAGGCGACGACCGGCTTGGCCGTGCGGGCGCACATTTCGCGCAGCAGCTCGACATTGGGGCCGCGCAGCGTGCCGTCCTTCGTGACGTCGGTGACGACGTAGCGGGCGCAGCCGGCGTCCTCGAGGCGGGCCAGCACCTCCCAGAGGTCGCCGCCCTCCTTGGTCCAGCCGCGCGCGGCCAGGGTGGTGCCGCGCACATCAAGTCCGACGGCGATCCGGTCGCCGAAGCGCTCGATGGCGCGGGCCGTCCACTGGGGGTTCTCCAGGGCCGCGGTGCCGAGGTTGACGCGCGCGGCGCCCAGTTCCAGCGCGCCCTCGAGCGAGGCGTCGTCGCGGATGCCGCCGGACAGCTCCACCTTCACGTTCAGTGCGTTGACGACCTCGCGCAGCAGGGGCAGGTTCGAACCGCGGCCGAACGCGGCATCCAGGTCGACCAGGTGCACCCACTCGGCGCCGTCGTTCTGCCAGGCCAGTGCGGCGTCGAGCGGTGCGCCGTAGCTGATCTCGGAGCCGGCCTCGCCCTGCACGAGGCGCACGGCCTGGCCGTCGGCGACGTCGACGGCGGGCAGCAGTTCCAGGATGGGTTGTTCAGTCATGGTGTCCTTCACGGGTGGGGCGGCGGCTATTTGCCGGCCGCGTAGGTCATCAGGTAGGCGGCCAGCAGCGAGAGCACGGCCAGGAACGCGAAGCCGATCGGGATCCAGCGCGGGGTCTTCTGCTGGTAAAACGTGTAGGCGCCGCCGATCAGCAGGCCGGCCAGGGCCATGAGCAGGATGGACCACATTCAGGCGGCCGTCCTCGGCAGCGAGCCCACCCAGTTGCGCAGCAGCCGGGCGCCGGCGTCGCCGGACTTCTCCGGGTGGAACTGGGTGGCGCACAGCGGGCCGTTCTCGACGGCCGCGATGAACGGCCCGCCGTGATCGCTCCACGTGACCATGGGCGGCTTCATGCGCGGCTGGGCCACGTCGAAGTCCCACTTCTGCACCCCATAGGAGTGCACGAAGTAGAAGCGCTCGTCGGCCACCCCCTCGAACAGCATCGACCCCTCCGGGGCCGTGACCGTGTTCCAGCCCATATGCGGGACCACGGCGGCGGCGAGCCGCTCGACCGTGCCGGGCCACTCCCCCATGCCGGTGGTCTCGGTGCCGTGCTCGACGCCCTTCTCGAACAGGATCTGCAACCCGACGCAGATGGCAAGCACGGGCCGGCCGCCGGCGACCCGCCGGCCGATCATGCGCAACGCATCCACATCCCTGAGTTCGGCCATGACGGCCGCGTAGGCGCCCACACCCGGCACGACCAGGCCGTCGGCGCCCAGCACGTCATCGGGCTTGGCGCTGAGCGTAACGACCGCGCCGGCACGTTCCAGTGCCCGGACGGCCGACCGGACGTTGCCGGATCCGTAGTCGAGGACCGTGACGGTGGGCCGTGACTCGCCGCTCGCCGCGCCTTGCGCCGCCGCGCTCACAGGGCGCCCTTCGTGGACGGGATGCCGGCCACCCGCGGGTCGTCCTCGACGGCGGCGCGCAGCGCCCGGGCGAATGCCTTGAACTGGGCCTCGACAATGTGGTGCGGGTCCCTGCCGCCGAGCACGCGCATGTGCAGGCAGATCTGCGCGTGCAGCGTGATGGCCTCGAACACGTGCCGGGTCAGCGACCCCGTGAAGTGTCCGCCGATCAGGTGGTATTCCTGCCCGGCGGGCTCCCCGCCGTGGACCAGGTAGGGCCGGCCGGACACGTCCACGACGGCGTGCGCCAGCGCCTCGTCGAGCGGGATCGTGGCCTCGCCGAAGCGGCGGATGCCGGCCTTGTCGCCGAGGGCGAGGCGCAACGCCTCGCCGAAGGTGATGGCCACATCCTCCACCGTGTGGTGGGCGTCGATGTGCGTGTCGCCGGTGGCCTTGACGGTCATATCGATCAGGGAATGCTTGGACAGGGCCGTGAGCATGTGGTCGTAGAACGGCACCGAGGTGTCGATCGAGGAGGCACCCGTCCCGTCGAGGTTGATCTCCACGAGCACGGAGGACTCGCTGGTGGTCCGTTCCAGCCGGGCGGTGCGTCCCGGGCCGGGGACCTGGTTGTTCACGGTCATCTGTCGATTGGTCCTTCGTTGCGGGGCTTTGGCAGGCCGGGGCGGCCCTCGGATCTGCACGGGCGGTACTGCCAGTCTAGAAGACCGGGACGGTGGGGCCCTATTTGCCGCGGGCCCCGTGCATGGTCGGCGGGCTAGTGCCCGAGGGCGCGGCGCAGGCTGTCCAGGAACGCGGTGGTTTCCGCCTCGGTCCCGGCCGTCACGCGCAGGTGGTGCGGGATGCCGACGTCGCGGATCAGCACGCCGTCGGCCAGCAACGCCTCCCAGACGGCCTGCGGGTCCGCGACGCCGCCGAAGAACACGAAGTTCGCATCCGAGCGCGCCGGGGCCAGGCCGAGGCCGCCCAGTTCGACGACGATCCGGTCCCGCTGGACCTTGATGGCCTCGACGTTGGCAAGCAGCGCGTCCGAGTGGCGCAGCGCCGCGACGGCCGTGGCCTGGGTGATGGCGGAGAGGTGGTAGGGCAGGCGGACCAGCCGGATGGCGTCACAGACCTCCGGCGCGGCGGCCAGGTAGCCGAGCCGGGCGCCCGCCAGGGCGAACGCCTTGCTCATGGTGCGGGAAACGACGAGCCGGGGACGGCCGGGCAGCAGCGTCAGGGCGCTGGGCGTGCCGTCGTGGGCGAATTCCGCATAGGCCTCATCGACGATGACGATGGCCTGCGACGCCTCACCGGCCTCGTACACGGCCCGCACCACATCGAGGCCGAGCGCGGTGCCGGTCGGGTTGTTCGGGGAGCACAGGAACACCACATTGGGCGCCGCGGCCCGAACCTGGGCAGCGGCGGATTCGGCGGTCAGCAAGAAATCCTGCGTCCGCACGCCCGCGAGGTAGGCCGTCCCGGTGCCGCTGGCCAGCAGCGGGTACATGGAATAGGTGGGCGGGAACCCCATGGCCGTGCGGCCGGGCCCGCCAAAGGCCTGCAGCAGCTGCTGGAGAACCTCGTTCGAGCCGTTGGCAGCCCACACGTTCGCCTCGGTCAGCCCGTGGCCCAGGTAGGCGGCCAGCGCCCGGCGCAACTCCGTGAACTCGCGGTCCGGGTACCGGTTCAGGCCCTCGAGTTCATCGGCCACGGCCTTCAGGATGGCTTCCTTCGCGTCCAGCGGGACGCCGAAGGTGTTCTCGTTGACGTTCAGCAGCACCGGCACGTCGATTTGCGGCGCACCGTACGGGTGCTGGCCGCGCAGGTCGTCGCGCAGGGGTAGCCGGTTGAGGCGTTCGAGTTGGTCCATGGCTCCAGTTTAAGACGGCAGGCCTGCTGGCCCGAATCGGGTGCCGTCATGTGAAACGTCAGCGTCGCAGCGGGACGACGAGTTGCTGGCCGGGATGGACGACGCCGCGGTGCAGCTCGTTGAGGGCGACGATGTCGGAGATGACGTCCCGCGGATCCCGTCGGGGGTCGCTGCGCCGGGCCACGGTCCACAGGCTGTCCCCCGCGAGGACGGTGACGGCGGCCGTGCGCACCTCCTCGACCGGCGCGGTGGAGGCGTGCGCCTCGTTGGCGAACAGCCCGACCAGCAGGGCCGCCGCCACGAGGGCCACCACCATGGCCGCGGCCACGGCCGGGATGCCCAGCAAGACGACGCGGCCGCGCCGGGTCAGCCGCAACGTGACCGGCGGCGGGGCCGGGACGGGACGGGTTGCCGCAAGATTCACCGCACTCATGACATGCACCTTTCCTGCCCCGACGACTCGAACGGACGAACTTCCATGGGGCTTGTCTTCGATAGAATAGATCTTCTAACGATGTTTCACCTCAGTCTTAGCACTTATGGACGACACGACGCAAGACTCGATAGAACAAATGTTTGAAATTGTCGGTGCGGCGCATTAATCTGGAAGCAGGATTCGCCGCTCACCAGCAGTCCACCAGAGGCCACCGACAAACCAGTCGGACCGGTACCTTCGGGCTACTCCCACGAAAGGACAGGCACATGCCGGCAGCAGACCAGCCGCAACGCATTTCCCGCACCTCCAGCAGGTCCGGCATGAAGGGATTGACCGTTCGGCAGAAGAAGATCCTCGAATGCATTCAGCGTTCGATCGTGGACAAGGGCTACCCGCCGTCGATGCGGGAGATCGGCGACGTCGTGGGACTGGCCAGCCTCTCCAGCGTCACGCACCAACTCAGCCAGCTGGAGAAGCACGGCTACCTGCGGCGCGACCCGAAGCGGCCACGCGCCATGGAGGTGCTGATCCCGCTGGTACTCGACGACGGCGTGGTCGAGATCGAGGGAGTGCCCGAACCGGAGTCGCTGCGTGGCACCAATGGGCTGAACATGGCCCAGCTGAGCAGTGCCTCGGACACCGCGTTCGTGCCGCTCGTCGGCCGGATCGCGGCGGGCGGACCGATCCTGGCCGACCAGGTGGTGGACGACGTCATGGCGCTGCCGCGCCAGCTCGTGGGCAACGGGGAGTTGTTCATGCTGCGCGTGGCCGGCGACTCGATGGTCGACGCGGCCATTTGCGACGGCGACTGGGTGGTTGTGCGCCAGCAGAACACGGCGAGCAACGGCGACATCGTGGCGGCGCTGCTCGACGACGAGGCTACCGTCAAGACCTTCCGCCAGCGCGACGGCCACACCTGGCTGCTGCCGCAGAATACGCGCTACGAACCCATCCTGGGCGACAACTCGACCATCATGGGCAAGGTCGTCTCGGTCCTGCGCAGCCTGTAGACGACCCAGCGGGATCTCGACAGGCTCGATCACCGGTGGTCGAGCCTGTCTCCGGTGGTCGAGCCTGTCGAGACCTCGGTGGTCGAGCCTGTCGAGACCGGATTTCGACAAGCTCAATCACCGGCGGTCGAACCTAGCGAGACCGGCGCGTTCAGGCGGCGAGGCGCTTGAGCGCCTCGAGCACCACGGCACGGTCCCGGGTGGCCCAAAACGGCGGCAGCGCGGCGCGCAGGAAGCCGCCGTAGGACGCGTTGGCCAGGCGGGAATCCAGCACGGCCACCACTCCCCGGTCCGTGGTGGAGCGGATGAGCCGGCCGACGCCCTGGGCCAGCCGGATCGCCGCATGCGTGGCGGAGATGGCGATGAACCCGTCACCGCCGCTGCTGGCCACGGCCCGGGCACGGGCCGTCACGAGCGGGTCGTCGGGGCGCGGGAACGGGATCCGGTCGATGACGACCAGCCGGCAGGAGGCGCCCTGCACGTCGACGCCCTGCCACAGCGACATGGTGCCGAACAGGCACGTGTCCGGTTCGTCGGCGAAGGTCTTGATCAGCGACGCCATGGATGAATCGCCCTGGCACAGGATTTTCACCGTCAGCGTCTTGCGCAGCTTCTCCGCCGCCTCCTCCGCCGCGCGCCGGGAGGAGAACAGCGCCAGGGTGCCGCCGCCGGCGGCCTCGATCAGCGCCTGCAATTCCGCGAGCTGCTCCGGTGAGGTGCCGAACCCCGGTTTGGCCAGGTGGGCGGCCACGTACAGCATGCCCTGTCGCTGGTAGTCGAACGGGGAGCCGACGTCGGCACTCGACCAGGCCGGCGCGCCGGGTCCGAGTAGCCCCAGCCCGCCGGCCGTGGCCTGGAACGACTCGCCGATGGCGAGCGTCGCGGACGTCAGCACGACGGTGCGGTCCGCGAACAGGCCTTCGCGCAGTTTCCCGGCCACGCTCAACGGTGCGATGTTCAGGACCGCCGGGTCGGCGTCGTCCGGTTTCTGGTACCCCTGGCCGGGCGTGAACGTGCTGGGCCGGGACGTCCAGACGACCTCGCGCGCCTCCCCGGCCGCCAGCAGCCGGTCCGACAGGTCCAGGACCAGGTTGAGCCGGGACCGGGCGATGGCGCGCCCCCCGTCGGCGGCGGCGCCGCCGTCGGGCTTGGAATCGGACAGGGCCGTGCGGGCCGCGTCGCGGACCATGGCGACCGCCTGCCCCTGTGCGTCGGACAGGCCGTTGGGCAGCAGTCCGGTGGGGACGCCGGCGATGGCGTTCTCCAGCGCGGTCGCCGCCGTCGTCAGCGCCTCGATATTGATGGCGGTGTGCTTGCGGGCGCTGGAGGCTGCGGAGCGGACCATTTGCACCGACAACTGGCCGGAGACGGCACCGGTGACCCGATCCTGCAGTTCGTGCGCCTCGTCCACGACGACGACGTCGTAGTCGGGCAGCACGGCGATGCCCTCGAATGCGCTGATCGCCAGCATCGCGTGGTTCGTGACGACGATGTCGGCGTCGGCGCCGCGGGCGCGGGCGAGCTCGGAGAAGCACGTTTCGGCCAGCGGGCACTTCTGCGCCCCCAGGCATTCCATGGAGGTGACGGACACCTGCCGCCAGGCCCGGTCCGTGACGCCGGGCATCAGCTCGTCCCGGTCACCGGTTTCGGTCTCCTGCGCCCATTCGCGCAGCCGGATCACCTCTTTTCCGAGCGCGCTCGTGGCGCCGGCCTGCCCGCCCGCATGGACGACGCTGGTGTCCTCGCCGAGCGTGAACAGCGCCCCCTCACCGGCGTCCTCGGCCGGGAACCCGCCGTCGACCTTGTGCCGGCACACGTAGTTGCTGCGGCCCTTGACGAGGGCCACGTCGATGGGCCGCGGCAGCAGCGGCTCGATCGCCGCCAGCAGGCGGGGCACGTCCCGGCCGACGATCTGCGCCTGCAGCGCCAGCGTCGCGGTGGCGATGACGGACGGCTTGTCGCTGTCCAGCGCGTGCACGATCAGCGGGACGAGGTACGCCAGCGACTTGCCCGTGCCCGTGCCCGCCTGCACGAGCAGGTGTTCGTTGTTGTCGATGGCGCCGACGACGCGACGCACCATCTCGTGCTGCCCGTCGCGTTTCTGCCCGCCCATGGTGGTGACGGCGGAGTCAAGCAACTCCAGGGCCAGGTCCACCGTCGGCTCCGCTGCCGGCTCCGCTGCCGAGTCCGCGGACGGTGCGTGGGCGCGCTCAGCCATGCTCGACATACGGTTTCAGCTCGGCGGCCAGGCCCTCGCGGACCAGCACGTGGGCGCGGGTGCCGGCCTCGACGTGCGCCAGCTCGAGGATCTCGGCGTCGGAGGCATGCAGGCGGCTGAGCACGTCGCCGCGGTCATAAGGGATCAGCAGCCGCAGATCGACGCCGGGACGCGGAATGGAGTCGGCGATGGCGGCGAGCAGTTCCTCGATGCCCTCGCCCGTGCGTGCGGACACGACGACGGTGCGCCGCTCCTTCTGGCGCAGCCGCTCGACGGCGAACGGGTCGGCGACGTCGGCCTTGTTCAGCACGATGATCTCCGGAATATCCCGGGCGTGGACCTCGGCGAAGACCTGGCGCACGGCGGCGATCTGCCCCTCCGGGTCGGGGTGCGAGGCGTCGACGACGTGCAGGATCAGGTCGGCGTCGGCCACCTCCTCCAGCGTGGACCGGAACGCCTCGACCAGCTGGGTGGGCAGCGACCGGACGAACCCGACGGTGTCGGCCAGCGTGTAGCCGAGGCCGTCGGCGGTCTCGGTCTTGCGCACGGTCGGGTCGAGCGTGGCGAACAGGGCGTTCTCCACGAGCACGCCGGCGTCGGTGAGCCGGTTCAGCAGCGAGGACTTGCCCGCGTTCGTGTACCCGGCGATGGCCACGGACGGTACGGAATTACGACGGCGGTTGGCCCGCTTGGTCTCCCGGGCCGGCTTCATCGCGGCGATCTCCCGGCGCAGCTTGGCCATCCTGGTGCGGATCTTGCGGCGGTCCAGTTCCATCTTCGTCTCGCCGGGGCCGCGGGAGCCGATGCCGCCACCGGCTGCGCCGACGCGTCCGCCGGCCTGCCGGGACATCGATTCGCCCCAGCCGCGCAGGCGCGGGAGCAGGTATTCGAGTTGGGCCAGTTCCACCTGCGCCTTGCCCTCGCGGGACTTGGCGTGCTGGGCGAAGATGTCCAGGATCAGCGCGGTCCGGTCGATGACCTTGACCTTGACGATGTCTTCCAGGCTGCGACGCTGGGACGGGGCCAGTTCGCCGTCGACCACGACGGTGTCGGCGCCGGTCGCGGCGACCAGGTCCTTCAGCTCCAGGGCCTTGCCGGAGCCGAGGAATGTGCCGGGGTCCGGTTTCATGCGCCGCTGCACCAAGCCGTCGAGTACCTCCGACCCGGCCGTCTCGGCCAGCGCGGACAGTTCGCGCAGTGAGTTCTCCGCGTCCGCGAGCGTGCCCTCGGTCCAGAGCCCGGCCAGCACCACCCGTTCGAGGCGCAGTTGTCGATATTCGACCTCGGTGACGTCCTCGAGTTCCGTGGACAGCCCGGCCACGCGGCGCAGCGCCCGGCGTTCGGCCAGGTCGGTCTGGTCACCGTCGTGCGAGCCGTGTTCGCGGGTGAGTTCGCCGAGCGCCTGGGCGCGCCCGTCGAGGGGCCGGCTGGCGGGTTCGCGGGCCTGGCCGTCACCGGCCAGCCAACCCTCCACGTCGTAGGCGGCGGCGTCCACCGGGGCGGCCGACCGGCCGGCCCGCCTGGTGACGGCGTCGTCTTTCGCCAGGATCCGGTCGATGACGGATTCGATTTCCGCTGCCGAGAGATGGTTCCCGGCCCCGTTGTGCTCCGGTCCCGGGTGGTTGACTCCGGCGTCGTGGCCGTCGCGGGACTCGCGGGATGGTTGGGCGTTGGACATAGTCTCCTTGGGTTCTTCGTGCCTGTCTCAATCGTAGTCCGGGCACCCGACATCGCGGAGCGCGGGCGCGTTCGCTGGGTGTGCGTCAGATTTGTAGGTAGTTGCGTCCGGTAACGGTTTTGTGGCTGTGGGCGGCGG
>NZ_RWKQ01000016.1 GCF_003946885.1 Specibacter cremeus | reverse complement strand
GCCTAACTACACGGCATTGGCACTAGCGCCCCTTGGCGACCGTTAGGAGAAACGCTGAGTCCTCCACGGCCGTGACCGAGTGCCGGGCCTGCGGGATCACGATCAGGTCGCCGCGGGAACCCTCCCAGCTGACGTCGCCCACGGCGAGCACGATGCGCCCGGCCAGCACATGGGCCGTGGCCTCACCCGGGTTGTCGTGCTCGTCCAGCATGCTCCCGGCCGTCAAGGCGATGACGGTGTGGCGCAGGATCCGTTCATGCCCGCCCACGACGGTGCGGGCGGCGCGCCCGTTCCCGGACGTCGCGGCGGCCGCGAGCAGTTCCCGGGCCAGCGCCGTCAGTGATGACTTTTCCACGATGCTCCCTTGCCGTAGATGGATGCCCCCACCCTACCCGCCCATCAGTGCAGGTGGCGCTCGTCGGGTCCGTTGTACTCCGAGAGCGGCCGGATGAGCGCGTTCGCGGCGCGCTGTTCCATGATGTGCGCCGTCCAGCCGGTGATGCGTGAGGCGATGAAGATCGGCGTGAACATGTCCGTGTCGAAGCCCATCAGGTGGTACGTCGGGCCGGCCGGGTAGTCGAGGTTCGGCTTGATACCCTTCGCCTCGTCCATGGCCGCCTCCAGCCCGTCGTAGAGCCCGAGCATCTCCGGCCGGTCGAAGTGGGCGATCATTGCGTCCAGCGCGGCCTTCATGGTGGGCACGCGCGAATCGCCGTGCTTGTACACGCGGTGCCCGAACCCCATGACCTTCTTCTTCGCCGCCAGCGCCTCCTCCATCCACGCCTTGGCCCGGGCCGCGGCCTCCTCGCGGGACTCCTCCTTGCGGATCCCGATCTCGGTGAACGTGTGCATGACGGCCTCGTTCGCGCCGCCGTGCAGCGGCCCCTTCAACGCGCCGATGGCGCCCGTCACGGCCGAATGCAGGTCCGACAGCGTGGAGGTGACCACGCGCGCCGTGAACGTGGAGGCGTTGAACGAGTGCTCGGCGTACAGCACCATCGAGACGCGGAACGCGTCCACGACCGCCGGCGCCGCCTCCTCGCCGAACGTCATCCAGAGGAAGTTCTGCGCGTAGTCCAAGTCCTCGCGCGGTCCTACGAGGGGCAGCGAACGACGGCGGCGCTGGTCGTAGGCGACGACGGCGGGGAACGCCGCAAACAGCTCCTTGGCCTTCTCCAGTTCCGCCGCCGGCGAGGAATCCTCGGCCAGCGCGTGGTTCGCGCCGAGCACGGACACGGCCGTGCGCCCCACGTCCATGGGGTGGCAGTCCAGCGGCAGCAGGTCGATGGCGGCCTTCACGCTGGCATCCAGGACGCGGTTGGCCCGCTCGAACGCCTCGAAGTCGATCAGCTCCGCCGCCGTCGGCAGTTCCCCCGTCCACAGCAGCAGCGCCACCTCCTCGAAGCTCTTGCCCGCCGCCAGCTCCTGCACGGGGTAGCCGCGGTACAACAGGGAGTTCGTCTCCGCGTTGACCTTGGAGATGGCGGTGTAGTCGGCGACAACGCCGGCCAGGCCCTTCCTGACTTCGGATTCACTCACGGTGGTTCTCCTTCTCCCCTAGAGGTTGGCGTTGTTCGAGCCGATGTCCAGGCCGGGAACCTGGAAATTGAAGATGCCCGTATCGAATCGGTTATACGCCTCGTAGTCAACCAGTTCATAGAGCCGGGCGCGAGTGAGCATGGCACCGACCTGTGCGCCCTGGCTGCCGTCGGCCGAAATGGCGTCCAGCACGCGCTCGGCGGCGCCCATGGCGCTGCGCAGCAGCGTGACCGGGTAGATGACGACGGCGACGCCGACGTCGGCCAGGGCGTCCCGGGTGAACAGGTCGCTCTTGCCGAACTCGGTCATGTTCGCCAGTACGGGCACGTCCACGGCCCGGCACACGGCGTCGAACTCGGACAGGTCCTTCATGGCCTCCGGGAAGATCGCGTCGGCGCCGGCGTCGACGAGCGCCTTGGCCCGGTCGATGGCGGCGTCCAGTCCGTCCACGGCGCGCAGGTCGGTGCGGGCCATGATGAGGAAGTTCGGGTCGCGGCGGGCGTCCGCGGCGGCCGCGATGCGCTTGACCGCGGTGTCCAGGTCCACCATGTTCTTCCCGTCCAGGTGGCCGCAGCGTTTCGGGTTGAACTGGTCCTCGATGTGGCAGCCGGCCAGGCCGGCGTTCTCCAGCTCCTGGATGGTGCGGGCCACGTTCATGGGCTCGCCGAAGCCGGTGTCCGCGTCGATGAGGCACGGCAGATCCGTCATGCGGGCAATCTGCCCGCCACGGGCCGCCACCTCCGTCGAGGTGGTCAGCCCGATGTCGGGCAGGCCCAGATCGTTGGCGAGGACCGCGCCGGAGATGTACACGCCGTCGAACTTCTTCTCCTCGATCAGGCGGGCCGAGAGCGGGTTGAACGCGCCCGGGAATTGGCGTGCCGTGCCCGGGGTGAGCATGGCGCGCAGGTCGCGGCGCTTCTGCTCGGGTGTCTTGTGTGAGTACAACATGTCAGAACAGTCCCTTGGGGGCGGCGGCCAGGTCGATGACGCCGGGCGCCGCGACGATGTTCAACTGGTCCAGTTCACCGGCGGCCAGGTTGGGCAGGTTGGCGGCGGCGGCCAGGAAACGCTCGATCTCGGCCGGCTCCACCAGGCCCTCGGCCAGCGTGCGGAACTTGTTGACGTACTGCTCGCGGGCGAACGGGCGGGCACCGAGCGGGTGCGCGTCGGCGACGGCGATCGAGTCGGTGATGACCGTGCCGTCATTCAGGGTGATCTCCACGGTGCCGCCGAACGCCTTCTCGGCGATGTCGTTGGTGTGGTAGCGCCGGGTCCACTCCGGATCCTCCTCGGTGGTGACCTTGTGCCACAACGCCACGGTGTCGGGGCGGGCGGCCCGTTCCGGGGCGTAGGAGTCCACGTGGTGCCAGCGCCCGTCCTGCAGGGCGACCGTGAAGATGTAGGGGATGGAGTGGTCGAGGGTTTCCCGCGAGGCCGTGGGGTCGTACTTCTGGGGGTCGTTGGCGCCGGAGCCGATCACGTGGTGCGTGTGGTGGCTGGTCTTGATCAGCACGCTCGTGACATTGGCCGGGTCGGTGACCTCGGGGTGTTCGCCGTGCAGCTTGCGGGCCAGATCGATCCAGGCCTGCGCCTGGTATTCGGCCGAATGCTCCTTCGTGTACGTGTCCAGGATGGCGCGCTTGGCCTCGCCGTCGGCCGGCAGCGGCACCTCGTAGGAGGCGTCCGGGCCGTCCAGCAGCCAGGCGATGACGCCGTCCTCGCCCTCGTAGATCGGCACGGGGGAGGTCTGCCCGCGCATGGCACGGTCTACGGCCTCCACGGCCATCTTGCCGGCGAACGCGGGGGCGTGCGCCTTCCAGGTGGAGATTTCGCCCTTGCGGGACTGGCGGGTGGCCGTCGTCGTGTGCAGCCCCTGGCCGACCGATTGGAAGATCGTCTCGACGTCCAGGCCCAGCAGCGTGCCGATGCCGGCCGCCGCGGACGGGCCAAGGTGGGCGACGTGGTCGATCTTGTGCTTGTGCAGGCAGATGGCCTTGACCAGGTCCACCTGGATCTCGTAGCCGGTGGCGATGCCGCGGACCAGGTCGGCGCCGGACGCGCCGGTGTGCTGGGCGACGGCGAGGATCGGCGGGATGTTGTCGCCCGGGTGCGAGTACTCGGCGGCCAGGAACGTGTCATGGTAGTCGAGTTCGCGCACGGCCACGCCGTTGGCCCACGCCGCCCATTCCGGGGAGACCCTCTCCGTGATGCCAAAGACGGACGCGCCCGCACCGCCGGTGGACGGGGCGTGGGTGAGTGCCTGGGCGCGGGCGGCGACGATCGGCCCGCGGTTCAACGACGCGATGGCGACGGAGGCGTTGTCGATGATGCGGTTGATGACCATGTCCGTCACCTCCGGGGTCACGGCGACCGGGTCGGCGGCGACCCTCGCGATCTTGTGCGCGAGCTGGTCCTCGCGGGGCAGGTTTTCCTCGCTCTTGTACACGCGGACGTGGTGTTGCGTAACCATGGGGGTCCCTCCGGGGAGTTGGGTTTCGGTGGCTTGTCAGTTGTCTGTCAGTGGCTTGTCGACAGCAGGCGGTGCAGGCTGTTGTCCAGGTGCACGGTGGTGGCGGCGCTGGCGACGGCGGCGTTGCCGTTCGCGATGGCCAGCGCGATCGTGGCGTGTTCCCGGGCGGCCTCGCGCAGCCGGGCCGGGTTGTCCTTGGAGAGCCGGCGCACGCGCACCAGGTGCACGCGCAGGCTCTTGAGCGCCTGGGCCAGGTAGGCGTTGCCGACGGCGTCGTCGATGGCCGCGTCCAGCCGGGCGGCCAGCTCGTAGTAGGAGTGCCGGGACGGGTCGTCATCGGTGAGCAGGTCGCCGGCGGCCGCCAGCTCGGCGTGCAGTGCGCAGAACGTGGCGGCGTCGCCCCGTTCCGCGGCCAGTTCGGCGGCCCGGCATTCGAGCGCCGAGCGCAGCTCGAACAACTCCCGCACGTGGTCCAGCGAGATCTCCGTGACGACGACGCCGCGCCCGCTTTGCGGCGCGGCCAGCCCCTCGGCGCTGAGCCGGGCGAGGGCCTCCCGGACGGGTGTGCGGGACACGCCGAGGCGTTCCGACAGCTCCACCTCGGCGAGCACCGTGCCCGGCGGCAGGCGCCACTCGACGATGTCGGCGCGCAAGGTGGCGTAGGCCTTGTCGCTGGCCCGCATGCTGCCTCCCATGCTGTCTCCCTGGGGTTCCGGTGATGTGGGCCGTGTCCCGACCCCTGCCATCAGTGTATACAAAGCAAGTGGAGTTTGGGCAGCATTCCGGAAACTTCCGCAAGAATTTTTCACATGTGTATACATCGGGTCTTGTGTTGCGGCGACAGGCATGCCTAGCATGATGCACATCACGAAGACTGTTTTCAGTGGCCTCGAGGGGAGAAACCATGGGCAACTACGCAGCGGCGTACCGGCAGAGCCTTGGCCGGCGGGACGTGTTCTGGGCGGACGCCGCCGCCGCCGTGGACTGGGACGTGGCGCCGACCCGCGTGTACAGCGACGCACAGGCCCCGTTGAGCGAATGGTTCCCGGACGGCGAGCTGAACACGGCCTACAACGCGCTGGACCGGCACGTGGCGGCCGGCCGCGGGGATGCGCCGGCGCTCATCCACGATTCGGCCATGCTGGGCACCGTCCGCACGTACTCGTATGCGCAACTGACCGACGAGGTGGCCCGGTTCGCCGGCGTCCTGCGCGCGCGGGGCGTGGGCCGCGGCGACCGGGTTGTCATCTACCTGCCGATGATCCCGGAGGCCGCCATCGCCATGCTCGCCACGGCCCGGCTCGGCGCCGTGCACTCGGTGGTGTTCGGCGGGTTCGCGGCCGCCGAGCTGGCTGCGCGCATCCGCGACGCCCGGCCCGTCGTCGTCGTCACCGCCTCCGGGGGCCTGGAACCGAACCGGCGGATCGAGTATCTGCCGGCTGTCCACCAGGCCCTCGACCTGGCGGGCGTGCCGGGGCTGCCGGTCATCGTCAAGCACCGCGACGGCTTCGCCACCGACCCGGCGGCCCTGGCGTGGACGTGGCTCGACTGGGATGCCGCCATGGCCGACGCGGAGCCCGCCGCGCCGGTGCCGGTCAAGGCCACGGATCCGCTCTACATCCTGTACACGTCGGGCACCACCGGGGTGCCCAAGGGGGTGGTGCGCGACAACGGCGGGCACGCCGTCGCCCTCCTGTGGACCATGCGCAACCTGTACGACATCGGCGCCGGCGACGTCTGGTGGACGGCCTCCGACGTCGGCTGGGTGGTGGGGCATTCGTACATCGTGTACGGGCCGCTGCTCGCCGGGGCGACGACCGTCCTCTACGAGGGCAAGCCCGTGGGCACCCCGGATGCGGGCGCGTTCTGGCGTGTCATCGCCGAGCACGGGGTGAAGGCGCTGTTCACGGCGCCGACGGCGCTGCGCGCCATCAGGAAGATGGATCCGCAGGCGATTGAGCTGGCGAAGTACGACGTCGGCACGCTGGAAACGCTGTTCACCGCCGGCGAGCGGCTGGACACCGACACGTACCACTGGGCCACGGGGGTGCTCGGCGTCCCCGTGGTCGACCACTGGTGGCAGACGGAGACCGGCTGGGCGATCGTGGGCAACCCTCGCGGCTTGGAGCCGCTGCCGTTGAAGGCCGGCTCGCCGACGCTGCCCATGCCCGGCTACGACCTGCGGGTGGTGGACGGGCTGGGGGAGCCCGTCGCGGCCGGCGAGGAGGGGAACATCGTGCTGCGGCTGCCGCTGCCGCCGGGCACGCTGGCCACGCTGTGGGGCAACGACCAGCGCTACATCGACTCGTACCTGAGCGCGTTCCCCGGGTTCTACGCCACCGGCGACTCCGGCCACGTGGACGCGGACGGGTACGTGTTCGTCATGGGCCGCACCGACGACGTCATCAACGTGGCCGGGCATCGGTTGTCGACGGGCGCCATCGAGCAGGTCCTGGCCCAGCACCCGGCCGTGGCGGAGTGCGCCGTGATCGGGGTGGCCGATCCGCTGAAGGGCCAGCGCGCCAGCGGGTACGTGGTCCTCAAGGACGGCGTCACGGTCGATCCGGAGCAGCTGCGCGCGGAGCTGGCCGCCCTGGTCCGGCGGGAGATCGGCGCCGTGGCCGATTTCAAGCAATCAACCGTGGTCGACTCCCTGCCGAAGACCCGGTCGGGGAAGATCCTGCGCAAGACCATGCGCCAGATCGCCGACGGGGAGGACTACGTGGTGCCGTCCACCATCGAGGACCCGTCCGTGATCGACGCACTCATCCCCGTCCTCCGCCCGGCCGCGGCGAAGTAGCTTGCAGGAAGCGTACCGTTTTCGCCCCGTCGTGACGGGGTGTGGTGCGCTTGGGACATCCGGTTGGGTATCGTCTCAAGCACGGAGGACACGGACCCGACCAAGGAGGCCGCCATGAGCTACGACCCGACCCGGTTCAAGGACTACTTTGAACATTCCTTCACGTACGAGGCAGGCTTCCGCCGCAACACGGGCCGGTACGGGGCGGCGGTGGCCATGCTGGACCCGGCCACCGGGCGCGAGTGGACGTACAGGGAGCTGGCCGCCGACGTCGACCGGGTCGCCGCCATGCTGGCCGCACGGGGAGCCGCCGAGGGCGCGCGGGTCGCGTACCAGCTGTTCAACGGCCCCGAGTTCGCCATGCTGTACCTGGCCACGCAGCGGCTGGGCGCCATCGGCGTCCCGGTCAACTACCGGCTGGCGGAGGGGGAGACCGCCGTGATCCTGCGCGACAGCGATCCGGCCGTGTTCATCTTCGACGCCGAGGTGGCCTCCTCCGCCACGCAGGCCGTCGAGCTGGCCGGCTCGGACGCAACGCTGCTCGTCGTCGGCGCCCCGGCGACGGACGACATCGAATCGTTCGCCGCCGCCGTCGACGGCACCGACGGCGCGGTGCCGGCGCGGACCACGGCACCGTCCGTGTACGACGAGACCACGCGGCTGTACACCTCCGGCACCACGGGCCGGCCCAAGGGCGTGCCACTGCCGTCCATCGTCGAGGTGATGAGCGCCCACGACGTCATCATGCACTTCCCGCTGCGCCCGCAGGACCGGACCCTGAACATGACCCCGTGGTTCCACCGGGGCGGGCTCTACTCCGGCGGCCCGAACCCGGTCTTCTACGTGGGCGGCTCCGTGGTGCCGATGCGCAGCTTCGACGCCGCCACGGCGCTCGACTGGGTCGTGAGGTACGGCATCACGTTCCTGATCGGCGCGCCCACGACGCTACGCATGCTCGCCGACGAGCAGGAGCGCACGCCCCGGGACCTGTCCGGGCTGCGCGGCATCGTCACGATGGGCGCCCCGCTGGACCGGGCGGCCGTGCTGCGCTACCAGCGGCTGCTCACCCCGCGCATCTTCAACGGCTACGGCACCACCGAGGCGTTCTGGAACACGTTCCTGCGCCCGGAGGACCTGCCCGAGCATGCGGGCTCGGCCGGCCGGGCGTGCACGGACGACGACGTCGCCGTCGTCCGCCTCTACCCCGACCACCGCGCGGATCCGGACGACCTGGCCGCCCGCGACAACGCCGAGGTCGGCGAGGTCATCATGCGCTCGCCGAAGTCCGGCTTCAGCTACTTCAACCTGCCGGCCGCCAACGAGGAAAAGTTCGTTCGTGGCTGGCTGTACCCGGGCGACCTGGCCACGTGGGACGACGACGGCTTCGTCACCATCGTGGGGCGCAAGGACGACATGATCATCTCGGGCGGCGAGAACGTCCACCCCGTCCAGGTCGAGGAGGTGCTCGGCGCGCACCCCGCCGTCCGGGACTCCGTCGTCATCGGGCTTCCCGACGAGCACTGGGGCCAGCGCGTCGTGGCCTATGTGATCCGTGCGGGCGCGGACGTCTCGGCCGACGACCTGGACAAGCACTGCCTGGCCAGCGCCGACCTGGCCGACTTCAAGCGGCCGCAGGCGTACCGGTTCGTCACCGAGGTGCCCATGACGGCAACCGGCAAGAAGATGCACTTCCAACTGGCCGAACAGGCCGTCCGGGACGCGGCCGACGGGCTGTTCGAGGTGCCGGCCGGACACGACGGACACGACGGCGGGCAGGAACCCGGAATGCGCGGTCTCCTGTGAGCGCCGCCGGGGCACACCGCGAGCGCGTCGTCATCACCGGCATCGGGGCGGTCACCCCGCTGGGCAACACCTGGCGCGCCACGTGGGAGGCGCTGCTGGCCGGGCGCAGCGGCGTCGGGCCGATCACGCAGTTCAACGCCACGGATTTCCCCACCCGCATCGCCGCGGAGGTCAAGGGCTTCGACCCGGCCGCGTTCCTGCCCGTGAAGCGGTTGAACCGGTCCTCGCGCTGCACCCAGCTGTCCATTGCCGCGGCGCGCGAGGCCGTGGCCGACGCCGGTCTGGGGCCGACGCTGGAAGGCGTCGAGGCCGCCGTCGTGCTCAACAGCGCCGTGTCCGGATTCCCGGAGATCGAAAAGGCCACCGGCACGCTGGGCACCCAGGGGCTGCGCCACATCAGCCCCAGCTTCGTGGCCTCGGCGCTGACCAACATGGCCGCGTGCGAGGTCGCCATCGACCTGGGCGTGCACGGCCCCGTCAACGCCAGCGCCCTGGCCTGCGCCAGCGGCACGCACGCGCTGCTGGAGGCGGGCCGGCTGCTACTCGACGGCGACGCGGACGTGGTGGTGGCCGGCGGCGCGGACGCCGCGATCACGCCTGTCATGTTCGGCGGCCTGTCCACCATGCGCGGGCTGTCGAAGAACAACGACGCGCCCGAGCAGGCGTCCCGCCCGTTCGATGCGGACCGGGACGGGTTCGTGTTCGGCGAGGGGGCCGTCGTGTTCACGCTGGAACGGCTCTCCGACGCGGCCGCGCGCGGCGCCCGCATCTACGCCGAGGTGTCGGGGGCCGCCATGACCAGCGACGCGTTCCACATCGTGGCCCCGGAGCCGGACGGCCAATACGCGGCGCTGGCCATCACGAAGACGCTGGCGAAGGCCCGGCTCGACCCGGCCGACGTCGACCTTGTCTGCGCCCACGGCACGTCCACGAAGGCGAACGACAAGACCGAGACCGCCGCTATCCACCAGGCGTTCGGCGGCCATGCCGGCGCGCTCGCCGTCACGGCGCCGAAGTCGATGACCGGGCACCTGATCGGCGCCGCCGGGGCGCTCGGGGCGTTGGTGTGCGTCATGGCGATCGCCGAGTCGGCCGTCCCGCCCACCATCAACTATCAAACCCCCGACCCCGACTGCGACCTGGATTACGTGCCCAACCAGGCCCGGGCCATGACCGTGCGGCACGCGGTCACGAACGCGTTCGGCTTCGGCGGGCAGAACTGCGTGGTGGCGTTCTCGGCGCTGTAGGCGCTACCGGCCGCCGCGCCACCGGTATTCGAGTTCGGGACGGCCGGGGGAGCCGTGCCGCGGGGCCTTCACGGCCGAGCCCGTCTCGACGAGGTGCTCGAGGTACCGCCGCGCGGTGACCCGGGACATGGCCAGTTCCCCCGCCGCCTCGGTGGCGGAGAGCGGGCTGGCCGCCGCCCGCAGCAGGTCCGCCACGGCGCCCAGCGTCTCGGCCAGCAGGCCCTTGGGCAGTTGCAGCCGTCCGCTGGGGCGCAGCGTGGCCAGCGCCCGATCCACCGCGTCCTGGCTGGTGACGGACCGGTCGGCCAGCACGGCCGCATAGTCGCGGTAGTTCTCCAGCTTCTCCCGGAACGCGGCGAACGTGAACGGCTTGATCAGGTAGGCGGTGATGCCCATGGCGATGGCCGAGCGGACCACCTGGATCTCCCGCACGGCGCTGATGGCCACCACGTCCGGGGCCAGGCCCAGGCCGTGCACCCGGCGCAACAGGTCCAGGCCGTGGCCGTCGGTCAGGTTCAGGTCGAGCAGGACCAGCTGGATCGGCGCGCCCGCCGACCGCGCGGCCGTGAGCGCCGCCAGCGCCTCGCCCATGCCGGCGGCCATGGCACTGACCGCGAACCCGTCCATGCGCCGCACATAGTCGGCATGGGCGGCCAGGGCGACGGGTTCGTCGTCGACCACCAACACCCGGATGGGGCCGGATTCGGCCGTCATGGCGCACCTCCCTCCGCCCGCACCGGGGCGGCGGGGTCCGGAACGGGGACGCTCACGGTGAACACGGCGCCGCCGTCGTCCTCCACCGTGAGCGTACCGCCCAACGCGGCCACGGCGCGCCGCACCAGCGCCAGGCCGTAGCCGTGACCATGTCCGGGCGCGCCCGCGGGTTTGCTGCTCGCCCCGATCCGGGCCAGCGCGTCCAGGTCCGTGCCGGCCAGGCCGGGGCCGTCGTCGGCGACCGTCAGCAGCAGCCCGGCCTCATCGGCGGCCAGGTCCACCCACACGTGCGCGCCCGGCCGGCCCGCCACGGCGTCCATGGCGTTGTCGATCAGGTTGCCGAGGATGGTGATCAGGTCGCCCGGATCCAGGGTGCCCGGCGGCAGCGACCCGGCCGCACTGACCACCAGGTCGATGCCGCGCTCGCGGGCCTCGGCGTCCTTGCCGAGCAGCAGCGCGGACAGGTACGGCTCGTCGACGGCGCCCACCGCGTCCCCGGCGAGCCCGTGCGCCCGGCCCAGGCCGGCCGTGGCCAGGACCAGTGCCTCGTCCCGGTGCCCGAGCTCCAGCAGCGAGGCGATGGCGTGCAGGTGGTTGGCATGCTCGTGGGTTTGCGAGCGCAGCGCCTGCACGAGTGTCTGCGCGCCGTGCAGGTCCTCGGCCAGCCCGCGCAGCTCGGTGTGGTCGCGCAGCGTGACGACGGTGCCGCGGCCGCCGCCGGTGGGGCGCTGGCTGATGACCAGCAGGCGCGTGCCGGCCAGGTGCACCTCGTCGACGGCGGTGCGCCCGGAGGCGAACAACGCCGCGATCGACGGCGGCAGGTCCAGGTCGCCGGCCGGCGTCACCCGGGTGCCGGGCGGCAGGGCGAGCAGGTCGGCGGCGTGGTCGTTGTACAGGGCCAGCCGGCCCCGCGCGTCGATCAGGACGAGCCCCTCGCGCAGCGCGTGCAAGGCCGAGTCGTAGTAGTCGAACAGTCGCGCCAGTTCGGCCGGGCCGTAGCCGAGGGTGGCCCGGCGCAGGCGGCGGCTGAGCAGCCAGGCGACCACGGCACCGGCGACGACGGCGGCGCCGGCCACCAGCAGGATCGACGGCAGCGCGGCGGCCTGCACGGTTTCCAGCGACTTCAGCGTGAACCCGACCGCGACCATGGCCACGACCTTGCCGTGGCTGACCACGGGCACGATGGCGCGCACCGATGGGCCCAGCGTGCCCACGTAGTCCTCCACGAGCGGCTTGCCGGCCTGGGCGGTCGTGATGGTGCCCTGGTACCGGCCACCGATCTCGCCCGGATTCGGATGCGTGTAGCGAATGCCCTCCCGGCTCATGATGGTGACGAAGTCGACGTCCGCCGTCGCCACCAGCGTCTGCGTGAACGGTTGCAGCGACGCGGTCGGGTCCGGGCCGGTGACGGCGCCGGCCACGAACGGGTCGTGCGCCAGCGTGGTGGCGACGCTGAGCACGCGCAGGGACGCGGACGCGTGCGCCTGGGCGCGGGCCTGCTGGTAGCTGGCGATCGAGATGACGGCCGTCAGGACGGCGATGACGAGCAGCTGCCAGCCGAACAGGCGGCCGGCCAGGCTCAACTGCCCGCGGCTCCAGCGCGCCATGGACACCCTCCTTCCGGCCGCAGGGCCGGTTCCGGGGCCCGGTGTTGTGAACTCAATGAACACAAGGGCGGCCCGGTCCACTGTGACCCGGATCATGGATGGAAGTCACAGCCACCCCAAAGCACGGCAGCAAGGAGCAACCATGGCAACGAGGCCACGACCCGAACTTTCCACCCCCGCGGCGAAGTCCCGCGGCAAGAGCCACTGGCTATACATCCTAGTCATCGGCGCCGTGGTGCTCGGCGCCGCCGTCGGGCTGCTGTTCCCCGAGGCGGGCAAGTCACTCAAGCCGCTCGGCACCATGTTCATCGCCCTGATCAAGATGATCATCGCCCCGGTCATCTTCTGCACCATCGTGCTCGGCGTGGGATCTATCGCGAAGGCGGCCACGGTCGGGAAGGTCGGCGGCCTGGCCCTGGTCTACTTCCTGGCCATGTCCACCCTGGCGCTGGGGATCGGCCTGGTCGTGGGCAACATTATCCACCCCGGCGCGGGCCTGCACCTGCAGCCGTACAAGGCGTCGGCCGCCGGCGACAACGCCACCGTGAAGTTCCTGCTGGACATGATCCCGGGCGACATCCCGGTCCTGCCGACCCTGGTGCTGGCCCTGCTCGTCGGGTTCGCGCTGCAGTCCATGGGCAAGTCCAGCGAGCCGGTGCTCAATGGCATCAAGCACATCCAGAAGGTCGTCTTCCGCCTCATGATGATGATCATGTGGGTGGCGCCGGTGGGCGCCTTCGGCGCGATCGCCGCCGTCGTCGGTGCCACCGGCTGGGCCGCGATCGGTTCCATGGCCGTGCTCATGGGCGCGTTCTACCTGACCTGCGCGCTGTTCATCGTCGTGGTGCTCGGCACCATGCTGCGCCTGGTCACCGGCCTGAACATCTTCGCGCTGCTGCGCTACCTGGCCCGCGAATACCTGCTGATCTTCGCCACGTCGTCGTCCGAGTCGGCGCTGCCGCGGCTGATGGCGAAGATGGAGCATGCCGGCGTGTCGAAGCCCGTGGTCGGCATCACCGTGCCCACCGGGTACTCGTTCAACCTGGACGGCACGGCCATCTACCTGACCATGAGCGCCCTGTTCATCTCCACGGCCATGGGGCTGCCGATGAACCTGGGCGAGCAGATCGGCCTGCTCGTGTTCATGGTCATCGCCTCCAAGGGTGCCGCCGGGGTCACCGGGGCCGGGCTGGCCACGCTGGCCGCCGGGCTGCAGGCGCACAAGCCGGTGCTGCTGGACGGCATGGGCGTGATCGTGGGCATCGACAAGTTCATGTCCGAGGCCCGGGCCCTTACCAACTTCACCGGCAACGCCGTGGCGACGCTGCTGATCGGCAAGTGGACGCGTGAACTGGACATCACCCAGGCCCGGGCCGTGCTCTCCGGCCGGGACCCGTTCGATGAGGCGACCATGGAGCCGGACGCGCACGGCGCCCCTGTGGCTCCGGCGGAGGAACGCGAGCCCGTCGCCGTGTAGCGGAGCAGCCGTTCTGCGCAGCGCCGCGGCCCGTATGTTGCGCAACTGCGCAAGTTGCGCGGCCTTGGCCCCGGTACGTTGCGCAGATCGGCCGGCTCAGCGCTTGGCGGGCGGCTGTTGCTGCGCCAGGGACGCCAGGAACCCCTCGCCCTGCTTCTTCCGGCGCCGCACCCGGGTGCCCCACGCGTACGCGAGCGTGGACAGCAGCAGCTGGATGGGGAACGCGATCAACGGGACGCCGCCGGCCACCAGGCAGATCAGCACGGGCAGCAGCGTGATCAGGGACAGGTCCGGGCCCACCAGGAACGACCGCACGGCACCGGTCGGCACCGGGCCGAGCGGGCTGGCGACGGCCGGCATTGTCCAGTCCGGCGACGGGCGGAACGCGGCCCGGATGGTTGCCCCGCCCAGCCCGGGACCCGCGCACACGGCCAGGATGACCAGCGGCCACGACGCCGCGCCCAGCGCATGCAGCAACAGGAAGCACACCAGCGCCCACAACGTCATCCCGCCCGCCGGCAGCACCCAGTGTGTACGCCGCACGGTCCGCTCGGGCAGCGGCATGAGCCGGTCCACGGCCGGGTTGCCGGCGGCGAACCGGGCCGTGCCGCCCAACGTCGTGGCGGCCAGGTGCCCGCACAGGTACAGCACGAAGGCGATCAGGATGGCGTTGCCCAGGTGCGCCACGGACGCCACGGACGCCGGGATGGCGGCCAGCACCAGCACCCGGGCCAGCTGGGCGGGCTGGCGCAACAGCATGGTGGCGTGCGTGCTGATGAGCGTCTTGATGCTGCGGGCCGTGGCGGTGCCGCGGCGGAACACGACCGGCAGCCGGACGCGGGAACGGCCCACCAGGTTGCCGCCGCCCAGCGACCGGGACAGCTCGGAGGCGTCCATGGACAGCAGCGACCCCTGCACGTAGGCGCCGGCCGCCGCGGCCGCGCGCAGCCGGCCCGTCGTGATCCGCTCCAGTGAGGCGTAGGCGCGCAGCAGCAGGGCCAGGGCGGCCGGCAGCACGACGAGCGGCCACAGCGACCCCTGCGCGACGAGCAGCGGCCAGCCCGTGGGCAGGTAGGCCAGCCAGTCCATCGACAGGCTGTGCCCGGCGCCGGCGTTGTCGTACAGGGCCGTGACCACGAGCGTCAGCGGCGCGACCAGGGTGAGCACGCCCGCCACGCCCTTGAGGAACCGCAGCGAGTTCGTGATCTGCGCCCACGCGGCCACACCGTACAACAGCAGCCCCACGCCGATGCCGCACAGCACGGCCAACGCGATGCGCCCCGGCTGCGGCGCGCCCGGCAGGCCCAGCGTGAGGGGGACGACGACGGCGATCGCCGCCGCCGTCGGCCACACCATCGAGAGCAGGAAGCCGGGCTGGATGAACCCGCGCCGGCGCACCGGCAGGCCCAGCCACCACGCCGTCTGCGGCACGCTCATGGTGATCGGGCCGACCGACATCTCGACGCTCAGCAGCGCCCCGGCCAGGGTCAGCAACACCGTGGCGGAGGCCTGCAGCAGGCTGACGGCGTGGAAGTCGGGGGACAGGACGGAGGACACGAAGCCGGACCCGTTGCCGATGCCCAGGCTGTTGCGCAGCCCGACGACGACGGCGCCGGACATGACGAGCAGCACGACCGCGCCGAGCACGTACGTGTACCCCTCGGAGATGAGCTCCATGAGCCCGCCCTCGGACCGGCTCAGCCCGGCCCGGAACGTGTACTGGCGGATTTCCCTGGCGCTGAAGCGCTCCTGCGTGCGTGCGCTCATCAGTTCGCGTGCGGGTTCTCGGTGGAGATGGCCACGGCGGCCTGGGCCGGGGTCATGGTCCTGACCTCGTCGGCGATGAACAGGGCCCGGGTGGCCACGGTCTGCAGGAACGCGGGGTCGTGCGTGACCACGAGCAGGGCCAGCCCGGCGTCGACCTCGGCCCTCAGCCGCTCGGCGAGCGCCGTGCGCATGGCGGTGTCGAGGCGTTGTTCGGGTTCGTCGAGCACCAGCAACGTCCGGGGCCGGACGAACGCCGCGGCCAGCAGGAGCCGGCGGCGCTGGCCGGAGGACAGGCTGTACGGGCGGGCGTCGCGCAGCGCGCCCAGGCCGAAGAACGCCAGCTCCCGGTCGATGACCTCCTCCACCTCGCCGCTGCCGTGGCCGGCGGCCACGATGGCCAGGTGCTCGGCGACGGTCAGGGCGGGGAAGAACGCGTCGTCGTCGAACACCACCGCCACGTCGCGGCGGAACTCGATGTCCCGGTCGTCGACGGGCGCCCCGTTGACCTCCGTGCTGCCGTGCACGGGCTCCAACTGGCCGACGACGGTCTTGGCGACGGTCGACTTGCCGGCGCCGTTCGGCCCGACGAGGGCCAGCGCGTCGCCGGCCCGGACGGTGAAGCTGACGACGCCGCACACGGCCTTGTCGCCGTAGCCGGCCTGGAGCTTGTCGGCGCGCACCACACTGGGTCGGGCCGGGGCGGTCGGGGACTTGGTGGAGGGGGTGCGGGACTTGGTCATGGTAGCTGCAGTATAAGCGCGCCGGCCCAACATTCAGGCTCCACTTGAGGGTCAAGGCTCGTATTTCAGTGCGCCGGAAATGTCGCCGGGCGGGTCCGGATTGCCGGTAACCTTGGTGTGATGACACGTGATTTGGCGAAAGTGTGGACTGATAGGTGAGCAACGAGCAGAGTTCAACGACTCTTGCAGTGGATGACGTCGTGGTGGGCCCCACCGGGCGGCCGCTGACCGAGTTCCCCGAGCCGCCGGTCCTCGCCTCCCACGGCCCGGCACGCGTCATCGCCATGGTGAACCAGAAGGGCGGGGTCGGGAAGACGACGTCGACCATCAACCTGGGTGCCGCGCTCGCCGAGGTCGGTCGCCGCGTGCTGCTGGTCGACTTCGACCCGCAGGGCGCCCTGTCCGCCGGGCTGGGCACGAACCCGCATGAGCTGGACGTGACCGTCTACAACGTGCTCATGGACCGCAAGGTCGACATCCGGGACGCCATCCGGCAGACGGACATCGAGAACGTCGACATCCTGCCGGCCAACATCGACCTGTCCGCCGCCGAGGTCCAGCTCGTCAACGAGGTGGCCCGGGAGCAGGTGCTCGACCGCGCGTTGAAGAAGGTGGAGGACGAGTACGACGTCGTCCTCATCGATTGCCAACCGTCGCTGGGGCTCCTGACGGTGAACGCGCTCACCGCCGCCCACGGCGTCATCATCCCGCTGATCTGCGAGTTCTTCGCGCTGCGTGCGGTGGCGTTGCTGATCGAGACGATCGACAAGGTCCAGGACCGGCTGAACCCGCGCCTGCAGGTCGACGGCGTGCTGGCCACCATGTTCGACGCCCGTACGCTGCACAGCCGCGAGGTGCTGGCCCGCCTGGTCGAGGCGTTCGACGACAAGGTGTTCGAGACCGTCATCAAGCGCACCATCAAGTTCGCCGATGCGACCGTGGCCGCGGAGCCGATCACGCAGTACGCGGGCAACCACCAGGGCGCCGACGCGTACCGCCGCCTGGCCAAGGAACTGATCGCCCGTGGCGGAGCGCCCTAGCAAGCCCGGCTTCGAGGTCCGGCTGGACAATTTCACCGGCCCGTTCGACCTGTTGCTGGGGCTCATCTCCAAGCACGAGCTGGACATCACTGAGGTGGCGCTGGCCACCGTGACGGACGAGTTCATCGCCTACATCCGCGGCCTGCGGGAACTCGGCCAGGAATGGGCGCTGGACGAGGCCAGCGAGTTCCTGGTGCTGGCCGCCACGCTGCTGGACCTGAAGGCGGCCCGGCTGCTGCCGGCCGGCGAGGTCGAGGACGATGAGGACCTGGCCCTGCTGGAGGCCCGCGACCTGCTGTTCGCCCGGCTGCTGCAGTACAAGGCGTTCAAGGAGGTCGCGTCCCTCCTGGAGGAGCGGCTCGAGTCCGAGGCCCGGCGCTTCCCCCGCATGGTGGGGCTCGAACCGCGGTTCGCCGCCCTGTTGCCCGAACTCGTGTGGCGGCACACGCCCGCCCAGTTCGCCGCCCTGGCCGGGGCCGCGCTGGCACCCAGGGAGCCGAAGCCGACCGAGGTGGGGCTGGCCCACCTGCATGTGGCACCCGTGAGCGTGCGCGAACAGGCGGCCATCATGTCCGCCATGCTGGCCGGCGGGGCGACGCTCTCCTTCCGGGCGCTGTGCGCGGGCGCGGCGTCGCCGGTGGTCGTGATCGCCCGGTTCCTGGCCCTGTTGGAAATGTTCCGTGACGCGGTCATATCCTTTGAGCAGGCCAGCCCGCTCGGCGAGTTGATGGTGCGGTGGAGCGCGGCCGGGCAGTGGGACAGCAGCACCATGGCCAGCGACTACGAGGACCAGGACGCAGTGACACAAGAAGCCATGACACGAGAAGCAGTGACACAAGATACCGTGACGCGGGAGGCAGTGGGGGTGGGCGCATGAGCGAGCGGCAACCGCCCGATGACCCTCCCGGTGGCGCGCACGCCGCCCTGGAGGCGGTGCTCATGGTCACGGACGAGCCCGTCACGGAGGCCCAGTTGGCCGCGGCCACCGGCCTGGCCGTGTCCGATGTCCACCGGGTGCTGGCCGAACTGGCCGCCGAATATGACGGCTATACTAGGGACGGTATGCCCGCGCCCGTGCGCGGGTTCGAACTGCGGTTCGTCGCCGGCGGCTGGCGGATGTACTCGCGGGCGGCGCACGCCGGGATCGTGTCGCGGTTCGTGATGGACGGGCAGACGGCCCGGCTCACCCAGGCCGCGTTGGAGACGCTTGCGGTGATCGCCTACCGGCAGCCCGTGTCCCGGGCCAGGGTTTCGGCGATCCGCGGCGTGAACGTCGACTCGGTGGTGCGCACCTTGGCGCAGCGCGGGCTGGTGGAGGAGGCGGGCACCGATCCGGTGTCGGGGGCCTTCCTGTACCGGACCACGGGTTATTTCCTGGAGCGGCTGGGAATGGACTCGCTCGAGGACTTGCCACAGCTTTCCCCGCACCTGCCCGGGTTGGAGAACCTGGGCGACTACACCGCACATTATTGAGCAGCACGCCAGTTTTCACAGACGTAAGGACAAGCCATGACACCCACGCCCCGATCCGGCGGCAGCGCCGGCCAGCACCAGCCGCGGGGCGGCAAGCCGCGCGCCGGCGGAGCGCGCCCCGTCACGGGCGCCTCCGGGTTCGGCAAGGGCCACGCGGGCGGCGGAAAAGCCACGGAAAGGGGAGTCGGCCAGGGAAGCGGCCAGGGGACCGCCAAGGGCACCGGATACCCCAAGGGCAAGGGCACCGGCAAGGCCCCGGGCACCAGTACGTACGCGAAGAAGCGCCAGCGCGACGCGGCCAAGATCCGGCCCAACGCCCGCGCGTTCGGCAATGAGCGCTTCGGGCAGAACCTGGGCCCGGTGAAGAACCGCGCCGTGGAGGCCAACCGCCAGGCGGAGCGCACCACGGACGAGGTGGACCTGTACAACCCGGGCGGCGTGCGCCTGCAGAAGGTGCTGGCCGGGGCCGGGGTGGCGTCCCGGCGCGTCTGTGAGGACCTGATCCTCGAGGGCCGCGTGCAGGTGGACGGTGTCACGGTCACCGAGCTGGGCCTGCGCGTCGACCCGGAGACGGCCGTCATCTCGGTCGACGGCATGACCGTCCAGCTCAACGAGTCCCTGATCTACATGGTGTTCAACAAGCCGCGCGGCGTCGTCTCCACCATGAACGATCCGGAGGGGCGCCCGTGCATCTCCGATTTCCTGAAGAAGAGGTACCACAAGGAGCGCCTGTTCCATGTGGGCCGGTTGGATGCCAACACGGAGGGCCTGCTGCTGTTGACGAACGACGGCGAGCTCGCCAACCGCTTGACGCACCCCAAATACGAGGTGCCCAAGACGTATGTGGTGCAGGTGCGCGGGCCGATGGCGCACGGCGTGGGCCAGCAGCTGAAGGACGGCGTGGAGCTAGAGGACGGCTGGTCCCGGGTGGACTCGTTCCGGCTCGTGGACTCCACACCGGGCCACGTGCTCGTCGAGGTGGTGCTGCACTCGGGCAAGAACCGGATCGTGCGCCGCATGTTCAGCGCCGTCGGCTACCCGGTGGAGCGGCTCGTGCGGATCAAGTTCGGCCCGATCAGCATCGGCGACCAACGCCAGGGCAGCATGCGCCTGCTCGGCCGGCAGGAGATCGGACACCTGCTCGCCGCCGTGGGAATGTAGGGCCCATGGTGAACCCGTCACACCTGTCCGGCCCGGTCCTGGTGCTCGGCTCCGGCCTGCTCGGCGCGAGCATCGGCCTGGGCCTGCGGCACAACGGCGTCGACGTCGTCGTCTCCGACCCGTCCCCGTCCGCGCAGGCCGTGGCCGTGGACATCGGCGCCGGCCGTCCGCTGGACCCGGCCGAGGCGCTGGAACCGGAACTCGTCGTCGTCGCCGCACCACCGGACGTGAGCGCCCGCGTCGTGGCGGACGCGCTGCGAACGTACCCCGCCGCCGTCGTGGTTGACATTGCCAGCGTCAAGCTGGCCGTGCTCACCGAACTGCAGCAGCTGGTGGGGGAGGACAGCCCGCTGCTGGAACGGTACGTGGGCACCCACCCGATGGCGGGGCGGGAGAAGTCCGGGCCGGTCGCGGCGCGCGGCGAGCTGTTCATGTCCATGCCGTGGGTCGTGTGCCCGGGGGAGGCGAGCCGGCCGCATGCGGTCAAGGTGGCGCATTCGCTGGCCATCGACCTGGGTGCCGTGATCTTCCGGATGAGCCCGGACGAGCACGACGCCGCCGTGGCGCTCGTTTCGCACCTGCCGCAGGTGATGTCCTCGCTGGTGGCCAGCAGGCTGCAGGACACCCCGGCCGGTGCGTTGTCGCTGGCCGGCAACGGGCTGCGCGACGTGACCCGCATCGCGGCCAGCGACCCGACCCTGTGGGTGCAGATCCTGGGCGCGAACGCGGACAAGCTGCTGGGCATCGTGGAGGGCGTGCGCGCCGACCTGGACCGCCTGATCGCCACGCTCAGCGCGCCCACCGCGCCCGGCGCCCGGCTGGACCTGGCCCAGCTGATGGCCGAGGGCAACGCCGGCGTCTCCCGCATCCCGGGCAAGCACGGCGGCCCGGCGCAGCAGTACGCGTGGCTGACCGTGCTGGTCGACGACCGCCCCGGGCAGATCGCGAAGCTGCTCACGGAGATCGGGCAGATCGGCGTGAACGTGGAGGACCTGCGGCTGGACCATTCGGCCGGCCGGCAGGTGGGCATGGTGGAGTTGTCGGTGCTGCCCACGCGGCGCGTGGCGCTGGTGGAGGAATTGACGGACCGCGGCTGGAAGGTCATCTTGTGAGCACCCATTTCCCGGTCCTGCGGCCGGGCAAGCCGCTGGTCGTGGCGATCGACGGCCCGTCCGGATCCGGCAAATCCAGCGTGAGCCGCGAGGTGGCCCGGCGGCTGGGCCTGGCGTACCTGGACACGGGGGCCATGTACCGGGCCGTGACATGGCATTGCGTGAACGGCCGGATCAACCTGCGCGACGCCGTGTACGTCGAGGGCGCCGCCCGGTCCATCCACCTGGAGCAGAGCGTGGACCCGGACCATGAGGAGGTCCGGGTGAACGGCATCAACGTCACCGCCGCGATCCGCGAGCCCGTGATTTCCGAGCGCGTCAGCGCCGTCGCCACGACCATGGGGGCCCGGGCCGAGCTGATCCGCCGGCAGCGGGCCGTGATCAGCGAGCACCGGCACCGGATCGTGGTGGAGGGCCGGGACATCACCACGGTGGTGGCGCCCGACGCCGAGGTGCGGCTGCTGCTGACCGCCAGCGAGGAGGCGCGGCTGCGCCGCCGCGGCCTGCAGCTGGGCGGCACCCAGACGAAGGAGCAGCTGGCCACGCAGGTGCTGGCCCGCGACGCGAAGGACGCCACGGTGGTGAACTTCCAGCAGGCCGCCGACGGCGTGTTCACGGTGGATTCGTCCGAGCTGGATTTCGAGGCGACCGTGCGGGCCGTGCTCGAGGTGGTGTACACGGCGGTGCACGAGCACCCTGCTGTCGAGGCGGCGGACGCGTGAGCGTGGAACTGCGCCAGTCCTCCGGCCAGCAGCACTGGAAGACGTGGTGGAGCCGGCCGGTGGGACGTGTTCTTGACCACGTCATCTACAACACCCGGGTGCAGGGCCGGGCCAACATCCCGGCGTCCGGGCCGGTGATCTTCGCCGCCAACCACCTCTCCTACCTGGACGGGCCGGTCCTGGTGGGCGCGGCGCCGCGCTACATGCACGTGATGGTCCGGCATGACATGTTCAAGGGGTTCCTGGGCTGGCTGCTGGACGCCTCCGGGCAGATCCCGGTGGACCGCAGCGGCGACCGGCAGGCGCTGCAGGCCGCCAAGGCCGTGCTGGAGCGCGGCGACTGCATCGGCATCCTGCCGGAGGGCACCCGGGGAACCGGCGACGCCGCGTCCATGAACGGCGGGGTGGCGTGGCTGGCGCTCAACTCGGGCGCTGCCGTCGTGCCCGTCGCCATCCTGGGCACCCGGCAACCGGGCGAGCACAAGGACATCATCCCGCGCCCGCGCCGCCGGCTCGACGTCGTGTTCGGTGCGCCGTTCAGGATCGAGCGCGAGCCGGGCGTGTCGGGCCGTGTTTCAATGGACAGGGCAACCGAGCAGATCCGGGTGCGGCTGGCCACCCACATCGCCGCCGCCGGCGCGGCCACCGGCCAACAGCTGCCTGCCGACGACTGACTACCGATTAAGGACACACCATGAGCGACTTTCCCGCGAACGCCGCCGAGGACGAGTACACGCCCACCGGGACGGACAAGGTCGCCGAACACCTGGCCGCGATGGACGACGCCGAGGCCGAGGAGCGCGCCGCCGCGCTGCTGGCGGGGCTGGCCGACTATGAGCTGGACGAGGCGGACGCCGCGCTGCTGGCGGGGGAGTACGACGACGGCACGGGCGAGGGTGCGCTGCGCCAGGACCCGGTGCTGGCCATCGTGGGGCGGCCGAACGTGGGCAAGTCGACGCTGGTGAACCGCATCCTGGGCCGGCGCGAGGCCGTGGTGGAGGACACCCCGGGGGTGACCCGGGACCGGGTGACCTACCCGGCCGAGTGGAACGGGCGCAACTTCACGCTGGTGGACACCGGCGGCTGGGAGCATGACGCGCGCGGCATCCACGCCCGCGTGGCCGACCAGGCCGAGGTGGCCGTGGAGATGGCCGACGCCGTGCTGCTGGTGGTCGACGCGACCGTGGGCATCACGGCGACGGACGAGGCCGTGGTGCGGATGCTGCGCCGGGTGAAGAAGCCGATCATCCTGGTGGGCAACAAGGTGGACAACGAGGCGCAGGAGGCCGACGCGCACGAGCTGTGGGGGCTGGGCCTGGGCGAGCCGTACCCGGTGTCGTCCGTGCACGGGCGCGGCGTGGCGGACCTGCTGGACAAGGTCGTGGAGGTGCTGCCGGAGTTCTCCGCCGTGGCCGGCGTGGAGCGCACGGGCGGGCCGCGGCGGGTGGCGCTGATCGGCCGGCCGAACGTGGGCAAGTCCTCGCTGCTGAACAAGCTGGCCGGCAGCGAGCGGGTGGTGGTGGACCCGATGGCGGGGACCACGCGGGACCCGGTGGACGAGTTCATCGAGTTGGGCGGGCGCACGTGGCGGTTCGTGGACACGGCGGGCATCCGGCGCCGCCAGCACATGGCGCAGGGCGCGGACTTCTACGCGTCGCTGCGCACGCAGGCCGCGCTGGAGAAGGCGGAGGTGGCCGTGGTGCTGCTGGCCGTGGACGAGGTTCTCTCGGAGCAGGATGTGCGGATCCTGCAGCTGGCCATCGACTCGGGCCGGGCCATGGTGCTGGCGTTCAACAAGTGGGACCTGCTGGACGATGAGCGCCGCCGCTACCTGGAGCGGGAGATCGACCAGGACCTGGCGCACGTGGCGTGGGCGCCGCGGGTGAACATGTCCGCCAAGACGGGCTGGCACAAGGATCGCCTGGTGCCGGCGCTGGATCTGGCGTTGGAGAACTGGGACAAGCGCATCCCCACGGGCCGGCTGAATGCGTTCCTGGGCGAGCTGGTGGCCGCGCACCCGCACCCGGTGCGCGGCGGCAAGCAGCCGCGCATCCTGTTCGGCACGCAGGCCTCCAGCCGGCCGCCGAAGTTCGTGCTGTTCACCACCGGGTTCCTGGACCCCGGCTACCGGCGCTTCATCACGCGGCGGCTGCGTGAGACGTTCGGGTTCGAAGGCACGCCCATCGACGTGAGCATGCGAGTGAGGGAGAAGCGCGGCAAGAAGTAGTCCGGTGGTCGAGCCCGTCGAGACCCGGTGATTGAGCCTGTCGAAATCGCCACCCCAACCACTGCTTGAGCCTGTCGAGACCGTGGTCATCCCCCCTCGATTTATACGGTAAGCTCTTACAGGTGGTTCGGCCGGGAACGGTACGGGCCAGCGGGCTGTAGCGCAGCTTGGTAGCGCACTTGACTGGGGGTCAAGGGGTCGCAGGTTCAAATCCTGTCAGCCCGACCAATAATGAAGCCCCGGCGAGGCATTGTCTTGCCGGGGCTTTGCTGTCATCTGGATAACGTAGCGGAGAATATACGTGCGCTCGGTCGTGGGCGGTAAGGGGGCGCTGACATGAGGATCATTGACAACGTCAGTGACCTCCTCGGAGATGACCTCAAGGCCGAGATCACGCCAGGCTCGAAGGTACGCATCGCCGCATCGACGTTCTCCATCTTTACGTTCGAGGCGCTGCGCAAGGAGCTCGAGCAAGTCTCCGAGCTGGAGTTCATCTTCACCTCGCCCTCGTTCGTGACCGAGAAGGTGACGGACAAGCTCCGCAAGGAGCGCCGCGAGTTCTTCATCCCGGTCGGGCATGCGGAATCGAGCTTGTATGGCAGTGAATTTGAGATCCGGTTACGCAACAAGCTCACCCAGCGCGTCATCGCGAAGGAGTGTGCCGACTGGGTACGGCGCAAGGTGACGTTCCGCTCAAACGCCACGGGCAACCCGATGCAGCAGTTCGCCGTGATCGACGACAAGACCGCCTACACTCAGCTTCAAGGCTTCACCACCGCAGACCTCGGCTACGAGCGCGGCAACGCGGTATCGAGCTTCGTGAACCGGCTCGACGAAGCGCCCATGACCGAGCAGTACATACAGCTGTTCGACCAGATTTGGAGCAACCCAGACCAACTCCGTGACGTCACGCAGGCCGTCTACGACCACATCGCTAGCGTCTATGCCGAGAACTCGCCGGCACGCATCTACTTCCTGATCCTGTACAACCTGTTCGCCGAGTTCCTCGACGACATCAACGAGGACGTGCTGCCGAACGACCGCACCGGCTACCAGGAGACCAAGGTCTGGCAGAGCCTGTACAACTTCCAACGTGACGCCGCGACGGGCATCATCAATAAGCTGGAGACCTACAACGGCTGCATCCTGGCCGACTCGGTCGGTTTGGGTAAGACCTTCACCGCGCTTGCGGTGATCAAGTACTACGAGCTGCGCAACAAGTCGGTGCTGGTGCTGTGCCCGAAGAAGCTCGCCGAGAACTGGACGAACTACAACGCCAACCTCACGACCAACATCTTCGCTTCCGACCGGTTCAACTACGACGTCCTAGCACACACCGACCTGTCCCGCACGAAGGGCGAATCCCTTGGGCTGCGGCTGGATCGGATCAACTGGGGCAACTACGACCTCGTCGTGATCGACGAGTCGCACAACTTCCGCAACGCCGACTACGCCGAGGAGAAGGAGTCGCGTTACCAGCGCCTCATGCGGCAGGTCATCCGCGAGGGCGTGAAAACCAGGGTGCTGATGCTCTCGGCCACTCCCGTGAACAACCGGTTCAATGACCTGAAGAACCAGCTCCAGCTCGCCTACGAGGGCGAGTCGGAGAATCTCGCCCAGCACCTCAACCTGTCCACGACGGTCGAGAAGGTTTTCTCCGACGCGCAGCGGGTGTTCAACGAGTGGTCCAAGCTCGACCCCGAGCAGCGCACGACCGACCGCATCCTCCAGATGCTCGATTTCGACTTCTTCGAGTTGCTCGACTCGGTCACCATCGCCCGCTCGCGTAAGCACATCCAGGCCTTCTACGACACCACTGAGATCGGCGCCTTCCCGGAACGACGGGCACCGCTGTCGATCCGCGAACCCCTCACCGATCTGCCTGACGCGCCGGGGTTCAACGACATCTTCGAGCAGCTCCAGGCCCTCACCCTCGCGGTCTACACGCCGCTGGCGTACGTGTTCCCCAGCAGACTCTCCAAATACGAGGACCTCTACAACGTCACGGCGGGCAGCGCCCGCTCCAACCTCGGCCAGGCCGGGCGTGAGCAGGGCCTGAGGAAGCTCATGACTGTGAACCTCCTCAAGCGGCTGGAGAGTTCTGTCGACGCGTTCCGGCTGACGCTGACCAAGATCGAGGAGTCCGTAGACCGGACCCTGCGGCGGCTCGACTCCCACGCGGGCTCCCTCAGTGACCCGACCACGGCTCTGGCCGGGCTCGACTTCGATATGGACGACGAGGACGACGCGAACATCGAGGCGCTCTCATACGGAGAGAAGATCAAGATCGACCTCGACGACCTCGACATCGAGTCCTGGCAGCGCGACCTGTGGAACGACCGCGAGACCCTGCGTGAGCTGCTCGACGAGATGCGCAGAGTCACCCCCGCCCACGATGTGAAGCTCCAGAAGCTCAAGCAGCTCATCGCCGACAAAGCCGCGCACCCGATCAACCCGGGCAACCGCAAGGTGTTGGTGTTCTCTGCCTTCGCCAATACCGCGGATTACCTCTACCGCGAACTCGCCCCCACCCTCACGGATGCTGGGTTGGAAACCGCCGTCATCACCGGCGGGAGCCACGGCGCGAAGACCACCTTGGGCACCGGGCTCGACTTCCAGCAGGTCTTGTCCCTGTTCTCACCACGTTCGAAGCAGCGACATCTCACCATGCCACGTGAGACCCGCGAGCTGGACGTGCTCATCGGCACCGATGTGATCAGTGAGGGCCAGAACCTCCAGGATTGCGACTACCTGATCAACTACGACATCCACTGGAACCCGGTGCGGATCATCCAGCGGTTCGGCCGCATCGACCGCATCGGCTCCACCAATGGCCAGATTCAGCTGGTCAACTTTTGGCCCGACATCTCCCTCGACGAGTACATCAACCTCAAAGAGCGTGTCGAGAACCGCATGGTCATCGCCGACGTCGCGGGCACGGCCGACGACAACGTGCTCACCCTCGAAGACTCCGACGCCGCGTTCCGCAAGGAACAGCTCCGCAAGCTCCAGGACGAGATCATCGAACTTGAAGACGTCCGCACCGGCGTCTCCATCACCGACCTGGGTCTCAACGACTTCCGGATGGACCTGCTCGGTTACATCAAGGAGAACGGCGACCTCGCGACCGCACCCAAAGGTCTCCACGCTGTCATCCCCGCCGACCTGGGTAACGGGCTGAAGCCGGGGGTGATCTTCGCGTTGCGGAACGTGAATGCCGGCGAGAGCATCAATCGCGGCAACCGTCTCCACCCGGACTACCTCGTCTACCTGGACGGCGACGGCAACGTCATCGCCGACCACACCGAAGCCAAGCACCTGCTCGACCTCATCCGTGTTGGCTGCCGGCCCTACGACGAGCCCGTCGCCGACGTCGTGCATGCCTTCAACGCCGCGACGCGCGAGGGAGCGGACATGGGCAAGTACTCGAATCTGCTCACCGATGCGATCCACTCAATGATCGACGTCACCGAGGAACGCGACATCGACAGCCTCTTCACCGGCGGCCACACGACCGCCCTCACCCAAGCCATTGCAGGCCTCGACGACTTCGAGCTGATCGCCTTCATCGCCGTCGTAGATCCGGCCGCCTCGATGGTTGGGCCTGTCGAAACCCGAGGCGATGCCACATGACGGCCCTGCTCTACGGGTGGCCCGCCGCCGCGAAGTTCGGCAGTCGCGTGCCGAAGGATAAGTTCTACGAGCACGGCACCGTCACCACGGCCGTACGGGAGAAGTTCGTCTCCGAGGTTCAGCGCATCACCTGGGCGTACAAGCTTGCTGAGTCTACAATCAACCTGCCGGGCACTGAAGCAGTGCCCGAGGTGCAGGTTTTCCAGATTGATGCCAAGGGCGCGGACGTGTCCGAGGCAGTGTTGGCTGCGATTGACAAGGCCATCCCGTTCCCGATAATTTTCGAGATCACCCGCCCGGTCGCCGCGCTTGGCAGCGGCCACGGTGTCATCCGGATGACTGCCGCCCACAAGCATGCGGGTACCGGTGCCCCCAAGCTCAGCAGCTACTTCACGACCGACTGGCTCCCCGCGGACCAAGAGCGCCTCAGCCTGCCGACCGCGATCACGCTTCCCGCTCTGTACGCCTCACTCTTGGAACCGTTGACGAAGGTGCAGGTCCGGCCGGGTGAAGACGTTTCAGAGGTGGCTGCCAGACTGAAGACCATCGGCGCGCTCGAACGAGACATCGAAGCCCTGAAGCGCAAGCTCAGAAGCGAGAAGCAGTTCAACTTCAAGGTCGAGCTGCGCCGGGAACTCAAGGCCAGACAAGCTCAACTGGAACAGCAAAGGTAAGACCGTGGAGAAACTGCGCATGACGTCGCCAGACCTGACCGCCGCCAATATCGACAAACTGGCCGAACTGTTCCCCGCCATCGTCACCGAAACGCTCGACGCCGACGGCAACGTCACGCGGGCCTTTGACTTCGACATGCTCCGCCAGGAACTCTCCGACCACGTCGTCGAGGGACCTCAAGAGCGCTACCAACTCGACTGGCCCGGCAAGCGCGCCGCCGCCTTTGCCGCCAATGCACCCATCGCCAAGACGCTCCGCCCCGTCCGCGAGGAGTCGGTCGACTTCGACACCACTAAGAACCTCTTCATCGAAGGCGACAACCTCGACGCCCTCAAGCTGCTCCAAGAGTCCTACCTCGGCAAGGTCAAGCTGATCTACATCGACCCGCCCTACAACACCGGTGGGGACTTTATCTACGACGACGACTTCGCCGAGTCTGTTGACGACTTTCTCGCCCACACCGGCCAGAGCGATGAGACCGGCACCCGCCTGGTAGCCAACAGCGACAGCAGCGGCCGCTACCACTCCGACTGGCTGAGCATGATGTACCCGCGCCTCAAGCTGGCCCGGAACCTCCTCAAGGACGACGGCGCCATCTTCATTTCAATCGACGACCACGAGATCGACAACCTCCGCAAACTCTGTGACGAGGTCTTCGGCGCACAGAACTTTGTCGCCCAGATCATCTGGCAGAAGGTGTTCTCACCGAAGAACTCTGCCCAGTGGTTCTCCGAAGATCACGACTACATCGTGTGCTACGCCCGTGACAAGCAACGGTGGACCCCCAACCCGCTGCCACGCACCGCGGAGATGGACGCACGCTACAAGAACCCGGACAATGACCCGCGCGGTCCATGGACATCTTCTGACCTGGCAGCACGAAACTTTTATGCGGCGGGAACATACCCGATTACAACGCCATCCGGCAGGGTCATTGACGGACCACCGCGCGGTCGATATTGGGGCACTTCGGAAGACAATTTCAAAGCATTGGATGCTGACGGGCGAATTTGGTGGGGTGCTGAGAGGGACAACATGCCACGCCTCAAGCGATTTCTCGCGGAGATGACGGGCGGCCGAACTCCGCAGACATTTTGGCCGTACTCGGAGGTCGGGCATACCCAGGACGCCAAGAAGACGCTGCTGAAGTTCGTGCCGTTCGAGCACACCGAGAACGTCCTCAACTCGGTCAAGCCGGTGCAGCTGATTCAGCGGATCCTTCACCTTGCAACTGACCCCACAGCCGGCGACATCGTCCTCGACTTCTTCTCCGGAAGTGGCACCACGGCCCACGCCGTCCTCATACAAAACGCAATGGACGGCGGCAACCGGCGCTTCATTGCCGTTCAGGTGCACGAACCGCTTCGCACACCCGAGCCGGAGTTTGACTCGATCCTGGGTATGAGCACGATGCGTTTGCGCAACGTTGCCGCCGAGATCGCCCAGCAAGTCGACGTCACCGGCAGCCGCGACCTCGGCTATCGCATGACCAAGGTCGCCGCCACCAACATGGCGGACGTCCTTCGCGCCCCGGAACAGACGGATCAGCTCAACATCGATGCCCTGAAGTCGAGCGTCAAGCCCGACCGTTCCGGTGAGGACCTGCTGTTCCAGGTTCTGCTTGATTCCGGCCTCGAACTGACCATGCCGATCATGCGCGAGGAGCGCGACGNGAGAGAGAGAGAGAGAGAGTAGAGAGAGAGCTGCCGCGCGGTCTCGTCACCGAGCTTGCCGGCCGGCAGCCGCTGCGCATGGTCTTCCTCGACGAGGAGTTCTCTGATGATGCGGCGCGCATCAATACGGAGCAGATCTTCCGTGAACTCTCCCCGCATACGGAGGTCAAGTCGCTGTGATGGCACGCGGGCTGTCGCTCGCGCACTGGTCGGGGCTGGTGCGTGATGGAGAAGCGTACCCTGCACTCACCCGACCTCACGGCCCGCAACATCGAGAAGATCGCCGAGCTCTTCCCGAGCGTGATCACCGAGTCCCGCGACTCGAAGGGCAACGTGACTACTGCAGTTGACTTTGACCTGCTCCGTCAGGAGCTGAGCGACCACATCGTTGAGGGCCCGCAGGAACGGTACCAGCTCGACTGGCCAGGCAAGCGTGCCGCCGCGTTTGCTGCAAATGCGCCGATCGCCAAGACTCTCCGACCCGTGCGGGCGGAGTCGGTCGACTTCGACACGACCAAGAACTTGTTCATTGAGGGTGACAACCTAGATGCGCTGAAGCTGCTGCAGGAGTCGTACTTGGGCAAGGTCAAGCTGATCTATATTGACCCGCCCTACAATACCGGTGGGGACTTTATTTACGACGACGACTTTGCAGAGTCCGTTGATGACTTTCTCGCCCGCTCCTGCCAGAGTGATGAGACCGGCACTCGCCTTGTGGCCAACAGCGACAGCAACGGCCGCTACCACTCCGACTGGCTAAGCATGATGTATCCGAGGTTGAGACTGGCGCGGAATCTTCTATCTGACGACGGTCTGATCGCTATTTCGATTGACGACCATGAGATCGGAGCGCTCAGGCAGTTGGCAGATCAGGTCTTTGGAACGTCCAACTTCATCGCCACTGTGATTTGGCACAAGATGGACAGTCCAAAGAACTCGGCCCGACACTTGAGTGAGGATCACGAATATCTCCTCCTTTTTGCAAGGAATGCGGATATTTGGCGGCCTAATCTTTTGCCACGCACGGGCGACATGGTCGCGCGCTACAAGAACCTTGATGATGACCCACGCGGGCCTTGGCTACTTGGAGACATGGCGGCACGGAATCCGTACGATCAGGGGCAATACTCCATCACGACGCCTTCCGGCCGTGTTATCGAGGGGCCGCCACCGGGAAGCTATTGGCGGATCAGTAAGTCTAGGTTCGATCAGCTCGATGCGGATGACCGTATTTGGTGGGGTGACGGTTCTGTGCGTCCAGGAATTAAACGATTTCTGTCTGAGGTTCGGGATGGGGTCATCCCCCAGACCTATTGGCACTGGAAAGAAGTCGGAAGCACTCGAAACTCGAAGCAGGAGCTTCATAAACTAATGGGTGCCTCCAGCGGCGAGAACCTGTTTGTCACTCCGAAACCCGTACGCTTGATCTCACGTCTACTGCAAATTGCCACGGACTCCGACTCAGTCGTGCTCGATTTCTTCGCCGGTTCGGGAACTACGGCGGACGCCGTCCTTCGTGCGAATGCTGCTGACCGTGGTACTCGTTCGTTCATCGAAGTGCAGGTCGCTGAAGACATGCCCGATGGAGGGCAGTACTCGACTGTGGCCGACCTTGCACGGAAGAGAATCCAGAAGGTCTGTAACGAAGTCCTGGAGTCAGGGACTGTGTCGGGAGATCTCGGCTTCAGGGCATTTCAAGTGGACAGCACCAGTATGACTGATGTTCTGCGACCTACTGATGGCGTCGACCAAGACCTGCTGGGTGCGCTTGAAGCCAGTATAAAATCAGACCGATCTGGCGAGGACTTGCTGTTCCAGTTGCTGCTCGACTGGGGCCTGGAACTGACACTGCCGATGGTGCGTGAAGATATTGATGGCTGTGAGGTGTTCGCGGTCGATGATGACGCGCTGATCGCATGCTTCGCCGAGTCGGTGAGTTCCGACGTCGTGCGTGCCATCGCAGCCCGGCGTCCGTTGCGTGCGGTGTTCCGTGACGACGCCTTTGCCTCGGACGCCGCACGTATCAACGCGGAGCAGATTTTCAAGGAACTTTCACCCACAGGCACGGAGGTACGCACGATCTGATGAGTGACGCGGATCTGTTGGAACTGCTCGACTCTCTCCTCGCCGCCGGCGAGAGCGAGGTGGTCGAGTTCAAGCGTGCGGGCGGCAACTATGACACCGACAAGATCGGTGAGTATTTCTCCGCCCTCGCGAACGAGGCGAATCTGCGCGGCGTCGACGCAGCGTGGTTGGTGTTCGGCGTCGACGACAAGACCCGCAAGGTCGTCGGCACCGCCTACCGGGAGGACCCCGCACGCCTTGACAGCCTGAAGCTTCAGATCAGCCAGAACACCGACCCGAGCGTCTCCTTCCGCCAGATCCACGTGCTCAGCCATGCCGGCGGGCGCGTGGTTCTCTTTGAGATTCCGCCCGCCCCGCGCGGCTTCCCCATTGCATGGAAGGGCGACTACCGGGCCCGGGCGGGGGAGAGCCTGACACCCCTGGGGCTTGCCAAGCAAGACGAAATCCGCAACCAGGCCATCGCCACCGACTGGACCGCCGAACCAGTCCCCGGCGCCACGCTGGAACACTTGGACCCTGCGGCCCTGGCGCGGGCCCGGCAAGGGTTTGCGGAACGGAACCCGAGGCTGGCAGAACAGATCGTCGGCTGGGACGATGCCACGTTACTGGCCAAGGCCCGGCTCACCCTCGACGGGCACATCACCCGCGCCGCGCTGCTGCTCCTCGGACGTGACATCTCGGCACACCTGCTCAGCCCCCACATGGCGGAACTGACGTGGAAACTCATCGGTGAAGAATCGGCGTACGAACACTTCACAACGCCGTTCCTGCTGACCGCAACCAAACTGGTTCAGCGGATTCGGAACGTGCAGATCCGCTTCAACCCGCCCAATGAGCTGATTTACCGCGAGATCGAGAAGTACAACGAATCCAGTCTGCACGAGGCGCTCTACAACTGCATCGCGCACCAAGACTACCGGCAGAACTCCAGGGTCATCGTCACCGAACGCGTCGACCGGGTCGAGTTCATCAGCGTCGGAGAGTTCTACGACCAAACCCCGGACGCCTACATGCTCAGCGAGAGGGTGCCACGCCGATACCGCAACCCGTTCCTCGTCGCCGCCATGACCGAGCTGAACCTCATTGACCACATGGGCAACGGCATCCATCGCATCGTCGACCAGCAGCGCAAGCGCTTCCTCCCACTACCTGACTACGACCTGGGCGCACCCGGTGAGGTCAAGCTGACGGTCTTCGGCGCCGCGATTGACGAGGCGTACTCCAAACTTCTCATGGCTCGTGAAGACCTGCCCTTGGAAGACGTGCTCGTGCTGGACCGCGTGCAGAAGCACCTGCCCATCAGTACCGAGGCCGCGGCCCGCTTGCGGAAGGCGAAGCTCATTGAAGGCCGCAAGCCGCACTTGCGAGTTGCCGCCGCTGTCGCAGACGCCGCTGGGACCCGCGCGGAGTACATCCGCACCCGTGGCCAAGATGACGCGTTCTACATCAAGCAGGTCCGCGACTATCTAGAGAAGTTCGGATCAGCGAGCCGTGCCGACATTGACGGTCTGTTGCTGTCCCAGCTGAGCGCGGCCCTGGATGACGGGCAGAAGCGCAACAAGGTCGGAAACCTGCTGGGCAAGATGCGCGATGCGGGAACGATCCACAACGATGGCACCCGCGCCCGGCCGAGATGGGTGCTCTCGTAAATGCCCACCCAAACCCCGCAGCTATCCAAGGATCTACGAAAGACATCCCAATTCGCCAGGCGCGTCCCCGCCTGTCAGCACGGTCTCCACGGTCTTCGTGCGCACAATGGATCCAGCGACTACTACGAAAGAAAGCACAGCGTCGGATGAAGCTTCAGTTCAAGGTTCAGCAGTACCAGACCGAGGCCGTTGACGCCGTCGTCGAGGTCTTCGCCGGCCAACCCAAGCGCGACGGCATCTCGTACCGGATCGACCCCGGTGCGGTGACGCCGTCGTCCGCGCCCGCGTTGTTCGAAACGGACTCGGGCCTGGCCAACGCCCCCATCGAACTCAAACGCGCACAGTTGCTGGAGAACGTCCACCGGGTGCAGGCCTCGCGTAACCTGCCCAAGTCGAGTGCCTTGACGGACTCGAAGGCGGCACTGGGGGCGCCGAACCTTGACGTGGAAATGGAGACCGGTACGGGTAAGACGTACGTCTACATCAAGACGCTCATGGAACTGCAGAGGCGGTACGGATGGTCCAAGTTCATCATCGTCGTGCCGTCGGTTGCGATCCGTGAGGGTGTGAAGAAGACCTTCGACATGACTGCGGACCATTTCCAGTCCATCTACGGCACCAAGCCTCGCTCGTTCATCTACAACTCATCCCAATTGCATGAGCTGGAGCGGTTCAGTTCCGACGGCGGGGTGCAGGTGATGATCATCAACATCCAGGCATTCAACGCCACCGGCAAGGACCAGCGCCGCATCTACGACGTGCTCGACGACTTCCAGTCACGACGCCCGATCGACGTGATCAAGGCCAACCGGCCGATCGTCGTCATTGACGAACCCCAGAAGATCGGCGCAGACAACTCCTTGAAGGCTCTGGCGGAGTTCAACGCTCTCATGGTGCTGCGCTACTCGGCCACCCACAAGGTCGCGCACACCAAGGTCCACCGCCTTGACGCACTGGATGCGTACAACGCCAAGCTGGTAAAGAAGATTGCAGTGCGCGGCATCACCGTCAAGGGGCTGGCGGGTTCCACCGCCTACCTGTACCTTGACGAGATCCTGCTGAAGAAGGGCGCGGCGCCCACCGCCCGGATCGAGCTGGAAGTGCAGACCAAGGGCGGCCCAATCAAGCGGCAGACCCGAATCGTGACGAAGCGCTCCAACCTCCACGACCTGAGCAACGGCATTGAGGCATATAAACCGGAGGGCCAGCCGCTGTTCATCACCAACATCGACGCCAACCAGGACATCATCGAATTGTCCAGCGGCGATATCGTCACCGCCGGGCAGCTCGCCGATCGGGACGCAACCGAGGAATCGAAGCGACGCATCCAGATCCGTGAGGTGGTTCGTGCCCACATCGCGAAGGAACGCGAACTGTTTGCGCAGGACATCAAGGTGCTGTCCTTGTTCTTCATCGACGAGGTGGTGAAGTACCGCGACTACGACCGCGAGGACACGCTCGGTGACTATGCGCGCATGTTTGAGGAGGAGTACGCGGCCATCTGTGCAGAGGTCCTTGGTGAGTTGGAACTCGACGAGGGTACAGCGGCATACATGAGGTATCTCCAGCGCGACGAGGTCAACGCGGTCCATGAGGGCTACTTTTCAATTGACAAGAAGTCGAAGCGGCAGATCGACGGCAAGGTCTCGGGCCGGGGTGACGACAAGGGACAGTCCACGGACATCGACGCCTACGACCTGATCCTCAAGGACAAGGAACGCCTGTTGTCGTTTGCGGAGCCGGTGCGGTTCATCTTCTCCCACTCTGCGTTGCGCGAGGGCTGGGACAACCCCAACGTGTTCGTCATGGGGATGTTGAAGAAGAGTGACAATACGGTCTCCCGCCGTCAGGAGATCGGCCGTGGCCTGCGGCTCGCCGTCGACCAGCATGGAGAGCGGATGGACAACCCCATCACCGTCCACGAAATCAACGAACTGACCGTCGTGACAGACGAGTCCTACACCGACTTCGTCGGCGGCCTGCAGAAAGAGATCGCGGAATCGCTGTCCTCGCGCCCGCGCAAGGCCTCCGTCGACTACTTCGTGGGCAAGACAATCAAGACCCCGGATGGCGAGTCGACGTTGGAGAAGGATGTCGCCAATGCCCTGTACATGTACTTGATCAAGAACGACTACATCAACGAGGACCAGACGGTCTCCGAGGTTTACAAGGATGCCAAGGAGAACGGCACGTTCGCAGCCTCCACCTCAGAGATCCTGAGCCCAGTCATGGACTACATATGGCCGCTGGTCGACGCGCTGTACCTCGACGTCTCGATGATCGGGGGCGATGACCGGGCCATGAAGAGAATCCCGTTGAACGAGAAAAACTTCGCCAAGGCCGAGTTCAAGGAACTGTGGGGTCGGATCAACCACAAGGCCGTCTACCAGGTCGAGTTCGACTCGAATGAGCTGATCGACAAGGCGCTCAAGGCGCTCGATAAACAGCTGAACGTCACCGGCCTGTCGTACGTGATCGAGCACGGCAAGCAGATCGGCGAGTTGGAGGCCGCGCAGCTCGCGAGTGGGCAGGCATTCCGCTTGGACGGGCACAAGCGCGAGACCGAACAGATTACTGCGAACTCGTCGGTGAAGTACGACCTATTGGGTGAGATCACCGAGAAGACGCAGCTGACCAGGCGTACCGCGGCAGCGATCCTTCGTGGCGTGCGGCCGGATACCTTCGCGAAGTTCAGGCTGAACCCGGAGCAGTTCATCAGCGAGACCGCCCGGCTGATCAACGAGGAGAAGGCAACTGTCATCGTCGAACACTTGACATATGACGCGCTGGAAGATCGATTCGACACGAAGATTTTCACGGAGAACCAGTCGACGCAGGATTTTCGCAAGGCGGGTGAGAAGCTCACGAAGCATGTCTATGACTACGTCGTGACCGATTCGAAGGTGGAGCGCGAGTTCGTTACCAAGCTCGATACCAGCAAGGAGGTCGCCGTGTATGCGAAGCTCCCGCGTGGGTTCTTCATCCCGACCCCGGTCGGTGATTACAACCCCGACTGGGCGATCGCGTTCAACGAGGGGTCGGTCAAGCACGTCTACTTTGTTGCCGAGACCAAGGGCACCATGTCGAGTCTGGAACTCAAGGGCATCGAGGACGCCAAGATCGAGTGCGCCACCCGGTTCTTCGAGACCCTCACGAAGAAGCACCAGGGCGAGGTCGTCTACAAGCAGGTCGACGGCTTCGACCGTCTCATGGAACTCGTCGGGAAGTGACCGCCATGGCGTACGATCGGCGGGCAGAAGCTGCGGCTGTTCTCGAAACCGAGACCAGCCGACTGGGAGACACCTTCCGCGGTGATCGCGATGATTAAAACAACCCTGTCACGATCAAGGCCTTGATGGACGGCACGATTCCTGCCGGGCCTACGTTGGCGCTGCAATCTGCGCGTCGTCTGCAGACTCTGTTGAAGCGAACAGACCTTTCGCCGGAGTTGTGTGCGGACTGGGTTGCACTGGAGGAGCAGCTCACCCTTCGCGCCGCGGACCGAGTCGTAGCGGAGGCTGAGGAAGCGGAAACAGCAGGTTCAAATCCTGTCCGCCCGACCATGTGACGTCTCAGGACGACGTGGACACCCGCACTCGCCGTGAGCAGCCCAGATCCCCGCGGACTACGCTGCCCACCGGCGCGCAGGGCAGGCTGACCGACGTGAGGTGTCAGAACAGTCCGACGGTCAGCCCGTTCTCGTCGATGTCGATATGCGCTGCGGCCGGGTCGGAGCCGAGACCGGGCATCGTCTGCATCTGGCCGCAGATGGCGTAGATGAACCCTGCGCCCACGGAGGCCCGCACCTCCCGGATCGGCAACCGCCATCCGGTGGGGGCTCCGAGCAGCGTCGGGTCCGAGGACAGCGACAGGTGCGTCTTGGCCATGCACAGCGGCAGGTCTCCCCAGCCACACTGTTCGTAGTGCTCCAGCGACCAGGCGGCAGCCGGCGTGTAATCCACCCCGTCGGCGCCATAGACGCGGGTGGCGATCGCCTCGATCTTCTCGCGCAGCTTGGCCTCGGCAGGGTAGAGGTAGGTGAAATCGCCCGGCTCGTCGGCGGCTTCGGCCACGGCGTCGGCCAGCTCGGCGGCCCCGGCACCGCCGTCCTCGAAGTGCGTTGAGCGGGCGCACCTGACGCCGACCTGCGCCGCGATCTCGCGGATTGCGGCATGCTCGGAGGGATAGTCGCTGGAGAACGCGTTGATCGCCACCACGGGCGTGACGCCGTGCAACCGAATGTTGGCGATTTGACGGCGCAGATTGTCCGCTCCCGCATAGACGTCGTCGGGATTTTCCGCCAGCATTTCCTCCGGCAGGGGACGTCCGGCCACGACCTTGTGTCGACCCGAGTGCAACTTCAGCGCCCGTACGGTCGCGACGACCACGGCGGCGTCAGGCACCAGGCCGGAGACGCGGCACTTAATGTTGAAGAACCGCTCTGCGCCCATGTCGGCGCCGAATCCGGCTTCCGTGACCAAGTAGTCTCCGGCACGAATGCCAATCAGATCGGCGACGATCGAGGAGTTGCCGGTGGCGATATTCCCGAACGGGCCACAGTGCACCAGTGCCGGGGTGTTCTCAATGGTTTGCAGCAGGTTCGGCTTGAGCGCGTCGCGCAGCAGGACCGTCATCGTCCCAGCTGCCCGCAGCTGCTCGGCGGTTACGGGCTCTTGGGCGCCGGAGGTGTAGCCAACCACCACGCGCCCCAGGCGCTCGCGTAAGTCGCGTAGCGAGGTGGCCAGTGCCAGTGTGGCCATCAATTCCGATGCGGCGGTGATATCGAAACCGGTCTGCCTGGTCACGCCGTTCGTCCGCGGGCCAAGCCCCACCACGATGTCCCGCAGCGAGCGGTCGTCGACGTCCAGCACTCGGCGCCACGTGATCGAGGCCGGGTCGATTCCCAGGGGGTTGCCTCGGTATAGGTGGTTGTCCAGCATGGCGGCAAGCTGGTTGTGGGCGGCGGTGACGGCGTGTATGTCCCCCGTCAGGTGCAGGTTCAACCGCTCCATCGGGATCACCTGGCTGTGTCCGCCACCGGCGGCACCCCCCTTGATCCCGAGCGTCGGCCCCATCGAGGCTTGGCGGATCGCGATGGTGGCTTGCCTTCCGGTGTGATTCAGCCCCTGGCCAAGGCCAACCGTCGTGGTGGTCTTGCCTGCCCCCAGGGGTGTGGGCGTGATTCCGGAGACCACGACGTACTTCGCCAGCGGCCGGTCGGCGAGCTCCTGGATCGCTGCCAGGTCGATCTTTGCCACCCCTGTACCGTAAGGCTCGAGTAGATGCGCGCCGATGCCCATCTTTGCCGCGATGTCCGCGATGGGTTTCAGCGTGGCCGCACGTCCGATGTCCAGACTGGACCGCGGGTCCCGTCCCGATGTCGGAGTTGATGTCATTGTCCTCGCCTCCGGTCGGCGTTTCACTTGTCCGATGTTTCCGGGGACCGCTGGCCGCCGGTCGACACCTGCCGCCACCACCGGCAGCCGGCGATGTCATTGAACGTGTAGACCTAAACCACTGTAGCGCGTAGGCCGGGTCGGGGAAGGCCGGTGCAAGGTCGGCGAGCAACGCGGTGGGGTGCCACGAAGTAGGCGTGGCAAGATGCCGCAGACCGCCCCGATGGTGTAGCAGTACTCGCCTGGACTCGCCGACACCGATCTTGGCACCAACTTGCAGTAGGTTGCTTGCTCACGGTAGCCTGTCCAGTCCCCGACGACCAAGAGCACCGCATGCTCCTTGCGCGTCTTGAGGGTGTCACTGTTTCGAGCTATGACAGAGACGCGAAGGCGGGGAGTAAACTTCGGGTCAATCTGCGTCGGAAGGAGAAGTAGCGGGTTCCGTCTGGCAGTGAGAGCCCGGAAGCGCCGGGACCAAACCGGGACCAGAACTATGCATCCCATGGGTTGCACGCCTGGCAAACGGCCCCAGAGGCACGCAGAAGTCCCCGAGAATCGGCCAAATGGGCCGATGCGGGTATCTGGGGCCAAGGGGTCGCAGGTTCAAATCCTGTCACTCCGACCAGATTTGGCAGGAGGCAGTGTCCGTTATGGGCACTGCCTCTTGTACATCCTCCGAGTGCGGCCGGGCCGTATTGTCGCATCGACCCATTCGAGCAGGCGGGGCGAATTGAACCGGTCGACGCCGCCGCTCACGAGCTTCTCGCGGGTGCTGGAGGTGCGCGTAGGCGCGGGTCGTACGGAGCGGTCAGACGAGGGGGTGTTGCCACTCAGAGAAGAACATCCGATCTCGACACTCCCTCGATTTCGTATTACATTAATGACATGAATGACATGGCTTCGGACGAAACGATCAACGGCGTGCCGGTCACGGAGGAGCAGATCGCTGCCTGGGCTGCCGAGGCTGAGGCTGGGTACGACGTCGGGGCGTTGAAGAAGCGGGGTCGTGGCCGGCCTGGGCGCGGCGCGGAGCCGTCGCAGGTCGTGGCGCTGCGCCTCACGCTGGAGGAGCTCGCAGCTATCGATGCGCGAGCGGCGCGTGAGGGGAAGACACGCTCCGAGGTCATCCGTGAAGCACTGGCGGCCTCGGCCGCGTGAAGGTTCACGACTCGGCGCTCAAACACGGGATTCTTCCCGACGGTGCGGTCCAGGCTGCGAGCTGGGCGCTCTGGATTGAGGACCTCGACGAGCAGGGCCCCGCCAGGCAGCTGCGGCTCGGTTTCGATACGCAAGGACGTCTCCTGGAGACCGTCGTTCTTGTCTTTGACAGCGGGAATGAACTTGTTATCCACGCTATGAAGGCGCGACCTCAGATGCTCGAACTGCTTCCGTAGGGACTCGGAACGAGCAAATCGCCCGCTTCTCTGTCAACGCCTGGAAATCGAGACGATCCGAGTTTTCGGAAGAACCAGCTGTGATCAGGGTTTTCCAGGGGTTCGCTGATTCAAATCTTGTCAGCCAGAGCGCGGCGACCTCGCCGGGGTGTCACCGGAGATCCTCGACAGCCTGGCCCGCACCCTCCGGTTCGACGACGCCGAGGCCGAGCACCTGCACGACCTCGCCCGTGCGGCCGGACCGCAGCCGGTCCGCCGTCGGAAGCGTCCGGCCGGGCCTACAGCGCTTCCTCGACGCGCTCACCGGCGCACCGGTCTGGGTGCGCGACCGCCGGATGAACTTCGTGGCGGCCAACACGCTCGGGCGTGCGCTCTACGCCCCGGTCCTCGACGACCCTGCGAACCGGTCGAACACCGCCCGCTTCATGTTCCTCAATCCGGCGGCCCGCAACTTCTTCCCCGACCGGGAACAGGGCGCCGACGACATCGTCGCCACGCTGCGCGGCTACGCCGGGCAGAACCCGCGGGACAAGGGCCTGACCGATCTGATCGGCGAACTCGTCACGCGAAGGGACGCCTTCCGGTTGCGCTGGGTGGCCCACAACGTTCGCTTCCACCGCACCGGCGTCAAGCACATCCATCACCCAGACGTCGGGGACCTCGAGCTCGTGCCCGATGTCCTCGCCGGAACAATCGATCCGGCACGTCGGTTGCTGACCGCGCCCCGAGGGGTGTACTGCCAGTCACTCCCACAATCCAAACGGCACACCTAAAGTCGGGAGTATGACCATGAACGTGACCTTGAACAACGGTGTGGAGATGCCGGCCCTGGGCTTCGGTGTCTTCCAGACCCCGCCCGACGTGACCGCGAACTCGGTCGAAGAAGCACTCCGCGCCGGCTACCGCCTCATCGACACCGCCGCGTCGTACTTCAACGAACGCGAGGTCGGCGACGGCATCCGGCACTCCGGCCTGGACCGCTCCGAGGTGTTCATCGAGACCAAGGTGTGGATCAGCGACTATGGCTACGACGAGACGTTGCACGCCTTCAAGAAGAGCGCGGGCAAGCTCGGCGTCGACCAGATCGACCTGCTGCTTTTGCACCAGCCCGTCCCGACCCAGTTCGACAAGACCGTCGAGGCTTACCGCGCCTTGGAGACCCTCCTTTCGGAGGGACGCGTCCGCGCGATCGGGGTCAGCAACTTCATGCCGGAGGTGCTCGCGGCGCTCCTGGACCGGTCGAGCGTCATCCCGGCCGTGAACCAGGTGGAGCTGCACCCGTACTTCACCCAGCCGGACGTGCAGCGGGCGAACGCCGCGCACCAGATCCTGACCCAGGCGTGGTCGCCGCTGGGCGGCATCACCAGCTACCGCGGAGGTGGGCGCAGCACCTTCGACGACCCGGTCATCGCCCAGATCGCCGCCGAGCACGGCAAGACGCCAGCCCAGGTCATGCTGCGCTGGCACCTGCAGGAGGGGCGTTCGGCGATCCCGAAGTCGGTGAACCCCGCACGCATCGCCGCCAATTTCGACGTGTTCGGCTTCGAGCTCACCCAGGACCAGCTCGTGGCGCTCGACGGACTGGACACGGGCGTGCGCGGCGGGCCGGAACCGGAGACCGTGACTCCAGAGGCCTTCGGCCGGGACATCCCCGAGGCGTGACCCGCCGATCGACGGGGCCCAGAAGGCAACCGTATTCCGCAGGAACCGTCAGGAGAGATGATTCGTGCCTACAACCATGTCCAGCGTGCTGGTCGTCGGGGCAACCGGGAGCGTCGGCAGACTGGCCGTTGCTGGGGCGCTCCGTGCGGGGTTTGAGACTAGAGCGTTGGTGCGCAAAGATGCCCAGGTGACTTCGTTTCCCGCCGGGACCCTCACCGTCATCGGAGACCTCACGAGAGCCTTACACCCTCGGCGGCGGTCGAGGGCGTCACGGGCATCGTATTCACACACGGATCTCACGGCGGTGAGCATGATGCGGAGCTGGTTGATTACGGCGCGGTGCGCAACGTCCTGAGCGTCCCAGGCGCCCTGGCTCTGTACCTGCGGTTTCGACCAGCGGGTCTCGACGGGCTCGACCGCCGGGTCTCGACGACGGGGTCTCGACGGGCTCGACCGCCGGGTCTCGACGGGCTCGACCGCCGGGTCTCGACGGGCTCGACCACCACCGTCGTAGTCCTTTGCAACACCCTGCTTGCACGTGACTGCGCGCACACCTATGCTAGTTGTGCACTATTAGAACTGCATGTTCAAATAGTGAACAAGCAGTGACGGTGGTGAACGAGCCGCCCACAACGTAGTGAGGAGACCCCTGTGCAGTTCCACCATCACGGATACGTATCCGGTGACCCGCGCATCCAACCGGCCGCGGGGACGGGCATCGACCGCCCCGAGGAGCTTCCCGACGAGGTGGACGTGCTCATCGTCGGCTCGGGCCCGGCGGGCATGCTCACGGCGGCCCAGCTCTCCCAGTTCCCGGGCATCACCACTCGCCTCGTGGAACGCCGCGACGGACGCCTGGAGATCGGCCAGGCCGACGGCATCCAGGCTCGCAGTGTCGAGACCTTCCAGGCCTTCGGCTTCGCCGAGGCGATCACCTCCGAGGCCTACTGGATCACCGAGATGGCGTTCTGGCGCCCGGACACCGAGAACCCCACGCACATTGTCCGTGGGGGCCGCGCCAAGGACGACGAGACCGGCATCAGCGAGTTCAAGCACCTGATCGTCAACCAGGCCCGCGTGCTCGACTACTTTGCCGAGGTCGCCAAGAACTCCGCCGCGCGCTTGACCCCAGATTACGGCTGGGACTTCCAGGGCCTCGACGTTACTGAGGAGGGCGACTACCCGGTAAGGGTCACGCTCGTGCGCAGCGCCGGCCCGGACGAGGGCACCGAGAAGACGGTGCACGCCAAGTACGTCGTCGGCTGCGACGGCGCCCGCAGCAAGGTCCGCGCCTCGATCGGCTGCACCATGGCCGGCGACCAGGCCAACCACGCCTGGGGCGTCATGGACGTGCTGGCCAAGACGGACTTCCCCGACATCCGCACCAAGTGCGCAATCCAGTCGCACGACGGCGGCTCCATCCTGCTGATCCCGCGCGAAGGCGGCCATCTCTTCCGCATGTACGTCGATCTGGGCGAAGTGGCGGAGGACGACAAGGGGGCCGTGCGCAACACCACCATCGAGCAGATCATCGCCAAGGCCAACGAAATCCTCCACCCCTACACGCTCGACGTCCGCAACGTCGCCTGGCACAGCGTGTACGAGGTCGGCCACCGCCTCACCGACCGGTTCGACGACGTCCTCCCGGAGCAGCTGGGCAACCGCACCCCGCGCGTGTTCATTACCGGCGACGCCTGCCACACGCACAGCGCCAAGGCCGGCCAGGGCATGAACGTGTCCATGCAGGACGGGTTCAACATCGGCTGGAAGCTCGCCCACGTGCTCGAGGGCCGCAGCCCTGAGGCACTGCTCTCCACCTACTCGGCCGAACGCCAGGTCGTGGCGAAGAACCTCATCGACTTCGACAAGGAATGGTCCACGATGATGGCGAAGAAGCCCGAGGAGTTCGACAGCCCGTCGGACCTGGAGGACTTCTACGTGCGCACCGCCGAGTTCCCTGCAGGCTTCATGACCGAGTACGCCCCCTCGCTAATCACCGGCGAGGCCACGCACCAGGGGCTGGCCACGGGCTTCCCGCTGGGCAAGCGCTTCAAGTCGGCGATCGCGTGCCGCGTCTGCGACACCAACCCGCTGCACCTGGGCCACCAGGCCGCGGCCGACGGCCGGTGGCGCATCTACGTCTTCGCCGACCCGTCCCCGGCCGGTGCCGCCTCGCCCGTCGCCGACTTCGCGCAGTGGCTCTCCGCCGCGCCGGAATCGCCACTGGCCGCCATGCCGGGCGGGCTCGACGCCGATGCCTGGTTTGATGTGAAGGTCATCTACCAGCAGCCGCACGAGGACATCGACATCAACGCCGTCCCCGAGGCCTTCAAGCCTGAAGTCGGTCCGTTCAGGCTGACCAACCTGGAGAAGGTCTACGGGACCGTTCCGGGCGAGGACATCTTCGACGTGCGCGGACTGTCCCGCGACGGCGTGGTCGTCGTGGTCCGCCCGGACCAGTACGTGGCGAACGTCCTGCCGCTCACGGCCACCGGCGAGCTGGCGGACTTCTTCCGGCAGATCCTGCTCGAGCGGTAGGGCGGCGCCGCCGCCTTGCGTCGCACGCGGCGGACCGTAATGATGATTGATGGCGCTGTACGCCGGTCGGGCGTACATTTGATGTATGGGTGCGGTGACGAAAGATGAACGCCTGGCTGTGCGTGTCACGGCCCGCCAGAAGCAGACGATTGAGCGGGCTGCCGCTGTGCTCGGCCGCAACGTCACGGAGTTTTCCGTGCAGGTCTTGACTGAGCGGGCCGAAGAAATCCTGTCCGAGCGGCGCGTGTTTGGAGCGTCACAACAGGCTTGGAACGACTTCATGAGCCACCTCGAAGTACCAGCCCGCCCGGTGGCGGAACTGGTCGCGTTGATGCAACGTCCGTCCGTCTTCGAAAAGTGAGCCGCTACGCCCGACCCGTTCCACTGACGGCGGACCATGATCGGGCTGGTTTCCACAGCGGCAATGCCGCGCTGGATTCGTGGCTGCGCGACCGTGCTCACAAGAATGAAGCCTCGGGTGCGTCGCGGACCTTCGTCACGTGTCCGCTCGGGGAACCGATCGTGGCTGGCTACTACGCGCTCGTCGCATCGGCGGTTGAGCTTGACGTGGCACCCGGCGCCGTGCGCCGCAACATGCCGGACCCCATCCCCGTGATCTTGCTGGGACGGCTGGCGGTCGATCAGGAACACCAAAGGACCGGTCTGGGCGCATCACTGCTGCAGGACGCCATCCTGCGCGTGACTGGAGTGGCCGAATCGGTGGGCGTGGGAGCCCTCCTGGTCCATGCGATCGATGAGAACGCCGCAGAGTTCTACCGGCACTTCGGTTTCATTCCATCGCCCTTCGATGACCGGACGATGTTCCTGACCATGAAAACCGTCCGAGCCAGTATGCAGCGGGCAACGTCACCCGACTGACCTGGGTGACGGCGCAGACCAGCGGGTATGCGAACGGCCGCCCCCCAGTACCCACGACGGCGGGACGGACCTCCTGCGCGGACCAACAGTTCGCTTCGTGGTTGTCAGGGACCTGACTGTGGCTACCGGAGACGTGGCGACGGGATCCGGCTACGTTGGTGCCATGGCAACAGAAGCGGTGATGCTCCCGGTCGGCGACCGCGAGATCCGGATCTCCAGTCCCCATCGCGTCCTCTGGCCGGAGCCCGGCATCACGAAACTCGACCTGGCCAGGTATCTGGTGGACGTCGGCGACGCCTTCCTGGCCGCGAACGGCGGCCGGCCCATCACCTTGCAACGGTTCCCCGACGGCGTCGACGGTGACCAGTTCTTCTCCAAGAACCCGCCCAAGGGCGCGCCGGACTTCGTTCGGTCGGTGCCCGTGGTCTATCCCAGCGGCCGGAAGCACCCGCAGCTGGTCCTCGACGAGCCGGCGGCAGCCGTTTGGGCCGTGCAGATGAACACCGTGGTTTTCCACCCGTGGCCGTCCCTCGCCGAGAACTCGGACAACCCCGACCAGCTACGTATCGACCTGGACCCGCAACCCGGCACGGACTTCGGCGACGCCGTCCCGGCCGCGCAGGAACTGCGGACGGTGCTAGCCGAGGCGGGCCTGACCTCCTTCGTGAAGACGTCCGGCAACCGCGGGCTGCACGTGTTTGCGCCCATCAAGCCGGACCACGAGTTCCTGGACGTCCGGCACGCCGTGATCGCGGCGGCCCGCGAGCTGGAGCGGCGGATGCCGGAGCGGGTCACCACGGCCTGGTGGAAGGAGGAACGCGGCGAGCGGGTGTTCGTCGACTTCAACCAGGCCAACCGGGACCGCACGATGGCCGGGGCCTACAGTCCGCGCCCGCTCGCCCACGCGCCGGTTTCCTGCCCGCTGGGCTGGGACGAACTGGAGCACGTCAAGCCGGCGGACTTCACCGTCCTGACCGTCCCGGAGCGGCTGCGCACGGTCGGGGACCCGTGGGCCGGCATGGCCGCCGACCCGGGCGGCATCGAGGAACTGCTGGGCTGGTGGGAGCGGGACGTCGCGAACGGGCTAGGGGAGTTGCCCTTCCCGCCGGACTACCCGAAGATGCCCGGTGAACCGCCCCGGGTCCAGCCCAGCCGGGCCCACAAGGAGCCGTAGCCGGCCCAATAGCCGCCTCTCCATAGTCCATAGTCTTGTACAAACCGATGACCGAATTGTGCAATAAGGGAATGGCGACAATGAGTGTCAGCTCTGCGAGGGAGAACCTGCCGGCCGCGGTAGAGGAAATTGAAGACGTTGCCGCCTTTGATGCGGCCATGGCCGAAGAAGGCGAAAACATCCCGTGGGAACAGGTCAAGGCTGACTTGGGCTGGGGATGACGGGCTTGCATCATCCCGTTCCGTCAACATCCTTATACGTCAGCGACACCATCCGTCAGTGGCGGACACGCCGGGCGGCACACTCGATGCACAGCCTGGCTTCCGGCCGGGCCTCCAGCCGTGCCAAGGCGATCGGCCCGCCGCAGTGCTCGCACACGTCGTAGGTCCCGGCCGCCAGCCGGTTCAAGGCCTCCTGGAGGTCTGCCAGGCTGCGCCGCGCGCCCTCCCGCAATTCGACCTCCAGGGCCCGGTCCTGCGACAGTGTCGAGCCTTCCGGATCGTGCTCGTCGTCCTCCGCCGTGCCGTCCCGCGCCGCGGTGAGCTCCCCGATGCGCCGTGCGGCGGCCTCGAGCTGCGCGCGCGTTACCGTGATCCGGGCGTCAATGACTCGGCGGAAGCGGTCCGTGGCGGCCGGGTCCACGCCTACCCGGCCAGCGTGATCGAACCGGACAGCTGCCGGAAACAGTGCACCGCGAGGTCGGCGGGCGTCCCCGGACCGGTTGCCGCGGGGTCGGGCAGTGGGGCATCCGACTCCGCCCATGCTTCGAGGGCAACCCGGATGGCGTCGGTTGCCGCGGCGGCCGCCAGCCGGACGGCGAGCGGACTGGCGGCGGGGGACGCCAGGCCCCGGATGACACGCAGCAGTTGTGCCTCCGACTCGCGATTGACCCGATACCAGACCACCATCAGCGCCTGGTCCCGCACACCGGCACGTAGGAGACCGCGAGTCCAACCGAACCCCTCGACGTCGTCGGCGGTCCCCGGGGTGAGCGCGCTGATGATCGCCTTCTCGATGGTCGCGATGGGGTCGGCGGCCGGCCCGGCAGAGGCCAGCGCAGCCCGCCAGCGGTCCGCGCCGACACTGAGCAGGGGAGCGACGGCGTCCTCCTTGCTGCGGAAATAACGGTAGAACGTCCGCAGCGCGATTCCGGCGGCGGCGGCGATGTCATCGGCCGTCGTCCTGTCAGGTCCGTGCTCGGTGAAGAGCCGGGCTGCGGCGCGGGCGATGTCGAGCTGGGTCGCCGCCTTGCGGCGCGCGGTCAGGGAAGGGGCATTCGCATCCACATAGGAAGCCTACGCGAGACGGTCTTAAATGACACCGATCGACAATATGGCAGAGTGTGCCATATAGGCGTATTGTGTAGATGTTGAACCAACCGAAAGGTGGAGATCATGAATCGTTACGAGGGACGCCGCGCACTGGTCACCGGTGGCGGGTCGGGAATCGGCCAGGCGACCGTGCTGCGCATGCTTGCCGAGGGTGGCCGGGTGGTCGCCGCGGACGTGAGTGAGGCCGGACTCGCCGACACTGTCGACAAGGCGGGGGACGTCGGCAGCAGGCTGACGACCGTGCAGGTGAACGTCGCCGATGAGGCGTCGGTACGCGACGGCGTGGCCACCGCGGTGGCCACGCTGGGCGGCTTGGACGTCCTGGTGAACGCCGCCGGCATCCTGCGCTCGTCGCACACCCACGAAACGAGCGTCGACGCGTTCGAGCAGGTGCTCCGCGTGAATCTGGTCGGCGCGTTCCTCATGATCCGGGAGTCCATCCCGGCCCTGCTGGGAGGCACCGGATCCGCCGTCGTCAATTTCAGTTCGACGTCGGCCGTGTTCGCCCACCCATACATGGCGGCCTACGCGGCCAGCAAGGGCGGTGTGCAGTCGATGACGCACGCACTCGCGGCCGAATACGCGAAGCAGGGCATCAGGTTCACTGCCGTCCAGCCCGGGTCGATCTCCTCCGGCATGACCGACGGCAGCGGTGCGAGCAAGCAGAGCAGCGGCCCCGGCCTGCCGGACGACGCCGACATGGGCCTGTTCATGAAGCTCGCCCCGGCCCTGGGCCAGGGCTTCGCCGACCCTGAATCCGTCGCCGGAGTGGTGGCCATGCTCGCCAGCGCGGACGGGGCATTCATCACCGGCACCGAGGTGCGCATCGACGGCGGGACGCACTTCTGAGTGACGTCGCCTAGGGTGCGGCCGTCTGTTCGGCCAGCAGCTCCTCCCACGTCTGCTTGCCGACCGCGCGCTCAGGGACGAGGTTCGCCCCGGCCCGGATCGCCGCCGCCGCGGCGCCCGGGAACCGCACCGGCAGGAACAGGCGGCGCCGGCCGGTGGCGGCCAGGTAACCGCGGATGAGGTCGGCCATCAGGTAGGCGCGCGGACCGCCCAGGTCCGGGACCGCACCCGCCGGCTCACCCAGCGCGAGCTCCACCAGCGCGGCGGCCACCTCGTCGACGGCCACAGGCTGGAACCGGGTCCCCGTCGGCGCCGGGATCACGGGTGACTTCGCCATCTGCCGCACGACGGCCAGCATCGACTCCTGGAACTGCGTGGCGCGAAGCGTCGAGTAGGGGATGCCCGATTCGGCGACCACCTGCTCGGCGGCGCGCTTGGCCGCGAAGTAGCCGAACACGGCGCGATCCACGCCGCTGACCACGGGAACGCGCTCGGCGCCGACCACCGAGATGAAGACCAGATGCTGCACGCCCGCGTCCTGGGCCGCCCGCACCAGGGTCCGGGTCATGGCCGCGTCGCCCTTGGCGTTCCCGGCGCAGTGCACCACCGTCCGGATCCCGGCCACCGCGGCCTCGACGCCGGCACCCGTGGCGAGGTCGCCGATCACCCGCGCGCCGCCGTCGTCCGTCCCGTGCGCGTGCCGGCTCAGCACGCGCACCGACTCACTGGCGGCGCGCAGGCGCCCGACAACCAGCGTGCCAAGCCGGCCCGTGCCGCCGGTCACCAAAATGCTCGATGCCATCACATCTCCTTCATGGCGGGCGGTCCGGCGCGCCTCGTGGGCGAGCGCCCGGCCGCGTGGTTAGTGTTCACTAATCCTAGGTTAGTATTTACTAACAGACAAGGAGGAGGCCATGAAATCCACGCGTGAAGCCATCCTGGATGGTGCGCTCAGCGTGATGCGTTCCAGGGGACTGGCCCGCACCACCACCAAGGAGATCGCCCGGGCGGCGGGATGCTCCGAGCCCCTGCTGTACAGGCATTTCAACGACAAGATCGACCTTTTCCTCGCCGTGCTGGCCGAACGGCTGCCGAAGGTCGGCGTGGTCGTTGACGGTGCCGAGAGCCTTGCCGGCTCAGGGGCGGTGGCCGGCAATCTTCATCTGATCGTGGTCGAGGTGACGGGCTTCTACCGGACGGTGCTGCCGATCGGCATGTCGATCTTCTCCGACACCGACCTGCTCTCCCGGCACCGGGATGCCGTCCGCGCCCACGGCACCGGCCCCGAGATCATCAGCGATGGAGTGAAAGGCTACCTGGCCGCCGAGCAGGTTCGAGGACGCATTGACGCGACCGCACCCATCGAGGGGGCCGCGATGGCGCTGACCGGCGCCTGCATGCACCAGGCGTTCCTGTGGTGCTTCCATGGCGGCACCGCCGACGACGGGCCGCCGCCGACGCGCGTCGATGCGTTTGCCGGCGGGGTCGTGGCCGCCGTCCTGCCCTCACTGCGGGCGACGGCGGACTGACGCGCAAATTCGTTCGCTTTATGGCCGGCGCACGAGCGGCAACAGCTCCGCCGGCGGGCGCCCGCGATCAACCACCATCCACCCGATGGCGTGCGGTCTGGCGCCAAACAAGACGATCACCTGTCCGTCGGCGTCCTCGCCGGGCCGCATGCCGAGTTCAACGCGCCACCCCCCGGCCGCGCCGTCTCGAAGAGCCGCTGAGCGGGTGCGGAGGGCCACTGCGCCTTCGCCGCGTAGGCGTGCCGCCTCCTCCTGGCAGGCCGCATACGATTCGGTCCCGCCCCGGATCGCCTCGTCCGGCAATGCCGGGGACGCGAAGTCCTCGTCGTCAATCCTGATCGCCCAGATCGCCCGGCTGACGCCCGCGAGGTCGACTTCGTCCACGATCTCTTCATGGCGCAGGAATTCGGCCCACGCGCCGCTCGGCGTGTCCGCCATGTATTGAACGGGTCCCTCGCCATGACGGTGCCATCGCGCAGCGGGCTGATCCGCGTCTTCCCAGAGGAATGGAAAACGACTGTCGTTGTGGCGGAAGGCAATCATGCCGCGAGTGGAGCCAGCAGGGCGGCAGCGAGGGCCCTGACCTGTCGGGTGGCCTCGTCATCCGGCTTCCAATCCCCGGTCAGGAGTTCGGCGGGTGATCGGTGTGAAAGCACGGATCGCTGTCTGCCGAACCAACGGCGAATCCCGAAGTCGTTGTAGCTTCCGGCCAGGTCCGCCACGATCAGTGTCACGACGTGAAGTCTGGCTGCGATATGGTCGGGGGTCAAACGGTCGCGGGACCGGTAACGGTGCATCGACGTGATGGATGCTCCAACCAGCTTCGCCAGCATGTCTTCCCCCAGCACGTCGGCCATGGCTCCCCACTCGCAGTCGGGGAGCGGCGAGTCCTCGATGGCCTCCAAGACGTCGGTGAGGACTGCGGCAAGCCGCACCGGCGTGACCTGATCCCCCAAGGCGGCCGCGTGACGGGCGACGCCAACTCCGGCGAAGGCGTTCAGGGCCGCTTGGATTCCCGCCAGGCCGACCCCGGGCGTGGGTGACTTGGAGACGAGTTGCATGACTTCGGCCAGGGACACGAGTCGGACGGTCAGGTAAGCCGCCCTTGCCTCCGTGCGGTCGATAAGGGCTGGGCCAGGCTGGATCATTCGGAATTCCTTCGGAATTGCTTCGGGTCTATTACGATACCCGTTTTCTCTCCGAAATCCCCCATGGTCCTGTTGTCCCTGACGTCGCCGATCGCGGTGCCGTCAGGCCAGCAGCCACGCCGTAGGTCAAACGTTCAGCGGCACTACCCGCCGAGCCCGGTGACCCGCATGGTGATGTTGATCCGCCCGGTGGACAGGCCGCAGCCCTCTGGGGCCGTGCCCGGGTAAACCTTCTGGACGCCGTGGAACGCCAGTCGGCTGGGGCCGCCGAACACGAACAGGTCCCCGGAGGCCAGGTCGATGTCCTGGTACGGCTTGTTCCTGCTGGAAGTGTTGCCGAACCTGAACCGGCACGTGTCGCCGATCGACAACGACACCACCGGGGCACGCGAGCGCTCGTCCCGGTCCTGGTGCATGCCCATGCGGGCCGCATCGTCGTAGTAGTTCACCAGCGCCGTGTCCGGCGTGTAATCGTCGCCGGCGTGTGCGTCCCCGGTGGCCGCCACCAGGGCCGTACGGCCGAGCCGGACCATCCAGGCCGGGAAGTCCAGCACCCGGTTGCCGTTCACGTCGACCGCCTCCCGGGTGTATTCGTAGGGCCGCCAATGCCAGCCCAGGCACACCGTCTGCACGCTCATCTGGTGCCCGCCCATCGACGCCGCCCGGATCGGCACCGGCCCGTTCACCCATTCGTGGAACCGCGCGGCGATCCACCGCTGCTGCTCCAGCGTGAGCCAGTCGGGAACCCACGTGGCCCCGGGGGCCAGCTCACGCCGCGGCCGGGCGAAGAGCTCCTCGGGAAAGAGGGTGTTCATGGCGGTTCCTCCGGTGGTTCGGGGCGTGGGTGCATTGGCCGGGGCGTGCGGGCGCCGGTCATCCATTCTCCCGCGAACACGTCCCTGCCCGATACGTCACGGGCAGGCGGACGGCACGGGGCCGGTAACCTGCGGCAACAGCGTGGCCATGCTGTCCTCGACACGCGTCTGCCACGGATCGGCCGCCGCGCTCATGCCGCCTCCAACGCCAGCAGCGCTGCCTTGGCGTCGAGACCGCCAAGGTAGCCGCCCAGCGAGCCGTCGGTGCGCAAAACGCGATGGCAAGGCACGACGACGGGCAGCGGGTTGGTCGCGCAGGCCGAGCCTACCGCGCGCATGGCACGGGGATGGCCGACGCCCGCGGCAACGTCCGTGTACGTCCTCGTACGCCCGTACGGGATCAGCGTCAGGTGCTGTTGGACGGCCTGCCTGAAGCCGGTGGACAACGCGAAGTCCAGCGGCAGCTCGAACGCCGCCCGGGTGCCGGCGAAGTACTCGGCAACCTGCCGGGCGGCAGCATCCAACCGGTCCGGCGTGTGCACGGCCGGCGCGCCCAGCCGGGTGGCGAGCGTGTCCAGGACGGTGTCGAAGTCCTCGCATTCAAAGGCGACCCGCACCAGGCCCTTCGCCGTCGCGGCCAGCAGCAGCGGTCCGATCGGCGTGTCCAGCGTCGTGTAGTCGAGGGGATTCATCGGGATGCTCCTTTCGTGGGCAACACCCCGTAGACGTTGCGTCGTCCGGAAACGTGAGGTCATTCCCGGCCGCCGGGGCTCGTTTCGACCACCGGGGGGTCTCGACGGGCTCGACCACCGGTGATTGAGCCTGCCGAAATCCCTGGTTTCGACGAGCTCGACCACCGGGGGTTTCGACAGGCTCGACCACCGAGAGGTCCGACAGACTCGACCACCCAAAGCGACTACGGAATCCGAACCTAGGGTGGGTAGACTCGCGCACGTGGAGGGGATGCTGCCGAAGCTGCGCCGGACGTGGACGCGCCCGCCGGTGCGCATGGCCGTGCTCCTCGTCGCGTTGCTGGCCCCCGTCGTCGCGTGCCTGCTTTCCCCGTTGTCGCAGGGCGTCGGGTGGCTGATCCTTGGCCTCCTGCCCGCCGTGACGGCCGGCCGGATGAGGCCGCGTGCCGGATTCCCGGTCGCCCTGATCACCGCAGCTGCCGTCGTCGTCGGACTACTTGCCGGCAGCGGCCCCGCCAGCGCCGTCGTCGTGATGGGGCTCGCCGCGGCGGCGGTGGCCGCGTCCGCCCACTACGGCTGGAATCCGGTGGCCACCCTGGTGGCCATCGTCATGTCGATCGTCGTCATCTCGTCGCCGGAATACATCGGCGCGCAGGGCTCGGTGGCCGCCCACGGATCACTGGCCGTCGCACTCCTCGTGGCCGCGTTTTTCCTGGTCGGCGGACTGTGGGGCGCCGCGGTCACGGCGGCCACGATCAGGGCTCCGGGGACTGCGCGGTTCGACTGCGCGAGCACCGGAGAGGCGGTCGTCTACGGCACCGAACTGGTGGTCCTGGTGTGCCTGGGCACGTGGGTGGCGGTGTCATACATTCCCGGCACGCGGGCCTACTGGCTGGTACTCACGTTGTTCGTCGTCCTCATGCCCACACATGGCGAGTCGCGACGGCGCATCTGGGAGCGCGTCGGCGGGACCATGGCAGGCGGTGTGGCGGCGGCCGTACTCATCGAGGTGGTGCCGGTACCCCTGGTACTGCGGGTTTTCGGTGTCGTCTTCCTGATCCTCACCGTCGTCACCAGCCTGTCCAGGCCGTATTGGTTGTACGCGGCCAGCCTGACCGGGGCCCTGGTTCTGGCGTCGTTCTCGGATCGGGCCTCCGGCCTGGCGATCGCGGCCGAGCGCGTTGGCGCGACCGTCGCCGCCGGCCTCGCCGCCGTGCTCGTCATCGAGGTGGTCGACCGGCTCGCCGCGCGGGCGCGGAGGCCGGCATGACGAACGACGGCGGCGCTCGCCTCGGTGCCGCGCGTCGCCGCCATTGCATCCACGCCGGCATGTGGCCACTGAACCGCGAACTCCGAGTTTAATTCCCCAGGTGATGCAGGTTTTCGCGTCGAAATCTGCATCACCTGGGGAAACGGGCCATCCATGCGAGTGCCGGCCAGTGTGCATGGGGCGACCACCGGTGATTGAGCCTGTCGAAATCACGGGGTCTCGACGAGCTCGACCAGCGGGGTCTCGACGAGCTCGACCAGCGTTCACTCCCGCAGGCAGGCGGCCAGGATCGCGGTGACGGACGCCCGGTCCCGGGCCACAGCGTGCCATGCTGTAACGGTGACCGATACACCGAAGCAGACCATGCACCTTGCCCGGCGGCCGCACGGCAGCGGCGACGCCTGGGTCGAGGGCCCGGACGGGCGCCGCTATTGGGGCATGTTCGGCGCCGCCGGGCTGCTCGTGGCCCACCCGGTTGCCGGCATCCTGCTGCAGCACCGCGCCGAATGGAGCCATTTCGGCGGCACGTGGGGCCTGCCCGGCGGCGCCCGGCACGAGGGGGAGTCCGCCGCCGACGGCGCGCTGCGTGAGGCCAACGAGGAGGCCGGCGTCCCGGCCGCTGCCGTCGAGCCGCGCTTCGAGTCCGTGATGGACCTGGGCTGGTGGTCGTACACGACGGTCGTCGCCGCGGCGACGGAGGCGTTCACCCCCGTCATCGGGGACGCGGAGAGCCTGGAGTTGCGCTGGGTGCCGGCCGCCGCCGTCGACCATCTCCCGCTGCACCCCGGGTTCGCCGCGCGCTGGCCCTCGCTGCGCGCCGCCCTGGACATCCGGCCGCGGCTCATCGTCGACGCCGCGAACGTGGTCGGCGCACGCCCCGACGGCTGGTGGCGCGACCGTGTGGGCGCCACGAACCGCCTGCTGGAGAGGTTGCGGATCCTCGCCACCACCGGTGTGCCCGCCGCCCTGCTCGGATTGGCGCATGACCGGTGGCGGCCGGTGGTCGCGTTGGTCGTGGAGGGGCAGGCGAAGGCGGTGGCGGACGACGGCGTCGTCCGGGTGGTGCGTGCGCCGGCCGACGGCGACGGCGCCATCGTGGAACTGGTCCATGCCGGGGATGGGCCGGCCACCGTGGTCACGGCCGACCGGGACCTGGCCCGCCGTGTCGGCGGGCTGGGCGCGCGGGTGGTGCCGCCGTCGCGCCTGCTGGCGCTGCTGTAGGAGGGGCTAGGAACCGCCCACCCAGTAACCGAGGGCCGCGGCGGCCACGCAGCCGGCCAGCATGCCCAGCCCGCTGCCCAGGGCTGCCGCGTACCGGCGCTCGCGCACCAGCCGGACCGTCTCGTAGCTGGCCGTGCTGAACGTCGTGTAACCGCCCAGGAAACCGGTGCCCAGCACCAGGCTCCACTCGCTGGACACGAGCGAGCGGGTGACAAGTGCGGTCAGCAGCCCGAGCAGGAACGACCCGGTCACGTTGATGACGGTCGTGGCCCACGGGTAGGCGGTGACGAACCGGGCGCGGATGACGCCGTCGACCATGAACCGTGCGGCCGCGCCCACCCCGCCGGCCGCGGCCAGGGCCAGGAAGACCGGCAAACTCACCGGACGGCCGCCGCAGCCCCGGACCGTGCCCCGTGCGCGGCGCCGGCGGCGATGCCGGCCCAGGTGGCCAGCGCGCCGACCAGCACGGTGCCCGCCAGGTAGGCGACGGCCGGCCACGGCGCATCCCGGGCCAGCAGCACGCCCCCGACGGCCAGCGAACTGTACGTGGTGAAACCGCCGCAGAACCCGGTGCCGAGCAGCATGCGCAGCCGGCGATTCAGCGGCTCGGGCGCGCGGCCGCGGGTCAGCCACTCATACAGGTAGCCGAGGATGAACGCGCCGAGCACATTGGCCACGAGGATGGGCACGGGCACGCCGCCGGCCGCGGGGATGAGCAGCACGAGCAGTTCGCGCGCCGCCGCGCCCGCGGCGCCGCCCAGGGCCACGAGCCCGATCGACCGCCACCGCAGGTGGTGCGGCCTCACCCGCGATCCGCCGGGGGGAGATCGCCGCCGCCACTGCCGTGCCCGGCGTGCGCCGCGTGGCCGTGCGTCGGCACCACGTGCACCGGCAGCTGCTGTCGGCGCGCCAGCGCATTGGCCACCGAATGCCGGAAGAATTCGCGCATGTTCCCGCCGTGGGCGTCATTGTGCGTGCCGACCACGATCATCGACGCCGAAACGGCCGCGGCCAGGCCGGCCAGCGCATCCGCCACGGTGCCGCCGAGCAGCACGGGCCGCCAGGACACGCCCGTCGGAGCCAACAGGGACTGCAGCGCCGCGGCCACCTCCGGCGGGAATTCCTCCTCGGAGTCGTCGAAGTCGGGGTCCAGCGACGCGGTGGTGACGTTGCCGTCGTCGTCCTCGGTCACCACGTACCGGGCCACGTTGACGAAGGCGCACACCAGCTCCGCGCCCAACGCTCCAGCCAACCGTGCCGCCTCCGCGGCAACGGCAGGCGACTGGCCGCGGCACACGCCGACGATGATCGGGGCGGCCATCTCAGGCCACCGCGTCCGGGGGAGGGGGCGATTTCCGCGCGGCCTTCTCGGCATCCCTGACGGCCTTGGCCGCGGCCTTCGCGGCCAGCCGGGCCGTCCGCTTCTGCGCGTGGTTGCGCCGCCAGATGCGCGTGAACACGATCGCCGCCACGGCCAGGACCACGCCGACCAGCATGAAGGCGACGCTCCACCCGCCGAACCAGTTCGCCTGCGTGGCCCACACGAGCCGGGCGCTGGCCGCCGTGTTGCCGCGCCCGTTCAGCACGGCCAGGGTGAGCAGGTTCGGGATGGTCAACGCGACCGCCACGGCCAGGATCGTCACCCGCAGCCACCGCTTCATGCGCCTGTGGTGCGCCTGCCAGCCGACCAGCACCGGCACGAAGCTGAACACGAACCCGTAGAACATGCCCAGCGGGATGCCCAGGCCCAGGTTGCCGCCCACCTGCCCGGCGATGGAGTTGGCCCAGACCAGCGGCAGCGTCGCCGAGCCGATGACCCACAGGACGACGACGGCGGCGGCGATCGCCACCCCGACGATCGTGCGCTGCAGCCAGGCCGGCCGGGGCTTCCGTGGCACCGGCGTGCCCGGCACGGCGGGATTTTCGCTCATGCAAGAATCATGGCATGCATGCGGGCCGGGACGTAGCCTCGCGGCCCGTCCGTGTTCTAATTAATGAGCAATCACTCGTCACACGCGACACACCTTGAAAGGCCGGTAGCGATGAGCAATATCCCAGCAGAATTTTCCTACACCGCCGAGCACGAGTGGGTGGGTGCGCCCGACGCCGACGGTGTGGTCCGCGTGGGTATCACCGACTTCGCCCAGGACGCCCTCGGGGACGTCGTCTACGTGCAGATGCCCGACGCCGGCACGGATGTCACGGCCGACACCGTCGTCGGCGAGGTGGAGTCCACCAAGAGCGTCAGCGACATCTATGCCCCGCTGACCGGCCAGGTCATCGCCCGTAACGAGGCGCTCGACGCCGATCCGGCCCTGATCAACTCGGATCCGTACGGGGCGGGCTGGCTTGTGGAGATCAAGCTGGCCGACGCCGCCTCGGTCGCCTCGCTGCTCAGCGCCGCGGACTACCAGGAAAAGGTAGGCTAGGGAAACAGGCCCCGCGGTCACGATTTCGACGGGGCCCCCAACGACTAGTACACGATGGGCCGCGGCACGCGGTCCCGCTATGCAAGGAGGAGCGCCAATGGTTGACATGGGAAACGACGCCGGGAAGAACGGTGCGCCCGAGTCCCAGGATCAGCCGAGCGCTTCGGACACCACGTCGATCCAGCTGCCGTCGCCGAGCGTCGAGCCCCGGCTGGCCCCGCCGCTGGGGCCGGAGGAGCGCTCGGCCGTCGATTCGCTGCCGGCCGGCTCCGCGCTGCTCATCGCACACACCGGGCCGAACGCCGGGGCCCGGTTCCTGCTCGACGGCGACGTCACGACGGCCGGCCGCCACCCGGATGCGGACATCTTCCTCGACGACGTCACCGTCTCGCGCCGCCACGCCCGGTTCAACCGGGTCGAGGGCGGTTTCGAGGTGGTCGACGCCGGCAGCCTCAACGGCACCTACGTCAACGGCGACCGGGTGGACGCCGTGCGCCTGCGGACCGGCAACGAGGTGCAGATCGGCAAGTTCCGGCTGACCTACTACTTCAGCGCCGCCGCGACACCGGGTGCCTGAGGGGCGCCGTGGCCAGCCTGAACCACGATGCGAGCCGGCGACTCTCCGACGTCAGGGCCGCCGGCCAGCGCCCCGGCGCGCCCGTCATCTTCAACATCGGCGAGGTCCTGGCGCAGCTGACGGACGACTTCCCGACCGTCACCGCGTCCAAGATCCGCTTCTACGAGGAAAAGGGCCTGATCGCCCCGAAGCGCACCGCGGCCGGGTACCGCCAGTTCATGGATGCCGACGTCGAACGGCTGCGCTTCGTGTTGGCGCTGCAGCGCGACCACTACCTGCCGTTGAAGGTCATCCGCGACTACCTGGACGCGATCGACCGCGGCGAGACGCCCACGAACCTGCCGCCCGGGGTGACCATCGCCCCGCGCATGGTCTCCGACGAACTGGTGCAGGAGTTCAAACGCCGTTCCCGCCGGCTGACCACCGAGCAGTTGCGGGCCGAGTCCGGGGCCAGCACGGCACTTCTCGAGGCCATGGTCAGCTACGGGCTGATCGCCGAACACAACGGCTGCTACGACGATCACGCGCTGCGCGTGGCCCGGGCGTGCACCGAGCTGGCCGCACACGGGCTGGAACCACGCCACCTGCGCCCGTTCCAGGCCGCCGCCGACCGCGAATTCGGGCTGGTGGAACGCGCCGTCTCCCCGCTGTCCTCCCGCCGGGACGCGGCGTCCTCGGCCCGGGCCGCGGAGGCGGCGCGGGAGATTGCCGAACTCTGCCTGGGCCTGCACAGCGCCCTGGTACACACCCGCATCGCGCGAATGGAAACGTGAGCCACGCCATGATCGAGGTCGAAATCGTCGGCGTCCGCGTCGAGATGCCGTCCAACCAGCCGCTGGTGCTGCTCAAGGAGGTCGACGGCGACCGGCACATCCCGATTTGGATCGGCACGGCGGAGGCCACCGCCATCGCCCTGGCCCAGCAGGGCGTCGTGCCGCCCCGGCCGCTCACGCACGACCTGCTGGTCAACGTCGTCATGGCACTCGGCCGGGCCATCGTGCGCGTGAACATCACCTCCGTCATCGACTCCGTCTTCTATGCGCAGCTGGTGTTCGACGACGGCACGACCGTCGGGTCGCGATCCTCCGATGCGATTGCGCTGGCCCAGCGCGTCGGCTGCCGCATCTTCGCCGACGAGGAGGTCGTGGATGACGCCGGCGTGCGGATCACGGAGTCCGACGACGACGAATCCGCCACCCCGACCCCGGTGGAGGAGAACGAGCAGGAGCTGCGCCGGTTCCGGCAGTTCCTGGACGGCGTCGAGCCGGAGGATTTCGACAACTAACCCTCAGGCGGAGGCTGAAACTTTCGACACGCCGAAAGTTTAAGCATCAACGTCTTTGACCTTGGCCCCCAGCGGGAATAGCGTTCAGGTAGATGGTTCCCATTGCCAGCGGCGTGCTGCTGCGGTCACACTTGGAGTCAGCGACCTTGCGTCCTGTCCACGGTGCCGGCAACGCGTCCCGGCACCCACCCGTTTGAGGGAACTGCGACAAGGAGGATCCACGTGAGTCCGAAGGGCGACGCCGGCAAATTGCAGCCTGCCGTTGTTTCGAGCACCGCCATACCGGGCGGCGCCCAGGGTTTGCTGTTCACCGAGGATCTGCCGGTGCTGGACGAGGACGCCGGCTACCGTGGCCCCATCGCGTGCAAGGCCGCGGGGATCACCTACCGCCAACTTGACTACTGGGCCCGCACCGGCCTGGTGGAACCCGCCGTGCGCGGCGCGGCCGGCTCCGGCTCGCAGCGCCTGTACGGCTTCCGCGACATCCTGGTCCTGAAGGTCGTCAAGCGGCTGCTGGACACGGGCGTGTCCCTGCAGCAGATCCGGGCGGCCGTCGAGCACCTGCGCGAGCGCGGTGTCGAGGACCTGGCCCAGATCACCCTGATGAGCGACGGCGCGTCGGTCTACGAGTGCACGTCCGCGGACGAGGTCATCGACCTGGTCCAGGGCGGCCAGGGCGTGTTCGGCATCGCCGTGGGCCGTGTCTGGCGCGAGGTCGAGGGATCCCTGGCCCAGCTGCCCAGCGAGCACGCCGCGGTCGAGGAGTTCCCCGACGACGAACTCGGCAAGCGCCGCGCCCGCAAGATTTCCTAGGTCTCGACAAGTCTCGACGGGCTCGACCACCGGGTCTCGACAGGCTCGACCACCGGGTCTCGACGGGCTCGACCACCGGGTCTCGACAGGCTCGACCACCGGTGGTCGAGCCCGTCGAGACCTCTAGCCGCGGTACATGCGGCTGCGCGTGGCACCCTGGGTGACGACCTCGTCGAGCAGCTTGTCGAACAGCGCCGACGCGTTCTTCGCGGACTCGCCCGGCCACTGGTGGATCGGGTGCGCGGCGCCCTGGATCTGCTGCCAGTTCGCCTGCTCGGGGATCGTGGGGGAGAGCAGCAGGTCGCCGAACATCGTCTTCATCTCCTGCAACCGGTACGCATGCTCGTTCGAGCCGCTGCGCACCCGGTTGGCGATGATGCCGGCCGGTGTCAACGCCGGGGCGAATTCCTTGCGGAACAACTCGATGGCCCGCAACGTCCGCTGTGTCCCGGCCACGGAGAACAGGCCGGGCTCGGCCACGAGCAGCACCCGGCTGCTGGCCGTCCACGCCATGCGCGTCAGCCCGTTCAGCGACGGCGGGCAGTCGATGAGCACCAGCTGGTACGGGGCCACGCCGCCCCGGTCGGCGTTGGCCAGCACGGTCGACAGGCGGCGCAGGTCGCGCCGGCCCAGGTCCGGGCGGTCGTAGATGCCCGTGTACGCGCTGCCCATGGCGACGTCGAGCACCGGCGACGGCCCGGCGTCGTGCTGGTAGGCGGCAAGCCAGCCGCTGGGCACCACATTCGCCGCCAGGTCGGCACGCCGGGGCGCCTTGACCATCCGGCCGATGTCCTGCTGCCCGTCCGGGCGGACGGCCAGCCCGGTGCTGGCGTCCGCGTGCGGGTCAAGGTCGATGACCAGGGTGGGGATGCCGGCCGCCAGTGCCGCAGAGGCCAGGCCGAGTGTCACACTCGTCTTGCCGACGCCGCCCTTGAGGCTGCTGATGCTCACTACTTGCACGGGTAGAACCACGACCTTTGCATTCCATCTTCACTCACGTTTTGCGGGCGTCCGAGACGTCCGGGGCCGCTGCCGTCTGACACTTACAATATCTAAGGAACGTTCGCGACTTGGAGACCCCAGTGACAAACACCTCAAACACCCCAGACATGACAGCCGAAAGCCTGCCCACGAGCGGCTTCGCGGCGGCCGGCTTCAGCGACCGACACATCGGGGTGACGACCCAGCCCCATGTTCATCATATGTTGAGCACCCTCGGATTCGGTTCTTTGGAGGAATTGACCACCGCGGCGCTGCCCGAGTCGATCTACACCACCGAGCCGCTGTCGCTGGCCGCGGGCGTGTCGGAGGAGGCCATGCTGGCCGAGTTGAGGGAACTCGCGGCCAAGAACACCGTCAACCGCTCCTTCCTCGGGCAGGGCTACTACGGCACGTTCACTCCCGGCGTGATCGCGCGCAACGTGCTGGAGAGCCCGGCCTGGTACACCGCCTACACGCCCTACCAGCCGGAAATCTCCCAAGGCCGGCTGGAGGCGCTGCTGAACTTCCAGACCACCGTCGCCGACCTGACCGGCATGGTCACCGCCAACGCGTCCATGCTCGACGAGGGCACGGCGGCCGCCGAGGCCATGGCGCTGATGCGCCGCTCCAACCGGTCGGCAAGCGCCGACGCCGTGTTCCTCGTCGACGCCGACGTGTTCCCGCAGACACTGGCCGTCGTCACCACCCGCGCCCGCGCCATGGGCATCCCCGTCCTGGTCCACGACTTCGATGCCGGCGCCCCCGGGCAGGAGTACTTCGGCGTCCTGCTGCAGTACCCGGGCGACTCCGGCCGGATCCGCGACCTGGCCCCGCTCATCGACGCCGCCCACGCGGCCAAGGCCCTGGTCGGTGTCGCCGCGGACCTGCTCGCGCTGACCCTCCTCGAGGCCCCCGGCACGCTCGGCGCCGACCTGGCCGTGGGCACCTCGCAGCGCTTCGGCGTCCCGATGGGCTTCGGCGGCCCGCACGCCGGCTACATGGCCGTGCGCAAGGGCCTCGAACGCGCCCTGCCCGGCCGCCTGGTCGGTGTCTCGAAGGACGCCGACGGGCACATCGCCTACCGGCTGGCGCTGCAGACGCGCGAACAGCACATCCGCCGCGAGAAGGCCACCTCCAACATCTGCACCGCCCAGGTGCTGCTGGCCGTCATGGCCGGCATGTATGCCGTCTACCATGGCCCGGCCGGCCTGTTGGCCATCGCCGAACGCGTGCACGCGGACGCGGCGGCCGTCGCCGCCACGGCCGCGGCCGCCGGCCACACCGTGGTCCACGCCGACTTCTTCGACACCGTGCGGATCCGCCTCGCCGGCGCGAACGCCGATCAGATCGTCGCGGCCGCGCACGCCGGCGGGTATCTGCTGCGCCGGATCGACGACGCGCACATCCAGATCGCCGTCGACGAGACGACGACGGCGGCGGACCTCGCCGCCCTGGCCGGCTTCCTCGGCGCGGCCACCGTGACCGTCCCCACCGGAGCCGGCGCCATCGCCGCGGCCCGCACCACCGGCTACCTGGACAACGGGGTGTTCCACGCGCACAACTCCGAGACCCAGATGCTGCGCTACCTGCGCAAGCTCTCCGACGCCGACTACGCGCTGGACCGTGGCATGATCCCGCTGGGCTCGTGCACCATGAAGCTGAACGCCACCGCCGAGATGGCTGCCATCACCTGGCCCGAGTTCGCGGGCCTGCACCCGTACGCGCCGGCCGAGGACACCGTCGGCATCGTCGAGATGGCCACCCAGCTGGAGGCCTGGCTGGCGGAGATCACCGGCTACGACGCCGTGTCCGTGCAGCCGAACGCCGGGTCCCAGGGCGAATTCGCCGGACTCATGGCCATCCGCGCCTACCATGTCGAGAACGGCAACCCGGACCGCGACATCGTGCTCATCCCCACCTCCGCCCACGGCACGAACGCCGCCTCCGCCGTCATGGCCGGGCTCAAGGTCGTCCCGGTCGCCACGGACGGCTTCGGCAACGTCGACATCGATGACCTCAAGCGCCTCATCACGCTGCACGAGGACGACCTGGCCGCCATCATGGTCACCTACCCGTCCACGCACGGCGTGTTCGAGACGTCGATCACCACGATCTGCGCCATGGTGCACGACGCCGGCGGCCAAGTGTACGTCGACGGCGCCAACCTGAACGCCCTGGTCGGGCTGGCCAGGCCCGGCAAGTTCGGCGCGGACGTCAGCCACCTAAACCTGCACAAGACGTTCTGCATCCCGCACGGCGGCGGCGGCCCGGGCGTCGGCCCCGTCGGGGTCCGCGCGCACCTGGCCCCGCACCTGCCGGCCCGGTCGCTGGGCCAGCACTCCAGTGTGGGGCTCGTCTCCAGCGCACCGTACGGCTCGGCGTCGATCCTGCCGATCTCCTGGGCGTACATCCGCATGATGGGCCCGGACGGCCTGCGCCGGGCCACCCAGACGGCCATCCTGTCCGCCAACTACATCGCCCGCCGGCTGGCCGGCCACTACCCGGTCCTGTACACGGGGGCACACGACCTCGTGGCGCACGAGTGCATCCTGGACCTGCGCGGCATCACCGCCGATTCCGGTGTCAGCGTCGACGACGTGGCCAAGCGCCTGATCGACTACGGCTTCCACGCCCCGACGATGTCGTTCCCCGTGGCGGGCACGCTCATGGTCGAACCGACGGAGTCCGAGGACCTGGCCGAGGTGGACCGCTTCGTGGACGCCATGGTCGCCATCCGGCGCGAGATCGCCGCCGTGCAGGACGGGCTGTGGCCGGCCGGGGACAACCCGCTGGTCAACGCCCCGCACACGGCCCGCAGCCTGGTCAAGGACTGGACGCACCCGTACAGCCGGGAGGAGGCCGTGTTCCCGGCCGGCGTGGACCCGCGTGCCAAGTACTGGCCGCCGGTGCGCCGCATCGACCAGGCCTATGGCGACCGCCACTTGGTCTGCTCCTGCCCGTCCATCGAGGAACTCGCCGCGGATCTCTGAGCAATATTACGTGGCCCGGCTGTGACCCGGGCCACGTGTTGTTGCGGCGGCGGCCCCAACCCGGGAGACTTGCACCACTTTGGTCTCCAAGAACATAACGGAAACTAAACCAACGATTAAACATCGGTTAACCATCGATGAGGCGTTTGCGCCAAGCCTGCAGTACCGATCCAAACCATCGTTCACACAGGAGTGTCATGTTTTCCAAGATTCTGGTTGCCAACCGCGGTGAGATCGCCATCCGAGCATTCCGGGCCAGTTACGAACTGGGTGCGAAGACGGTTGCGGTGTTCCCCTACGAGGACCGCAATTCCATCCACCGCCAGAAGGCCGATGAGGCGTACCTGATCGGCGAGGAGGGCCATCCGGTCCGCGCCTATCTGGACGTCGAGGAAATCATCCGCGTGGCCAAGGAGTCCGGTGCCGACGCGATCTACCCCGGCTACGGCTTCCTGTCCGAGAACCCGGGCCTGGCCGAGGCCGCGGCTGCCGCCGGCATCACGTTCGTCGGCCCGCCCGCCGAGGTGCTGGCGCTGGCAGGCAACAAGGTCAAGGCGCTGGCCGCCGCCCGCGAGGCCGGTATCCCGGTGCTCAAGTCCGGCGCCCCCAGCTCCGACCTGGACGAACTGGTGGCGGCCGCCGACGAGATCGGTTTCCCCATCTTCGCCAAGGCCGTCGCCGGCGGTGGCGGGCGTGGCATGCGCCGCGTCGACCGCCGCGAGGACCTGGCCGAGGCGCTCACGGCCGCCATGCGCGAGGCCGACGCCGCGTTCGGCGACCCGACCATGTTCCTGGAGCAGGCCGTGCTGCGCCCGCGCCACATCGAGGTGCAGATCCTGGCCGACGCCGAGGGCAACGTCATGCACCTGTTCGAGCGGGATTGCTCGCTGCAGCGCCGCCACCAGAAGGTCGTGGAGATCGCCCCGGCGCCGAACCTGGACGAGCACATCCGCCAGGCGCTGCACCGGGACGCGGTGAAGTTCGCGCGGGCGCTCGGCTACGTCAACGCCGGCACGGTCGAGTTCCTCGTCGATACGGTGGGGGAGCGGGCCGGCCAGCACGTGTTCATCGAGATGAACCCGCGCATCCAGGTCGAGCACACCGTCACCGAGGAGATCACCGACGTCGACCTGGTCCAGGCCCAGCTGCGCATCGCCTCCGGCGAGACCCTCGCGGACCTCGGCCTGAGCCAGGACAGCGTCCACGTCAAAGGGGCGGCCCTGCAGTGCCGCATCACCACCGAGGACCCGGCCAACGGGTTCCGGCCGGACGTCGGCAAGATCACCGCCTACCGTTCGGCCGGCGGAGCAGGCATCCGCCTGGACGGGGGCACCGTCTACTCGGGCGCGGAGATCAGCCCGCACTTCGACTCCATGCTGGTCAAGCTGACCTGCCGCGGCCGCGACTACCCGGCCGCCGTGGCCCGGGCCCGCCGCGCCCTGGCCGAGTTCCGCATCCGCGGCGTGTCCACGAACATCCCGTTCCTGCAGGCCGTGCTCGACGACCCGGCGTTCGTGGCCGGCGACGTCGCCACGTCGTTCATCGACGAACGCCCGGACCTGTTGAAGGCCCGCGTGTCCGCCGACCGCGGCACCAAGCTGCTGACATGGCTGGCCGACGTCACCATCAACAAGCCCAACGGGGACCTGCACTTCCACGACGACCCCGAACGCAAGCTGCCCGCCGTCGACCTGTCCACCGCACCGGCCGGCTCCCGCCAGCGCCTGCGGGAGCTCGGGCCGGAACGATTTGCCGCCGCCCTGCGCGACCAGGCCGCGGTCGCCGTCACCGACACCACGTTCCGTGACGCGCACCAGTCGCTGCTGGCCACCCGGGTGCGCACCCGGGACCTGGCCGCCGCCGGACCGGCCGTGTCCGTGCTCACGCCCGGGCTGCTCTCCGTCGAGGCCTGGGGCGGGGCCACCTACGACGTGTCGCTGCGCTTCCTCGGCGAGGACCCGTGGGAGCGGCTGGACAAGTTGCGCGCGGCCATGCCGAACATCTGCCTGCAGATGTTGCTGCGCGGCCGCAACACGGTTGGCTACACCCCGTACCCGGAAGAGGTCACGACCGCGTTCGTGCGCGAGGCCGCGGCCAGCGGCATTGACATCTTCCGCATCTTCGACGCGCTCAACGACGTCGGCCAGATGGAGCCCGCCATCCGCGCCGTCCGGGAAACCGGCACTGCCGTCGCGGAGGTGGCGCTGTGCTACACCGGCGACCTGCTCGACCCGGCCGAGACGATCTACACGCTCGACTACTACCTGACGTTGGCGCAGCGGATCGTGGACGCCGGGGCGCACATCCTGGCCATCAAGGACATGGCCGGCGTCCTTCGCCCGGCCGCCGCGGCACGGCTCGTCACCGCCCTGCGCGAGCGCTTCGACCTGCCCGTGCACCTGCACACGCACGACACCGCCGGCGGCCAGCTGGCCACGTTGATCGCGGCCGTGGACGCCGGGGTCGACGCCGTCGACGTCGCCTCCGCGTCGCTGGCCGGCACCACCAGCCAGCCGTCCGCCTCCGCACTGGTCGCCGCCCTGGCGCACACCCCGCGCGACACCGGCATCTCGCTGGCCGCCATCAGCTCGCTGGAACCGTATTGGGAGGCAGTGCGCCGCGTCTACGCCCCGTTCGAGTCCGGCCTGGCCGGCCCCACCGGGCGCGTGTACCAGCACGAGATCCCCGGCGGCCAGCTGTCCAACCTGCGCCAGCAGGCCATCGCCCTGGGCCTGGGCGAACGGTTCGAGGAAATCGAGGACATGTACACGGCCGCCGACCGGATCCTCGGGCACCTGGTGAAGGTCACGCCGTCGTCCAAGGTGGTGGGCGACCTTGCCCTGCACCTGGTCGGCATCAAGGCGGACCCGGCCGACTTCGAGGCGAACCCGCAGAACTACGACGTGCCGGATTCCGTGGTCGGGTTCCTCTCCGGCGAATTGGGCACCCCTCCCGGGGGCTGGCCGGAACCGTTCCGCACCAGGGCGTTGCGGGGCCGCACGTTCGTGCCCGGCAAGGGCGAGCTGGTCGCCGCGGACAGCGCCGAGCTCGCCGCCGACTCCGCCACGCGCCGCCGCGCCCTGAACCGGCTGCTGTTCCCCGCCCCGACGAAGGAGTTCGACCGGGTCCGCGAAACGTACGGCGACGTCTCGGTGCTGGACACCCGCGACTACCTTTACGGCCTGCAGCACGGGCGGGAGCACGGCATCACGCTTGAGCCGGGCGTGCGCCTCATCGCGTCGCTGGAGGCGGTGTCCCAGCCCGATGAGAAGGGCCTGCGCACCGTCATGTGCACGCTCAACGGCCAGGCCCGGCCCGTCACCGTGCGCGACCAGTCGGTTGAGAGCACCGTCAAGACGGCCGAGAAGGCGGACCCGTCGGTCGCCGGCCAGGTCGCCGCGCCGTTCGCCGGCACCGTCACCATGAAGGTCGCCGTCGGCGACGTCCTCGAGGCCGGTGCCGCCGTCGCCACCATCGAGGCCATGAAGATGGAGGCGTCCATCACGACGCCGGTGGGCGGTACCGTCAAGCGGCTCGCCGTGGGCGCCGTGGAACCGGTCCAGGGCGGCGACCTGCTCGTGGTGATTGAGGCGTAACCTTCGATTACACTAAGGCCACAACCCGCCGCCGCGGTCGGAACCAGCCCGGTTCCGGCCGCGGCGGCACATGTGGAAGGCGGAGCCATGGTCACGAAAAAGTTCGACCCCGCACCGTCGTTGTCGGCGGTTGACCCCGCCGGCAACGCCGAACCCGACGAACAGGCCAGTGAACAGGCCGGTGAACAGGCCGGGGAACCCCACCAGTCCGGCGACGGGCTGCCCGGTGACGCACCGCCGGTCGGGGCGGCCCAACCCGCGACCGTCCCGCGCATCGAGGTCGTCACACCCGCCGACGCTGCCGACGGCACGGTCGTGGACCCCGCCGGCACCGGCCCCCTGGGGCTGGCGGCGGCGGCCGGCGACCCGGCGTCCACCGGCAGCGTGGGTCAGGTGGCCAGCGTCGTCCCAGATCCACCGGAGGTGCCGCCCATGCCGACGACGACGGCGGCCGCCCCGGACTGGGTGCCGACCGGCGCCCCCGTCCCGCCGGCGCCTGCGGACGGGCCCGCCACCGTGCCGGCCAACGGCGAGGCCGGGCACAGCCCGCGCCGGCAGCGCGACGACGGCCCGGAACCGGCGGCCGCGCTGACGCCCGACCGGCTGCTGGCCAAGTCGGCCGCACCGCCCGTGGGCGGCTGGCGGCTGCTGCTGTACCGGGTGTCGTTCGGTGCCATCAACCTCGGGGACTCCGACAAGGTCCGGCTGCGCCGGGCCATGGAGAACACGATCGCCACCCGGCTGGGCGACCGCACCCGCTACGTGCCGGTGCTCTCGCGCAAGGGCGGGGTGGGCAAGACCACCGTCACGACGCTGCTGGGCATGGCGCTGGCCGACATGCGCGAGGACCGGGTGATCGCCATGGACGCGAACCCGGACCGCGGCACGTTGTCGGACAGGTCGCCGGGACGGGCCGACTTCACGGCGCGCAACCTGGTCAAGGACAGGTTCGAGGTCAGCACGTTCCCGCAGCTGTCCAACTACGTGGCGCGCGACGGGTCCCGGCTGGACGTGCTGGCCTCGGACACCGATCCGGCCGTGGCGCAGGCGTTCGACGACGCCGACTACCGGGCCGTGACGGACATCCTGGGCAAGTACTACTCGATAGTGCTCACCGATTCGGGCACCGGCATGGTGCACTCCGTCATGAAGGGCACGCTGGAGAAGGCCGACACAGTGGTGCTGGTCTCGGGCGGCAGCGTGGATGAGGCCCGCTTGGCGTCCGAGACGCTGTCCTGGCTGGAGGCGCACGGCCGGCACGACCTGGTCGCGCGGGCGATCGTCGTCATCAATCTCTCCGGCGGCGAGACACAGGTCGACATCGACGAGATCGAGGGGCACTTCCGCTCCCGCGTGGACCACGTCCTGCGGTTGCCCTACGACAAGCACCTGGCCGAGGGGTCCCGCATCCAGCTGGCCCGGTTGCGCCCGGCCACGCAGGCGGCCGTCGTGGAACTCGCGGCGCTCGTGGTGGGGGAGCTCGTGGCGCTGCCGCCCAAGGCGGGGTAGGCGACCGGACTAGACGGCCGGCTTCGGCGCGGCGTAGATGTCCTCGACGACGTCGGTGAAGTCCTTGAGGACCTCGGCCCGCTTGACCTTCATGGACGGGGTCAGGTGGCCCGAGGCCTCCGTGAAATCGGTGGCCACGATGCGGAACGCCTTGATGGCCTCCGCCTGCGACACGGTCGCGTTGGCCCGGTCGATGGCCTTCTGCACGGACGCGATCACGGTCTGGTTCACGGCGGCCTCGGCGACCGTGATGGTCGACGGCAGGCCGTGGTGGGCGGCCCACTGGGGCAGCGCCTCCTCATCAAGGGTGACGAGCGCGGCGATGAACGGGCGCTGGTCGCCGATGACCATGCACTGGGAGACCAGCGCGTCGGCCCGGATCGGGTCCTCGAGCATGGCCGGGGCCACGTTCTTGCCGCCGGCCGTGACGATGATCTCCTTCTTCCGGTCGGTGATCCTCAGGAACCCGTCCGCGTCGAGTTCGCCCACGTCGCCGGTGTGGAACCACCCGTCGGTGAACGCGTCGGCCGTCAGGTCGTCGCGGCCGAAGTAGCCCTTCATGACGCACACGCCCTGGGTGAGGATCTCGCCGTCGTCGGCGATCCGTACGGCGTTGCCGGGCAACGGCGCACCGACCGTGCCGATCTTGATGCGGGCCGGGCGGTTCACCGTCACGGGGGCGGTCGTCTCGGTCAGGCCGTAGCCCTCGAGGATCTGCAGGCCGATGCCCTGGAAGAAGTGGCCCAGCCGAACGCCCAGCGGGCCGCCGCCGGAGACGGCGTGCCGGACCTGCCCGCCCATGGCGGCGCGCAACTTGGCGTAGACGAGCTTGTCGAACACGAAGTGCCGGGCCGAGAGCAGCAACGGGACCCGGCCGCCCTGCCGCGCCTTGGAGTGGGCGATCGCGGTGCGGGCCGCGGCCGCGAAGATCTTGCCCTTCCCCTCGCTCTCGGCCCGCATGGACGCCGAGTTGTACACCTTCTCGAACACGCGCGGCACGGCCAGGATGAACGTCGGCCGGAAGCTCTGCAGGTCGCCCAGCAGGTTCTTGATGTCCGGGGTGTGGCCCACCTTCGCGCCGGCGGCGACGGCCAGCACGGAGATGAAGCGGGCGAACACGTGGGCCAGCGGCAGGAACATGATGGTCTGGGACCCGGGCGGCACCACATCCTGGCCGAGCACGGCGAGGGCGTTGTCGCTGAGCTCGACGAAGTTGCCGTGCGTGATCATGCAGCCCTTGGGCCGGCCGGTGGTGCCGGACGTGTAGATGATGGTGGCGAGGTCGTCGAGCCCGTTGGCGCTGCGGGCCGCCTCCAGCGTCTCGTCGGACACCTCCCGGCCGCCCGCCCGCAGCGCGTCCAGGCCGGGACCGTCGAGTTGCCACACGTCCACCACGGCGGACAGGCCCTCGTTGTGGGCCGCCTGGCGGATGATGTTCTCATGGGCGGCGGTCTCGGCGAACGCGGCGATGGCCCCCGAGTCGCCCAGGTTCCACGCCACCTGTGACGGCGACGACGTCTCGTAGATCGGCACGGACACGGCCCCGGCGAACCAGACGGCGAAGTCGACCAGGGTCCATTCGTACCGGGTGCGGGACATGATCCCGATCCGGTCGCCGGGCCGGATGCCGGCGGCGATCAGGCCCTTGGCGATGGCGCACACGTCCTGGTGGAACTCGCGGGCGGAGATGTCCACCCACACGTTGTCGGCGTTGCGGCGGGAAAACAGGGCCGGGTTCGTGGGGATTGCGGCCTGGCGCAGGACGAAGTCGGTGGCATTCGCGTTCCCGGGGGTGGTGACCTCGGCCGGGACCTTGATTTCTCGCACTGTGAGCTCCTTCGTGTCAGTGAGTGCCGTGCCTGTGAGTCCTGCGGGCTTGGCAATACTCTATCCGGCCCCCGGGGATGCCGCGCCGTAGATAAGTTACTCGTCAGTAACAATATGTTGTTTGTGTCACGCTTTCAATTCGCACCGGCCCGCCGCGGGCGGCGCCGGGCCGGCTGTCCCTGCAGGACAGGCCGTGGCGTCGTGCGAACCAGTGGGCGGTAAATGCTCGTTTCGTGCCGATTTGCCGGGATTTTCGACATCTGCTGCCCATCAGTTGCGTTATCGACATCTGGTGCCCGGCAGTTGCGTCCGGGGCCCGGGCGACGCCCCCGACGGCGAGGCCCCCGACGCGGCGACGGCCGCCTGAACAAACACCCCCGGCCTTTCCGGTGTCCGTCGCTAGACTCGACGCATGCCCGCCCGCCCCACCGCCTTCCGTCCGCGTTTCCGCTTCGCCAACGCCCGCCCGGCCGAACGCGCGCTGGCCATCGGCATCGACATCGGCGGCACGAAGGTGGCCGCCGGCGTCGTCGACGGCGCCGGCACGGTCATCGAGGAACGACGGCGGCCCACCCCCGGACGTGACGCGCGCGCCGTCGAGGCCACCATCGTCGAGCTTGTCCGCGAGCTCGGCGGCCGCCACGACATCCGCTCGGTCGGCATCGGCGCGGCGGGCTGGATGGACCTGGCCGACAGCACCGTCATGTTCAGCCCCCACCTGGCGTGGCGCAACGAGCCGCTGCGGGCGAACCTCGAGGCCCTGCTGGGCCGGCCGGTCATGCTCACGAATGACGCCGACGCGGCCGGCTGGGCCGAATGGCGCTTCGGGGCCGGCCGGGGCCAGGAACACCTGGTGTGCCTGACCCTCGGCACGGGCATCGGCGGGGCCATGGTCACCAACGGCCGGGTGGAACGCGGCAGCTTCGGGCTGGCCGGGGAATTCGGGCACCAGGTCATCATGCCCGGCGGGCACCGCTGCGAATGCGGCAACCGCGGGTGCTGGGAGCAGTACGCGTCGGGCAACGCGCTGGGGCGCGAGGCCCGGGAGCTCGCCCTGGCCGACTCCCCGGTCGCCGCGGCGTTGTTGGCGGCGGCGAGCGGCCGGGCCGAGGACATCACCGGGGCGCTGGTGACGGAACAGGCCATGGCCGGGGACCCCATGTGCCGGGACCTGGTCCACGAGGTCGGGGAGTGGCTGGGGCTGGGTATCGCGAACCTGGCCGCCGCACTCGATCCGGCACTGTTCGTCATCGGCGGGGGCCTGTCCGGCGCGGGCCGCCTGCTCATCGATCCGGCACGCGCCGCGTTCGCCCGGAACCTGACCNCGCCGGCATGATCGGCGCCGCCGACCTGTCGCGCGTGCGCCACGGCACCCGGGTGGGCATGCGGCGCATCCGCCGGACGATCGTCTAGCGCGGTGGCCGGAAGGGTTTGCCGGTTTCGGGTTCGTGGCCACCTGGGGTTGGTGCGCCTGGGGTTGCTGCCGCCTGGGCTTCGATGGGCCGGCCGTCATGGGAGGAAGGGCCACGGCCTCTGGCGAACCAGTGGACGGTAAACGCTCGTTTGTGAACTGGTGGGCGGTAGGTGCTCGTTTCGGGCCGATTTTCGACATCTACTGCCCAGCAGTTTGCGTCATCGACAGCTACTGCCCCGCAGGCGCCCNCGCGTGCGCCACGGCACCCGGGTGGGCATGCGGCGCATCCGCCGGACGATCGGCTAGACGACGGCGCCGTCGTCGCCGTCGTCATCGCGCGACTTGGGCAGCCGGTACACGAGGTAGGCGGCGCTGCCGATGAACGCGATGATGATCGCCGCGACGGCCAGCAGCGGGATGTCGCGCCAGAACAGCGCGGCCAGGAACAGGAACACCGGCCCGCCGGCGGCCCCGACCCACGCCGCGACGATGGCCGGGTCCGCGTTCGCCAGCGACGGCGGATCCGGCGGCACGAATTCGCCCTCGTCGTCCTCCGCCGCGTAGTCGCGCGGGCCGCCGGCCGTCCCGCCCTCATCGGCCCGGGCGGCGGGCCGGTTCCACACACCCAGCGGATCGAAACCGGCAAACGACCCGGCACCCGGGTGCGGTGCGGCACCCGGGCGCGGACCGCCGTCGTCCGCCTTGCCGGGAAGCGGGTCCGGGAAGTCGGCGAGCCCGTCCAGGAACCCGTCATCCGGCTCCTGCAGGCGGGCGACCAAGTCCGCCCAGACGGCGTCGTCGTCGCTGTCGCCGGGAACGGGCCGGTTCGTTTCAGGATTGGGGGACATGGGCGTGCTCCCGGAAGAAGTCGACGGACCGTTCGAAGATCATGGGTGCGTCGTTGTCCATCGTGGCGACATGGTAGCTGTTGGACAGGGCCACGACGGACAGGTCCCGGGCCCCGATGGCGGCGGTGAGCACGTCGAGGCTCGACTCCGGAACCACGGCGTCCACGGTCGAACGGAACACGATGGTCGGGGCCGTGACGCGCGGCAGGCCGGCGACGGTGTCCTTGAACAGCTTCGCGAGCTCGTGCACGGACGCGACGGGCGTGCGGTCGTAGGCGCCCTCACTCACGCCCGGGGCCTTGATGTCGTCGGCGATCGCCGGCATGCTCCTGACCAGGTGCTTGAGGACGGGTGCGAACCGGGCCCGCGGGTCGGCGAACGTGAGCGCCGGGTTGACGAGCGCGACGCCGGCCACCGGGTGGTGCTCGGCCACGCGCAGCGCCAGCGTCCCGCCCATGGACAGCCCGGCCACGAACACGGCATCGCAGCTGCCGGCCAGCTCAAGGTAGGCGTTCTCGGCGTCCCGGTACCACTGCTGCCACGTGCTGCGGGCCATGTCCGTCCAGTGCGTGCCATGCCCGGCCAGCAGGGGGAGGTTGACCGCGTAACCGAGCCCGGCGAGGTGCTCGGCCCAGGCACGCATGCTGGCCGGCGTGCTCGTGAACCCGTGGCTGATGGCCACCCCGATGCGGGCCGTGTCCCCGTGGCCGGCAGACCGGAATGCCGCCGTGGACGGTGTTGCGGTCGTCATGGATCCTCCCGGTGACGCGGCCCCGCCGGCGTCCGGCGTGTGTTTGAAGTACAGGTACGTCACTAGACTACTGTTGATACGACGTGCCGGAGCCAATCGAGCGGGCATTGTCTGGCACAGCGCGGCGCGCCGCTTCGGGAGGGACACTCGCATGATCTATTGGGCGCTGAAACGGATCTTCATGGGCCCGCTGCTGAAGCTGCTGTTCCGGCCCTGGACGAAGGGCCTGGACAACATCCCGGAGACCGGACCGGCCATCCTGGCCAGCAACCACCTGTCGTTCTCCGACTCGATCTTCATGCCGCTCATGGCGCCGCGGCCGGTGATCTTCCTGGCCAAGATCGAGTATTTCACCGGCCGCGGCATCAAGGGCCGGCTGATCGCACTGTTCTTCAAGGTGACGAACCAGCTGCCCATGGACCGCGCCGGTGGGGCGGCGTCGGCGAACTCGCTGAACACGGGGCTCGACGTGCTCCGCGACGGAGGCCTGCTGGGCATCTACCCGGAGGGCACGCGCAGCCCGGACGGCCGGCTGTACCGCGGCAAGGTCGGCGTCGCCAAGCTGGTGCTCCAGGCCAATGTCCCGGTGATCCCGGTGGCCATGATCGGCACCGACAAGGTCCAGCCGATCGGCCGGCGCATCCCGACCATCCGCCGGCTCGGCATCATCTTCGGCGAACCCATGGACTTCAGCAAGTACAAGGGGCTGGAGCATGACCGCTTCGTCCAGCGGTCCGTCACCGATGAGATCATGTACGAGCTCATGCGGCTCTCCGGCCAGGAATACGTCGACTCGTACGCCAGCACGGTGAAGGACAAGCTGGCGGCGAAGAAGGCCGAGTCGAAGTCCGCCGCGCCGGAGGCCGTGCAGGAGGCCGCCAAGGACGCGGTGCGCGTGGACCCGGCCGAATCGCTGGCCCCCGGCACCGTCACCGTGATCGGCCAGAAGGACGACGACGGCCCCGGTCCCGCAGGGCGGGGCGCGGGGCGCTAATCTTGAGATGTGACTGATCTTTCAACCGCCGCCACCCCGACCGACAACCCGACGGTGCTGACCGTCTCCGGCCCCGCCGAATACCCGGGCCTCGACGAGTGGCGCAACCTGCCCATCTCCCAACAGCCGACGTGGGCGGACCCCGACGTATATGCGGCCAGCATCAAGGAACTCGGCTCCGTTCCGCCCCTGGTGTTCGCCGGCGAGGTCGATGTGCTGCGCGAGCGCCTCGCCCAGGCCGCGCAGGGCAAGGCGTTCCTGCTGCAGGGCGGCGACTGCGCGGAGACGTTCGAGGCGGCCACCGCCGACAGGATCAGTGCCCGGGTGAAAACAATCCTGCAGATGGCCGTCGTGCTCACCTACGGCGCGTCGCTGCCGGTGATCAAGATGGGCCGCATGGCCGGCCAGTTCGCCAAGCCCCGCTCCTCCAATGACGAGACCCGCGACGGCGTGACGCTGCCGGCGTACCGTGGCGACATTGTCAACGGGTACGAGTTCACGCCCGAATCCCGCCGCCACGACGCGTCCCGCATGCTGCGCGCCTACCACACGTCCGCCTCGACGCTGAACCTGATCCGCGCGTTCACGCAGGGCGGGTTCGCCGACCTGCGCGCGGTGCACACCTGGAACCGTGGCTTCACCGCCAACCCGGCACACGCCCGCTACGAGACCCTGGCCAAGGACATCGACCGGGCTATCAAGTTCATGGCGTCCTGCGGCGCCGACTTCGACGCGTTGAAGACCGTCGAATTCTTCGCCAGCCACGAGGCGCTGCTGCTCGACTACGAGCGTGCGCTGACCCGCATCGACTCGCGCACCGGGCTGCCATACGACACCTCCGGGCACTTCCTGTGGATCGGGGAGCGCACCCGCGGGCTCGACCAGGCGCACGTCGACTTCCTGTCCCGCGTGCGCAACCCGATCGGCGTGAAGCTTGGCCCGACGACGTCCGCCGAGGACGCGCTGGCCCTGATCGACAAGCTGGACCCGAACCGGGAACCCGGCCGGCTGACGTTCATCACCCGCATGGGGGCCAAGAACATCCGCGAGAAGCTGCCCGACCTGGTCGAGAAGGTCACCTCCTCGGGCGCCCGGGTACTGTGGGTGACCGACCCCATGCACGGCAACACCGTCACCTCCCCCAACGGTTACAAGACGCGCAACTTCGACGACGTCATGGACGAGGTCCGCGGCTTCTTCGAGGTGCACCGTGACCAGGGCACCTTCCCGGGCGGCCTGCATGTGGAGATGACCGGCGACGACGTGGCCGAATGCCTCGGCGGTGCCGACCCGATCGACCAGGAGGCGTTCCTCACCGGCTACGAGTCGGTCTGCGATCCGCGCCTGAACCACAAGCAGTCCCTGGAGATGGCGTTCCTCGTCGCCGGCGCCCTGGCGCACAGCCGGTAGGCGGATCGGTGATTGAGCCTGCCCGTCCGGTGATTGAGCTTGTCGAAATCAGCGGGGTCTCGACGGGCTCGACCACCGGGGTCTCGACGGGCTCGACCACCGGGGTCTCGGCGGGCTCGACCGGCGGCCCGCCCGTCTAGATGACCCGGAGGGTGACGGTTGAGCCCTCCGGGGCGTCCGTGTTCTCCGGGTCCTGGAACCGGACCGTGCCGAAGAAGCCGCCGAGCAGGTTCTCGATCTGGACCTTGAACCCGAGGGCCTCCAGTTGGCGCTGCGCGTCGGCGGCCTGCTGGCCCACGAAGCTGGGCACGTGGATCATGCGGGGGCCCTTGGAAATGGTCAGTTGCACCGTGCCGCCGGGCGGCAGCGTGCCGCCGGCCGGGTCCTGGCCGGCCACCGCGCCCTCGGGGACCGTCCGGCTGAACACCCGGTCGGGCCGGATCACCGCCACGAGACCGGCATCCGTGAGCTCCTTGACGGCGTCGTCGGACGATTGGCCGGCCACGGACGGCACGGGGACGGGGCGGGGCCCCTTCGACACGATCAGGTTGATCGTCGTGCCCCCGCGTTTCTGCGCGTCGGCCGGCGGATCCTGGCCGAGCACGACGCCGGCGGGGACCTTCGCGTCGTAGCTTTCGGTCACGACGCCCACGGCCAGATGCGCGCCGGCGATCGCCGCCTGCGCCACGTCCCGCGGCATGCCGACGACGTCGGGGACGCCGTAGAGCACGGGACCCTTGGACACGAGCAACGTGATGACCTGGAACTTGCGCACCCGCGCGTCCGCCGCCGGGTCGCTTGTGACAACCAGCCCGGCGGCCACCTGCTCGTTGAACACGTCGGAGACGGTGGTGCCGGTGAAGCCGGCTCGCTCCAACAGGGAGCGGGCCTGGGGGACTGTCTTGTTGCCGACCGACGGCACGGTGGCCAGCGCCCCGGGGCCCAGCCCGAAGAACCAGCCGGCGCCCGCGCCGAGCAGGGCCAGCAGCAGGACGACCAGCACCCAGATGACCGCCCGGCGGCGGGGATGGCCCTTCTGCAGCGACTTCGTCGGAATGGCGGCGGCCCGGGCCTGCGCCTTGGCGACCGCCCTGGCCTGCCGCTTCGAGCGCGCCGGCTCGTCCGGGCCGGCTTCCGCCCCGGGTGCGACGAGGTCGCCCGGCACGTACAGCCCCGACCCGGCCGGCAGCACGGTCGTCGCCTGCGGCGCCCGGGTGATGACCTCGGTCGGTTGCGGGCCGGGAACCGCCGGCGCCGTCGCCGGATAAGCCGTGCGCGTGCGCGGCAGGCCGGCGCGGATGTGCCGCAGGTCCTCCAGCAGCGCGGCGCCGTTCGGCGGCCGGTTGTCCGGTTCCTTCTCGGTCATGTAGCGGACCAGCTCGTCGACCTCGGGGGAGAGGCCGGGCCGCTCCAGCGAGGGTGCCGGGACCGTGCCGGTCACGTGCGCCATGGCGACCTGGATGGCGCTGTCGCCGCGGTACGGCTGGTGCCCGGTCAACAACTCGTACAGCAGGATGCCGGTCGAGTAGATGTCGCTGCGGGCGTCGGCCGCGCCCTGGTTCGCCAGCTCGGGGGAGATGTAGGCGACCGTGCCCATGAGCGTGGCCGTCCCGGACGCCGCCGACGCGTCCCGGGACAGGCCGAAGTCGCCGATGGTGATGCGCCCGTCCCCGGAGATCAGCACGTTCTCCGGCTTGACGTCCCGGTGGACCAGGCCCTTGGTGTGCGCGGCGGCGAGCCCCTCGACGATCGGGTCCAGCAGGTCCAGCGCGTCGTCCGGGCCCATGGCGCCGCGGGCGTTCATGACATCGCGCAGCGTGTGCCCGGGAATATACTCCATCACCAGGTACGCGAATCCGTCCACGGCCCGGAAATCGTACATGTGGACCAGGTGCGGGTGCGACAGGCTGGCGGCGATGCGCGCCTCCTGCTGCAGCTTGCCCATGTACCGGGCATCGTCGGCCAGGTGCGGGAACAGCACCTTGACGGCCACGTCGCGGTTCAGCCGCAGATCCGTGGCCAGGTACACGGTGGACATGCCGCCGCGCGCCACCCGGGCACGCACCAGGTAGCGTTCGTCCAGGGTGGTCCCGACAAGTTGGTCATGAGGCACGGCTTGCACCCCCTGATCTTACCGGGACAACCCGGACGGCTCGGGTCAGCGGAACTGCTTCCGCAGCGCCTTGATGTTGGCGACGTACGCCTTCGTGTCCGCGAACATGCCGTGCACGGACACGGAGTACTGGCCCTGGTAGTACCCGGCGATGGCCAGGTCCTCCGTCTTGGAGCCGGCCAGCAGCGCCCGGATGATGGCCACCCCCGCCGTGACGTTGTCCTGCGGGTTGAGCAGGTTCAGCGTGCGGCCCACCAGGTCCGACGCCCACTGCCCGGCCTGCGGGATGACCTGCATGGTGCCGATGGCGTTGGCGGGGGAGACGGCCCGTTGGTTGAAGCCGGACTCCTGCTGGGCGAACGCCATGGCCAGCGACGGGTCCACGCCCATCTGTGCGGCGGTCCTGGCGACCATCTCGCGCATCTGCGCCTGCGACGGCACGGGCGCCGCCAGCAGCGCCGCCTTGTTCACGTTGGCCTCGGCCACGACCGCGTCCGGGTATGTGTAGTGCAGGAACGTGTTGCCGACTTTCTCATTCTCCGGCAGCGGTGTGACGGAGGTCGCGGCGGCCGCTACGCCCGGGATGGTGAGTGTCTTGCCCGCGTAGATGATCGAGTTGGTGGTGAGGTTGTTGGCCGCCGTCAGCGCGGCCAGCGTGACGCCGTATCGGGCGGCGATGCCGCTGAGCGTGTCGCCGGGCACGATCCGGTAGGTGCCGGCGGCCTTGGCCGGGGCGGCCGGCGCTGTTGCCGCGGGGGCGGCCGGCGCTGTTGCCGAGGGGGCGGCACCGGGGATCGACAGCTTCTGGCCCGGATAGATGATGGTGGTTGCGGACAGCCGGTTGGCGGCCAGCAAGGCGGACAGCCCGACGCGGTACCTGGCGGCAATGCCGCTGAGCGTGTCGCCGGCGCGGATGGTGTACGTACCGGCCGTGCCTGACGACGGCGCTGCGGCGGGGGGTGTCTTCGTCACCGCGGCGGCCGGGGCGGCGCCGGCCGCCGTGCCCAGGAGAAGGACCTGGCCGGGGTAGATGATGCTGGTGGCGCCCAGGTGGTTGGCGGCCAGTACGGCGTTCGTGGACAGGCCGTGCCGGGCGGCGATGGCACTGACCGTGTCGCCGGCGCGCACGGTGTATTTGGCGGCGGCCGGGGTGCCGGCGTTGGCGGCCGGCTTCGCGGCCGGGGCGGTGGCCGTCCCGGTGAGGGCGAGTCGCTGGCCGGGGTAGATGATGCTGCTGGGCGTGAGCTTGTTCAGTCGCAGCACGGCATTGGTGTCCAGGCCGTGCCGGGCGGCGATCGCGCTGACGGTGTCGCCGGCGCACACCGTGTACGACGCCGGCACGGTCACCCGGATGGGCGAGATGGTGGTTGGCACGCTTCCGGCGACGACGGCTGCGGGGACGTGGCCGGTGGTGGCGGCGGCCACGGCCTTGGCCAGTGCGCCCGGGGCCAGCGTCACGGGCGACAGGTGGGCGCCCACGGGTGCGGCGGCGGCAGGATGCGCCAAGGCCAGGGACGACAGCACGACGACGGGCAACGCTGCCGTGGCGACGGCGGCCAGGTGCTTGGTGGAGGCAGTGCCCGGACGGGCGGGGCGTTCGGAAGTCATGAAGGGATTCCTCTGGTCCGTTGCGTATGTTGCACGTGATGAAGTTGTTACTGATGTGACTAATGTGAATTTACACCAGTTTTGCCGTGAAACAACCTCGATATGGGAACCTTGAATACGTGAGTACTCTTGAACAACTAATTGCCGAATGGCTGCCGCTGCCCGATGTCGCCGAACGACTGGGCGTTTCCATCACGAGGGTGCACGCCCTGGTCAAGGACGGGACGTTGCTGGCGGCACGCATTGGCGAACACAATGTCCGTGCCGTTCCGGCGGAATTCCTCGTCGACGATCACGTTCTCGACAGCCTGAAGGGCACGGTCTCGGTGCTCGGTGACGCCGGCTATAACCATGAGCAGGCGCTGGCGTGGCTTTTCACCGCCGACGACTCGCTGCCCGGGCGCCCGATCGACGCGCTGCGGGAGGGCCGCAAGACCGAGATCAGGCGCCGCGCGCAGGCGCTCGGCTGGTAGGTCGGCCGCTCAGGACTTGCGCTGCACGGCGGCGTTGCCCAATTCGGACAGCGCCGCCACAATGTCGGAGCCGATCGGCAGCCGGTCCAGCGCCGAGAACGCCGTGCCGCCCAGTTCCCCGATCATGTCCTCGGTCCGGTCCAGGGCGCCGGAGCCGACGATGATGGCCCGGATGCGGGCGATGTCGTCCCCGGTCAGGTCCTGCCGGCCCAGGTGAGAGTGCACGAACGCCGCGTCGCCGTCCCCGGCGGCGGTCAGCGTCAGGCCGACCAGCACGGTGCGCTTGCCCTCGCGCAGGTCATCGCCGGCCGGCTTTCCCGTTTGCGCCGGGTCGCCGAACACGCCCAACACGTCGTCGCGCAGCTGGAAGGCCTCGCCCAGCGGCAGTGCGAAGGCGCTGTACCCGGCCAGCAGCGCATTGTCCGCGCCGGCCAGCGCGCCACCGAGGACCAGCGGATGCTCGGAGGAGTACTTTGCGCTCTTGTAGCGGATGATGGCGGCGGCGCGTTCGACCGCGGTGGAGTTCGGTTTGCCCGGCCCGGACACCTCTTCCAGGATGTCCAGGTACTGCCCGGCCATGACCTCGGCGCGCATGAGGTTGAACACCTCCCGGGCGCGCGTCCCCGACGCCGCGGCCGGGCCGATGTCCGCGAACAGCTCCTCGCTGAACGACAGGCACAGGTCGCCGGTGAGGATGGCCGCGGCGTGCCCGAACCGTTCCGGATCCAGGGCCCAGCCCCGCTCGCCGTGCAGGCGGCTGAACTGCATGTGCACGCTTGGGCCGCCGCGCCGGGTGTCGGAACGGTCGATGATGTCGTCGTGGATCAACGCCGCCGCCTGGAACAGTTCCAGTGCCGCGCCGGCCGCCACGATCGACGGCGATTGGGCGTCGCCGCCGGCCCCGCGCCAACCCCAATAGCACAGGAGGGCGCGCATGCGCTTGCCGCCGGTGACGAGGGTGCGGATCGCATCCAGCAGCACGAGCGAGTCGGCGGAGATGCCGGCCAGCATGGACTCCTTGGAGTCCAGGAATGACGCCAGCCTCGCCGCGATGGCCTCGATGAAGGCGTCCTGCTCGGTGGCGGGGGCGTTGGCTGCGGTTGCGGTGCTGATGGCGGAGCCTTCCTGGGACGTCACTTCAAGGATGCGGGCAGGACGTTGGCGCCGAGCGTGAAGGTCACCCGGCTGCTCGTCACGTCCAGGGACAGCGTGATGACGTCCTGGCCGGTGGCCCGGGTGAATGTCTTCGTCGGCACACCGGCCACCGTGTCACCGGGCTGGGCCGTGAACCCCTGTGCGGTGAACGCCTTCGTGTAGTAGGCGAGGATGTCCGCCTGCTTGGCCGCGGTGGTGGCCGTCAGGGACGCCGTGGCCGGCGTCGTGCTGCGATCGAAGCTGGACGCGGTGACCGTGGCACCGGGCATGAGCGGCAGCAGTTTCGACGGGAAGCCCTGCACCAGCGCGTTGACCGTCGAGGTGGCCGAACTCGTCGCCATGGACGACGACGTCGTCGTCGCGGTGCCCGTCGCGGAACCGGGGGCCGAGGCGCTGGTGGAGGCCGTGGCCGTTGCGGCCGTTGTGCCGCCGGTCGAAGGTGCGGGCGCGCCGCCGCCGGAGCAGCCGGCCAGCAGGACGACGGCGGCCAGTGCGGCCGCGGCGCCGGCCGGCGCGAACAGTTTCCGTTCCATGACTCATCCTTCATGCAGAGGCGGGTTTCCCCTCCAGTTTAGCCAGTCCCTGTGTCGGACCCCGAAACTACACTTGAGGGGTGCCCCCCAACCACCAGGACCCGTTCCCCCAACACTCGATCCACCAGGACCTGTTCCCCCATGACCCCGTCGCCGGGCCGGACCAGGCCGGCTGCACGATCCTGCACGTGGACATGGATGCGTTCTTCGTGTCCGTCGAGCTGCGGGAGCGCCCGGACCTGGTGGGCCGCCAGGTCATCGTCGGGTTCCCGGCCGGCCGATCGGTGGTGCTGTCGGCATCGTACGAGGCCCGTGCGCTGGGTGTGCACTCGGCCATGCCCATGGCGACGGCGCAGCGGTTGGCGCCCACCGCCGTCGTCCTTGAACCACGGCACGGGCTGTACCGGCAGGTCTCCGGGCAGCTCATGGGAATCTTCGACTCCATCACCGACCTGGTCGAGCCGCTCAGCGTCGACGAGGCGTTCCTGGACGTCTCCGGGGCCCTGCGCCGGCTCGGGACGCCGCTGCAGATCGGCGCACTGATCCGGGAACGGGTGTCCCGCGAGCTGGGCATCACCGCGTCGGTCGGCATCGCGGCCAGCAAATTCGTGGCCAAGATCGCCTCCACGCGGGCCAAGCCCGACGGCATGCTGCTGATCGAACGGGACCGGACGGTCGAGTACCTGCACACGCTCCCGGTGGGCGCGTTGTGGGGCGTGGGCGCACGCACCCGCGAGGTCCTGGCCCGGTTCGGCATCCACACCGTCGCCGACGTGGCGGCCACGCCGCTGCCCGTGCTGCGCAAGGCGCTCGGTGTCGCCGGGGAACACGTGTACAACCTGGCGTGGGGGCGGGACCCCCGGCCGGTCACCCCGGTGCGGGCCGAGAAGAGCATCGGCGCCGAGGAGACGTTCGCGCAGGACACCGACGACGACGACCAGCTCACCAGGGAGCTGCTGCGGCTCGCCCACCGCGTGGCCAAGCGGCTGCGGGCGGCGTCGCTGGTGGGCAGGACCGTGGCGCTGAAACTGAAGTACGCCGACTTCTCCACCATCAACCGGTCGCGGGCCATCGGCTCCGGCGTGGACAGTGCCGGCCAGATCTACGGCGCGGCCCTTGGCCTGTTGCAAGGGCTGGGCCGGCGGCCGCAATACGTGCGGCTCATCGGCGTGCGGGTGGAACAACTGGAACCGGCGGACCGGGCCGCCGTGCAGCTGAGCCTGGACCCGCGCGAGGACAACGCGCGCACCGCGGAGCGGGCCAGCGACGCGGTCGCCGCGCGGTTCGGCGGCGCCGCGATCGGGCCGGCGCGGCTGCTGGGACCGGGAAAATCCATTCGCCGCAGCAACCCGCCGTCCGCACCTTGACGGTTCCGCACAGGGGGCCGCGCCCGGGCGTCGGGGAACGGACTGACTGATTGCTCACAAGCCCGCGGGGCAACTTTTGGTTCTGCGGATTCAAGCCTATTGTTAG
>NZ_RWKQ01000015.1 GCF_003946885.1 Specibacter cremeus | reverse complement strand
CGCCGCCGACGGACCCAGGACCACGGCAGCGTCATCGTCACCCACCATGACCAATGCATCGTCAGCCAACGAGACGCTCAACAGATGGTCCGACGGATCCATGAGGTGGGTGAATCTGACCCAAATCCCGACCCAGACGGCTGGAAGACGCTTCTCCCGGCCGACAGCCCGAACCTGATATGCCACAAACGATCTTGCGCCCCGGAACCTCGTCATTGGGGCGCTCCGGGGTGTTCATCGATTGGGACGGGGCCGGGCCCGAGCACACGACTCTGGGATCTCGCGTACGCCGCTCAAGCCTTCGGCTTGCTCGTAGAAGGTAAGCCTGTTGTCGACTCCGCGGCCGCCAGGCTGCGCGCCTTCGTGGACAGCTATGATGCGGATGCTGCGCTCCGCGCAGCGCTGCCGGCGGCTATGGCGAGAAGAACCGCAGCAATGTTCGAAGTGCTGCGCACCTCAAACGAGACCGGATTCCAGCCCTGGGCCGACATGTACGCGAACGGACACGGTGAGTTCTGGTGTAAAGCGACCGAGTACGTCTCTCGAAACCCAGCGGCTTGGGAACAAGCTCCCTCACCGACGGAGTAGAAGGCCGGTAGCGCTCCCGTCAGTGATCGGTGCCGGTTCGAGTATCAGATGAACCGCGTCGCCGCAGACGGACAAGGCCGATCGAGAAGATTCGTGCGGGCGGGCGACCGTGCCGCGCATCGCCGTCAGGTGAGGACGATGCTCTCCATCTTTTGCAGCTTCCCTGCGCACCAACTGAGTGAGAAACCCCGGGCTGGGATCCACCACAGGGACGGGCAAGATCACCAGTCTGGCGGGCGGTAGGGCCACGGGGTTACGGTGGTGCTTTGATCACCTCGTTTGCCGAACGGCCATGACGCGAGAACGACCGAGCGACGTGACCTCTAGCAGGAACTCCCGCGTCCCCGCGGGGGTCTCCCCGACCCAAGCCGGAAGGAACAACGTGACGGGTAACTACCAGCTGGACCAGCGCGGCTGGGCTCGGGAGCCGGAACGGTTGCGCGCCCTTGAGAACGCCTGCGACCCGCAGACCACGGCCGTGCTGAACCGGCTCGGCGTCGGGCCAGGTTGGCGCTGCCTCGAGGTCGGCGCGGGTGCCGGCTCGATCGCCGCGTGGCTCGCTGACACGGTCACACCCGGAGGCACGGTCCACGCCGTCGACCTTGACACCACGCTGCTCGACCAGCTCGCCCGGCCCGCCCTCACCGTCGAGCGCCTCGACATCACCACCACCGAACTGCCCACCCATGCCTTCGACCTAGTCCATGCCCGTTGCCTGCTCGAACACCTGCACGACCCGGCCGCCGCAGTTCACCGCATGGTGGCCGCGCTACGCCCCGGCGGCTGGCTCGTGCTCGAGACCTTCGACATGCTTTGGGACCAGCTGCCCGCGTGGCCCACCCATCCGGTCAGCGGCCAGGACGCCGTCACCCCTGTGTACCGGGCGTTTCTCGAGCACCTGCCCGCAGTGGATCGGCATGGCGGGCGATCGCTCATCGAACATCTCTACACGCACCGGCTGGACAATATCGGCGGGCAACTCCACGCCGACCTCGCCGACCTGCACGGCGCGAGCCGATGGCTGCGGCTCAACGTCGAACGCTTCCACGCCGAGCTGCTCGCCTCCGGCGCGCTCAGCGTCGACCAGCTCGACCGCTTCTACGCCTTCCACGACCAACCCGAAGCATGGATCACCCCACCGCTTCAAGTCTCCGTCTGGGGTCGGCACCCGCAGGATTAGCCTCGGCGGGACAACGAACGACCAAGTCGTCGCAGCCGCTGACACATGATTTTCGCTGTGTCAGATACGGGTTCCTCAAACGGGACGCGCAAAACGGCCACCCGATGCCCAGCGTAAATTTCCACACAGATCCTCCGGGACCCTTATTTCCGGCGCCGGACGGCGGCCAGGTCGGCGGAGCGGACGGCGGCGATGGCGGCGGCGAGCAGGTACACCTGGCTGACTAGGAAGAACCACACGAACAGGCCCAGGATCACCACGAACGGCGCCAGCACCACGTTGCGGGTGATCCCGCCGAGCAGCAGGCCGCTGAAGAAGCGCAGCACGGTGGCGCCGGCGCCGGAGAAGCCGGAGGCGAGGAGCAACACGGGCAACGGCAGGCGCACCCGTGAGACAAACCGGAACATGATCATGGCCACCGCCACGTCCAGGATGAACATGAGCGCCACCGAACCGGCCTGCGCGGCCGTCCCGGCGAACCAGTCGCCCCAGCCGAGCAGGCGGGTGATGGCGTCGAGGATGGCCGTGCTGGCCAGGCCCAGGATGCTCGTGAGCACCAGGGCCACCCCCAGCACCAGCAGGGTGGCCAGGTCGATCACCTTGGACAGCACCGGGTTCGTGCGGTCGCGGGCGATGCCCAGCACGGAACGGATCCCCTCGCGCAGTCCGTTGATCCAGCCGAGCGCCGTGATGAGCAGGGCGACCAGCGAGATCACCAGCGTCATGCCGAACCCGTGCGGGCCCAGCAGCTGGTCAGGCGTGACCAGCCCGCCGTGGCCGGTGTTGATGAGGCCGGGTGTGCTTTCGGCCACGATGTCAATGACGGCGTTGCGCAGCACCTCGTTGTCGGCGGCGACGAGCCCGAAGACGGTGAAGCCGGCCACGAGCATGGCGCCCACGGAGAAGAACATCAGGTAGGCGTTGCCGGCAGCCAGCAGGTGCCCGCGCCGGCGCGTGTACAGGTTCCACACGCGCATGGGGAAGAACGCTTGGACCCAGGCAAATCCCCAGTTGGCCAGGGCCACCACGCGCCGCCACCAGGTGCCCGCCGCGGCCATCTCGGCCCGGCGTGCCGCCACCGCCCGGCGCAAGCCGGCCCGGTCGAGTGGGCTGGGCGGCGGTTTGGGCGCGGCACCCCTGGGCGGCAGCGCGCGGATGCCCGGCGCGTGCGTGTCCGGCGCGTGCAGCGCCGGCGTGCTAGGTCCGCTCCCCTGCTCCCCCAAGTTGCAGCTCCTCCCGCAGCGACCAGCCTCCGAGCTTGAAGTCGAAGAGGCCGATGCTCGTCACGTCGAATGTTGCCCGGAAATCAACCATCTCATGCTCCGCCCGGTCCATGACCGTCTCGGGCAGTTCGTGCGCCACCGTGACGTGCGGCCGGAACGAGAACTGCGGCGAATGCCGCAGCGGCCCGGCGACGAGCCGTTCGTGCAGGTCCGTGCACGCCGCGGCGCCGTGGGCCAGGTCCAGGAACACGACGGGCGAGACGGGCCGGAACGAGCCCGTCCCGGCCAGCGTGACCGTGAAGGGGCGCGCCTGCGCGGCGACGGCCCGCACGTGCGCCGTGGCGGTGGCCCAGTCGCCGGTGACTACGCCGGAGACAAGCGTGATGTGCGGGGGGACGACGGCGGTCTCCGGGCCCCCGTACGACGCCCGCCGCCGTCCGAGCTCGGATCGCAGCGGTTCGGGCAGGGCGATGACGACGCCCAGCCCGTCGGCGCCGGGTGTTGCACCGGCCCCCAGGGAACTGATGCCGGGCATGACTAGTCGACCGGGCCCAGCGGCGGGAGGAAACCGACCTTGTCGTACACGTCCGCCAGCGTGCCGGCGGCGATGGCGCGCGCCTTGGCGGCGCCGTGGGCCAGCAGGCGGTCCAGTTCGGCCGGGTCGGCGAGCAGCTCCAGCGTGCGTGCGCGGATCGGTTCAAGGCGGGACACGACGGCGTCGGCCACGTCCACCTTCAGGTGCCCGTACATCTTCCCGTCGTATTCGGCGACAAGCACGTCAACGGGCTTCCCGGTCAGGGTGGAGAGGATCTCCAGCAGGTTCGTCACGCCGGGCTTGGATTCCCGGTCGTGGGCGATCACCGTCTCGGCGTCGGTGACGGCGGACTTGATCCGCTTGGCCGTGATCTTCGGATCGTCCATCAGGTTGATCAGGCCGCCCGGGCCCGAAGCGGACTTGGACATCTTCGACGTGGGATTCTGCAGGTCGTAGATGCGCGCACCCTCCGCGGGGATGAACGCCTCCGGGATCACGAACGTCTCGCCGAACCGGTGGTTGAAACGCTTGGCCAGGTCACGGGACAGTTCCACGTGCTGGCGCTGGTCGTCCCCGACGGGCACGCCGTGCGGGCGGTAGAGCAGGATGTCGGCGGCCATGAGCATCGGGTAGGTGAACAGCCCGACGCTGGCGGACTCGGCGCCGCCCTTCGCCGTCTTGTCCTTGAACTGGGTCATCCGGGACGCCTCGCCGAACCCGGTGATGCAGTTGAGCACCCAGGCCAACTGGGCGTGCTCGGGCACGTGCGACTGCACGAACAGGGTCGACTTGTGCACGTCGATGCCGCCGGCGATGTACTGGGCGGCGGTCTTGCGGGTGCGTTCGCGCAGTTCGGCCGGGTCCTGCGGGACCGTGATGGCGTGCATGTCGGGGATGAAGAACAGGGCCTCATAGTCGTCCTGGGACTTGACCCAGTTGACCAGGGCGCCCAGGTAGTTGCCGAGGTGGAGCGACTCGCCGGACGGCTGCATGCCGGAGAGGACGCGCGGCCGGGTGCTGGTTTCAGTCATGGTGTGTGGCGGGGGCTTTCTAGAACTGGTAGTCGACGACCAGGGGGGCGTGGTCGGAGAAGCGGGCGTCGTACGAGCCGGCGCGGTCCACGACGGACTGCACGGCCCGTGCGGCCAGTGCCGGCGTGGCCATGTGGTAGTCGATGCGCCACCCGGTGTCGTTGTCGAACGCCTGGCCGCGCCAGGACCACCACGTGTACGGTCCGTCGACGTCGCCGGCGAGTTCGCGGGCCACGTCCTTCCAGCCGATCTCCGCGCCGAAGAACCTGTCGAAGTAGGCGCGTTCCTCCGGCAGGAACCCGGCCCGCTTGACGTTGCCCTTCCAGTTCTTGATGTCCAGCGTCTTGTGCCCCACGTTCAGGTCGCCGACCACCAGCGCGTTCGAGGCGCCCTCGGCCAGCCGAGGCAGCCGTTCGACCATGGTGTCCAGGAACCGGTACTTGTCGACCTGCTTGGGCGTGTCGACCTCGCCGGAGTGCACGTAGGCGCTGACGACGGTCAGGTTGTGAAGCGCCCCGTCGGCGCCGGCCACGGTGTAGTCGGCCTCGACCCAGCGCCCGGAGCCGGCGAAGTAGTCATCGCCGATCCCGATCCGGGTGGCGGTCGGTGCCAGCGACGCCTTGCGGGTGGCGACGGCCACGCCGGCGCGGCCCTTGGCCTCCGCCTCCGCGTGCAGGACGTGCCAGTCGTCGCCGAGGAACTCGTGCACGACGGCGTCGGGTGCCCGCACTTCTTGCAGGCACAGGATGTCCACGTCCCGCCCGGCCAGCCAGTCGGCCATGCCGCGCTTGTAGGCGGCACGGATGCCGTTGACGTTGACGCTTGCGATCCTCAAGTGACCGTTCGGGGTAGCCATGCTCACCTGTTCCACTTTACCTGTTGCCCCGGGCGTGTCCGGCGTGCCGCGCTGGGTGGGCCCACGCGCCCGAGGGGAGGGCGTTTACTCGATGACGGTGCCGCTGACGGCGTCGCCCCCGTCGTCCGGCGTGATCATGTCGCGGCCATTGTGCGCGGTGATCTCGATGGTCTCCAGCGCCCGCTCCACCATGCCCGGGGAGGTGCCCGGATACTCGCGGTCCAGGTACTCGCGCACCACGCCGAGCTGGACCTGGATGATCTTGAACGAATGGTCCAGCTTCATGTCGCGCGCACGGGTGGCACCGTCGTCCCCACGGCGGGTGCCGCCGTCGTCCACCAACCGCGTGCCCGCCGGATTCGCCGCACTGGCCTGCTGGGCGAACTGGGCCTGCGCCATGCGCATCTGGTTCGCCCCGAACTTGGCCGCCTTGTGCACCCCGACGTACACGAGCGTGGACAGCACCAGCCACCCGAACGCGATCGCCGCGATGACCCAGCCCAGTACTGTGCTGTTGTTCGCGGCCAGCACCAGGGCCACGAGGAAGACGGCGGCCAGCACGATCGTGCCCAGCCCCGTGTACTTGCGCGGTCGGGACGTGGTGCCGGGTCCTGGTGTCGTCATGCCCCCATTCTCTCAAACGCGGCGGCCGCCGCGGGCCGCTTCCACCAGCGGCGAACGGCACCGGCCCCAAGGGGGAAGGGGCGCGGCGCGCGCCGTCGTCATGCTATTTCGGGTCGGCGCGCAGCACCCCGAGGCGCTGGCGGTATTCGGTCTCGTCGATCTCGCCGCGCGCGTAGCGTTCGCGCAGCACGGATTCGGCGCCCTGGTGCTGGTGCTCCAGCCGGTACCGGCGCCACCGCAACGGGCCGAAGATGAGGAACAGTGCGATCACGATGAGCCAGAACAGCGGGAAGAGCAGGAGCCAGGGTCCCGGTCCCCAGCCGGCGTGGAACGTGTCCATGACTTGGGTGGTGGCGGTCAACATGGGATTCTCCCGTTCGTGTGGTGCGGCCGGCCTTCGGCTGCACTTCAAGTCTTGGCGTCCGGCGGTGAAACGGCGTCCGCCGCCGGGAGACACCTGGACCCGCCCGCCTACTCCCCCGGGATGCCGGCGCCGGCATCCCGGGCGGAAAATTAATCCCGGCGGGGCCTTGCCGACGCCCGGCCTGAACCGCATACTAAATGAATCCGATTCATTTAGTGTGACGTGGCTCTCCTTTGCGGGGCCCGCACGGCCCGAAAGGAAGTGCGTGGTGAGCATTCCATCCGGCTTTCATCCCCTGGATCCGCTGTCCGCGGACGAGTTCCGGGCGGCGACGGCCCTGCTGGCCCGCGACCACGGCGTCACGGCCCCGCAATGGCGCCTGGCCGCCATTGAGCTGATCGAACCGGCCAAGGCCGACGTCGTCGCGTTCGAGGCCACCGGCACGGTGCCGGCGCGCATCGTCGGCGTCAACTGTCTTGAGCGGTCCTCGAACAAGACGTACCAGGCCCGGGTGTCGCTCACCCGCGACGCCGTCGTCTCCTTCACCCACATCCCCGGCGCGCAGCCGAACTTCACCGTCGACGAGTGGGAGGAGGCGGACAAGGCCCTGCGCGAGCATCCGGAGGTGATCGCCGCGCTGGCCAAGCGCGGCATCACCGACCTGTCCCTGGTCTTCATGGACACGTGGACGTATGGGGATGCGGTGCTCCCGGAGGAGTATCGCGGCCGGCGCGTCGGCTGGTCGGACACGTGGGTGCGCGCCCGTGCCGGCGCCAACCCGTATGCCGGCCCGGTCAACGGCCTCCACTGCATCATCGACGTGAACACGATGGAGCTGCTGCGCATCGAGGACACGTTCACGGTGGAACGGCCGGACGTCATGGGCGAATATGTCCCGGCCCTGGTCCCGGAGCAGCTGCGCAACTCGAGCACGCGTCCGCCGCTGGCGCCGTTGGAGATCCACCAGCCCGACGGCGTCTCCTTCGAGGTCGACGGGAACCTGGTCCGGTGGCAGAACTGGTCGCTGCGCGTCGGTTTCAACTACCGGGAAGGCATGACGCTGCACCGGGTCAGCTACAACGACCACGGCCGGGAGCGTCCCATCGCGCACCGTTTGTCGTTCGCCGAGATGGCCGTCCCGTACCGCGACGCCAGCGAGGACCACTACCGGCGCACCGCGTTCGACATCGGCGAGTGGGGCCTGGGCTTCATGACGACGTCGCTGGAACTCGGCTGCGACTGCCTCGGCGAGATCCACTACCTCGATGCCGTCATGCACAATTCGGCCGGCGAGCCCTACGAGATCAAGCACGCCGTGTGCATCCATGAGGAGGACGCCGCGGTGCTGTGGAAGCACGTCGACCACGACGCCGGCACCGAGACGCGGCGGATGCGCCGCCTCGTCGTGTCGTTCCACGTGACGGTGGCCAACTACGAGTACCTGGTGTACTGGCGCTTCTACCAGGACGGCAACATCGAATGCGAGGTGCGGGCCACCGGCATCATGGTGGCCTCCCACGTCAACGAGGGCCAGGAGCACCCGTCCGGGAGCCTGGTGGACCAGCGCACCTACGCCCCCTTCCACCAGCACTTCCTCGTGGCCCGGCTGGACCTGGACATCGACGGGACGGCGAACACCGTGTACCGCACCGAAACCGAGATGGTGCCGATGGGGCCGGACAACCCGTACGGGCTGGCGCTGCGGCAAAAGAGCACGCCGATCACCACGGAGGGCTTCGACGACTACAACTGGGACACCCAGCGCGCCTGGAAGGTGAGCAACGACAATTCGCGCAACTCGCTGGGCCTGCCGGTGGCGTACAAGCTGGTGCCCACGGGCACGTTCCCGCCATTCTTCGACCCGTCCTCGCCCATCTTCCAGCGTGCCGAGGTCGTGGGGCACACCGTCTGGGTGACCCCGAACGATGCCGAGGAGCGCTGGCCGGCCGGCGAATTCGTGAACCAGGGCGGCGCCGGGCTGGGCATGCCCGCATGGGTACGGGCGAACCGCCCCGTCGAAAACACCGACGTCGTGCTCTGGTACACGTTCGGCATCCATCACATCACCCGGCCCGAGGACTGGCCCGTCATGCCCGCGGACACGGTCTCCTTCTGGCTCAAGCCGGCCGGGTTCTTCGACCGCAACCCCGCCCTGGACGTCGCCGCGTCCGGGGCACACAACACCAATACCAATCCGGAAGCAGGCACCTCATGCCACTAGTCACACCCCCAGACGGCGCCACCGCCGCGCCCGAAACGGCAGAGCGCGAACACACGCTGCAGGCCGGGGCGATCTCCGCCGCCGGCTCCGTCGTGATGGCCGTGGCCGGCAGCGCGCCGGCCTACTCCATTGCCGCGACGACGGCGGCCCTGATCGCCGCCGCCGGCCTGGCCAGCCCCGCCGCGCTGCTGTGGTGCGGGCTGCCCATGATCGGCATTGCCTGGGCGTTCTCCTACCTCGGCAAGGCGGACGTCAACGCCGGCGCCGCCTACGCCTGGGTGGGCCGTGCGCTGCACCCGGCGCTCGGGTTCCTGTGCGGTTGGGCGCTGGTGGTGTCCGCGACCATCTTCATGGTGGCCGGGTCGCTGCCCGCCGGGGCGATGACGGTGGCCCTGTTCAGCCCCGAAAACGCGGGCAACGTGCCCCTGGCCACGGGCATCGGCGCCGTGTGGTTCCTGATCATGGTCGCCTGCGTCCTGTTGGGAGCCAGCATCACCGCACGGGCACAATGGATCATGTCCTCCATCGAGGTGGTCATCCTGGTGGTCTTCGCCGGCATCGCCATCGGGAAAGCGGCCACGGGCCACCATGCGGGGCCCGCATTCTCCTGGGACTGGTTCGGCTTCAACCACTTCCAGGGCATGGCCGGCTTCGTCGCCGCCGCCCTGATCGCCGCCTTCTACTACTGGGGCTGGGACGTCAGCGCGAACCTCAACGAGGAAACCGAGAACGGGCACAAGAACTCGGGCCTGGGCGGCATCCTCGGGGTTGTCATCGTGTTCCTGCTGTTCGAGGTGTTCACGATCGGCATCAACGTGATGATGCCGGCCGCCGATATCCAGGCCAACAGCGGCAACGTGCTGGGCGCGCTCGGCGAGGTCATCTGGCCCGGCCTCGGCGGCAAGATCCTGATCATCGCCGTCATGCTCTCCACCATCGCCACCCTGGAGACCACCCTGATCCAGGTGACCCGGTCCCTGTTCGCCATGGGCCGGGACAAGACGCTGCCGGCACGGTTCGGCAAGTCCCACCACAAGTGGCGCACGCCGGCCTTCGCCACCATCGTGGTGGCATGCGTGTCGCTGGTCCTGTTCATCGGCTCGAACTTCCTGGGCAGTGTGGGCCAGATCCTCTCCGACGCCATCAGCTCCATCGGCCTGCAGATCGCGTTCTACTACTGCCTGGCCGCACTGGCCGTCGTCGTGGCCTACCGCAAGCTCATCTTCAAGTCGTGGAAGAACTTCATCTTCATCGGCCTGTGGCCCGGGCTCGGCGCCGTGTTCATGGGGTGGATCTTCATCGTCTCCATCCCGACGCTCGGGCCGCTGGTGGATGCCATCGGGCTCGGGACGCTTGCCCTCGGTATCATTCCCATGGCCATCTACTGGCGCAAGGGCAGCGCCTACTTCAGGCGCCGCCCGCTGAACGTTTCGTAGTAGCAACCGCGGGCGTGACGAACAGGACGGTTGCGTAGCACAGGGCAGCGACCGCGGTGGCCAGGGCCATGGAGAATGAGGCCGCATTGCCTTGGTGGCCGACAAAGCCGGTACCCGAGAACCACGCCATGAGGACGGCAAGCAGTGCGACGCCGGCGATCACAATGAGGCCGGCCCGGCGCGTCAGCACTGCACGCCACACCGCGCCAAATGACGTGAGCACGAGCAGCGTGCCAAGCACGGCGTGCACGGCAAGCGGCACCGGGCCGGCCGACACGGCGGCACCGAAGGCCGCAAACAGGTCCCTGCCCTCATCCGAGGCCGGCAGTTTGGCGTAGAGGTTGACGACCATGCCGAAAACGAGCACGAGAAGGATCATCACCACGGCAGCGAATGAGGTCGTGCGCAAGGCCGCGATCCTGCCGGTGGCACGGGCGGCGACGCGCTGGTCGGTGCTGGTCATGGTGGGAACCTCCGCGGGCTTGCCGGTTGGGCTGGACGTTACGGAATGAATACTGCCGCGGATCCGCACACGTGTCGTCCACCGCGCGGAGGCACCCCGCTACTCCCGCCGGAGTATCGGGGTGCCGCTCACGTGTGCCAGCCGGGGCGGACCAGGCCGGATTCATAGGCCGTGACCACGAGCTGGGCCCGGTCCCGCGCCGCCAGTTTCGCCATGATGCGCGAGACGTGCGTCTTGGCCGTCAGCGGGGTGATGAAGAGCCGGCCGGCGATCTCGGCGTTGTTCAGGCCCGCACCGACCAGCGCCAGCACCTCGCGCTCACGCCCTGTCAGCAGGTCGAGCCCCGGCGGCGGCGCAACCTCCCGGACCCCCACCGCCATGGCCGTCATGAGCCGGCGGGTGACGGACGGGGACAACAGCGCGTCGCCGTCATGGACGACGCGCACGGCCCGGATCAGTTCCTCCGGCTCGGTGTCCTTGACCAGGAAGCCGGCCGCGCCCACACGCACGGCTTTGATGATGTAGTCGTCGAGCTCGAACGTGGTCAGGATGATGATGTGCGTGGCGGCCAGGGCGGGGTCGGCCAGGATCGTCTCACTGGCGGACAGCCCGTCGCCGCCGGGCATCCGCACGTCCATCAGGATCACGTCGGGGCGGTGGGCGCGTGCCAGCGCCACGGTCTCGGCGCCGGTGCCGCTTTCGGCCACGACCTCCATGTCCGGTTCGGCGTTCAGCAACGCCTTGAACCCGGCCCGGATCAGTGTCTGGTCATCGGCGATGAGCACCCGGATCACGCTCTCGCCTCCCCGGGCGTGGCGGGTGCCGGGTCCAGCGGGAGCGTCGCGCGCACGCCGAGCCCCGGCCGCAGCTCCACGAACTCCACGCCGCCGCCGACCCCGGCCAGCCGCTCCCGCATGCCGCGCAACCCGTTGCCCTCGGCCGCGCCGCCGCGGCCGTGCCCGTCATCGTCCACCGAGACGGCCAGCATGGGCCCGGGCCGGGCATCACCTGCCACCGGCCCGATGGTCACCCGCACGTGCCGCGCCCCGGCATGCCGCACCGCATTCGTCAACGCCTCCTGCACCACCCGGTACACCACCGTCTCCCGCTCCGGTCCGAGCCGTTCGCGCATGAGCCGGGCGTCGCCGTCGTACGCCAAGGACACCGCAAGGCCGGCGTTCCGGGCGTCCGCGACCAGCCCGGGCACCGCGTCCAGCGACAGGCCGGGGCGCAGCGGCGCGTCCTGGCGCAGCACGCCGAGCAGGTCGCGCACCTGCGTCAGCGATTCCTTGCTGGCCGTCTTGATCGCCTCCAGCGCCGGAACCAGCTGCTGCGGGTCCCGGTCGGCCAGGTGCAGGGCCACGGACGCGCGGACGTTGATCATGGACAGCGAGTGCGCCACGACGTCGTGGATGTCGCGGGCCAGCGCCAGCCGGTATTCATCCTCGGCCCGTTGCCGGGCCGCGGCAGCCTCCGCCCGGCGCGCGGCGGCCCACTCCCGGCGGGCGCGCAGGGCCTCGCCGAGCAGCACCATGATGATCAGCCACGCGGACGCGGCCGCGGCGCGCACCAGGCCCAGGTCGCCGCCGGCCAGGGCGCCCCAGATGAAAATGCCAACAACGACGGCGGCCGTCACCGTCCATGCGAACGGTCGCCGCCGCGCGGCGGTGGCCACGATGATGGCGAGCGCCACGGACAACGGCGCCGGGCCCCACGGGTAGCCGAGCCCGAAGTACAGCCCGGTGACGGCCACGACCCCGGCCAGCATGGCCTCGGGCGCCTTGCGGTGCAGCAGCAACAGGGCGGGGCCGGCCAGCAGCAGCGCGACGCCGGGCAGGTCCAGCAGGTGCGCGCCGGGCTGCCGGGTTTGGGCAAAATGGGTCCCGGCCACCTGGATGACCGCCGCCACGACCGCCACCACGGCCATGGGCGGCCCGCGCCGCGCACCTCTCATGGCACCGAGCGTAACGCGTTCCGCCCGGCACGGCGTCGCTCCGCCGATGCACGGCCCCGTACTCCCCCGGGTGTACGCGCCCTTAAGCAACTGGTGGGCAGTAGTTGCACGAAATCCGCTCAAAACGTGCACCTACAGTCCACCAGTTGGGGAGGTGCCGGGTCAGGCGGCGCGCTCGGCGGCCTCCACCACGTTGGACAGCAGCATGGCCCGGGTCATGGGGCCCACGCCGCCCGGATTCGGGGAGATCCACGACGCGGCCTCGGACGCGGCCGGTTCGACGTCGCCGGTGACCCGCGCCTTGCCGGTGCCGTCGTCGACGCGGCTGACGCCGACGTCGAGCACGATCGCGCCGGGCTTGAGGTCCGCGGCCTTGATCAGGTGCGGCTGGCCGGCGGCGGCGATCACGACGTCGGCCCGGCGCAGCTCGGCGGCCAGGTCGCGGGTCCCGGTGTGGGCGAGCGTGACCGTGGCGTTGACGTCGCGGCGGGTGAGCAGCAGGCCCATGGGCCGGCCGATCGTGACGCCGCGGCCCACCACGAGGACGTGCTTGCCGTTGAGCGTGATGCCGTGGCGTTCCAGCAGCACGATGCATCCCTTGGGCGTGCAGGGCAGCGGGGACGCCATGGGACGGTTGACGTTGGCCACGAGCCGGCCCAGGTTCATCGGGTGCAGGCCGTCGGCGTCCTTGGCCGGGTCGATGGCCTCCAGCACCACGTCCTGGTCGATGTGCGCCGGCAGCGGCAGCTGGACGATGTACCCGGTGCAGGCCGGGTCGGCGTTCAGCTCGGCCACGGCGGCCAGGACCTCGTCCTGGCCGGCCGTGGCCGGCAGGTCCTTGCGGATCGAGGTGATGCCCACCTCGGCGCAGTCCTTGTGCTTGCCGGCGACGTACCACTTCGAGCCCGGGTCGTCGCCGACCAGGATGGTGCCCAGGCCGGGCGTGACGCCCCTGGCCCCGAGCACGGCGACCCGTTCGGCCAGTTCGGCCTTGATGGCCGCGGCCGTGGCCTTGCCGTCAAGAATCCGTGCGGTCATCCGATTACCACTGCTCCTGGCCCGGGTACAGCGGGAAGTCGGCGGCCAGCTTGTCGACGCGGGCGCGCAGCGCGTCCACGTCGGCGCCGCCCTTGAGCGCGGTGGCGATGATCTCGGCCACCTCGGTGAACTCGCTTGCGCCGAAGCCGCGTGTGGCCAGCGCCGGGGTGCCGATGCGCAGGCCGGAGGTGACCATGGGCGGGCGCGGGTCGAACGGCACGGCGTTGCGGTTGACGGTGATGCCGACCGAGTGCAGGAGGTCCTCGGCCTGCTGGCCGTCCATGGCGGAGTTGCGCAGGTCGACCAGCACCAGGTGCACATCGGTGCCGCCGGTCAGCACGGACACGCCGGCCGCCGCGACGTCGGCGGCGTTCAGCCGCCCGGCCAGGATCCTGGCGCCCTCGAGGACGCGCTCCTGGCGCTCCTTGAACTCCGCGCCGGCGGCAACCTTGAACGCGACGGCCTTGGCGGCGATCACGTGCATGAGCGGGCCGCCCTGCTGGCCGGGGAACACGTTGGAGTTGATCTTCTTGGCCCACTCCGCCTTGGCCAGGATCACGCCGGAGCGCGGTCCGGCCAGCGTCTTGTGCACGGTGGAGGTGACGACGTCGGAGTAGGGCACCGGGCTCGGGTGCAGGCCGGCCGCGACCAGGCCCGCGAAGTGGGCCATGTCCGTCCACAGCAGCGCGCCGACCTCGTCGGCGATGGAACGGAACGCGGCGAAGTCGAGGTGGCGCGGGTAGGCGGACCAGCCGGCGATGATGACCTGGGGCCTCTCGGCGATGGCCTGCGCACGCAGCTTGTCCATGTCGATGCGGAAGGTGTCCCGCTCGACCTCGTACGCGGCGACCTGGTACAGCTTGCCGGAGAAGTTCAGTTTCATGCCGTGCGTCAGGTGGCCGCCGTGGGCCAGTGACAGGCCGAGGATCTTCTCGCCCGGCTTGATCATGGCGGACAGCGCGGCCGCGTTGGCCTGCGCGCCGGAGTGCGGCTGCACGTTGGCGAATTCGGCGCCGAACAGCGCCTTGACCCGCTCGATGGCCAGGTTCTCGGCCACGTCGACGAACTCGCAACCACCGTAGTAGCGGCGGCCCGGGTAGCCCTCGGCGTACTTGTTCGTCAGGACGGAGCCCTGCGCCTCGAGCACGGCGCGCGGGGCGAAGTTCTCGGAGGCGATCATTTCCAGGGTGCCCCGCTGGCGGCCCAGCTCGTCCCTCAGGACGGCGGCGATTTCGGGGTCGAGCTCGGCGAGCGGGACGTTGGTCACGGACTGGGTGAGGTTAACGGACACTGCAGACTCCAAAGAAAAGGCGACTTGGGGAATTCTCCACAAGAAAGGTTATCGGGTGGTGAGTGTTTTCGTCCCCGCGGCCCAGGCGTACGATCCGCGCGGTCTCCTGTGTCTCGTGCTGCTCCCCGGTGGTGGCCCACCCTATCGCCAGTCGCAACGCCTCCAACTGTAGTGCATGGCGGGAAAATCTACGGGTAACGTTGGGCGGGTGACTGACATGAACGCGACTCACGGTTTCGTCCTGACGCTCTCCTGCGCGGACCAGCCCGGCATCGTGCACGCCGTCTCCGGGGCGTTGCTGGAGGCCGGCTGCAACATCACCGATTCGCAGCAGTTCGGCAGCCGGGACACCGGCACGTTCTTCATGCGTGTCGCGGTGGAAACGACGACGTCGTTCTCGCGTTTGCACGACCAGCTCGCCCCGGTCGGCGGCCGGTTCGGGCTGGACTGGCAGCTGCACCGCGTCGGGGCGCCCGTGCGCACGCTCATCCTGGCCTCAACCGCCGCGCACTGCCTGAACCACCTGCTGTTCCTGCAGCGCTCCGGCACCTTGCCCATCGAGATCCCGGCCATCGTCTCCAACCACAGGGACCTCGTCGACCTGGCCGCGTTCTACGGCGTCCCGTTCCACCACATCCCCGTCACCCCGGACACGAAGGCCCGGGCCGAGGGCGCGTTGAAGGAGCTCATGGCGGAGAACGGCGTGGAACTGGTGGTGCTGGCCCGCTACATGCAGGTGCTCTCCGACGACCTGTGCAACCACCTGGCCGGCAAGGCCATCAACATCCACCACTCGTTCCTGCCGTCGTTCAAGGGCGCGCGGCCCTACCACCAGGCGCATGCCCGGGGCGTGAAGATCATCGGTGCCACGGCGCACTACGTCACCGCCGACCTGGACGAGGGGCCCATCATCGAGCAGGAGGTGATCCGGGTGGACCACGCCCACTCGGTGGAACGACTCGTGGCCATGGGTCGTGACGTGGAGGCGCGCACCCTGGCCCAGGCCGTGCAGTGGCATGCCGAGCACCGGGTGCTGCTGGACGGCTCCAGCACCGTCATCTTCAACTAGGCGGTTGTGACGTTGGCCTGGAGGCTGTAGCCGACGTCTTCTTTGTCGCGAGAATGGACTTCGGTACAGCTATGTTGACCGCCGTTTGTTGAACTGTTGTCTTCATGCGAATCGGATTCCAAGTTCACCATAGTTAGCGGCGAATTCTCTTCCCTCCTGCAACAAACACGAACTTCATATAATTCCCTTAGACTGCGGCCAGGCAGGCGTTCACTTCGCTCCCAACAATCGACTGACTTCACAGTTCGATTTCTACGACATTGAATTTCTTGAACGCCCCAACCAAGTCAACGTGGGATGGCATACGACACAAGCTCGAAGTTACCACTTTACGCTGTTGTGTTGGAACAGGGCAACCCCTGCAGGCCACTCGGCTATGCGTTAAATTCCTCCTGTTCGAATCACACGAAGTCCGACGAGCACATCTGTGAAATAGCTCGGGAGTGGCAGAATAGTCTCGGCCGCCACATCGGCATGGGCCGATAGAGCCTCACGGAAGTCTTCTCCTCCAAATCCGGCGGACCTCATCTGGTCTCGAAGCAACTGCGCCACAGCCCGATCAGCAAATCCAGCTTCATATGCGGATATCGCAAGCTCGTCGGGAACACCATACTTCAGTGTCTTCAAGAATACGCCGATCGGGGTGTGCTGCCCGGCATCATCGAGTCCGAGGAATTGGCCGACCGCTGCCACGATAAGGGCAGAATCGAATGCGAACGTTGAGTTCAGCAACTTAAACAAGTCGTCTTCTGCGAGCTTCCGTCTTCCTCCGCCGTATGGCTTGGTGATTTCCTCTTCCGAGGCAAAATCGAACAATTGCTGATAGTTCGATCCTTCAATCCAAGCACTCGCGAGTGCAAACGCGGCACTAGCAGGTTCCATGGACGATGCCACCCTGTCCTCGAAAGTCATTTCCAATAGTGGCCAAAGGACCGCAAGCAACGATGCATTAGTTGTAGCCTCAAGCAACGAAATTCGATGTTCCGTTACCCAATCGAAGACGAGCTTCGCCTTCTCAGCGCTGAGCAGCGTCTGGCCAAATGCAGCCTGTTGTTCTGGTTCATCAACCAAAGCGCTAATCGACTCGGCGAGTCGAGTGAACAACAGTCGCAGGCCAAACCGTTCAGGCTCCGACGCAGTTGCGAAGGCAAATGTCTGTTCGCACAAAGAGGCAGCCTCGGTTCTAAAGTTGTCCAGTATGGACGCCTCACGGTTTGCCATCAGGTAACTCTCCACAGCCGCCAGCAATTCGCGTCTGCGCTTAAGCTCATTGACGAGAGGGATATTATCAACCACCCAGCCCTGTCTGGTTTCCTCTTCGGCAAAAAGCAACTCGGCGATCTCAACAGGCGACATATCGGCATCAGTGATGCTTGAATCAAATGGACGGAGGACACTGAGGATCGAGCTTGTCGTGTCTTCTGAATTATTCGGGTCGAGAAGCATGGTGGATTGCTCGAACCTCCACTGCCCGTCGCGAGTTTTTCGATGGTCATATGTTCGGGGATCAGCGAAAATGACGAGTCCCTCAGTGTGCATCCCGGCTCGGCCAGCGCGTCCGAGTAGGTTCTGGAAGTCACGGACACTAATTCTCTCGCGACCTTGCTGCGTGCCTGTGACGATGAGATATNCGGATCGGGAGATTCACTCCCTGAGCAAGAGTTGAGGTGCAGACTACGAAACGGATGAGCTCTTTCTGCATGGCATGCTCGACAGTGAGCCTGAGTCCGTTTGGGGTGTTCCCGTGATGAACGAAAACCCCGAGGCGTGCCGCTCGCGATTGGATGCTGTCGACTCCGAAGTGCATGCGGACCAGTTCGGAGAGACCTGCTAGTTCTTTCGGATCGGACTGTTCGGCCGGACGGGTAAGCGAAAGCCCTCGTTCAAAGACGTCGACCGCACGGGCAACGATCTTGTTTGCCGTCGCCTTGGTTCCCGCGAATATGGCCACTGCACCTTGTGGCGCCAAGCGGAGCCCGAGATACAAGGAGACGTCGGTGGCTATCGTCTTGTTGCCCTGATCCGGAAATACTCGTTCAGCAGTCTCGCGTGGACGACGCGCCAGCGTCTGCCTCTCGATAGAGCGAGGCACGAAGTAGTCGGGTTGTCCATCGTAGTTGGATGTCTCGAAGAATTGGAGCTGTCCTCGCCGTTCCATCCAAGTCGCAAAGACGACTGCCCGAGCAGTTGGTGAGAGACCGCTTCCGTCGACGACTACTCCGTCATCTCCGAGCATCCACGCACGCAAGTCGTCGGCATTTCTGATCACTGCGGATATCGCGACAACTTGTGCGCTCTCGAGCAGTCCGGCTTTTAGCTCGGTGACAAGCAACTCGTAGGTCACACCTCGGGGACCAGAATCGAACTGATGAGCCTCGTCATAGACCAGAAGGTCAATGTGCCGGATTAGGTCGTTTTCCTGGCGCAGCACGAACTGAAGCTTTTCTGGGGTAAGCACGAGAATCCTTCTCCGGGACTCTTCGCGCGCGGTAGCGCCGAACAACTCTGCAAACTCTAAAGCGAAGTCGCGCTGCAGTGCATCGGATAGCTCATTGATGTGTACGTTCTCCCCAGAAAATGCAAGCTGCAGAGACGTAGCGATTTCATGACTCAATGCTCTGAATGGTGCGACAATGACCGCAAGTGCCACGCGTTCGGACAAGAACCCAGCGCGCAAGATCATTTCCAGAGAGCGTGTCTTTCCAGCACTTGTCGGCATCTGGACTATCCCGGAGCGACCGGAAAACAGACCACCGTGCCCGATTGCCACCTGGGCGGGCCAGAGTTCCTTCGGGAAGTGTGGGGTCCGAATTGAGTCTCGCCATTGCTCAAGAGTGAGCCCACTGAACGTGGGCAGTGTGACCCACGATGATGCCTGAAGCTTGAGATGGAGTACCGCAAGCACAAGATCAGAGAGTAGAAGGTCGCGTGCCGATGGACTCGCATAAGCCGCTACGCGAAGACGCCTTGCGGCGGCCAAGGCTGGGGAGGCATCAACGCCGTCAAGAAAGTGCCCCGCAGTGAACGTGGCAATGTCCGCAGCAAGTTGTAGGTGAACGCCGTCCACACTTGTCAACGGGTCATACCTACCGTGCAGGATCCATCTTAGGAGACTCTCGATTGGCGACTCCGCTGTATATGAGGCGAGACTTTCAGCCATGACCCGACTACTTCCGGGTCGGCCCGCCAAGTAGTAAGCAGCAGATGCGAGCAGGGCAATGTCACCCGCCGATTCATCAGCGAAACGAGAGCCTAGGAGGGCGTCGAAGTAGCTTGCCGCGAAATCTAGGTCCTCATGATCTCCTTGCGAGACGGCTTCGTCATCATTCAACTGCGCAGCAGTGTCGCCGAGAGTTGCTATGGCTAATAGAAGCAGCGACTCGGGTTCGTCTTTGGCGCGGAGTCGTAGCTTTTGCTGTTCCTGGGACAACCCGAGTTCGAGCATCTTCCCTCTGGCGCGTGTTACGCCAAAAAGGCGCATGCTGTTGGCTTCAGGCTTCATCGGCCGCCCTCCGGTACAGGGCGTGGGTCAATCTCATTAGATCGTCTCCGTGGATCACCAGCAATTGAAGGTCACTTTGATAGGGATGGCCTGCAGCCGTCGAGGCCTGGATCATGTCCGTGTTGTAAATAGCGTCGTTGAGAACTGCGGCGGCTCCGAAAAGAAGTTCGAATGGACGATCAGCCTTGTTCTGAAACCGGGCAACGCCTTTCATGCCTCTAGGATTGCCACGGGTTCGAAGAAGCCGCTTGGCCTTGTTGAGCGTATAGCCGAGCCTGGTGTAGTCGAGCCCCGAATCTTTGATAGCGTCCTGCAACCGGTTTCCATTCCCAGTTGGCGTCAAACGAGCTTTGACCTCGAAGGCGATTAGCTGATCGCTGGGCTGAGGCTGAGTCGGATCATTCAGGAGAAAGCCTACGACGTCTACCCCCTTTATTGATTCGTTGGGATTCGTCTTATCCGCGTACTTCCAACGCGGAACCCAGAAGCCCAGGATGTGCTCGACATAGTCCGAGATAAGCAACTCTGCAAAGTCGCCCGAACGCGTAGCAGGTCCGGTGCCGCCGTTCTCCGCCGGAAATACGAATTGTAAGAGGTAGTCACGCCGTGAGAGACCGGTGCCATCCCGCAGCTCATCGATCTCCTCGTCGAGGCAGTAAGTCTGTCTGAACTGTGCGGCCCAGCTGCTGAGCACAGCGGCGTCCTCAGGCACGGCTATAGCCCATACCTCTATCGCGTCGCCATCCGCGCTAGCCAGCCCCGGCACCTGCTTCACGAGGCCCCCAAGGTACGCGGGTCTCCCCGAGATCATCGATGCAAGGGCGTTGCTCCGCCCGGCTGAGGTCGATTGACTCAATTCGGATACACAGCCGCGTCAGGCAAGGGCTTCGATGAACACACCGGGCTGCGCGCACATTACACGACGACTACCCAGCTGCTGGGATCGAAATTGAGAAATTCGCATGCCTTCAATCTATCCGCTGTTATCGGCCACGAAAAATGCCGTGCTGTAGCGGCCAAAGTGCTCCCTTTTGTTCCATGCTTGACAACGTCCTATGGATTGAATCCCTGCACTTGAGGGTCCTGCATGACGCGGATGACCAAGCCCGGCTGCGGTGGGTGGAGCCAAGCGAGCTGGCCGATCCCACCCCCTATCTGATGGACGGCGAGTTCGTGCTGACCGCCGGGCTGCCGTTCCTGGGCGACGGCGGCACGGCGGACGCGATCGACGCCTACGTCCAGCGGCTGGCGCGGGCCAGCGTGTGCGCGCTTGGGTTCGGCTTGACCCCGTACCACGATGCGGTGCCTCCGGCCTTGACGGCGGCGTGCCGGCGCCACGGTGTGACGCTGGTCGAGGTGCCGCCGTCGGTGCCGTTCGCCGCCATTGGGCTGCAGTTCGCGCAATTGCTCGAATCCGACAGTGCCAGGACCTTCCGCCGGCTGGCGGAGACGAACCGCCTGTTGATGCGTGCCGTCCTGTCCCCGCGCCCGGACCATGAGGTGCTGGGCACCTTGGTCCAGCGGGTGCCGTGCTGGGCCGTCCTGGTCGGCGCGGATGGCAAGGTGCGGGCCCGGGCCGGGACGAACCCGGCGGATCCGGCCACGTTGGGGCCGCTGCTGGAGCGCCTGTTTGCCGGCTCCGGCCCCCGCGTCGAGCTGGACGGCTTCCCCGTCCCCGGTTCGGAACAGGTGGTCGCGCATCCGTTGCGCAGCACCCGGGACGTGTACCTGGGCGCGCTTGTCATCGGCACCTCGGATCGCCTGGCCCCCGCCCAGAACAATGTGGTCTCCGTCGCGGTGGGCCTGCTGGAGCTGCTGTCCCGGCAGCGGACCAGCGGCTCCCTGGCCCCGAGCCAGTTGGCAACGGCCCTGCTGCTGCACCCCGACACCCTGTCCACCGGCGGCAGCCGCCAGATCACGGCCGCCAAGGACCTGCTGGCCCAGAGCCTGTCGTCCACCAGGTCGGCGCCGCTGCGCGTGGTGCAGGGCATCAACGTGGACGACCCCCACTGGCGCGGCAACGCCGGCCCGGTGCGCGAGCTACTGCAGTGGCGACGCGTCTTCGACACGAAACTGGTGGAGATCACCGACTACGGCTTCGCCGCCATCACCCGGCTGAAGGTGGATGACGCCACGGTGGCCGAGGCGGAGCGGCTGGGTTGGCGGCTGGTCATCGGGGACGCGGTGGAACTCAACAACCTCCAGGACGCCTACCGGCGGGTGAGTTCCCTGCGGGCCAGGGCGCAGGGTGCGGCTGAAACGCTGCGCGTCGATTCGCTCACGTGGTCCGTCACCGGGCTGCTGGGCCGCGACGCCGGCACAATGCTCGCCGGGCAGCTCCTTGGCCCGCTGCTGGAACTGCAGGCTGAACGGCGCGACGCCCTGGTCGAGGTCCTGCGGGCGTGGCTGACCCACAACGGCAGCTGGGATGCGAGCGCCAAGGCGCTGAATCTGCACCGGAACAGCGTGCGGCGGCAGATCGGCGTCGTGGGTGACTTGCTGGCCCGCGACCTCAACGACGCGCAAACCCGGGCCGACCTGTGGATTGCGTTGCAGTACACGCCGCGCCCGGCCTAGCCGGTCAACCCAGGCCCCATTGCCGGTACAGGTCGGGGCGGCGCTCCGCCAGGTACGGGACCTCGCCGCGATCGGCCCGGATGCGGTCCGCGTCGATCCGCGCGTAGATGACCGTGGCGGTGTCCCCCGCGACGGCGAGCTGTGCGCCGTCGGATCCGGCGACGATGCTGCCGCCCCCGAACGTGACGCCACCCTCCGTCCCGCAATGGTTGGCGTAGCCGATGGCAACGTGGTTTTCCAGCGCGCGGGCCCGGATGAGCAGCTGCGGAACCTCGTCAAAACCGTGGGCCAGCGCGGTGGGCACCAGGACGAGTTCGGCGCCGCGCACCGCCGCCGCGCGAACCGCCTCCGGGAATTCGACGTCGTAGCAGATGAGCAGCGCCGTCCGCAGGCCGCCGAAATGGACGACGGCGGGGGGCTGGGTTGCGCCGGCGAATGCGGCGCGCTCGTCGGGACCGAAGAGATGCACCTTGGCGTAGGCCAGCAGCGTGGCGCCGGTGCCGTCGACGAGGGTGGCCGTGATGTGCCAGTCACCGGCGTCGGTGACGGCGGGCAGGCTGTACACCAGGCCGATGCCGTGGCGCCGGGCGATGGCGGCCAGCTCCGCGCGGATGCCTGGCAGGGCGGCGGCGTCAAGGTCGGCCCGCACGCGGCGGGGCTCGTAGCCCACCGGGAAGAGTTCCGGTGTCAGCAGGATGGCAGCGCCGGCGCTGGCGGCCTCGTGTGCGGCCGCGTCGAGTGTGGCCAGGTTCGCCCGGACGTCCAGGGGCAGGGCGTTGGCCTGCAGCAGTGCGAGCAACATGGATCCGGCCTCGTGTCGAAAGTTGTCCTGGCGGGCGGTTGACAATCCCACCCTAACGCGGCCGGATCGCGGCCGGCCGGGGCCAAACGCCCGGCCTGGGGCGGCGCGCGGGACATTCCGCCCCTTGCCCTTGGCGCCCGATGGGTAACATCACTGTATGACGCAGCTGATCCGCTTTGACGACCACACGCCCGACATCGATGAGAGTGCGTTCCTCGCCCCGTCGGCCACCATCATCGGACAGGCCAGCCTGGGTGCCGGCGCCAGCGCGTTCTACGGTGTGGTGGTGCGCGCCGACACGAACGCCATCAGCGTCGGCGCCGGAAGCAACCTGCAGGACAATGTGGTGTTGCACGCCGATCCCGGCTTCCCGACGACCATCGGCGCGGGCGTGAGCGTGGGCCACGGCGCCGTCGTGCACGGGTGCACGATCGGTGACGACAGCCTGGTCGGCATGGGTGCCACGATCATGAACGGGGCCGTGATCGGTGCCGGCTCTCTTGTGGCCGGCGGCGCGGTGGTGCTGGAGGGCGCCGAGTTCCCGCCCGGGTCGCTGATTGCCGGCGTCCCGGCCAAGCTGCGCCGCGAGCTGTCCGCCGAGGAGCGCGCGGGCGTGCGCCAGAACGCCGAGCGCTACGTGGAGCTGGCCCAAAAGCACAAGGCAATCCACGCCTGAACCGATGATTGGGCCCTGTCGGTGATTGAGCCCTGTCGGTGATTGAGCTTGGGCCCACGGCCGCGAGGAGCCCCGCCCGAGCGTGCGAGGGTGGGGAGCGGCTGGGGAGCGAAATCAGGTCTCGACAGGCTCGACCACCGACCCGGTGATTGAGCTTGTCGAAATCAGGTCTCGACAGGCTCGACCACCGAGGGTCTCGACAAGCTCGACCACCGGAGCCTGCCGGGCGCACGGGAATGGCAGAATGGCGCCATGACCGAATCCCGTTTTGTCGCCCGGCCCGACTGGTACACCGCCACGAACCCCGAGACCCGCGCCGCCACGGGGGCCCCGCTGCGCTGGGGCGTGGTGGCCACCGGCGGCATCGCCCGCACGGTCACGGCCGACCTCGCCCTGTTGGAGGACGCGGCCCTGCACGCCGTGAGCTCGCGCAGGCAGTCCACGGCGGCGGCGTTCGCCGCGGACTTCGGCTTTGCCACGCACTATTACGACGGCGGTCCGGACGGCTCCGGCGCGGAGGGTTACCGGCAGCTGGTCAACGACCCCGACGTGGACGTCGTCTATGTCGCCACCCCGCACGCCCAGCACCACGCCGTGGCGAAGGCCGCGCTGGAGGCGGGCAAGCACGTGTTGTGCGAGAAGTCGTTGACGATCAACGCCGCCGAGGCCGCCGAGCTGATCGCGCTGGCCCGGGCCAGCGGGTTGTTCCTCATGGAGGCCGTCTGGTCGCGGTTCGTGCCGGGGTTCCAGCGCGCCCTGCAGATCGTCGACTCCGGTGAGATCGGCGACGTCGAATGGGTGCGCGCCGACCTGGGCTTCCCCGCCCCCGTCGATGAGACCGCCCGCATCTGGGCGCCCGCCGCCGGCGGCGGCGCCCTGCTGGACCTCACCGTGTATCCGCTGCTGTGGCCGTGGGCCACCCTCGGCAAGCCGGCCACCGTGTCGGCGACGGGCGCGCTGACGGCCTTCGGCGTCGACCGTCAAAACGCGCTGACCCTGGGGTACGACTCGGGTGCGCAGGCCCAGCTCATGAGCTATCTGGGCTCGTTCGGTCCGCGGCAGGCCGTGGTGTGCGGGACGAAGGGCATGATCGAGACGGTCGGCTCCGTGAACAACCCGCTGGAGCTGCGGATCACGATCGGCTGGGACGCCCCGCGCACGGAGGTGTTCGAGGTGCCGGGCCGCGGGTACACGTACGAACTGCGCGAGGTCACCCGCTGCATCCAGGCCGGGCTGACGGAGAGCCCCACCATGCCGCTGGACGATTCGCTGGCCGTCATGGAACTGTTCGACGACGTCCGCCGCCAGTTGGGCGTCACGTACCCCAACGACCCCCGCTGACCCCACCGGTGGTCGAGCCTGTCGAGACCCGGTGGTCGAGCCTGTCGAGACCCGATTTCGACAGGCTCAATCACCGTGTCACGTCACGCCCAGGTACGCCTCCTTGATGGCCGGGTTGGCCAGCAGCTCCTTGCCGGTGCCGGTGTGCGTGATCTCCCCGGTCTCCAGCACGAACGCCCGGTCCGCCCGGGCCAGCGCCTGGTTGGCGTTCTGCTCGACGAGCAGCACCGTGGTCCCCTGTTGGTTGATCTCCGTGACGATCTTGAAGATCTGCCGGATGAACTGCGGGGCCAGGCCCATGGACGGCTCGTCGAGGAGCAGCAGCTTCGGCCCGGACATCAGCGCCCGCCCGATCGCCAGCATCTGCTGCTCCCCGCCACTCATCGTGCCGCCGTACTGCTTCTCCCGCTCCTTCAACCGCGGAAACAACGAATACACCCGCTCCAGGTCCGCAGCCACGCCCGACCTGTCCTTCCGGCCGAACGTACCCATGTCCAGGTTCTCGGCAACCGTCATGGCCGGGAAAATCCCGCGACCCTCCGGCGCCTGCGAGATGCCCTGCACCACGCGGATATGCGCCTTCATCTTCGTGATGTCCTGGCCGTTGAACTTGATCGTCCCGCGCGACGGGTTCAACAGGCCGGAGATGGTCTTCATGGTGGTCGTCTTGCCGGCGCCATTGGCCCCGATCAACGACACGATCTCGCCTTCCTCCACGGTGAACGACATGCCGCGGATCGCCTGGATCCGCCCATAGTGGACGGAGATGTTCTCCAACTCAAGCAAAGTCATCTTCGGGCTCCCCGAGGTAGGCGGAAATAACGCGCGGGTCGTCACGGATGACGGCGGGCGTGCCTTCGGCGATCTTCTTGCCGAATTCGAGCACCACGATCCGGTCCGTGACACCCATGACGAGCTTCATGTCATGCTCGATCAGCAGCACCGTGTACCCGTCTTCGCGGATGGTCCGGATGAGCGCCATGAGCTCTTGCTTTTCCGCCGGGTTGAAGCCCGCCGCCGGCTCGTCCAGGCACAGCAGCTTCGGGTCGGTCGCCAGTGCCCGGGCGATCTCCAGCCGGCGTTGGCTGCCGTAGGACAGGTGCCGGGACAAGGTGGCGGCGTGGTCGGCGATGCCGACGAACTCCAGCAGCGCCATGCCACGCTCGATCGCCGACTTCTCCTCCCGCGTATGCCGGGGCAGGCGCAGCAGCGCACCGATCACGCTCGTTGAATGCCGCGCATCCAGCCCCACCACCACGTTCTCCAGAGCGGTCATCTCACCGAACAGCCGGATGTTCTGGAACGTGCGCGCCAGCCCTGCCCGGGTGATCTTGTGCTGCTTCATGCCGTTCAGCAGCCGGCCTTCCAACAACACCTGGCCCTGGGTCGGCCTGTACACACCGGTCATCGCGTTGAAGCACGTCGTCTTGCCGGCGCCGTTCGGGCCGATCAGGCCCAGGATCTCCCCGCGCCTGATCGTGAAGCTGACATCATCCAGGGCCACGAGGCCGCCAAAGCGCATCGTCAGGTCCTTCACCTCGACCAGGTCGTCGCCGACCTTGACCTCGATCTCGCGTTCGGGCGCGGCCGCCTCGGCGACCGCGACATCCACGCCCGCCTCCGCCGCCGCGGCCTCGACGGACGCACCCGCCGGCGTGCCGCCGTCGTCCGTCCCGGCCTGCGCGCGCCGGCCGGTCGATTCCATCGGCTCACTCATGACGGTGCCTCCCCGCCGAGTGCCGTCTTCGCCTTGGCGTCGTGGGATGATCGCACCGCGGCGTACGCGTGCCTGCCATAGGCGAGCAACCGCTGCCGCGCGGCGAGCAGCCCATGCGAGCGGAAGATCATGATCAGGCACAACGTCAGGCCGAAGATCAGGTACTTGTAGTCGGCGATGGCCGTGAAGCGCAGCGGAATGTACGCCACGATCGCGCCGCCCAGGATGGCGCCCACCTTGTTGCCGGCGCCGCCCAGCACGACGGCGGCCACGAACAGGATGGAGGTGACGACGTCGAACTTCTGGTTGTTCACGAAGCCGACCTGGCCCGAGTACAGCGCACCGGAGAGGCCGCCGATGGAGGCGCCGATCGCGAACGCCCACACCTTGTACTTGAACGTGGGCACCCCCATGGTCTCGGCCGCGTCCTCGTCCTCGCGGATGGCGATCCACGACCGGCCCACGCGGCTGCGCTCCAGGTTGCCGGCCAACAGCAGCACGATGATCAGGATGGTCAGCGTCAGCCAATACCAGGGCACGCCGTTGGAATTGGCGAACACCGGCACGCCGTTGGACTGGACGCCCGGCGGGTGGCCGACGTTCTGGAAGCCGACCTGGCCCTTCATGGCCGGGATGATGGTGGCCAGGATGCGCACGATCTCGCCGAAGCCCAGTGTCACGATGGCCAGGTAGTCGCCGCGCAGGCGCAGCGTCGGCACACCGAGCATCACCCCGAAGAACATGGTCACGGCCATGGCCACCGGGATGGTCCACAGGTACGGGATCTTCAGGAACGTCGAGTCCGGGCTGGTCAGCATGGCCGCCGTGTAGGAACCGACCGCGAAGAACGCGATGTAGCCCAGGTCCAGCAGGCCGGCGTAGCCGATCACCACGTTCAGGCCGACCGCCACGAGCGCGTAGATTGCCATGGTCTGGCAGGCCAGCGGGAAGTCGTTGCCCGGTTCGGTGGAGATCAGCGGCGGGTCGATGACCGGCAGCAGATACGCGAGCACGACGACGACGAGCAGCAACGCCCATTGTTGCTGCCGCGGCATGGCCTGCCACCTCTCGCTCCACCCGGCGAACCAGCCCCGACGCGGTGCGGCGGCGCTGGAGCCCGGCGGCGTGCCTTTCGATTCCCGGTCCGCCGCGGCCTGGTCGGCCCCGGCCCCGGGCAGCGCTGTGGGTCCGTCTGTCATGCTCATGCCCTGCTCCTTCCCAGCGAGGTGCCCAGGATGCCCTCGGGCCGCAGCAGCAGCACGAGCACCAGCACCACGAAGGCGACGACGTCGGTCCATTGGGAGTTGCCCAACAGGATCTGTCCATAGTTGCCGATCAGGCCCAGCAGCAGGCCGCCGACCAGTGCGCCGCGGACGTTGCCGATGCCGCCGAGCACGGCGGCCGCGAACGCCTTGATGCCGAGGATGAACCCGCCGTTGTACTGGACGCCGGACGGGATCTTCATGACGTAGAACAGGGCCGCGGCGCCGGCCAGGATCCCGCCAATCACGAACGTCGTGACGATGATGCGTTCCTTGTTCACCCCCATGAGCGTGGCCGTGTCCGGGTCCTGGGCGACGGCGCGAATACCACGGCCGGTCCGGGACGTGCTGATGAACCGGTCCACGAAAATCATCATGATCACGGCCGCGATGACGATCAGCAGCTGCTGCGAGTCGACGATCGTGCCGAACACGTCGAAGATGGGCCTGGGCCTGAACATGGTCAGCGCCGCCTCCGGGTTCGGGCCGCGGACCAGGAAGATCGTGTATTGGATGGTGAACGACGCGCCGATGGCCGTGATGAGGAAGACCAGGCGCGGGGCGTTGCGCCTGCGCAGCGGCCGGTACGCCAACCGCTCGAGCAGGAACGCCGTCAGCGCCGACGCGACCATGGCCACGATGAGTGCCAGCAACAAATTGACGATGATCGAGCCGAGGCTCAGGTTGGGTGCGGAGGGGCCGAAGCCGAGGAAATTGAGGGTGAAGAACACCCCGTAACAGCCCATGATGAACACTTCGGAGTGGGCGAAGTTGATGAGGTTCAGCACGCCGTAGACGAGGGTGTAGCCGAGCGCCACGAGGGCGTAAATGGAGCCGAACGTCAGGCCGTCGAACGTGGCGCTCCAGAAGTTCTGCATCAGCGACGGAACGTCGAAGGTGATCCAGCTGCTGTCGTCGGCGGGGAGCAAGGTGAGAAGCGTGGGAATCATGCGGACTTCCTGATCGGCAACGCCGCTGGTTGTGGGTGGGCCGGGCGTTGCGGGTAGAGCGAACGGGATAGCGGAGCACGCAAAGGCTGTGGGCCGGAGGTCGTCCGTCCCACAGCCTTCGCGCTCACGTCACTGCCCGATCTGGCCGATCGGGACGATCTTGCCGTTTTGCACCTTGTAGCCGTAGACCGCGGGCGCCTGCAGCTCGCCCTTGTCGTTCCACTTGTAGTGCTTGCTCAGCCCGTCGGCGTCGTAGGTCTTGACCCAGTTGAGCAGCTTCGCCCGGTCCTGGTTGCCCTTGTCGATGCCGGCCAGCAGCACCGTCGTGGCGTCATAGCCCTCGATGGAATACGTTCCGGGCTGGGCGTTCGTCAGGGCCGTGTAGGCCGTGGCGAACGACGGGATCAGCTCACCCGGGATGCACGGGCAGGTGAAGAACGCGTTGGCGGACGCATCGCCGGCCTGCTTGATGAACTGGTCATCCTTCAAGCCGTCGGGGCCGACGAACGGGCCGGTGTAGCCCTTGCCGACCAGCTGCTGGTCGAACGGTGCCCCCTCGGCGTAGTACCCGGAGTAGAACACCGCGTCGGCCTTGGCGTTCATGATCTTGGAGATCGTGGCCGAGAAGTCCTTCTGCCCGGTCGTCACCTTGTCCAGCCCGACCATGTTGGACCCGAGCGCCTGCGACGTCGTGGTGCCCAGGCCGATGCCGTAGTCGGAGTCGTCCTGGACCACGTACACCTTCTTGGCGCCGAGCTTGTCCACCATGAACTTCGCGGCCGCCGGCCCCTGCACGGCGTCATTGCCCAGGCCGCGGAAGAACGTGGACCAGCCGTTGTCGGTCAGCGTCGGGTTCGTGGCGGCCGGGGTGATGTGCACCAGCCCGACCTGCTGGAAGATATTGCCGGTGGCCTTCGACTCGCCGGAGAACGGCAGGCCGACGACGCCGATGATGTTCGACTCCTTCGTCACCTGGGTGACCGGGCCGGTGGCCTTGTTCGGGTCGCCTTCTGTATCGAACTTCTTGAACTGGACCTGGCAGTTCGCGTTGCTCTTGTTGTGCTGGTTGATGGCCAGCTGGATGCCGTTGTAGATGTTGATGCCAAGCTGGGCGTTGGCCCCGGTCTCGGCGCCCACATAAGCGATGGTCGTCGTCGAGGGGCAGGTTGCCTTGCCGTCGCCCGCGGGGAGCACCGCGTCCTTCGGCGTTTCGATCGAGGTCAAGACGGGAATGTTCGATCCGGCGCCGGTGGTGGCGCCGCCGCCGGTGGCCTGCGGAGCGGCCTGGTTCGCGCACGAGGCCAGCAACATGCCGACCGTCGCCGCCGCCGCGAGGGTAGTGATCGCCTTCTTACGGTACATAGATTTCGCCTTCCAAAATCCGCCGCACTGACGGCAGGCGTGGGTGCCTGCCGCGACCATGCGGATCACGTTTCTTGAGACTACCGCCACAAATGTGCCGCATGGCACATTCAACTCGGTTAAGTTCGGGTAACGGTTACCGGAGAGTACGACGACGTGGGTAGGGGACGCGAAAACGGTGATCGAGCTTGTCGAGATCCGGTGATCGAGCTTGTCGAGATCCTTGGTTTCGACAGGCTCAACCACCGGTGATCGAGCCTGTCGAGATCCTGGGTTTCGACAGGCTCAACCACCTGGGTTTCGACAGGCTCAACCACCGACGGTTTCGGCAGGCTCAACCACCGAGGGTGGCGATGACCTTGTTCAGCGTCGCGGACGGACGCATGACGGCGGCGACCTTGGCCTCGTCGGGACGGTAGTAACCGCCCAGGTCGACCGGGGAACCCTGCACGTCGAGCAGTTCGGCGACGATGGCGTCCTCCTGGTCGGTGAGCGCCTGCGCGACCGCACTGAAAGCGGCAGCCAGTTCGCCGTCGTCGTTCTGCTCGGCCAGCTCCTGGGCCCAGTACCGGGCCAGGAAGTAGTGGCTGCCGCGGTTGTCGATCTCGCCGACCCGGCGCTTCGGTGACTTGTTCTCGAGCAGGAACGTGCCGGTGGCGCGGTCCAGCGTGTCGGCCAGGATCTGGGCGCGCTTGTTGCCCGTGGTGGTGGCCAGGTGCTCGAAGCTGACGGCGAGGGCCAGGAACTCGCCGAGCGAATCCCAGCGCAGGTGGTTCTCGGCCACGAGCTGGGCGACGTGCTTCGGGGCGGAGCCGCCGGCCCCCGTCTCGAACAGGCCGCCGCCGGCGATCAGCGGGACCACGGAGAGCATCTTGGCGCTCGTGCCCAGTTCCAGGATCGGGAACAGGTCGGTCAGGTAGTCGCGCAGCACGTTGCCGGTGACGGAGATGGTGTCCTCGCCGCGGCGGATGCGCTCGATCGAGAACCTGGTGGCCTCGATCGGGGATAGGATCCGGATGTCCAGGCCCTCGGTGTCGAAGTCCTTGAGGTATTCGGTGACCTTGGCGATCAGGTTGGCGTCGTGCGCCCGGGTCGGGTCGAGCCAGAACACGGCCGGGGTGGCGGAGGCGCGGGCGCGGGTGACGGCCAGCTTGACCCAGTCGCGGATCGGGACGTCCTTGGTCTGGCAGGCGCGCCAGATGTCGCCGGCGGACACGGGGTGCTCGATCAGCACGTCGCCGGCGGTGTTGACGATCTGCACGGTGCCGGCCGCGTCGAGGATGAACGTCTTGTTGTGGCTGCCGTATTCCTCGGCGGCCTGGGCCATGAGGCCCACGTTCGGGACCGTGCCCATGGTGGTCGGGTCGAAGGCGCCGTTCGCGCGGCAGTCCTCGATGACCGCCTGGTAGACGCCGGCATAGCTGCTGTCCGGCAGGACCGCGAGGGTGTCGTGTTCCTTGCCGTCCCGGCCCCACATGTGCCCGGAGGTGCGGATCATGGCCGGCATGGACGCGTCGACGATGACGTCGGAGGGGACGTGCAGGTTCGTGATGCCCTTGGCGGAGTCGACCATGGCCAGGGCCGGGCCCTCGTCGTAGCCCTTCTTGATGGCGGCCTCGACGCCTTCCTGAACATCCTTGGGCAGCGAGTCCAGGCCGTTGAGGATGGAGGCCAGGCCGTTGGCCGGGCTCAGGCCGGCGGCGGCCAGCTGGTCGCCATACCGGGCGAACAGGTCGGGGAAGTATGCCCTGACCACGTGGCCGAAGATTACCGGGTCGGAGACCTTCATCATGGTGGCCTTCAGGTGGGCCGAGAACAGGATGCCCTCCTCCTTGGCCCGGGCCACCTGGGCCTTGAGGAATTCGTCGAGGGCGGCGGCGCGCATGACCGTGCCGTCCACGACCTCGCCGGCAAGCACCGGGAACGCGTCCTTCAGGACGGTGACGGTGCCGTCCTCGGCGACGAACCGAATGCTGACCAAGTCGTCGGCGGCCAGGACGACGGACTTCTCATTGTGGCGGAAGTCGTCAGCGCCCATGGTGGCGACGTTGGTCTTGGACTCGGGGCTCCAGGCGCCCATGGTGTGCGGGTTCTTGCGGGCGTAGTTCTTCACGCTCAGCGGCGCCCGGCGGTCCGAGTTGCCTTCGCGCAGGACCGGGTTGACGGCGCTGCCCTTGATCTTGTCGTAGCGGGCGCGGATGTCCTTTTCCTCGTCCGTGGACGGATCGTCCGGGTAGTTCGGCAAGTCGTAGCCCTTGGCCTGCAATTCGGCGATGGCGGCCTTCAGCTGCGGGATCGAGGCGCTGATGTTCGGGAGCTTGATGATGTTGGCTTCCGGCTTCTTGGCCAGTGCGCCCAGTTCGGCAAGGGTGTCGGGGACCCGCTGCTCTTCGGTGAGGTAGTCGTTGAAGACGGCGATGATGCGCCCGGAGAGTGAGATGTCACGGGTTTCCACGTCCACACCGGCGGTCGAGGCGAACGCCTCGACGATCGGCAAGAGCGAGTACGTCGCCAGCATCGGCGCTTCGTCGGTGTGGGTATAGATAATCTTTGCCATGGGTGAGGCGTCTCCTACGAAAAGTCGATGGATGGCTGTGGATCTTTCCGGATTTCAGCAGTCCCAGCTTACCCGAGGCGGGATTGGGGGCTCACACGCGATTCCCCAGATAATTCAGGTTTCGGGCCGGGAAACGTGCANCCGGATACGCACTACGTGCATTATCTGGGGAAACTCGGCACTGGGCGGCGCTCAGGGGCGCCAGCCGCGCGACCAGAGTGCCTGTTCAAAATGCGCGGCCACCCATGCGTCGCCATTGCGCATGTCATCCGCATAGATTTTCACCTGCCGCCATCCGCGTTCGGCCGTCAACCGGTCACGGAGACGGTCCGATGACTGTTTCTCCGGCGTGAGGTGGCGCCAGCCTTCGTATTCCCCGCAGACCTTGAACGCCTGGCACCCCAGGTCCGTCCAGACCGGGGCTTCCCCGGGTTCGCCCTCGATGGGGAAATTGGGCGTGAACTCGGGCAATCCGGCCCGGACAAGGATGAGGCGGAGATGGGTTTCCCGGACGGAGTCCACCCCCACGCGCATGAGCCGCACGGCTTCCCTGGCCAGCGGCAATCCCCGGACACGTGACTGGGCCAGGACATACGCCCTCAAATCCGCCGCCGACACCCGGGCGATGCGCGGCCGGCCAAAGTGGCGATGATGCTCGGAGACGAGGTGGTCCGCCGCCGCGACAAGGTCGTCGAGCCGCAGGATTGAGGCCAGGTCCAGCCACGTCCGGGCCAGCGAGGTGACGGGAACTCCGCCCACCAGGACCACCTCCGGTGGTTTGAGCCGGCATTCATGGCCGATCACGCCGCGCCGGCGCGGCGCCTTGGCCGCCGCCGGCCGACTCAGGTGGATGAACGGCTCGGTTTCATGCTGGCGCGGCAGGGGGATGCCGTGCAACAGGGCCGCCGTCGTGTGGCTGGCGCACGCCCCGGGCGTCAGTTCGGTGTAGGGGCGCACCCGATCGAGCAGCGACTGGTCCGCACCTTTGGGGATCCGAACCATCCGGCTGGGCGTCCACAGGTCGCCGGCCCGCAACCGGTTGGGTTCCACACCCAACCGTGCGGATTCGACCGTGGTGAACGACGCCCTCGCAAGGGGTCCGGGCAGGGCTGGACGCTTGACCATGGACCCATGGTCCCCGCCTTCCGGATTTCCCGCAGAAGTTATCCACAGGCTACGCGAGGGCGTCCCGGAAGGCCCGGCCCCAAAGCGCGATTCCCCAGATAATGCAGGTTTCGGGCCGGGAAACGTGCAATATCTGGGGAAGCGCGCTCGAAGCTCCGACGTCGCAGGGAAAACGCGCTAGTGGAACTAGTGGAAGAAGTGCCGCGACCCGGTGAAGTACATGGTGACGCCGGCGGCGTTGGCCGCGGCCACCACCTCGTCATCGCGGACCGAGCCGCCGGGCTGCACGACGGCGCGGACGCCGGCGTCGATGAGGATCTGCAGGCCGTCGGCGAACGGGAAGAACGCGTCGGAAGCGGCCACGGACCCGCGGGCCCGCTCCGGGGCGCCGGTCACGTCGCCACCGGCCGCACCACCGGCGGCGTCGACATCCGACGAAACCGCCACGCCCAGGGTGTTGGCGCGCTCCACGGCCAGGCGGCAGGAATCCACCCGGTTGACCTGGCCCATGCCGATGCCGACGGCGGCACCGTTGGCGGCGAGCAGGATCGCGTTGGACTTCGCCGCCCGCACGGAACGCCACGCGAACGCCAGGTCGGCCAGCGTGGCCTCGTCCGCGGCGGTGCCGGCGGCGAGCGTCCAGTTCGCGGGGTTGTCGCCGTCGGCGTCAATGCGGTCGCCCATCTGGACGAGCATGCCGCCGGAGACCTGACGCGCCTCGGCCGGGTAGCGGTCGTAGCCCTCGGGCAGCGCGAGCAGGCGGATGTTCTTCTTCGCGGAGAGGATCTCCACGGCCTCCGGTTCGAAGTCGGGGGCGACGACGACCTCGGTGAAGATGCCCTTGACGGTGCGGGCCATGCCGGCCGTGACGGTGCGGTTGGCGGCGATCACTCCCCCATAGGCGGACACCGGGTCTGTGGCGTGCGCCTTCGCGTGGGCGTCGGCGATCGGGTCGGCCGCGCCCGGGCTGGCCACGGCGATGCCGCAGGGGTTGGCGTGCTTGATCACGGCGACGGCGGGCTCCGCGAAGTCGAACGCGGCGCGCAGGGCGGCGTCGGCATCGACGAAGTTGTTGTAGCTCATGGGCTTGCCGTGCAGCTGGTCGGCCTGGGCGATGCCGGCCGGGGCGGCCTGGTCAACGTACAGCGCGGCCTGCTGGTGCGGATTCTCGCCATAGCGCAGCACCTCGGAGCGTTCCAGCGCGAAGCCGGCGTAGGCGGGCCAGTGGATGGCGCCGTCACCGTCCTCATCCGTGAACTGCGCGGCGGTCCAGCCGGCGACGGCGGTGTCGTAGGCGGCCGTGTGGGCAAAGGCCGTGGCGGCCAGGCGCTGGCGGGCCACCAGGGTGAAGCCGCCCCCGGCGGCGGCGGTGACGACGTCGCCGTAGCGGGCCGGGTCGACGACGACGGCCACGGACGGGTGGTTCTTGGCGGCGGCGCGGACCATGGACGGTCCGCCGATGTCGATCTGCTCGACGACGGCATCCTGGCCGGCGCCGGACTTCACGGTCTCCACGAACGGGTACAGGTTGACCACCACCAGGTCGAACGGCTCGACGTGCAGGTCGGCGAGCTGCCGGACGTGGTCGGGCAGGCGGCGGTCGGCCAGGATGCCGGCGTGCACCATCGGGTGCAGCGTCTTGACACGCCCGTCCAGGCATTCGGGGAAGCCGGTCAGTTCGGAGACCTCGGTGACGGGGACCCCGGCGGCGGCGATCTTCGCCGCGGTGGACCCGGTGGAGACGATCTTGACGCCCGCGGCGTGCAGCCCCGTGGCCAGCTCCTCCAGCCCCGTCTTGTCGTAAACCGAGATCAGGGCCCGGCGGATGGGAACACGGTCAAGTGGGCTGGTCACAGAATTTCTCCCGGGGTTGGTCGATGATGGCGACACGTCAAGTTTAGGCCACCCCATGTGGGTAGGCTGTCCCCATGAGTGACCGTGACGTGCGCCACGCCCGCAACGATTCCACGCCCGGGACCGACGAGGTCCCGGCCGACGCCGCGCAGGTGCGCCGGCTCGCGAACGCCGTCATCTGGCCGGGTTTCGTCGGCACAAGCGCCCCGGCCTGGCTGTGCGACGCGCTGGCGGACGGATTGGCCGGCGCCGTGTACTTCGCGCACAACATCGACCCGGACGCGCCGGGCCAGGTGGCGGCGTTGTCCGCGCAGATCCGCGCCGCGAACCCGGCCGCCGTGATCGGCGTCGACGAGGAGGGCGGCAACGTCACCAGGTTGCAGGCGCGTGAGGGCTCGGGCATCCCGGGCGCGGCGGTGCTGGGCGCCCTGGATGATCGGACGACGACGGCTGCCGCGGGACGCGCGATAGGTCGCCTGTGCCGGGCGGCGGGGATCAACCTGGCCATCGCCCCGGTGGCGGATGTGAACACGAACCCGCGCAATCCGGTGATCGGCGTGCGCGCGTTCGGGGCCGAGGCGCCGCTGGTCGGCACGCACGCGGCCGCCGCCATCGAGGGCATCCAGTCGATGCGGGTGGGTGCGTGCGCCAAGCACTTCCCCGGGCACGGCGACACGGTCGCGGACTCGCACCTGTCCGCCGCACGCGTCGAGCTGTCCCTGGACCAGCTCACGGCCGAGCACCTGCCGCCGTTCCGGGCGGCCGTGAACGCCGGCGTGACCGCCGTGATGACCGCGCACATCATCGTCCCGGAACTGGGGGAGGCACCGGCGACGCTGAATCCGCGGGCCATGGGGCTGCTGCGCGGCATGGGGTTCGACGGGCTGCTGGTCACCGACGCGCTGGACATGGCGGCCGTCCGGGAGAGTGTGGGCGCCGGCGAGGGCGCCGTGCTCGCCTTGTTGGCCGGCGCCGACCTGCTGTGCGTCGGCAATCCCCTCAATGCGTACACGACCGGCCGCGATGACGAGGACTGCTATCGGGAGGTGCGCGACGCCCTGGTCGCCGCCGTCGACTCCGGCCGGCTGCCGCTCGACGTGCTGCGCCGGGCCGGGGCCCGGATCGCCGCGTTCGCCGCCTGGTCGGGCCAGGCTCCCACCGAACCGGCGGGCCAGGCGGCAGCGGACGCGCGGATCGACTGGGTCGATGTGGCCGCCCGCGGCTGTTCCATCGACAGGGCCCTCGGGTTCGCCTGGCTGGGGTTGAAGGACAATTTCACCATCGTGGCGGACGCCCGCACGGGACACAACATGGCCGCCGGACCCACGGCGAACTTCCTGGCCACGGCGCTGGAGGTATACCGGGGCGTCCAGACGTTTGCGGCCGCCGGTCTGGCCGGCGACGCATTGGCGGAGTTCGCGGACGAGCTGGCCGAGCGCGTCGAACACGGCGACCAGGTGCTCGTCCTGGTCGATTCGCTGGCCGACCCCGGCCAGCAGGCCGTGCTGTCTGCCGTCGCGGAACTGGTGCCGACGGCGCTATGCATCAACGCCGGCGTCGAACCGGCCAACGGCGCCGGCAGTCCGCTGACCACGGTGCACTGCCACGGTTTCAGCCGCGTCACGGCCGAGGCCGTGGCCCGGCTGCTGGCGGTCGGCTGCTGAGCCGCCGGAGCATGTTGGGAACACCATGACAGACCCGACCGCCCCGATCCGGGGCGAATTGGACGTGCTCGTCACCGAGGCGGCGAACCCGGCCTATCCGGACCTGGCCGCCCTGGCGACCGTGGAACTGGTGGCGGCCATGAACGCCGAGGACGCCCGGGTGCCGCGCGCCATCGAGGCCGCGCTGCCCGTGATCGCCGGGATCATCGACGAGGTCGCCGCCCGGATGGGCCGCGGCGGCCGGCTCATCTACGTGGGCGCCGGCACGCCCGGCCGGCTGGGCGTGCTGGACGCCAGCGAGTGCCCGCCCACGTTCGGCACCGACCCGTCGCTGGTCGTGGGCGTCATGGCGGGCGGCGCGTCGGCGATAACCCAGGCCGTCGAGAACGCCGAGGACAACACGGCGGCGGGTGCCGCCGACATGGCCGCCCTCGCCCTGGCGCCGGACGATTCGGTGATCGGCATCGCCGCCTCCGGGCGCACCCCGTACGTGCTGGGGGCCATCGGGGCGGCGCGGGCGGCCGGCGCGTTCACGGTCGGCTTCGCGTGCAACACCGGCTCCCGGATCGGCGCCGCGGCCGACGCGGCGCTGGAGATCGTGGTGGGCCCGGAGGTGCTGACGGGGTCCACGCGGCTGAAGTCCGGCACGGCGCAAAAACTGGTGCTGAACATGATCAGTACCATCACGATGGTCCGGCTCGGCAAGACCTACAAGAGTTTCATGGTGGACCTGCGCGCGACCAACGCGAAGCTGCGGGCGCGCAGCGAGCGCACGCTCATGCGCGCCACCGGGTGCGACGCCGGCACGGCGGCCACGGCGCTGGCGGCGGCCGGCGGTCACGTCAAGACGGCCATCCTGTCCATCCTGACGGGGCTTCCGGCCGATCGTGCCGCGGCGCTGCTCACGGAACAACACGGCTTCCTGCCCGCCGCGCTCGCGTCGGTGCCGGCGGACGACGGCGGCACCCGCCAATGAGCCCGGCCCGCCCGGGTGCGGGGTACCGGCCCGGGACCCGGGATCCGCTGGTGCGGGCCGTCCAGGCGGTGCTGGATGCCGCCGTCGGGGACGGGGTGGCGCCGTCGGCAACCTGTGCCATCGCCGTCAACGGCGACGCGTTGCCCGTGCTCCACGCCGGTGACGGCACGCCCGGCACGTTCTACGACCTGGCGTCCGTCACGAAGCTGTTCAGCACGGTCACGGCGCTGGCGCTCGTGGATGCTGGCCGGCTGACGCTGGACGAGCCCGTGGCCCGCTGGTTGCCGGAGTATGCGCAGGGGGCGAAGGCTGCCGTGACGCTGCGGCACCTGCTCACGCACACGTCCGGGCTGCCCTCCGAGTGGCGGGGCTGGCACCGGGCCCTGTCCGAGGGGCTGCCGTTCGACCGGGATGCGCTGGTCACCGACCTGCTCGCCACGGCGCTGGAGGCGGCGCCGGGCACCCGGTTCGCGTATTCGTGCGCCGGGTTCAACACGGTCATGGCGCTGACCGAACGCGTCACCGGCGAACCGTGGGCGCGGCTGGTCACGGATCTGGTGCTGGAGCCTCTGGGCCTTGAGGATGCCGTCAGGGGCAACCCGCCAGCACACCTGTGCGCGCCGACGGAATTCCAACCGGAGCTGGGTCGCGGCGTGGTGCGGGGCATCGTGCATGACGAGGCCGCGTGGTCGCTGGGCGGGGTCAGCGGCAACGCCGGCCTGTTCGCCACGGCGCCGGGCCTGCGGCGATTCGGCGAGGCGCTGCGCGCCGGGCTCGGCGGCGTACTCTCGCCAGCGCTGGCCGCGGACATGTGGCGCAGCCAGTTGCCGGAGGTGTTGGGCGGTCATTTCGATCCCGCCGCCCCGGGTTTCGGGCACGGCCTGGGCCTGCGCATCAACCAGCAGCCGTGGATGGGCGTGCAGGGAACGTTGGCGCGCGGGCACGGCGGCTTCACCGGCACGTCGCTGCTCGTGGACCGGCACGCCGGGATCACGATCGCCCTGCTCACGAACAGGATCCACCCGCGCCGGGACGGCAATGACGCGACCGAACTGCGCAGGGCCGTGTCCGACGTCGTCCGGGCCGGGGCAACTACAGGTCGCTGCGCGCCAGATCCTTGATCCAGGCTTCGGTGGCCTCGCCACGCAGGTGGTCGGTGGTGACCTGCAGCCGGGCGGCGCGAATACGCACCCGCTGCTCGTCGGGCGGCACGGCGGCGGGTGCCACGCCGGCGACCGGGCGGGTCGCATCCAGTTCACGGATGGCGGCGACCGCCAGGATCTCGGCCTCCTCGGGACCGGCCAGCCGGCTGTGCGCCAGGACGTCCAGGACGCCCAGGCCCACTTCCCGGCTGGCCACGTCCGTGGACAGCGATGCCGACAGGGCCCACTGGGCCCGGTCCCACCATGCGGAGCGGCGGTCGGCGGCACGTTGTTCACGGTAGGCCACCCACGCCACGACGGCCGCGATCAGGGCCGCCAGCAGTATCGTCAGCGGACCCAGCGCGCCGATCACCGTCGCCCACGGGACCTGATCCGATGCTTCCGCCACGTCCATGAGTCGAATTGTACGACCCTTTGACGCAAGCGCACCCTCCCAGCGAGCGTCCACCAATCGGGCTTAGGCTGGGCACGTTCCAGCACGCCAACCCCAGGAGTCGTCATGAGTTCCCTGCTTCCCACCGCCGCAAGCACCGCCGGCCTGATCGGCGGCTACCAGGCCGCCCGACTCACCGGGATCCGGCCGCTGGGCGGGGCCGTCCTCGCCGTGGCCGGCGCGGCGGCCTTCGCCGGCTGGAAGAGGAACGCGGGCACCGCCGCCGCGATCGGGCTCACGGCCACGTACCTCGGCGCGTTCGGTGCGTCGCACCCGCTGGCCAAAAAGATGGGTGCCTGGCCGTCCGTCCTGGCCGTGACCGGCGCGGTGGCCGTGGCCTCACTGGTGTTCGGCCGGAAGCGGAAGTAACCCGAGGCGGCCCCGGCCCGCCCCTGACGCAACTGGTGGGCAGTAGATGTCGAAAATCCGGGCAAAACGAGCATCTACTGCCCACTCGTTCGCGAGACGCCGCCACCCTGCTCCCAGGCGACGGCCGCCGTACATTCACCCAGTCAGCACCAAGCCCCGACTGGCACGATCCCCAACCCGGCCAACCTTTACGGTCACAGCACTGAGCCGGCCGCCAGCTTGCCCAGGACCTCGATGAGCAGCGCCCGCTCGGCCACCTTGATGCGTTCGTGCAGCGTGTCCTCGGTGTCGTCGTCGAGCACGGCCACGGGGGCCTGGGCGATGATGGGTCCGGTGTCCACGCCCGCGTCGGCGAAGTGCACGGTGCAGCCGGTGACCTTGACACCGTAGGCCAGGGCGTCGCGCACGCCGTGGGCGCCGGGGAACGACGGGAGCAGGGCCGGGTGCGTGTTGACGTAGCGGCCGGGGAACGCGTCGATGAAGCCGGGCGCCACGATGCGCATGAAGCCGCTGGAGACGACGTAGTCGGGTTCGTAGGCGGCGACGGCGGTCAGCAGCGCGGCGTCCCAGTCGGCCCGCGTGGCATAGTCCCTGAAGTTGACGACGAACGTTTCCAGGCCGGCGGCGGCGGAGCGCTCGAGCCCCAACGTGCCGGGCCGGTCCGCACCGACGGCCGCGATTTCGACGGGCAGGTCACCGGACTGGACGGCGTCGATGACGGCCTGCAGGTTCGAGCCGGCGCCGGAGACGAGGACAACTATGCGCATGGTTTCACTGTAGGTCAGCGACGCCGGATGACCCTATTCGGCCGCCTTGCGGGCGGCCGGCTCACGCTCCAGCCACGGCCCCAGCACTGACCCGGCGACGACGCCGACGCCCACCTCGGCCCCCACCCAGGCCGCCGTCGTCAACGGGTCCGGGCCCAACGTCGTCAACCGGCCCAGCCCGACGGAACCGTGCGCCAGCCAGGCCGCGACAAAGGTGGGGATGGCGGCGCACACGCCGGTGACGGCACCCAGGAACAGCGTGGACAACGGAAGCGAGAGCCATCTGGACGGGAGCTTGATCGACAGCCACTCGTCCACGTGGTTCTCGCCCGTCCGGACGAACCACCAGCCGGCCAGGATGCCGGCGAGGACGGGCAACGCCAGGGCGGCGAGGGCCCACTGGTTGTCGCCGGTGGGGATGGCGGCGAGCACCGGGATGGGCGGCACGGGCGCCACCGTGGTGGCCAGCGGGGTGACGGTGGATCCGGCCCCGAGCGCGAACCCGGCGCCGCTGGCCCAGGCCAGCGCCCAGACGGCCAGGTTGGGCAGGTAGCCGAGCTGGGCGATGGTGAGCACGGAACCGCCCACGACACCGGGCTGGAGGCCCTGGTACACGGAGACGATGTCGGCCCAACGCACGGCCAGGTTCACGGACAGCAGGACGGCGGCCAGTGCCATCGAGGCAAGGAATCCGACGAAGCCGCCGCGCACCACCGCCCAGGCGTAGGACCCGGCCCAGCGCTGCTGCTGGCTGGCCTTGGTGATCCAGCCGGCGGCGTTCACGCCGATCAACCGACCCCAGGACCCCGCCTCGCGACGGGCGCCGATGACCAGGCCGAGTCCGGCGGGGATGAGTGGCACCAGGGTTCCGGCGAGCAGCGGGATGCCCACGCCGGGCACGCTGCAGACGAAGGCGGTCGCCAGGCCGGCGCCGGCGTAGACCACCAGCGCGCCAAGCAGCGGCTGCCACAGCTGGTCCGTGTAGGAGGCGCGGGCCAGCCGGCGCCCGGCACGCCACGCGAGGAGGAAGGGGATGAGGGTCAGCCCGTACGGGACCAGGTGGAGGATCCCGGTCTGGACGGAGGCGGAGCTGGGGCCGTCCGTGACCGTGAGCGTCAGGGGAACGCCGTGGACGACCATCCAGGCCTGGCCGGAAAGGGTCGCCAGGGCGGCGATGCTCTTGTCGGCGAACCCGCCGGTGGCCCACACGCCGAAGAGCGGGACGACGACCACGACGGCGGACATGACCATGATCTGGGCCGATTCAAACGCGCCTTGCAGCCAGAGCGGCATGGGCCATCCGTCACGTTGGCCCCGGGCCGCTTGCTTGTTCATCGTGTTCCATCGTGCCACGAGTCGCGGTCCCGGTCGGGGTGCAACGCCGGGATTGGACGCTGCGCTTAAACACCACAGCGCCTAAACACCACGGGGCTTAAACACCACAGGACCGGGAAAATCCCGGTCCTGTGGTAGATATCCGAACCTAGATGGCCTGGATGTTCACTGCCTGGGGACCCTTCGGGCCCTGCTCGACATCGAAGGAGACCTTCTGGTTCTCTTCGAGGGAGCGGTAGCCGGAGGAGTTGATCGCGGAGTAGTGCGCGAAAACGTCCTGGCTCTGGTCATCCGGGGAGATGAAGCCGAAGCCCTTTTCAGCGTTGAACCACTTGACGGTACCTGTTGCCATTGTTTCTTTTCATTCCTTCTGAAGTTTGGAGATTCCGCCCGACCGTCGGGCCTCCAGTTACGGTGTTCGCCCGCTTCTCCAGAAAAGCGGCGTCTCCCTTTCGGGGCGGCGCCGCTTCCACTACAAAATGCGCAACACTACAACTACGTCCCAGTATACATAGGCTCGGGCGGAATGCCAGCCAAAAATGAGAGGTGCGTCACGCGGCGTGCCGGACAGGCCCCCGGTCTGCGGCGATTCCCCGTGAATATGGGCTCTCGGACGTGACGCGAAGCATGCCGTTTCCCCCATTTTCGGCTGGAATCAATGTGCCGCCGCCCGTAACCCGGATGGTCACGCCCGCGCCAGGATCCCGGCGAAATCGCACGACGACGGCAGGTTGCCGTAGTTGAAGCGGCGGTCCGGTCCCAGCCGGGAGACGACGAACGCGTCGGACACCGCCGGCGGCGCGTACCGGAGGAGCAGTGACGCCTGCAGGGCCAGCGCCAGCGTCTCGACGAGGTTGCGGGCCTGGTCCGCGAAGTCCCGTGGCGCGCGCCGCACCGGGTCGACGTGGCCCTCCAGCCCGGCCAGGAAGTCGTCATAGACGGCATTGGCCCCGCGGGCGAGCCCGAGTTCCGCCAGGAACGCGTCGATCGATCCCGGGTCGGTCCCCAGCGCGCGCAACACGTCGAGCGCGATGACGTTCCCGGTCCCCTCCCAAATCGCCATCACCGGTTGCTCCCGGTAACGCATGGCCAGCGGGAAATCCTCGGTGTACCCGTTGCCGCCCAGGCATTCCATCGCCTCGTAGGCGTGGTTGGGCCCCCGCTTGCACACCCAGAACTTGGCCACGGCCGTCGCCAGGCGACGGAACGAGTGTTCGGTGGCGTCGCCGTCGTCGTACGCGCGCGCCAACCGCAGGCCGACGGCGGTGGCCGCCTCCGCTTCCAGCGCCAGGTCGGCGAGCACATTGGTCATGGCCGGCTGGTCGGCGAGCAGCCCGCCGAACGCGGTGCGGTGCCGGGCGTGCCAGAGCGCCTCGGCGACGCCCTGGCGCATGCCCGCCGCCGTGCCGAGCACGCAGTCGAGCCGGGTCCGGGCCACCATGCCCATGATGGCGCGCACGCCCCGGCCGGGCTCGCCGACACGCCAGCCGGCCGTGCCCGCGAACTCGATCTCGGCGGAGGCATTGGACCTGTTGCCGACCTTGTCCTTCAGCCGCTGGATCAGGAACGGGTTGCGGCCGCCGTCGGGCAGCACCCGCGGCACGAGGAAGCAGCCCGGGCCCTCGCCGTCCTGGGCCAGGACCAGGAACGCGTCGGACATGGGCGCCGAACAGAACCACTTGTGCCCGGTGAGCAGGTACCGGTCGCCATCGGGCACGGCCCGCGTGGTGTTGGCGCGCACGTCCGAGCCGCCCTGCTTCTCGGTCATGGCCATCCCGACAAGGGCACCGGGCTTGCCCGGCGCCAGGGCGGGATCGTAGCTGCGCGAGTACAGCCGCGGCAGCCACTCCCCCGCCAGCTGCGGGTTCAGCCGGATTGGTTCGACGGCCGCGTGCGACATGGAAATCGGGCACGCGTGCCCGGGCTCCACCTGCGCAAACAGCATGAAGGCGGCCGCGCGGGCCGCGTTGGCGCCGGATGCGGGGCTCGCCCACGCCGAGGTGTGCGCGCCGGCGGCCACGGCCTGGCCCAGGATGCGGTGATACGAGGGGTGGTATTCGACCTCGTCGATCCGTTGGCCGTACCTGCTGTGCGTGTGGAGGACCGGCGGGTTCGCGTGCGCCAGCCGCGCGTCGTGCTGGAATTGGGCTGAGCCGACGACGGCGCCCATCGCCTCAAGCGGTCCGGTGGCGGTTGAGCTCACCCCGCCGATCGTCAGCAGGTAGTCCGTCAGCGGGATGTTGGCCGCGAACTCGTTGACGTCGACGCGCGGCGGCGGCTGGTTGAAGACGTCATGCGTTGCATCGGTTCCGGCGGCAATGGCGGTCATGCTCAGATGCTACGCCCCCGTGCCTTACGGACCGTGGACGCGCGCGTGGACACTCCCGTGGGCCGGTGGGACAATCGAACCAATCGGATCGGGTCTGGAAGTGGACTGCCATGGACGATGTTTCGGCTGCCCGTGACGCTCCGGAGGAGCGCGAATTAAGCACGGCCCTGGCGCGTCTGGTGGTCGAACGCATCGCGCCGGAGGAATTGGTGGTCTTCGACGAGACCGCGGAAGAGTACTTTGACGATCCGCGGAAGGCGCTGGGCGCGGGGCTGCGCGACGAACCGCTCGGCTTTGGCCTGGACCTCGCCCTGCTGACGCCTTTCGCCCTCGCGGTCGCGGGACAGGTCGTGCAGTTCATCACCGACCTCGTCGCCGGAGCGGTCAAGGACGAGGCCAAGCCGGTCGTTGCGTCGTTGCTGCGGAGACTGCTGCACAGGCCGGCCGAAGCCTCGACCAACGTTCCGCTGACGGTGGAACAGTCACGGCGGGTTCACGAAATCGCGGTCAGCGAAGGCCGACGATTGGGCCTGGCCGAACCGACGACGGCACTGCTGGGCGATGCCATAGTCGGCGCACTCGCGCTGGCCACCTGAGCGGGCGAGCTCCTCAACGAGCCGGTCATGACCGAGCAGCAGCTTCCGCAGCACCTCAGGGTGCACGTCCTGGCCTATCCTGCCCCGACCACGGGCCGTTTCCTCATCTTCGTGCTGGCCCTGCTCACGGCGGGCCTGTTCGTCGGGGACTGGCTGCACAATCAATCGCTCGGCGCCGCCTGGACGCGCACGGTGTACGAATGCGAGTCGGCCGCCGCGGGTTCGGGGGCCGGCCTTCCTCCAGGGGAGGCGCTGTTGACGCGCACGGCCGCGGCCCAGCGATGCGAGGCGCCGGCGGAACAGGGTCGCGCCCTGTGGTCGCTCGGGGGTGCGGCCGGTGCCGCCGCGGCGGGGATTGCCGTCATGTACATCGCCCCGCAGGTGATCCGGCGCCGCCGCCGGCTGGCACCACCGCGTCCCGGGCTGGCCGCCATGGCCCGGCACTTTGATGAACTGTCCGACCAGGCGGGGATGCGCCACCATCCGGCCCTGGCCATCGGTCCTGCCGGCCAGCGGGACGCCTTCTGCTTCGGCGTACCGGGGCGCTACGTGGTGGCCCTGCCCAAGGGTGCCGCCGTGCGCTGGCGGGACCCGACGGTGTTCGACGCACTGGTGCGCCACGAACTGGCGCACGTCCGCCACCACGACGTCGCGCTCTCCTGGCTTGCGCGCAGCATCTGGTACGTCCTTGGCCCCGTGCTCCTGCTGCCGGTGGTGCGGGGCCTGGTCTTCGGCGACCTGTCATTGTTCCCGGACTATGCGTGGCGGGCGGCCCTGCTGGCCGTGGCCGTCGAACTCACGGCGGCGGCCCTGCTGCGCACCCGGGAACATGATGCCGATCTCGCGGCAGCGCGGGGCGGCCAAAACCTCGCCGACCTGCGGACCTGCCTCGGCCGCCTTCCCGCCACCAGACCAACCCATGGATGGAACCGGATGCGGGCCCGGCACCCGTCGGCACAGCGACGGCGGGACGTCGTCGAGGCCCCCGAGATGGCGGCCCGGCTGAGGTTTCTTGACGCGGCCACGGCGGCCTTCCTGGCAGCCCTGTCCGTTCCCTTGGTCGTCGCGGCCCTTGTCCCGCTCCTGGCCGGCACGGGCGGCACCTCCTTCGCGGATCTGGCAGCCGCCCTGTTGACCGGACCGCTGATCGGCACCGCCGTGGGCTTGGCCCTGTGGCGCTCGGCCGCCATGACCCGGGCGGCGGGCGGACAGGCGGGTGTCCGGGACCGCACCGCCGCGCGGGCGGCGGCCGGGGTCGGCGTCGGCTTCGCGATCGGTCATGTCGCCTCACTCGGCCAGATCGGCTCCCAACCGGCCGACGTGCTACTGGACCCCTGGATTGTGGTCGCCATGGTCCTCGGCGCCGGTACGGTCGTCTTAAGCGCGGGCTTGGGGGACGTCTGGGCCGACGCCCTCCGCGGCCTGCGGCATCCGTGGCAGGCCTGGGGGACGGCGTTGGCCGCCAACATGGTGCTCTTCACGGCGGCGGCCTGGATTTGGGGCCGCATCCAGCTCAGTCTCGAGGACTTGGGCTGGGTCGCGGCCCGGATCTGGTTGGTCACCGGGCTTGCCGAACCGGTGCTCGTCAGCGCCATCGCCGTCGTGGCCGGTGTCGCCGCCGTCGGCCTGCTCCGCCGTTCGAGAAATGCGGCGCGACCGTTGCCGTCCTGGTTGTTCGACGGGCCCGCGATCGTGCCGTCCGCCGGTGTCCGGCCCGCCGTCCGATCCATCCGGTTTGCGGAAAGCAGCCGGGCCGCAATCGCCTGCGGCCTTGCCTGCGGCACCCTCACGACCGCCGTCCTGGTGGCGCGGCGCGTCCTGGCCGGACCGGCGGACACCGATGCGGTCCGTGAAGATCGGCTCTGGACCAGCATCTGGGTCTGCGCGGCGGCCTGGTGCGCGGTGTCGATCGCCGCCATGCTGTCCAGATCCCGGGCCGGCGCGGCCACCTCAGTAGTCGGTGGGTTTATTGCGGCAGCCACCGGCGTCGCGGGGTTCGTGGCCCTGAACACGGCCCTCGGCGGGTCGCTGACGTGGCAGTTCGTCGGGTTCGTCCTGTGGCCGGCGATCGGCCTTGGTTTTGTTCTCGCCCTGATCGCCGGCGCCCTGGCCGCGGCGCTTCCACCCCCGTGGCGTCCACGGGCCGGACGGGGACTGGCCCTGACCGTGGTGGCGGGAGCGGCGGCCCTCGTGCTGGGCACGGTGGTTGTCATCGCCGGCCGCTCGTTCACGGGCTCGTTTGCCGAGGCCATCGGCAGTGCGGCGGGCCAGGTCGCGGGCTCGACCGCCGCGGTCGACGACGCTGCCGAGGCGCAGTGGTACACCACCCAACTCGCGCCCGCGGTCATCGATGCCTATTCCGGCGTGTTGGCGCAGGTTCAGACGGCGGAGGGCATGGTCGGCCAGGACCCCGCCGGTGCCATGACCATCCTGCAGCTGGAGGTCATCCCGGCCCTCTCCGATCTTGAGACCGCGGCACGGGCATTCGTCCCGACGTCCAAGGCGGTCAGCACCGTCCACGCCGACCTGCTGGCGGCGATCCCGCTCACCAGGGAAGAATTCACTCAAGTCGCCAACGCCATCACGAATGGGGACCGTGCCGCGGCCGACCTCGCGCTGCAACTTCGGGCCCAGGAACGGCAGTTGTGGAAACGATGGCTGGACGGGGTCGAGCGGTTGAAGAGCGCGGCCGCGGCTTCCTGAGGCGGAACGGTTCACTGCTGTCTTGTTCACTGCGGTTATGCTCACTGCGGTTATGTTCACTGCGCGGTTTTGACGGTGCGGCGGAACACAATGGACATGTGAGTGACTACGCATCCGGCAACGATGGGCAAGCGGCCCTGCCCGGCCTCTCCGAGGAGGCCGATGCGGCCCTGCTCCGTGAGCTCGAGGAACTGCGTCTCGACAACGCCCGGTTGCGCAAACTCCTGGACCTCAGTGCGGCCGAAGCGCGGGCCGCCGTCCGTGACCAACCCATGCTGGCCGCCGTCGCCCCTGTGGGTCCGGTGACCATGGACTCGCCGCCGGAAACCAAGGTCCGGCTCTTCCAGGATCTCTTCCGTGCCCGCCAGGACATCTACGCGCTCCGTTGGGAGAACGTCACCGACGGCCGTTCCGGCTGGGTCCCGGCCGTGGCCGGCGGGTGGCGGAAGGGCCTGGACAGGGCGCACGCCAGCTTCCTGCCGCTGACACCGGCCGTCGTGGCCGATCACCTGCGCGGGCAACAGCACATTGGCCTGTACCCGCTCACGGAGGAGGACACGTGCTGGTGGGTCGCCGCGGACTTCGACGGCAACGCGGCCATGTTGGACGCCCTGGCCTACGTCAAGGCCGCCCGGTTCCGCGGCATCCCGGCGGCGCTGGAGGTCTCCCAGTCCGGCCGCGGCGCGCACGTATGGATCTTCTTCACCGCCGCGATCGACGCGTCCCTGGCCCGGCAGCTCGGCACCGGGCTGATCCATGAGGCCATGGGGCTGCGGGGCAGCATGAGCCTGGCCAGTTACGACAGGCTGTTCCCGTCCCAGGACACGCATTCCGGCAGGGGCATGGGCAACCTGATCGCCGCACCCCTGAACGGCAGGCGCCGCAAGCACGGGACCACGCTGTTCGTGGACACCACCACGCTGGAACCCTACGAGGACCAGTGGGCGTACCTGTCCAGCCTGGACCGGCTCTCCCCCGGCCGGGTCGCCACCCACGCGCGCCGGCTCCCGGCCGTCCGACTGGGCGCGGACGTCCGCCGGCTGGAGCTGCCCGAATCGTCGAAGATCGTCCCCCGCCCGGCCCTGGTCGTCCGGGCGGCCTTCGCTGCCCGGCTGACGGTCCGGGCCGCCGAACTGGGACCGGCCATGATCTCCGCCGTCAAGCACGCCGCGTCGCTGCCCAACCCCGAGTTCTACGAGCGCCAACGCCAGCGCCGCTCCACCTGGAACATCCCGCGTTTCCTGCGCAGCTATGACGAGACGCTCGAGGGCGACCTGATCCTGCCGCGTGGCCTTCTCCCCTTGTTGCGCCAACTGGTCGAGTCGGCCGGCAGCACGCTGCGCATCGAGGATCATCGCGACACGGGCACGCCGCAGGAATTCGGTTTCGCGGGGCGCCTGCACCCCGACCAACAGGACGCCCTGGAAGAACTGTCAGGGACGGAACAGGGCATCCTGGTCGCCCCGCCGGGGACCGGCAAGACCGTCATCGCGTGTGCGGCCATCGCCCGGCGCGGGGTGTCCACGCTCATCCTCGTCGACCGGAAGGCGCTGGCGGACCAGTGGCGCACCCGCGTGCGGGAACTCCTGGACGAAAAGTGCGGCCAGCTCGGCGGCGGCCGCGCCACGACGACCGGACGCATCGACGTCGCCCTGTTGCCGACCCTGGCCCGGCGCGAGAATGCCGCCGAGCTGACGGCCGGCTATGGCCTGGTGGTCGCCGACGAATGCCACCACGTCCCGGCCACGGCGTTCACCCACGTCATGAACCAGATCCCGGCCAGGTACTGGTTGGGACTGACCGCCACGCCCTACCGTCGGGACAAGCTGGACGCGCTCATGTACCACCAGCTCGGGCCGGTCGCGCACACCATGGCCGCGGCCGCGCCGGCGCAGCTGCCGCGGTATCCGAGCGAGATCCCGGCGCCAGCCTTGGAGCTGGTGGTCCACCCGACCGGGTACGTGTACGCGGGCGACGCCGACCCGTCCGAACCGGGCGGCATCGCCGCCATCTACAAGGACCTGGTCGCCGATGACGCGCGGTTTGAACAGATCCACGACGACGTCATGGCGGCTTACGCCGCCAACTCGCGGATCCTCCTGCTCACCACCTGGAAGGCCCACCTGGAGCGGTTCCGGGAACGCTTCGAGGCGGCGGGCATCCGGCCGGTCGTGTTCACCGGTGCGATGACGGCGAGCGCCCGGCAGGCCGCCGTCGAACTTCTCGACGACTCGGGCGACGACGAGCCGCTGCTGGTGTTGGGGACGGGGTCGTACATCGGGGAGGGCTTCGACTGTCCGAAGCTGGACACCCTGTTCCTGGCCGCGCCGATCTCGTTCAAGGGCCGGCTGGTCCAGTACGCCGGCCGCGTGACCCGCCCGTACCCCAACAAGGAGGTCTCCACGGTCCACGACTACCACGACGCGCTGACGCCGGTGCTGGCCGCGTCGTTGAACAAGCGGGCGCCGGGATATGTGCAGCTCGGCTTCCCGGATCCGCGGAAGCTGTGATGGAATCGGCCCGCCGGATTCACGGATGCGGGTGCAGGGGATCCACCCAAAAGACTTCCTCCGGCGGCTCGGCGGCCTCGATGTCCAGGTTGACGGCAATCGGATCCTGACCGCTGCGGACAAGCACGCAACTGAGAACCTCGGTCTGGTTCGCGTTGATCTCCTGGTGGGGTGTGAACGGCGGAACATAGATGAAATCCCCGGGCCCGGCCTCGGCGACAAACTCCAGGTTGTCACCCCATCGCATGCGGGCGCGGCCGCTCACGACGTAGATGACGCTTTCCAATTCGCCATGGTGGTGGGCCCCCGTTTTGGCGTTGGCGTCGATGGTGACCGTGCCCGCCCACAGTTTGGTGGCCCCCGCCCGGGCATGGGTGATGGCGGCCGCTCGCGTCATGCCAGGGGTTTGCGGCGTGTTGGGATCGAGTTGCGAGCCCGGAATGATCTTCACACCGTGATCGCGCCAATTCGGCTTTGACTCGGACCTCATGGAAACCCTCCAACAGACACCGCCAAGGGGCGTGTAGGCCATTTTCCTCCCGGGGCGCCATTGCCGCCATGGTGGTGCGCTTGCTTTCTATGCGTCAACGCGGAGGGTGGACCCGGCACGGGTCCCCGGATACCGTGGGAATCGTCGGCCGCCGGCACGCGGCGTCCGTCCTGAAGGAGGTTTTTGATGGCCACCCGAAAGAATTCACACGCCGGCTTCACCGTCCCCGGCCTCACCCTGACGAACGGCCACAAGGTCGGCGAGATCCTGCAACTGCGCCTGCACGCGCTCAACGACCTGCAACTCACGCTCAAGCACGCGCATTGGAATGTGGTGGGACGCAACTTCATCGCCGTCCACGAAATGCTGGACCCGGAGGTCGATGAGGTCCGCGGCATGGTGGATGAAACGGCGGAGCGCATGGCCACCCTGGGTGTCTCCCCCAACGGCCTGCCCGGCGAACTCGTCAAGTCCCGCAGCTGGGACGACTACTCGATCGGCCGGGCCGGCACCGGTGAGCATATTGCAGCCCTGGACCTGGTCTACAAGGGCGTGGTGGCCAGCCACCGGCAGGCCATCGGGGAGGTGGGCCCGCTGGACCCGATCACCGAGGACATGTTGATCGGCCAGACCGCGAAGCTGGAACACTTCCAATGGTTCCTGCGCTCGCACCTGGAGGACGGGGCCGGGAACCTGGCCGACGCCGCCGCGCACACCGAGAAGGCGGCCGCGGCCGCGGCAAAGTAGGCGCGGCAAAGTAGGCGCTGCGAAGTAGCCGGCGCGGCACCGGCTCGGCCTTCACCGAACGGTGGCCAGGATCCGGTCCGTGGCGGCATCCGGGCCGCCGGCATAGTAGGCGTCGAGTACCCGCTGGAACACGTCCCCGCGCCCGGGTGTCGCCGCCCGCAGGAACAACGTCATCGACGAATGCAGCTTCCGCGCGTCAATGGGTCCCAGGATGTCCACGGCGGTGCGGCCGTGCACGCCGAGCACGGCCTCGGCGCACTCCCGAAGCCGGGGGCCGAGCACCGGGTGCGCCAAATAGGCCTCGGCCTCGTCGACCGATCCGAGCGCGTACCGCCGGGCCATGAAGCTCATGCCCAGGCCGGCGACCTGCGGGAACACGAACCACATCCAGTGGCTCGTCTTCGCCCCGGCCCGCAACTCGGCCAGCGCCGCGTCGTACGTGCCGCCCTGGTCCTGGGCTGCCACGAATCGGTCCAAGTCATAGGGGTCGGTCATCACCCCACGGTACGCCCGTACTAGGCTCGGCATACAGGCGCCGACACGATGCGGACGCCACGGCCCAGCGACAGGAAGCAGGCGGGCGTGCCCCATTTCGACCTGGCCATCATCGGCACCGGCTCCGGGAATTCCATCCCCGGCCCCGAATTCGACCACTGGAACATCGCCATCGTCGAGGACGGCCTGTTCGGCGGGACCTGCCTGAACGTCGGCTGCATCCCCACGAAGATGTTCGTCCACCCGGCCGAGCTGGCCGAGGCGTCCCGGCACGGGCGCCCGCTCGGCGTCGACCTGACCCTGGACGCCGTCGATTGGCCGGGTATCCGGGACCGCATCTTCGGCCGCATCGACGCGATCGAGGCCGGCGGCCGGGCCTACCGGCAGGGGCCGGAGTGCCCCAACATCGCCGTGTTCGCCGGTCGCGGCACCTTCACCGCGCCGAAGGCGCTGACCGTGGAAATGCACGACGGCGGGACCGTCCAGATCACGGCCGACCGGTTTGTGCTGGCGGCCGGGTCGCACGCCGTGGTTCCCGATGTCCCGGGGCTGGCGGACGGCGGCGTGCCGTTCCACACGTCGGACACCATCATGCGCCTGGATGAGCTGCCGGCCAGCATCGTCATCCTCGGTGGCGGGTACATCGCCGCCGAGTTCGCCCACGTGTTTTCGGCGTTCGGCGTGGACGTCACCCAGATCGCGCGCGGGCCGCGGCTGCTGCGCTCCCAGGACACGGACATCTCCGTGCAGTTCACGAAGGAAGTGTCCGCCCGGTACCGGGTCCTGTTGGACACGACCGTCCGGTGCGTGACAGGGTCCGGCGCCGGCGTGACCCTCGCTGCGCAGACACCGGAGGGACCGCTGTCCATCGAAGCGGAGGTGCTGCTGGTCGCCACAGGACGCCGGCCCAATGGCGAGCGTCTGGGGGTAACGCGAGCCGGGGTCCAACTGGACGGGCACGGCCGCGTGGTCGTGGACGACTTCCAGCAGACCAACGTGGAGGGCGTCTACGCGCTCGGGGACGTGTCCTCGCACCACCAGCTCAAGCATGTGGCCAACCATGAGGCGAGGGTGGTCAAGCACAACCTGGCCCATCCGGACGCCCGTGTGCGGGCGGACCACCGGTTCGTCCCGGCGGCGGTGTTCGCCGATCCGCAGATCGCGTCGGTCGGCATCACCGAACGGCATGCCCGCAAGCACAACATCCCCTACCTGGTGGCCACCCAGGCCTATGCGGACATTGCGGCCGGGTGGGCCCGGGAGGACACGGGTCACTTCCTCAAGGTGTTGGCCGATCCCAGTACCGGCCTGCTGCTGGGCGCCCACGTGATCGGGCCCGAGGCGGCCACGGTCATCCAGCCGCTGATCCAGGCCATGTCCTTCGGGCAGTCCGCGCAGGAGGTGGCCCGCGGCCAGTACTGGATCCACCCGGCGCTCTCGGAGCTGGTGGAGAACGCGCTGCTCGGGCTGGCCGTCCCGGAATAGCTCGTCGCCGGTGGTTGAGCTTGTCAAACCACCTTGGTCTCGAGGCTCACAGATTGTCACCGAAGCTTGTCTGGGCGCCCCTTGCATGTGAACTTGATCGCTCAGTGGCGGCGACTCTTCATCGCGACCTCGCACGCCTGCAGAACCTACCGAACATCCCGGGCGGAGAAATTTCTCGATGGCGATGTCGAAACCGCGGCTTGCCATTCGACGTAGGGGTGAGTCAGGGTTGAGACGGTCCGCGAACGGTGGGTCGGCCCCGGCGACGACGAAGGAGCAACATCATGCGAGTCATGGTTCTGGTGAAGGCGACCGAGGACACCGAGCGCGGAGTCCTGCCCACCACCGAGGAGTTCGCCGCGATGGGGGCGTTCAATGAGGAGCTGGTCAAGGCCGGCGTGATGCTGGCCGGTGACGGCCTGAAGCCGAGCTCGGCCGGCAAGCGGGTGGCCTTCGACGAGAAGGGCGGCTCGTCGGTGCTCGACGGGCCATTCGCCGAAACCAAGGAGCTGGTCGCCGGCTACTGGATCTGGGAGGTGTCCTCGCTCGACGAGGCGCTCCAGTGGGTCCGCCGCGCCCCGTTCCGCAACGGGGTCGTCGAGGTGCGGCCGTTCTACACTGCCGAGGACTTCGGCGAGGCGCTGACGCCCGAGCTGCGCGAGGCCGGGGTCCGGCTGCGTAGGGCGACCGGCCTGTAGGGCCGAGGGCATCGGGTGACCAGTGCGACCCAGCGGACCGTGGAGGCGGTCTGGCGGATCGAGTCGGCGCGGTTGACCGCCTCCCTGGCGCGAACCGTGAACGATCTGGGCCTGGCCGAGGACCTGGCCCAGGATGCGCTGCTCGCGGCGCTGGAGCAGTGGCCGGAGTCGGGCGTCCCGGACAAGCCGGGCGCCTGGCTCCTGGCCGTCGCCCGCCGGCGTGCGGTCGACACCATCCGCCGCCAGGTGACCCTGGAGCGCAAGCTCGCATTGATCGCCCGGGAGACGCCCGAGGGCGACGATCCGATGGACGCGATCGAATTCGACAGGCACGTCGGCGACGACGTCCTCCGGCTGATGTTCACCGCCTGCCACCCGGTGCTCGGCCGCGACGCACGGGTGGCGCTCACGCTCAAGACGGTGGCGGGACTGTCCACGGACGAGATAGCCCGCGCCTTCCTGATCCCGTCCACCACGCTCGGCCAGCGGATCTCGCGGGCGAAGAAGACGTTGTCGAACGCGGAGGTCCCGTTCGAGGTCCCCGTCGGCGACGAGCTGACCGCGCGGTTGGCCTCGGTGCTCGAGGTCGTCTACCTCGTCTTCAACGAGGGATACGCCGCCACCAGCGGCGATTCCTGGATGCGTGCCGAGCTGTGCGCGGAGGCCATGCGGCTCGGTCGGATGCTCGCCGCGCTCGCACCCGACGAACCGGAGCCCCACGGACTGGTGGCGCTGATGGAGTTCCAGGCGTCCAGGCTCCGGGCCCGAACGGACGCCGACGGCCGGCCGGTGCCGCTCGACCGTCAGGACCGGACCCGCTGGGACCGGCTGCTCATCACACACGCCGAGGGTGCGCTGCGGCGGGCCGACCATCTCGGCGGGCGCGGGTCGTACGTGCTGCAGGCCTCGATCGCCGCCCGCCATGCCCGCGCGACGAGCACAGCCGGCACCGACTGGCACAGCATCGCCGAGCTCTATGACGAACTCAGCGCACTCACCGGCTCGCCGGTGGTCGAGCTGAACCGGGCCGTCGCGGTCTCGATGGCCGACGGACCCACACCCGCGCTGTCCATCGTCGACAAGCTGTCCGAGATCACCGCCCTGCGCGGCTACCACCTGCTGCCGGCCGTCCGGGGTGACCTGCTGCTCAAGCTCGAACGCCGCGACGAGGCACGCTCGGAGTTCGAACGGGCCGCGGCGATGACCGGCAACGAGGCCGAGCGGACGCTGCTGCTCGACCGGGCCGCGTCCTGCTGAACCGGCCGCGACGACGGATGGCAGGGTGGAAGCGGCGACCGGGAACCTGATCGCGGCAGGCCGGACTGCCGACGTCGTCGACGACGGGCCGACGCTGGCCGATAAACTCGCCGAGCGGCCGTGGCGCACCCGCCATACCGATATCACAGCAGGTCAGCGCCCCAAACGCCTACTTTGCCGGGGCCTGGATCCGTCGGTGCACCATGGGCGCCGGGTCGGGCACGCTCCAGCCGTTTATCCCAGGAACAGTGAATAGTGCAGGAAGACCTCGTCGCGCACCCAACCCAGCGATTCATACACTGATTGAGCCTTCACATTGGTCTTCGCGGTAGACAGGTCCATCCGTGTGGCGCCCTTGGCGCGCCCGAATTCTTCGGCCTGGGTCAAAAGCGCCCGGCCTACCCCGTGCTGGCGCGAATCGGGCGCGACGTACAGGTCGTAAAGAACGAAGATCGGACTCGCCTCGACGGAACAAAACGTTGGATACAACTGCGTAAACCCTATGGCCTCGCCGCTGCCGGACCACGCGACGAAGACGATGGAGTCTGCCTGTCCGATGCGGCTGGTCAAGTAATCGCGTGCGAGCTGAAGATCGGCCGGGCAGTCATAGAACTGCCGGTAGGCGTCGAAAAGCGGGGCAACCGCATCAACATCCTCGGTCCCTGCTCGACGGATAGAAATCCCCGCGGACAGATCCATAATCAGGCCCTTCCCCTCAGTGCGCGGCAAAGTCGGACTCTCACACTACCCCCGAGCATCGGGACGCGCACAACACTGGCTTGGCTTCTGTGGCACCAGCCCAATCCGCAGGGTTTCATATGGTGCGCGGGGCCCGGGCCAGGTTCGCGGCCAATTCCGCCGCGTTCTGCCGCACCACGTAGGCGGGACGGTCACGTTCGACGCGCCAGCTCTCGGACAGCGGGCCGATGTTCACCGTGTCGAAGCCGAACTCGTCGTAGAGTCGGGCGACCAGGGCGCTGGCCTCGGAATGATCACTCGCCGTGGCGAGAGCCCGGCGGTTCGGGGTCCCGGCCGGCGTGCCGTCGGCGGTGATCTGCGCCGCATAGATGTGGTTGAAGCCCTTGGCGACCATCGCGCCCGGCAGGTGCTCCTGCAGCAGGCCGGACGTCGTGGCCTCGCCTCTGTCCAAGGCGGGGACGTGCCCGTCGCGTTCCCAGTAGTAATTGTTGGTGTCGATGACGACCTTGCCGGCCAGCGGCTCGGCCGGAATCTGCCGGTAGCTCTTGAACGGGACGGTCACGACGACGACATCGCCGGCCGCTGCCGCCTCGGCCGCCGTTGCGGCCCGGCTTCGCGGCCCGAGTTCGGCGACGAGGTCGGCCAGGGTCTCGGGCCCGCGTGAATTGCTGATGACCACGTCATAGCCCAGTTGCACCGCTTTGCGGGCGATCTGGCTGCCAATGTGTCCTGCCCCGATGATTCCCAGTGTTGTCATATCGGGACAACGGCGTCGGCCGTCACGGATATTCCGGAAGGGTAGCGAAGCCGTGCGTGTTCCGACGCACCGGGCACGTCACGTCGCGACATCGAGCCGACGGACAGTGCTGCCCGGACTACGCTAGGCCCATGGCCGGTACCTGGGACTCCGATGCGGCGGGCGTGCTGCGGCTTCCGTCCGGCCGGCTGGTGCGGGGACGGGCGCTGTTGCGTCCGGTCCCGCCGGGTCCGGCGCCGGACTTCGCCCTGTACCTGCTGGGACACCGGCCGCCGCGGGTGGCGTGGGAGAGCCGGTGGGTGCGGTGGCACGATTTCTGGTTGCCCGCCGACCGGGGCTCGACGTTCGAGGCACTTCACGAGGCCTGGTCACGTGCCCCGGCGGAACGCGTGGAGGTCGCCTGCATGGGCGGTCACGGGCGCACCGGGACGGCCCTGGCCTGCTTGGCCGTGCTCGACGGGGTGCCGGCCGAACAGGCCGTGGGTTACGTGCGCGAACACTACAACCGGCGCGCGGTAGAGACGCCATGGCAGCGGCAGTTCGTGGAAGGGTTCGCATAGAGCAGGCCGGGTCCATCATGCTCCTGCAGTTGGGCGAGCGGGTTGGCGTCGTCTCAACGGGCCTTGCTGGTGGCGATGAATTCCTCGATGAGTTCCAGAAGTCGGACGTCATCCCGCGTTTTTACGACGTAGGTCTTGCCACCCTTGGACGGAAGCGTCACCTCGTAGCCGCCCTGCTTCAAGTCCGAAACAGGCTGCGCTGGCGCGCTCGACGACTTCCGGGCATCCCGTTTGCTGTTCTTGAGCGCCGACCCGGCTCGCAAACTAGTCTGCATCATGCGTCCCACGGGATGATTCACCTCCACTCGCGTCGTCACGTCCATTTTCCTGTAGTTCGGGCGGCTCGTCCAACACCTCGTCACGAATCAGCTCGACGATGCCGACAAGCAAGGCCTTGTCCCGCCGAGTCGAGAGCTTGTTGTCCCAAAGCGACATGAGCACGACGACGCCCAACTGCTGCATTTTCCGATCCGTATCGTCTGTGGCCGCTTCGATGGCCCATTGCGCGCGCGTCCACCACTGCGCCCGCTTGTCCGCCGTGACCTTCTGAAGATAGGCGATGAACGCCACGATGACCACGCCGAACGTACCGAGTGGCCCTACAACGGGTATCCACGTCCTCAGCCATTCGCCGACGGAGTATAGAAACGTTCCCCACCCATCCGTCGCCTCAGGCTACGGGGCATCTCCGACACCAGCGCGGGAACGCCACCTACCCCATCCTCAGCATCGCCAACGGCTTGCCACTCCACGACACCGCCAGCCCGTCCCGCGCTCTGGTCGCCGCCACCTGCAGCAGCGATCGTTCCCGAAGCAGCGCATCGCCTTCTCCGCCTGCGCCAAGTACTTCAGCTGGCCTGAAACGAACAGCCGGTTCTCGGACAGACCGAACAGCACCGCCCGGGGGAACCCCATGCCCTTTGACCGGTGCATGATCAACACGGCGCGCATTCCGGGCTTCTCCAGTGAGTCAACCAGCCGCGCGTCCACACCGCGCTCCGCCAACCCGCTGACCACCTGCCTGGCCTGGTTGCTCACTGGAACCAGGATGCCCATGGTCGCCAGTGCCACGCCCTCGTCCCGCATTCGCGTCAGGTAGGCGGCCAAGTTGTCCAGCTCGTCAGTGAACGACGAAGCTGCCGACACCTCCGGCGAGGGTCCCACACGCGACGACGTGTACCCGACCTGGCTTTCGTCCTCACCTTCGATGTCCGTCACGTGCGCGCCGTGCAGCAGTCCGACGACATCGATCATGTTCGGCTGCGTCCTGCGGTAGTTGAACGTGAGTCGGCGCGAGCGTCCCACGATCGCAATGCCGAAAGGTGACAACGGCACCTTCTGCCCGCAATCCGTTGGTGGGAATCCTCCGCGATGAACAAGTCACCCGGCCCCACGTCGACCAGCTCCCACAGGAACAGCCCGCGCCCGCCGTGCAGGTCCTGCCCCTCGTCCACCAGGACGGGGCGGCCAACCGGGGTTGATCAGCAACGGTGCGCTTACGCAGCAACAGCGCGGCAAGATGGGCCGCCTCTGAAAGGACGCGTTCATCTGGACGCAGTGGCGGTATCGGTAGGCCTCGACCAGCTTCCAGAACGGCCGTCGCTTCGTCCGGTTCAGGGCCGTGCCGCGCCTGGTCCGGGGAGCCGTACTCACGATTGGCACCTTGCCTACCCGTGTGATGGCGATAGCCCCCAGTCGTCAAGAGCGGCGTCCAACGTGGCCGGGAGATTAGGCCCGCGACACCGCATCATGCACTGTCCTCATGATCGATTCATTGTGCAAAATGGGCTGAACGCCCCAAGCGAACGGCGGCCCCACCCACCCGGGTCGGGCCGCCGTCGTCGTCCATCAGGAATCATCGCATGGAACGACGTCGCTGGATCACCATGGCACACACGAGTGACGCCAGCACGCCCACCAGCCCCAGGACGAGCATGCCAGTGAACCCGCCGGACGACTCGATCAGGTTGCCGGACACGATCGGGCCGATCGCGAACCCGGTGCCGATCATCAGGTTGGTCGTGTTCATGACGTGCCCGTTGCTGCTCAGGTCGGACAGGCTGGAGAGCAGGTACGGCAGGATGAACGTCCACGCAAACTTGAAGATCACCGCGGCCACGGCGAACCGCACCAGACCCGGCCCGCCGAACAGCAGCCCGACGCTCACGGCCATGCCCAAATAACCCAGCAGCAGGAACGCCTTGCGTCGCGGCGAATCGCCCAGCACGGTGGCCACCAGGGCCGAAACGATGCCGGCCACCGTCGCCGCCGACAGCACCACACTCGTGGCCGACAGGCTGGTGCCCGAGCCCGTCGAGATCGCCGCCATGAACGACCAGATCCCACTCAGCGCGATGTAGAACATCAGCACGCCGGCCAGGCCCACCACGAACTTGCCCACCGGGATACGTGCGGAGGAAGGTACGACGGCGGCGCTCGCCTCCGAGCGCGGCTCACCGGAGCCGGAGCGCAACGCCTCGCCGTCGATGCACCGGACGAAGAACAGGCACACCACCGCCAGCCCGGCCAGCGTCCAGTAGATCGCCGCGACGCCGGTGTTCGCATACAGGGCCGGGAACACGGCCAGGATGATTGCACCCATGACCAGCTGGAACACCACGAAGAAGCCGAATGCGCGGCTCGGGTTCGCGGTCTTGCCGCTCAGCGACAGGATGATGACGGTGATCGAGCCGGCCGCCAGCGACGTGATCACGCGGGCCACGATCAACAGCGCGTAGCTGTCCACGAACCCGGACACCACGTTGCCGGCGATGACAATGCCCGTGAACAGGTAGGACGCCGTGCGCAGGTTGAGCTTCGTCAGCCACAGGTATGCCGGCACGGTCGCCAGGCTGAACGCGCCCAACTCGGCGGAGAACAGCAACCCCAGCTGCGACGGAGTCAGGTGGAACTGGGCGGTCAGTTTCCCGCCGATCACGGGGGCGATCAGCAGCACGGTGTACAGCACGGCGCTGAAGACGGCGATGTAGGTGTACGTGCCGCGGTCGCTCGCGGCACGGGTGGCCGGGGCCCGGAGAAGAGTTGCCATGGGTGTGTGTCCTTACGCCTCGTACACCCGCTGCCCGGCGAACCAGGTCTGCCGGGCGGTGATGTGCCGGACCTGGTCGATGTCGATCGCGTGCGGGTTGTCGCTGAGCACGACGAAGTCGGCCGACTTGCCGGGCGCCAGCGACCCCGTCACGTCGTCCAGCCCCATCGCCTCGGCCGAGGCGGTGGTGTAGACGGCGATGGCCTCCTCCAGCGTGATCGCCTGCTCGGGCCACAGGGTGCCAGGGAATTCACCGGTCGGGTCCGCCCGCGTGACCAGCCCGTAGATGCCCTCCCATGCGTTCGGTGAGACGCTCACCGGCCAGTCCGACCCGCCCGCGATGCGGGCCCCTGCATCCAGCAGCGCCCTGTTCGGCTGCATGTGCTGCGCCCGCTCCGCCGGCAGCACCGTGGCTATCGCCTCGGAGATCACGCCCGGGAACCACAGCGACGGGGAGATGTCGGCCGTCACGTCCAACTGCGCGAACCGGGGAATGTCGTCCGGGTGCACGAACTGGCCGTGCGCGATGTGGTACTTCGGCGCCGTGAACCCGGCCGCGCGGACCTTGGCCACGGTGTCCAGGACCAGGCGCACGGATGCGTCGCCGGTGCAGTGGATCTTGGCGGAGATGCCGCGTTCGGCCGTGCCCAGCAGCCAGCGCTCCAGCTCGGCCGGGTCCATGGTGGTGGTGCCGCAGTGGCACTCCGGGAAGCCGACGCCGTCGAGGTACGGCTCGATGAACGCGCCGGTGCCCGCCGGCGGCACCCCGTCCAGGAAGATCTTGATGAAGTCCGGCCGGTGGTGCGGGCTGCGCGTCTCCTCGCGGTGCGCGATGATGTCCTCCCCCAGCGGCGTGGTGCCGAAGATGAAGTCGTTGGCCTGCATGGACGTGACCACCCAGGCGCGCAGCGCGCCGTCGTCGTCCAGCGTCTTCAGCGCGCGCATCAGCTGCAGCGACGCGGCCGCGTCCTGGAAGCCGGTCACGCCGTACGAGTGCAGGATCTCCATGCCGCGCGCGGCCGCCCTGGCCAGGTCCGCCGTGTCCACAGGCTGCAGCGCGGCGAGCGTCTTCTCCACCAGCACGCCGCCCGCCTCGATCAGCACGCCGGTGGGGCGCCCGTCGTCGTCCTTGAGGATCTGCCCGCCGTCCGGCTCGGCCGTGGCGGCGTCGATGCCGGCCAGCTCCATGGCGCGCGTGTTCGCCCACCGGTTGTGCTTGCTGTCGTCCTTGAGCAGCGCGGGGCGCCCGCCCGTGGCCGCGTCCAGCCGCGCCAGCGCCTCGGCCGTGTTCAGGGCGGCCATCAGCCCCGAGCCCCAGCTGCCGCCCACGATCCACGCGTCCGGCTCCAGCCCCGCCGCGTAGTCCGCGACCGCCGTCAGGAACTCGTCCAGGCCCAGCGTGGGCGGCACGTCGAGTTCAAACAGGTCCATCTGCCCGGCGAGCATGTGGTGGTTGTGCACGTCGAGCAGACCGGGCATCACGTAGGCGCCGTGAAGATCGACGACGGCGGTGTCGGCTCCGCGGGCCAGCTCGGCTTCGCTGCCGGTCGCCAACACCTTCCCGTCCTTCACGGCGAGCGCGCCGGTGGTCCCGGAGCCGGGATCGAGCGTGTCGATGACCCCGTTGACGAGCAGCAGATCGGCGCGCAGTTCTGGCATGACGGAGTCCCTTCGTCGACAACAGGTCACTTCACACTATGGTGCACGCCACAGCTTGCCCTTGTCATTGCGCGCACGGGGGTTGTCGTTGGGGGAACCTTCCCCCGAGAAGGGACCCGCCCCCCGTTCAAGGCCGTCGACGGCACCGAATGGCCGAGTGCCGGCGCCCTCAGTTCCCCAGATAATGCAGGTTTCGGGCCGGGAAACGTGCAATATCTGGGGAATCAACGGGGAACCGGGGATGGGTGCCGGGCCCGACCCGCAATTCCGCATGGTGCACGGACTTCATCGTGGACTCCTTACTCCCTATATTCCCTGGCCGACAGGAACACGTGGGCCTCGGCCCATCCGGCCAGGCCCACTCGCACCCAACCAATTGAGGAGAACTCATGACCATTGACCAATCACCGCCCTTGCCGCCCGCTCCGCCGGCGGCCATCGCGCCACTGCCGGGCAACCCGCTCCACGTCATTCCCGCCGGTGTCCAGATCCACGAGTTCCGTGGTGGCGCGGCCACCTGGTTCGGCACCCAAATCCTCGGAGTGCTCGTCACGGTATTCACGCTGGGCATCTGCTACCCGTTTGCCGTGGTCTTGGTGGAACGTTGGAGGGCCAAGAACACCTACCTGTATGGCCGGCAGCTCGCCTTCATCGGCACCGGATGGGGCATCTTCGGCCTCTGGGTCAAGTGGCTGCTGCTGATCGTCATCACCCTCGGCATCTACTCCTTCTGGGTCTACCCGCGGATGACCAAGTGGCAGTTGGAGAAGACGGTCTTCGCGTAAAACCCGTCGAAGGTGGGTTCCGCACGGCGCGGCGAGCACCGCCGACGACTACGGCTTCCTTTACCCGTGGCAGCAGGAGGCGCTGGCCGACGGCCGGGTCCACACGCTCGACGAGATCGGCCGCGTGTTCGCCGTCACCCGGGAACGGATCCGCCAGGTCGAGAAGCAGACCATGACGATGCTGCGGGAATTCGATGCCGCCGAATCGCTGCGGGAATTCCCGTGATTGCAATGCGGACAAGGCCGTTCCCTGCCGCGAAGGACCGGCCTACGCTGGATCCATGAGCACCATGCCAGAACCGCGTGACGAGGACATCGAGGACGACGACGTCGAGGACTCCCCCGAGGACGACTTCGAGGACGTCGACGACCCCGACCTGGTGGACCACGACGACTACGAGCCGGCCGACTTCGACGACGAGGACCTCGAGCGGTAGGAACGCCGCGCGAATCGTGCGATTGTCCTGCTGGAATACCAGCCGGCTCGCTTTGGCATGAAATTTCAGCCCAACATATGCCTTGACTGTGGCGTGCGCCACTTCTAGATTTGTATTTGGGATCCCAAACCGGGATCCCAAAAGAAGCTTCTCCGGCTCCCGCAGCCCTGGTCCTCTCGTGATCCCGGGCCGTGGGCTGTCGGGGTCATGATCCCAGCCGCCACAGGCCACGGCGGCACGCGCACGACCACCCCTCATCAATTTCCATGTGAAGGAGTAGCCATGTCTCTCCCAGGTACTGAAACGACCGACTCATCAATCCAGGACTCGCCACGGACGGGCGCCAGGGACGGCGTGCAACGACGCACCAACGTCCGGTGGAAGCTCTTCATCCTGTTGCTCATCCTGGTGACCGTCAACTACCTCGACCGCGGTTCCATCTCGGTTGCCCTGCCCATCATCCAGAAGGACTTCCACCTGCCGCCCGAATTGGTCGGCCTGCTGCTCTCGGCGTTCTTCTGGACCTACGCCCTGATGCAGATCCCCGTCGGCTGGCTCATTGACAAGTTCGGCCCCCGCAAGATCATCACCGCCTCCTGCTTCGGCTGGGGCGCGGCCACGGCCGCCTCGGGCCTGGCCGGTGGATTCCTCAGCATGTTCATCGCGCGCCTCGGCATCGGCGTCACCGAGGCCGGTGTCATGCCCTCCGGCGGCAAGCTCAACGCCATCTGGATGCACTCCAAGGAGCGCGGCCGCGGCGCCACCATTCTCGACGCCGGTGCACCCTTGGGCGCAGGCGTCGGCGGCCTGGTCATTGCCGGGCTCATCGCGGCGACCGGCAGCTGGCGCTGGTCGTTCATCATCGCCGGCGCCGCCACCGTCCTCATGGGCCTGGCCGTCTACTGGTATGTCCGCGACACCCCGCGCCAGCACCCCGGCGTCAACGAGGCCGAGGCCGCCTACATCGAGGCATCGCACGCGGCAGAGGATGCCGCCGCCGAACGCGCCGGCAGCCGGGGCCGCCGCGGCTTGCTCCCCTACCTGAAGTTCCGTTCCTTCTGGGCCATGTGCCTCGGTTGGCTCGGCTTCAACGGCGTCTTCTACGGCCTGCTGACCTGGGGTCCGCTGTACCTGTCCGAGGCCAAGCACTTCAACCTGAGCACCATCGGCTGGTCCACGTTCGTCATCTTCGGCGCCGGCTTCGTCGGGGAAATCCTCGGCGGCACCCTCGCCGACAAGTGGATCAGCAGGGGCGCCTCGGCCAACAAGGTCATGCGAACCCTGCTCGGCACGTCCAGCGTCATCGTCGTCGCCGGGCTCGTCGGGGTGACCCTCGTCGCGGACCCGCTGACCGCCGTCGTCCTCCTGTCCGTGGTGCTGTTCTTCCTGCGCTGGGTCGGGCTGTTCTGGGGTGTCCCGGCGACCCTGGGCGGGCGCACCAACGCCGGCATCCTGGGCGGCGCCATGAACTTCAGCGGCAACATCTCCGGCTTCGTCACCCCCATCGTCGTCGGCCTGATCGTCGGCGCCACCGGGTCGTTCACGTGGGCCTTGCTTTACTTTGTCGGTGCGGCCATCATCATGGGTGTTTCGGTCCTTGTCCTGAACTACAACAAGCGCCTCCCCGTCTGAACCCCACCCACCACATGCCGCCGCCGGCGGCATGGTCGCCACCAACTACCCGAACGGACACACATCATGCAGACTCCCCAGGAAACGCGGGCCAAGGAACCACCGCTTCGCGAGACCGTCCGCGATGTGGTTCGCACCCGGATCTTTGAAGGCCACTATGCCCCCGGCACCCGGCTCGTGGAACGGGACCTGGCCGCCGAATTCAACGTCTCCCGGCTGCCGGTGCGCGAGGCGTTGCGGATGCTGCGCCAGGAAGGCGTCATCAGCGACCGGAACGGCCGCGGCGCCGAGGTCAGCTCGCTCAGCGCGAAGGACGTCGAGGACCTGTTCGACGTCCGGAACTCCCTGGAGGTGCTCGCCTGCCGCTTGGCGGCGGCCCGGGCCACCGCCGCCGACCTCCGGGAGCTCGCCCGGCTCCTGGACGAGGCCGAGGAATTCCTGGCGAAGGGATCGCTGGTGGACACGTTCCGGGCCAACAGCGACTTCCACGACGCCATCACCCGGATCGCCGACAACGGCTTCCTGCGCTCCGCGCTGGAACCACTGCAAGGCCGCATGCACTGGCTTTTCCGGCATGTCAGCGACCTGCCCGAACTCGTCCAGGAACACCGTGCCCTCTACCTGGCGATCGCCAGCGGCGATCCGGAGAAGGCGGCGGCCCAGTCGGCCTGCCACATCGACAAATACCGGACCCAGTTCCCGGACAACTCCGGCCCCATCGACCTGGGCCAGCAACGGAAGAAACCATGAAACTGCTTGTCATCAACCCGAACATCAGCGACGACGTCACGGGCCTCATCGAGGTGGAGTCCCGGCGCGCCGCATCCCCCGGCACCGAACTGGTGGTGCGCACCGCCGCTCACGGCGTCGAGTACATCGAGACACGCTTCGAGTCCCTCCTCGCCGCCGGCGCCGTCGCCGAGATCATCGCCGAACACCACGGAAAGGTCGACGGCGTGGTCGTGGCCGCGTTCGGCGACCCGGGCATGCCGGCCCTGAAGGAACTGGCCGACGTCCCGGTCATCGGCATCACCGAGGCCGCCCTCTGCGCCGCCGCGCTGCAGGGCCAGAAATTCTCCATCATCGCCATCTCCGCCCGCATCACCGCCTGGTACCGGGACTGCGTGGACCGCTTCGGATTCTCCGGCCGGCTGGCGTCCATCCGCTCGATCAACGAAACGCTCACCGGCATCGGCTCCGTGCAGTCGGATTTCCGGGACACCCTGCTGGCGCTGAGCCTGCGGGCGGTCGCGGAGGACGGGGCCGACGTCGTCATACTCGCCGGCGCGCCGCTGGCCGGACTCGCCCGCGACCTGGAGGGACAGATCCCCGTCCCCGTGGTGGACGGCATTTCCGCCGGCATCCGCCTGGCCGAGGCCGTCGTCGGCCTGGCGTCCGGGACGCACCGGGCCGGATCCTTCGCCCCGCCGCCACGCAAACCCCGCAAGAACCTGTCCCCGACCCTCGAATCCGCCCTCACCGACGTCCAGTCGGCCGCGGCAGCACGTTAGGAAACGCCCATGGCCCCGCTACCCGAACTCGTCATCGCCAACGGCACCGTCGTCAACGCCGACGGCCGGCGGCACGCGCACGTCGTCATCGCCGACGGCCGCATCGACGCCGTGGTCGACGCGGCCCTGCCCGTGCCGGCCGCCGCGCGGACCGTGGACGCCGCGGGGAAGCTGGTGATCCCCGGCGGCGTCGACGGCCACTGCCACGTGGCCCAGGTGACCGGCGGCTACGCCACGCTCGACGACTATGCGACGACGTCGACGGCGGCGCTCTGGGGCGGGACGACCACGATCCTGGACTTCGGCATCCCCCGCGACGGCACCGAAACACCGCTGGCGGCGGCCCGCAACAAGAAGGCCCTGGCGCGGCAGTCCCGGTGCGATGTGGCGCTGCACGCCGCGGTCGTGACCTGGGACGAGACCGTCCCCCGGCAGCTGGAGCAGCTGGCCGCCGAGGGCGTGCGGTCGGTGAAGATGTACACCACCAACCGCGGGTCCACCATGGCCGACGGCGACACCATCCTGAAGGTCATGCGGGAAATGGTGCGCCTGGACGGGCTGACATACATCCACGCCGAGCACGACCCGATCATCGCCGACTGCACGGCGGCGCACGCGGACTCCGGCCGGATCGGGATCGAGCATCTGCACCGCACCCGGCCCGAGCTGGCCGAGGAGGCATCCGTCCGCGAGGTGCTGGCCATGGCCGAGTACACGGGCGCGCCGGTGTACTTCGTGCACCAATCCACGCCCGGCGCCGTCGACCTGGTCACCGGGGCCCGCGAGCGCGGACAGCACGCGTTCTCCGAGACGTGCCCGCACTACCTGACGCTGGACGAGTCAGTCTACGGCGACAGGTTCCCGGAGTGGTACGCCTGCTGCCCGCCGATGCGCAGCGCCGAGACCGTCGCCGCCCTGCGGGACCGCCTGGCCGACGGCGCCATCCACACCGTCGCGTCGGATCACTCCTGCTACGACCTGACGCAAAAGCGTGCCCGCATGGACGACATCCGGGCCATGCCGCACGGGCTGCCCGGCGTCGAGACGCGCATGCCGGTCGTGTTCACGGCCCTGATGGAACGCCCCGGCGCGCGCGTGGAGGACTTCGTCCAGGTTTTCTCCACCGGGCCGGCGCGGATCAACGCCATTCCCGGCAAGGGCGTCGTCGCCGCCGGGTACGACGCCGACCTGGTGATCTTCGACCCGGCGGAGCGGCGCACCGTCGACGGGTCCCGGCTGCACATGGGCACCGACTTCTCCCCCTTCGACGGCAGGGTGTTGGCCGGCTGGCCGTCGTCGGTCATCTCGGCCGGCCGCGTCGTGGTCCATGACGGCGCCTTCACCGATCCCGGCCCCGTTGGCCGGTTCATCCATCGCACCGGCTTCTCCGCACGCGAGAGAGCCACCACCGCCGAATTCGCCCGAGCCTAGGAGCACTGAGATGTCCACCCCCACCCGCACCAAACGCATCGGCATGATCGTGCCGTCCTCCAACACCTGCCTGGAACCGCAAACCTACCGGATCCTGGGCGGGCGGGACGACGTGACCATCCACTTCACCCGCATCCCGGTGACACGCATCGCCCTCGACGATTCCTCCGACAACCAGTTCGGGCGCTCCGTCATGCGCGAGGCCGCGCAACTGCTGGCGACGGCGGACGTCGACGTCATTGCCTGGAACGGGACGTCCGGCTCCTGGCTGGGCGTCGACCACGACCGCGAGCTGGCCGCGGAGATCACGGCTGCCACGGGTGTGCCGGCAACGACGTCAACGCTCGCCTACCTGGCAGCGTTCGCCGCGTTCGACCTGGCACGGATTGCGCTCCTGACGCCGTACACGGCCGACGTCAACGCCGCGATCGCATCCTGCTACGCGGAGAACGGGATCAAGGTGGTCGCCGACCAAGGCCTGGGCCTGAGCGACAACGAGTCGTTTGCCCGCGTGACCGAGGACGAGCTGCGGCCCGGGTCCCTCGAGCTTGCGGCCGCCCGCCCGGACGCCCTGGTATACCTGTGCACCAACCTGTACGGCGCCGGACTGGCGGCCGAAGTCGAAAAACGGACGGACGTTCCGGTCCTCGACTCGGTGGCCGTCACCTTGTGGCACTGCCTGCGGTTGACCGGCGCGCCGCTGCTGGCCCCGACGTGGGGGCGGTTGCTCGGCTAGCCAGCCGTGGCCTTCGCGGCCCGCCCGGCACCGTCCCGCCCGGCACCCACGCCAACGGAATCGGCGGACAGCCGCTGCGCCAGCCAGATCGGCACGATCGAGACCAGGATCAGCACCACGGCGACCACGTTGACCACCGGGGCCTGGTTCGGGCGGAACAGGTTCTGCAGGATCCAGATCGGCAGCGTCGTCTCGCCCGCCCCGATCGTGAACGTGGTCACGATGATCTCGTCGAAGCTCAGCGCGAACGCCAGCAGGCCACCGGCCAGCAGGGCCGAGCGCAGCTGCGGGAACGTCACGAGCCGGAACGTCGTGAACACGCCGGCACCCAAATCGAAGGAGGCCTCCTCCAACCCGCCGTTCATGCGCCGCAGCCGGGCGATCACGTTGTTGAACACGGTCACCATGCAGAACGTGGCATGGGCGATGATCACCGTCCACATGCTCAACGACACGCCCAGGATGGTGGTGAACATGTTGTTCAGCGCGATGCCGGTGACGATGCCGGGCAAGGCGATCGGCAGGATCACCAGCAGGTTCACCACGTCCCGGCCAAAGAACTTGTAGCGTTGCAGCGCCAGGGACAGCAACGTTCCCAGCACCAGCGACACCGCCGTGGACACGACCGCCACCCCCAGGGACGCCATGAGCGCCTGCCGCACGCCCTCGGATTCGAACGCCCGCCCCCACCACTCGAGCGTGAACCCCTTCGGCGGCCAGCCGAACGTGCGGTCGGCGTTGAACGAGTTCACCACCACGAGCAGCAGCGGCCCGTAGATGAACAGCAGGACCAGGGCCGTCAAGACGCCGAGGACGGATTTTGCGCTTCGCGAGAGTCTCACGTCGAACCTCCTACAGGTTTTCCAGGGCGCCGGTGCGGCGGACGACGAACAGGTAGATCATGACGATCGCGATCGGGATCAGCGACACGGCCGAGGCGAACGGCAGGTTGTTCGCGGCCCCGACGTTCGCGTACACCACGGTGCCGAGCATCTGCGTGGTGCCGCCGACGATCTGCGCCGTGATGTAGTCGCCCAGCGACAGCGAGAACGTGAAGATCGTGCCGGCGATGATGGACGGCACCAGGATCGGCAGCATGACCAGGCGCATCGTCGTCCACGGCTTGGCGCCCAGGTCCCCGGAGGCCTCCAGCAGCGAATCGGGCACGCGCTCGAAGCCGGCGTGGATGGGCAGGATCATGTACGGCAGCCAGATGTAGGACAACGTCAGGATCACCGCCGTCTCCGAATACCCCGGGCTGTGCAGGCCCAGCGGCGTGCCCAGCCATTCCAGCAGCCCACCCTCCGCCAGCACATTCCGCCACGCGTACGCCTTGACCAGGTAGCTGGCCCACAACGGCATGAGCACGGCCACGACCAGCAGCTTCTGCCAGCGCTCGGTGGCCACCTTGGCAATGAAGAAGGAGATCGGCAGGGCGATGACCATGTCGATGACCGTGACGGCCAGCGCGATCCACAGCGTGCGCAGCGTGATGATCTGGTACACCGGGTCGGTGACGACCTGGACGACGTTCGCCAGCGTCCACGACTGGGTGACCTTGCCGGTGAACGTGTCAACGGTCCACAGCGCCGTGATGAGCAGTGCGGCGAGCGCGGCCACGTACACCAGCACCAGCCACCCGGCGGGGGCGGTCAGCAGCCCGGCGAGCCGCAGCCGCGGATGCCGGTGGAGCAGCGCGGAGAACGTGTTGGTGCGGGCACGGGGCACGACGGCGGTGCCCGGCGCGGTGCCCCGGCCCGGCCGGGTGCCGGGCTGAGTCTGTAGTGCCATGTCCTTGAATACCTTCGTCTAAAGGTGGTTGCTAGCCCTTGATCTCCGTCCAGGCCTTGGTCCACTCGGAGTAGTCGGTGCAGGTGGTGTCCTTGCGGCCGTCCAGGCAGGTGGCCACGGGCGTGGTCCAGTACCAGATCTTGTCCGCGTAGGATGCGTCGCCGGAGTGGTACGTCGCGCAGTGGTTCTTGTCCTCGGTCAGCGCGCAGGCCAACGGGTTCGCCGGCGACTCGCCGAAGTACTCGGCCACCTGGGCGTTGGCCTTGGGGCTGGCAATGTAGTCCAGCCACTTGTAGGAGCAGTTCGGGTTCTTGGTCTTCGCGCCGATCATCCACGTGTCAGACCAGCCCGTGGCCCCTTCCTCGGGCAGCACGGTCTCGACCTTCGCGCCGTCGGCCTTGGCGATGTTCGCCCCGACCTGCCAGGTGGTGCCGATGACGGTGCCGCCGGAGGCGAACGACTGCACGGACTTCACGACGTCGTTCCAGTATTCGCCCACGTTCTTGCGCTGGTCCTTGAGCAGCGACACGGCCGCGGCGAGCTGGTCCTTGTCCAGCGCGTACGGGTTCTTGATGCCCAGCTCCGGCTTGTGCTTCATCAGGTACAGCGCCGCGTCGGCGATGTAGATCGGCGAGTCGTAGGCGGTGACCTTGCCGGCGTTCTTGCCCGCGTCGGTGAACACGGAACTCCACGACGTCGGTGCCGGGCTGACCTTGTCCGTGCGGTACATGAGCACGTTGGCGCCCCAGCCGTGCGGCATGCCGTAGTTCTTGCCGTCCACGGTGTTCCACGCCTTGTCCTTCAGGAACGGGTACACGTCGGCGTAGTTTTTCAGCAGGCCCACGTTGACCGGCTGCACGTCGCCGCCGGCGATCAGGCGCAGCGACGCGTCGCCGGAGGCGGAGATGACGTCGTACTGGCCCGTGCGCATGAGCGTCACGGCCTCATCGGAGGTGCCGAACGGCTTGAAACTGACCTTGCAGCCCGTCTGTTCCTCGAACGGCTTGACCCAGTTGACCTTGGGGTCGTTGCTGCCGTCCTCGACGTAGCCGGGCCACGCCAGGATCGACACCTGCCCCTCCCCGTCCCCGATCGAGGTCTTCGCGACGGCGTTGCCGCCGCCGGAGGTGCCGCCGCCGGAGGTGCCGCAGGCGGACAGGGCCAGGGCCGCGACGGCCAGCGCCCCGGCCACTTTCAGCGATTTCTTGGGTCCCATGGTTCGTGCCTTTCGTAATGTGCGAATGATGATGGAAACGTGGTTCAGGCCGCGTCGGGCAGCCAGACGGCGTCCCGGTCGGCCCAGGAGACGGCGACGGAACGGCCAAGCAGGTCGTCGTCCGCGCCGGGCAGGTCCGCGCCCACCAGAACGACGACGGCGGGGCCGCCTTCCAGCGCCACGTGGACCTGGGTGGCGTGCCCCACGTAGACGACGGAGGCGACCGTCCCGCGGACGGCGGTGACGCCGTCGTCCGATGGCGTGGCGCCGTCCCAACCGATGGCGAGCCGCTCCGGGCGGACCACGAACTGGCCGCCGCGGCCGTACAGCCGGCCGGCGGCGTCGGCGCCGAACAGGTTCGAGGTGCCGACGAAGTTGGCGACGAACGGACCGGTGGGGCGCCGGTAGATCTCGTGCGCGGTGCCGGTCTGGGCGATCTTGCCGTTGTTGAACACGCCGATGCGGTCGCTCATGGTCAGCGCCTCCTCCTGGTCGTGCGTAACGAAGATGAAGGTGATGCCGAGCGAGCGCTGCAGCTCCTTCAACTCGAGCTGCATCTGCTGGCGCAGCTTCAGGTCGAGCGCGCCGAGCGGTTCGTCCAGCAGCAGCACCTTGGGCTCGACCACCAGGGCACGGGCCAGCGCGACGCGTTGGCGCTGGCCGCCGGAGAGCTGGGCGGGGCGGCGGGTCACGAACTTGCCGAGCTGGACGCGGTCCAGGGCCTCGACGGCGCGCTCGCGGCGCTCCTGCTTGGCCATGCCGCGCACGCGCAGCCCGTACGCGACGTTGTCCAGCAGCGACATGTGCGGGAACAGCGCGTAATCCTGGAACACGGTGTTGACATCGCGCTGGAACGGGGCCATGCCACTGACGTCCCTGCCCTCCAGCTCGATGGTGCCGGAGGTGGGCAGGTCGAACCCGGCGATCAGGCGCAGCACGGTGGTCTTGCCGGAGCCGGACGGGCCGAGCATGGAGAAGAACTCGCCCTGCCGGATGTCCAGGTCGACGCCGTCGACGGCGGCCGTCTCGCCGAATCGCTTGACGAGGTTGCGCAGGCGGATGGCGGGGACCTCGGCGGTGCCGGACGGTGTGGCTGCGCGGTCGCCGCCCAGGACGGTCTGGCTCATGGTGCGCCTTTCGTGAGGCGGGCCGACGGGGTCGACTCGCGTGTTTCTGAAGCGACGCCCCCGGCACGTGATGCAGGGCACATCGGGTTGACGATCACAAACACTATTACATAGGAGGATTTATGTATAGACCTGGTCATAAACTTCTGGTTACGATTGCTGCACGGCGCACCGAGCGCCGCCAGGCACCACCCGGGGAGGGAACCGCATGTCGCTGTCACCCCTGGGCGCGTCGCGCAGCCTGGCCGCCGTGTTCCTGCCCATCAAGTCGGGCGGACTCGTGGACGAGGTGTGCCGGCGCATCGAGCTGGCCGTGGAGACCGGGCTGCTCACCAGCGGGCAGCGGCTGCCGAACGAGATCGAACTGGCCGGGGCACTGGGCGTCTCCGCCGTCACCACCCGCGAGGCGCTGTCCCAATTGCGCGGCCAGGGCCTGATCCGCACCGTGCGCGGGCGCAGCGGCGGCAGCTTCATCGCCGACGACGCGCTGCCCTCCCCCGAGCGGGCCCGGGCCCGGTTGCTGGACCTGACCAGGCTGCAGATCAGCGACCTGGGGCTGCACTGGCGGGCCATCGCCGCCACGTGCGCGGGGGTTGCGGCCCGGCGCTCGGACGCGGCGGACATTGCCTCGCTGCGCGGCTACATCCGCCCCGCCGCCGGGGACGGGCAAGGGGCGACGGCCCTGGCCTGGCGACTGTCGGCGTCGGAATTCATGCTGGAGGTCGCGGCCGTGGCCCGCTCCGCCCGGCTGGCCAGGGAAATCCTGCGCCTGCAGGCGGATATGGGAACATTGACGCTGCTGCCGTTCGGCGACCCGGCGTTTTGCGAACACATCGCGGAATTGAGCGAGGCGGTGACGGCGGCCATCGAATCACACGATTCCGGCGCAGCCGAGGCCCGCACGCGCGAACTGATCCAGACCACCACCAATTGGCTGCTGGCCGAACACGCGGCCGGCCAGGCACACACCCCCGGAACCACCGAGGAAGAGGCTTCATGAACGGCAACGACGCCGCGCCGGCCACGGCCGAGCTGCGCACCCTCGTCGAGGGCATTGAAGGGCGCATCGACGACTGGGCCGCCGCCACCACGCGATGGCTCAACGACGCGGGGAAGCTTTCGGGTTCGGCCATCGACAAGTTTGTCCGCCCCACGGTCTCCGACATGTTGCTGGCGCCCGGGTCGAACGTGACGGGCGCGGGCTTCATCGCTTCGGCCGGCCTGCTCGGCCCGGACCGCAGCTACATCGCCTGGTGGCAGGGCGAGGACCTGGAACGTGTGGACGCGCTGGCGAACTTCAGCCCGCAGTCGATGAGCCGGTACGTGGGGGCCGAATGGTTCAAGGTCCCCGTGGCCACCCGGCGCCCGCATGTCACCGGACCGTACATCGACCTGCTGTGCACGGACGAATACGTGCTCACGTTCACCCATCCGGTGTTCCGCGGCGACGCCGTGGCCGGGATCGTGGGCCTGGATGTCACCGCCCAGACACTGGAGCGGCGCGCCCTGCCACTGTTGCGCCGGATCGGCCCCCGAGCGGCGCTGGTCAGCGCCGGCGGCCGAACCATCGTCTGCGCGGCACCGGATGTGGACGCCGGGGATGTGATCGGCCCGGCGGAGGGCGCCGCCGCGACGCCCATCGGGCGCAGCTTCACGCTGCTGGCCGCGGCGGCCGTGGCGTAGGCAGGCCCGCTCCGGCGTTTTGCAGGGGTGTCACGGTATGTTAACAGCTCAACCATCGGCAACCCTGGTGCGGCGGGAGGAGGTGGCCCATGCCGGCACGGAAACGGCGCAAGGCGCCGGCGGCGCCGATCACCTCCGTCGCGCCCGTCGCCCGGGTCCGGCGGATCCCGGTCGCCGACCTCGCCGCCCACCTGCTCGACCCCGGGCGTGACCGGACCGCCGTCGTCATCTCGCACAAGCGCCAGGACCCGCTCCATTTCGACGCGGACCGCATAGCCGGCATCCTGGGCGACGCCGTCGACGTCTTCGAGGTCGTCGACGGCGCGGACACCCGGGCCTTCGAGAAACTCATGCCGGCGCAGACCCACGTGTTCGGCGTCGCCGCCCGCGTCTACGCACCGGACGCGTCATGGCAGACACACCCGCACCGGAGCGTCCTGCGCCTCCCGCACACCGCGGAGGACGTGGAACGCCTCACCGAGAAGCTGCGCCATGACGTCAGTGCCACCGCGTGGCATGCCCAGGACACCGCCGCCCTGCCGGTGATCCGCCCGGACGCCACGCGCGCGACGGCGCGGGGCCCGGCCCGCGTCACGGCGTCGGTGAAGGAGTTCAACGCGAACGGGACCACCGCCGTCGTCGTCCTCGTCGACGGCGGCGGCTCGGCCGAAATCCACGCCGACGACCTCTTCCCGTCCATCCCGCTCGACTGGATTCTGTCGGTCGGGCAGGTGCTGACCGGCACGCACAACCCGGCCGACGGCACGTTCGACGTCTCCGCCCTGGCCCACGGGCGGCCCACGTTCACGGCCGTCTACCGGGACGGGCAGCTGGCCCTGGCCCGCGTCGTCGCCGTCCGCCCGGCCGAGGCCCGGTTGCAGTTCTGGCCCGGGACCGAGTTCACGATCGGCATCGGGCAGATCTCGTCGAACGAACTCGACTCCGCCCAGGACCTGCTCACCGAGGGCGAGGTGGTGTGCGTGCGCGTGCAATACGTCGCCGGCGAGGTGGCCTTGAGCATGCTGGACGTGGACGACGACGAACCGGTCGTCCCAGCCCCGGCGCTGGTCCCCGGCGGACCGCCCTGGCTGGCGCTCGACCGCCCGTATGCGAGCCTTTTCGCCCCGGCCGCCCGCCGGCCGGACCCCGCCCCGGTGCTCTCCGCCGCCGAACGGAAGACGGCGTTGCAGACCACCCAGCGGCAGTTGGCCACGGCCCAACAGGCCATCGCCGCGCTGCAACTGCAACTGGACAAGCGCGGCGCCACCGATGAGGTCGCCGCCGCGCTGCAACGCCAGCTCGAGGCGGAGCGGTCCAAGAACGACGACCTGGCCCGCCTATACAATGACGCCGTGCACCGGGTCGACGAGCTGAAACGCGAATTGGCGTCCTCGAAGTCGACGATCGTGGACCTGCGCAAGAAGCGCCGCACGGCCAGCTCGCGCTCGGATGCGGCGCCCGCGCCCGCGTTCACGGACCCGGCCGACCAGTTCCGGCACGAGGTGTACCTGGCGTGGGCGGACCAGGTGCCGGCCGTCGACAAGGACGCCGAAACCCTGGGCGTCCACGCGTTGGGCAACTATTCGCTCGGCGACGGCTTCCTGTCCAGCATCGCCGCGCTTCCCGCCCCGCGCCGCGCGAAGGTGCTGCGCGCCGTCGTCGACCTCGTCGCGAACCGGGACGGTCCGCTGCACAACCGCGAACCGCACTGGCTGCGGCAAAACGAGGGCGCCCACGCACCCGCCGTGCAGCGCGGCGGGGACGTGTGCTGGCGGCTGTACGTCGAGCAGAAGGCCCCGGCCGCGCTGCGCCTGCACTACTGGAAGCTCAAGGACGGCGGCATCGAGCTGTCCCGCGTGGTGCTGCATGACGATCTGAAACCGTAGCCCGCCGTCCTAAACTGGTGTGGGTCTCGACGAGCTCGACCACCGGTGGTCGAGCTCGTCGACCGGTGGTCGAGCTCGTCGAGACCCGGCTCAACCGACCATCGCGGCGCTGCGCTCCCACAGCCGCCGGGCCAGGTCCGGATCGCTCGCCGCCGGGGACGACTTGGCGATGCGGCGCTTGGCGTAGTACTCGCCCGGCACCCAGTCGACGCCCGGCACGGTCGAAGCCAGCCACACCAGCGTGTCCGCACCCTGTTCCGGGGTCAACAGGAACCGCTTCGCCATCGGCATCTGGGCCATGCGCATGGAGCTGGTGGATCCGTGCGCGAAGCTGGTGGCCACCGTGCCCGGGTGGAACGCCGCCGCCGCAATCCCGTGGTCCCCGAACCGGCGCTGCAGTTCCCGGGTGAACAGGATGACGGCCACCTTGGCGTTGCCGTACGCCGCGTTCGTCGCATACTTGCGCTCCGCGTCCAGGTCGTCGATGTCGAAGCGGCCGAAAACCCTGTGCGCCCTACTAGAGGTGTTGATGACAGTGGCCCTGCTCTCCACCAACCGGTCCATCAGCAGCGTGGTCAGCAGGAACGGCGCCAGGTGGTTGACCTGGAACGTCTTCTCGTGCCCGTCCACGGTCACCTCCCGGCGCCCCATGACGCCGCCGGCGTTGTTGGCGAGCACGTCGATGCGGGGGTAGGCCGCGGCCAGCTTCCCGGCCAGCTCGCGCACCTGGGCCAGGTCGGCGAAGTCGGCCGTGAACGAGTCCGCCTCCAGCTGCTGCGCCACGGCCGCCGTCTTTGCCGGGGACCGGCCCACCAGCACCAGGGTGTCCGACGGATGCGCCAGCATGCGGGCAGCGGCCGCGCCGATCCCATCACTGGCGCCGGTGATCACAACGGTTCGATTCATCAGGGCTTCCTTGCCTGTCGAGGGTCCTTGCGCCGAACGCTAACGCCCCCGCATGTGTTCCCGCTGTGAATGCTGGACACAACACGACCCATCTAAAACCATTGAGTTGCACATGAAGTCAACCCGGGAGCCTCCCATGAACACCGTCAGCGACACCATCGAACGCCAGATAGACATCGACGCCACCGCATGGAGCAGCGAAACGGCGTGACGGTGGTGCACGACGACGCCCACGGCTCATTCCCGATCCGCACCGTTGCGCCGCGCGAACCGGACTACGCGTCGTACCGCTGGGACCCGGTCGGCCAGCCGGCCGACGCCGAGTCCGACTGGCCGGCCACCGCGACGCTGTGAGCGGGACCGGGCAGGCCGCCCGGCCGGGTTCCGACCACGGCCGCGGCCAGGACCGCGGCCGCACGCCGCTGGGACGCGCGCTTGGCGGAATCGCCGGTGATTGAGCCTGCCGGTGATTGAGCCCGTCGAAATCACCCCCGGGTCTCGACAAGCTCGACCACCGTCTCGGTGATTGAGCTTGTCGAAATCCCCGGCCTCGACAAGCTCGACCACCGTCTCGGTGATTGAGCCTGCCGAAATCCCCGGCCTCGACAAGCTCGACCACCAGGGGCCTCGACAAGCTCGACCACCGGACCCGCCCTACCGGATGACCACCCGGAACTCCGCCTCCTGCGGTGCCAGCCGGTACCGCGGCAGCACGCCCGGCCCGCAGGACGCGGTGCCGATGCCGTGCACCAACGCGTCGAGCGTCAGGTGCACGAACCCGTCCGGCACCAAATCGGGCGTGTGGTTCGCGGCCGCGAGGGCGGCCTGCGACCACGGCCGGGCCGTGAACCCGAAGTCCTCGCCGCGGAACTCCAGTCCGCCGGCGGGACCGCGCAGTGCCAGCGCCGTGACGCCGGCCCGCAGCCCGTTCTCCTGCGGCCGCACGTAGGGCACCTGCAACTCGTCCAGATCGGCCGTGAACCAGCCCAGCCGCTGGGCGTACCCCGTGTCCGGGTACCTCGGCCCGGGCCCGAACCCGGTCCACGATACGTCCCGGAGAGCACCTGGGAGCCGGAGGTCAAACCCGACCCGCGCCCAGGTCCGGCCCCACCCCTCGGACGGGAGCACGTGCGCCCGCAGCGACAGCGCGTCCCCGTCGCTCAGCCACGTATACGTGACGTCCACGTGCTGCCGGTCCACCGGCACGCCGTAGCGGACGCGCACGACGAGCGCCCCGCCGTCGTCCCTCATCGACACCAGCCGGCCGTGCAGCAGCGGCAGCCGGCTCGCCGCCCACCCTTCGTGGTCCCGCGCTCCCTCGTTGAACCAGTCCTTGCCCATGTCGTTGTCGGTGGGCGCGCGCCACAGGTTCAGCCGCGGCCCGTCGATGGCCAGGCCCCTGAATTCCGCCAGTTCCCCGGTGGCGCGGCTGAACGCGGCCGGGCCCAGCCGCACCAGCGCGCCGTCGAGCACGGGCGCGGCGTCGCCCGTCACCTCCGGCACGGGGGCGGCGGGCGACCCCTGCTGGCACCATGCGATCTCGTGCCCGGCCGGCGCCCAGGCCTGGTCGCCGGCCAGCACGGCCGCGACGGTCAGCACCCGCTCCGGCGCGCGCAGCGCCGTCGCCTCCTCGGGAAGTCCGACGGCGGCCCGCTCCCCTGCCGCCGTGGCCGGCACCTCCACGGGGCCGGATCCCAGCACGCCGCCGGGCCCCGTGACCGTCCAGGTGAACGCGAGCTGCGACAGGTCCGCGAACGTGTACGCGTTGCGGACCTCGAGCACGGCCCAGGCCTCGTCCACGGCCAGCTTCACGGGGGCGATCACGGCCTTGAGGTCGAGCAGGCCCGGGCGCGGCTCCAGGTCGGCGGAGACCAGGCCGTCGATGACGAAGTTGCCGTCGTGGACCGTTTCGCCGAAGTCGCCGCCGTACGCGAAGTAGGACACGCCGTCCGGGGTCTGTCGGCGGATGCCGTGCTCGATCCACTCCCACACGAAGCCGCCCTGCAGCCGCGGGTACGTCTCGAACAGGTCTTGGTAGTCCCGCAGGCCGCCGGGGCCGTTGCCCATGGCGTGCGCATACTCGCACAGGATGAACGGCAGTCCGCGGCGGTGCGCGTCCTGGGCGGGGTCGGCCAACGGTTCCTCCTGCCGGCGTCCGATCAGCTCCACCTCGGCCGGGGACGGGTACATGCGCGAATACACGTCCACGTACGTGGACGCCCAGTCACCCTCATAGTGGATGGGGCGGTCCGGGTCCCGCCGCCGGCTCCATTCGGCCATGGCGGCCAGGTTCTCGCCCCGGCCGGACTCGTTGCCCAGTGACCAGATGAGCACGCTGGGGTGGTTCTTGTCCCGCTCCACGGTGCGCGCCATCCGGTCCAGCAGGGCGTCTCGGTGGGCCGGATCGGCGCTCGGGTTGCCCTCCCAGCCGGCCTCCTCGAACCCGTGGGACTCGTAGTCGCATTCGTCGATGAGGTAGAAGCCGAGCTCGTCCGCCAGGTCCAGCAGGTCCGGGTGCGGCGGGTAGTGCGAGGTGCGGATCGCATTGATGTTGTGCCGCTTCATCAGGTGCAGTTCACGGACCAGGCGCTCGTGCGGGACGGCACGGCCCAGGTCCGGGTGGTGCTCGTGCCGGTTGACGCCCTGGAACAGCAGCGGCCGGCCGTTGAGCCTGAGCTGGCCCGCGGCGACCGTCACCGTGCGGAAGCCCACGCGCAGGCGCACCGTTTGCACCGCCGTCGTGATTTCCAGGCCATACAGCCGCGGCGACTCCGCGCTCCATGGCGCCACCGGGCCCACATTGACGGCCGGCCCGCCGGCGGCCAGGTCCGCGGCGAACCCCAGCTCCGCAACGGTCACCCGCGCCCAGGGCAGGGGCGGATCGAGCTCCACGCGCAGCGCCCCCTGCCCGTCCGCCGTGTAGCCGGCGTGGACGAACACGTCCCGCACGGCGCCCTCCGGGTGGGCCAGCAACGTGACGTCGCGGAAGATGCCCGGCAGCCACCACTCGTCCTGGTCCTCCAGGTAGCTGGCGGCGCAGAACTGGGCCACCCGGACCACCAGCACGTTGGCCGTGGCGCGCAGCACGCCGGTGACGTCGAATTCGTGCGGCAGCTTGGCCCCGCGGGTGGTGCCCAGCAGCGTGCCGTTCAGCCAGACGGTGCCGGCCGAGTCGATGCCGTCGAAGCGCAGCAACGCCCCGGCCAGGAAGTCGGGGGACGCGTCGAAGTCCAGCCGGTGGTCGCCGATCTGGTTCGCGTCGGGGGCGTGCGGCGGGTCGAGCGGGAACGGGAACACCACATTCGTGTAGGCGGGCCGGCCGTGCCCGTGCAGGTTCCAGTTGGACGGCACGGGCAGGTCCGCCCAGGCCGCGTCGTCGAAGTCCTCGGCCTCGATGCCCTCGGGCGCGCCCGCCAGCGACGCGGCCAGGTGGAACCGCCACGTCCCGTTGAGCGACCGCGCGGGCAGTCCCGAGTCGAAACGGGCGCGGGGCCGGATGCTGCCCGTATCGGGGCCCGGCGACGCAAGGTCGACGACGGTGTTGTAGCGGCTGGCGGAGAGGTCGGTCGAAACTTCCACGGGCATGTCCTTGCTCTGGTTTCGGTGGGGGGACGGTCCTTGCTACTGTTGGCCGATCATCCTGGCGACCTTCTCCTCGAGCGAGGCGATGGTCACGTCGGGCAGCACGATCAGGCCCTCGAGTTCGCGGCGGGCGCGCTTGTAGGCCGTCTGCCGTTCGGCCGGCGACGCCGCTTCGTCCTCGGCCAGCGTGACGAGCTTGCGGGCCGTGGCCAGCCGTTGCCGTTCGGGCTCGTCGAACCCGGTGTCCCGGATGCGCTTGGCCTCCCGTTCGGCCACGTCGAACGCCACCTCGAAGTCGGTCACGGCCTTGCGGTACTCCTCCAACCGGGTGCGCGTGGCCACCTCGGCCGGGTCCGCGGGTCGCACGCGGTCCGCCTCCCGCTTGGCGCGCAGGAACGCCACGGTCAGGGGCTCGCGCACATCGGTCATCATGGGGAAGTCGATCAGCTTGGCGACGTCCAGTTCGTAGTCGAGCCACCGCCGGTTGACGGCGTCGTGGTCGGCCAGCAGCTTCTCGACTTCACCGGGCGCCACGTCCGGCACGGGGGCCGGCGACGGCGTGACAGGCTGCGGGTGCTTGAGCCGGTACATCTCCATCCGGTGCTGGTGCCGGCGTTCGTTCGCACGAGACACCGCTTTGGCCCACCCGCCCGCCATGCCGGCGAGGGGGAAGACCAGCCACCAGAAATGACCCGCGAAGTTCCAGAAGTCCTGCACGTCTTCATCCTGCCACCCCGGGGCGCTCCGTGCGACGATGTCAGGCCGGTGGGCCCACGGTCCCGAGGGCCCCGGAGCGAGGGCCCACGGTCCCGAGGGTCCCGGAGCGAGCTTGCGAGCTCTGGGAGGGACCGGGGACTTGCGAGCTCTGGGAGGGACCGGGGATCACGTCGTGACGAGGAAGTGCCAGCCCAGCCACCACACGAACACGAGCAGCGTGATGCGTGCCGCCCGCGGCGCCAGCACGTGGGTGAGCAGTTCGCCGAGCCCGGCCAGCCGGTCGGGGCGCAGCCGGGCGGCGATCACCAGGGCCACGCCCATGACGGGCACCAGCACGTATCCGGCGACGACCATGGCATGGATCATGGGACTGGTCCGCCCTGGCGACCTGCCCGCACCATGGCCGCGCACGCCACGAGCCACAGCGCCGTCATGAACCAGCGGCTGGAATCGGCGGCGAACAGCGGCCCGAGCAGGTCCGACAACTGCGGATACGTCACCTCGCCGTCGGGCACGAAACGGTCGATGAAGTAGGTGCCCAGCTCCCAGATGCACAGGAAAAGCACGACGCCGGACCACAGGTACGCGGCCCGGCGCACCCGCCGCCGTGGTTGGCTCCCGGCGGTGGCCGGGCCAGGCGGTGGCGCGGCCCGTAGCGATGGCGGTGATTGCGCTGCCGGGATGTTTTGCGGCCACGCCAGGACCAGCATGACCAGCCCGGCCAACGGGACGACGAACGGTATGCCCGTTCCGGCGGCCGGCTCCCAGACGACGACGGCCCACACGACGGCGGCCACGAATGCGGCGGCGCCGGCCACCACCCACCGGGACACGCGGTACGGGGCCGTGACGGGCGTGGCATGCCGGGTCGCGGCGCGGGTGCCCCGGCGCCGGGCCCGGCCGAAGGCCCGATCGAGTGCCAGGTCGAGTGCCAGCAGCACGCCGACCACCAGGTAGATCCACCCGTCGGCCGGAACACCCCGGTAAAAATGGAACACGGCGGTCAGGAACAGGACCGCAATCCACGGCGCGGAAGCCCACGGCGAGGCCCGGCGCGCCCCGGCGGCCGGTCCGGCCCGGCGGGTCTGGCGCCGGTGGTTCGATTCCGCGTGGTTCGATTCGGCCCTGCCAACCATGGAGCCAGTTCACCACGGCCCCGCGGCCCGCGCCACCCACGCGGGCGGGCGTCACTCGCCGCGAGCGCGGCCGCGGCCGCGCACCCAGGCGGGCACCGGCGTCGTACATTTCCGTCCGCGACGCAACGGTGGACGGAGGCGGGAGCCGGGGCTACATTGGGAACCGCGCGCACCGAACAAGGAAATCCCCCCGGGGATTCCAGCTGGTCCACAACAGCGAAGGACTCAAAATGTCGTACAAGGTTGGCGTTTTTGTCGGTGGCCTGTCCAAGGATTCCATCAACCGCAAACTGGCAAAGGCGCTGTACAAGCTGGCGCCCGGCACCCTCGAACTCGTGGAGATCCCGATCCGCGACCTCCCGCTGTACAACCGGGACTACGACGCCGACTACCCGCCGGAGGGCCGGGCGCTGAAGGACGCGATCGCCGGCGTGGACGCGCTCATGTTCGTCACGCCCGAGTACAACCGGTCCATTCCGGGGGCGCTGAAGAACGCCATCGACTGGGGGTCGCGGCCGTGGGGGCAGAACTCGTTTGCGAAGAAGCCGTCGGCCGTGATCGGCACCTCGCCGGGGCAGATCAGCACGGCCGTGGCGCAGCAACACCTGCGCAGCATCCTGTCCTTCGTGAATTCACCCGAGATCGCGCAGCCGGAGGCATACATCCACTTCACCGAGGGCCTCATCACCGACGACGGCGACGTGACCGTGGCGTCCACGGAGGAGTTCTTGCGCAACTGGCTCAACGAGTTCCACATCTTCATCACGAAGGTCGTGGGCGCGCAGAAGATCGTGCCGTAGCGGGCTCCTCGGTGATTGAGCCTGTCGAAATCCCCGGTCTCGACAAGCTCGACCACCGGAGCTACGTTTCGGGTCCTCGATGCCTGCCGCGGCCCTGGGCCGGCACGATCGCCGTGGCGAAGCCGGCGAACGCGGGCCGGCCGGGCGCCTCGGCGCCAAAGATGTGGTGCACGCCCAACGTCAGCCCGCAGTCGGCCAGAAACGCCCGAACCTCCTCCCGGGCCGGCACACTGCCGCCGAGGGCGAACCGCATCGGTTCGCCGGCTGCGGCCAGCGCGGCCCGCGAGTACCTGTACACGGCCGAATCGCTGCCGAGCATGCGCGGCGAGAGGTAGTCGAAGGCCACCGTGGTCCCGGCGGCGCCGGCCGCGATCCGTCGCAGCGTCGCGGTCACGGCCTCGCGGTCCAGGTACATGGTCACGCCCTCCCACACGAAGAATGTGCGGACGGACGGGTCGAACCCGGCGGCGACGAGCCCCTCCAGCCAGTCCTCGTGCAGGAAGTCGGTGCTGACGAACGTCACGTGGCCGGAGGCGACGCCGAGCGAGTCGAGCATGCGGCGCTTGAGTGCCTGCGTGGCCGGTGCGTCCACCTCGAAGCAGCGCGGCGGCGCCCCGTCGGGCAGTCCGTAGCAGCGGGTGTCGTTTCCGGCGCCGAGGATGACCAGTTGTTCCGTGGCATTCCGCCCCGCGTCCAAGGTCTCGTCCAGCGCCTCGTCGATGTACGTGGTGCGTGCGGTTGCCTCGTGCCGCATGGAGGGGTGTTCCTGGCCGGGGCGCACCCGGTATGGGTACGCGTAGACCTGGGGCACATGCCCGGTCACTTTGTGCCCGAGCAGCGTCGCCGCCGAAGCCAGCCGCAGGGCCGGCCGGGACACGTTGGGCAGGTTCGTCATCAGGCCGGAGGCCGTCACGTCGCGCCGGACGCCCAGCTGGTGCTGCATGTACCGCGTGTACAGGGAGGCCAGTGCCGTGGCCGATTCGCCGGTCCGGCGCGCGTGCACCAGCGCCTTGCCGATGAGCCAGGCCATGCCGACCGCCGTCAGCGGCAGGTACACCGCCTGGATGGCCCGGAACCACCACCGCCGCCACGAAGCGTCCATGGGCACGAGCGTACTCCCCCGACGCCGCGGCCACTCCGGGCTTGCCGCGGCTACTCCGGGCTTGCCGCGGCTACTCCGGGCTTGCCGCGGCCCGCGGCGTGGCAGAATGAAAGCGAACCGCCATGGCAGTGAACACGAACAGACCCGCGCCGACGGCATCGCCCGGCCTCGATCAGGCGTCCCCCACGAAAAGGCCCGTGGCTCGCACACCCAAGGGCCCCACGTGGCCGTCCCGGCGCGTGTTCCTGTCGGTGGCGGGCGCCGCGGCCGTCACCGCGTTCCGCGCCAACATCGCCGGCGACTACGTGCTCACGGACCGCACCAAATTCCGCGTCACCACCCCGGACAATGCGGGCAACACGGCGGCCGCGGCGCTGTTCCCGGGCACCGCCTGGTACCTGCTGGGCGGGTTCCGGGTCGGCTATCGGCAGGCCGTGGACAAATTGGCCGCCCTGCAGCCGGCCATGAACCTGCGGGCGCCGGCCTCGGTGATCAGCTACTCCAACGACGGTATCGACGTGGCGCAGCTGTTCATCGCCATCCAGCGCGACGCGTTCGCCCGCAAGATCACCAAGGCGTACCTGTACGGCGACAGTTTCGGCGGCATGGTCGCGGCCGTGCTGGCGCCGTTGCTGGAACAGAACGGCATCCACGTGAAGCTGATCGTCATGGGCTCGAGCCCCAGCAGTGTCGCGGACGTCCTGGATCCGGGCAAGGAGTACATCTCGCTGGCCGGGGCCGTGGTGCCGTACCTGGGGCTGGTGGGCCGGTTGGCCGCCGGCGTGTGGAGCGGGCTGGCCAACCCGAACGGGCAGGACATGTACGACGCCGCGCGTGCGGGGGTGCGCCGGTCGTTCGACCCGAACAACAACTCCCTGATGCTGAGCACCAGCCAGGGCACGTTCCTGGATGCGTTTCCGGCCCAGTTCGACGGCGGCATCTCACACACCACCGGCATCGGGCTGCTGTACGATCCCGAGGATTTCATCGTCAACGCGGCCCAGGCGATGCGCGGTTGGCGGCGTTTGCTGCCGGACAACCAATTCTTCGAGTACGACCTGCCGCACACCGGACACGCCAGCCCCGAGTTCCACCCGGAGCTGTACCGGACCGGGCTGGGCGTGCTGCAGGACATTCTCGACCCGCTGCCGCGCCCGGCCCCGCCGGTTCAGCCGATCTTCTGACCGGCCTGCACCTGGGCAAGGAGCTGTTCGAAGGGCAGCGATTCCATGGCCGCCGCGTCCCGGGCTGCACGCGTCTCCTTGTGCCCCGCACCCATGGCGGAGCCGAAAGCGCCGGTGCCCGCCGCCGTCGTGCTTCCACCAATACCGGCGGTGAGGACGGTGGCGAGTTCGCCGGCGGCCTGGGCGATGCGGTGGTCGAGGCCGCCGCCGTCGGAGCCGCCCCAATCCTCGGGCGAGGCGTATACGGCCGTGGGCATGGTGCGGGCGCGCAGGTAGCTGAACAGCGGGCGGATGGCCATGTCGAGCACCAGCGAGTGGCGTGCGCTGCCGCCGGTGGCGCCGAACAGGACGGGCATGCCGTCGAGGAATTTGGGGTTGAGCACGTCGAAGAACGACTTGAACAGGCCGCTGTAGGACGCGCTGAACGTGGGCGTCACGGCGATCATGGCGTCGGCGGCGCCCACGCGGGCGATGACGTCGGCCAGCGCGGGGCCGGCATAGCCGGTGACCAGGTTGTTGGCGATGTCGCCGGCGTAGTCGCGAAGTTCGACGACGTCGAGCACGGCTTCGGCGCCCAGCTCGCCCAGTTGGGCGGAGACGGCGGCGGCGAGCTGGTCCGCGAGCATGCGCGTCGAGGACGGGGAGCCGAGGCCGGCCGAGATGACGACGATGGTGCGCTGCATGGTGTTTCCTTACTTCCGTGTTCTTGCATGGGTTCGACGACCCTCGCCGACTCATGCGTTTGCATCTAGTTTGCTCAACGGGCTCGCCTTCGGGGATATTCCCGCATGGTGTTCGGCTCTGTTGTGGATAACTTCTGGCACGTCGGCGCGTTCTGGGCTAGGTTGGGGACCAACTCAGCCGGGGCCCGCGACGAGGCGGCCCGCACTGGAATCCTGATGGGGGCTTCCATGACGAACACGGGGACACTGGTCCGCGCTCGACGTTCTGTTGGCCTACGGAGCGTGCGGCGATACTCGCTGGCCGTGGCGGCATTGGCCGCCGCCACCCTGGCACTGGCCGGGTGCGCCGCCGGTGGCGATCCGGGTGGAGTTTCCGGCGGCACGGCCGGGGCCAGCGCGAGCAGGACAGCCGCGCCCCCACCACCTTCCCCCACACCCACGCCGGCACCGGTGTACAGGCCGGCCTCGGCCAGCGGCCCGGCCCAGAACGTCCCGGTCCCGGTGCTGCCGGCCGCGNCCGCCACTGGTACGCCACCCTCGGCTACGCGTACGAGACCGGCGACATGACACCCATGATGGCCATCACCGTGCCCGAGTGCGTGACGTGTGCACGCGTGAAGGAATCGGTTGTCGGCTGGCACTCGAAGGGCCGCTGGATCGTCGGGGGCAAAATGGCTGTCAAGAGTTCCCAATCGACGTTTACGCGCACTCCGGACAATCAGTACCAGGCGATAGTCATGGTCCAACAGGAGGAAACCTCGTTCTACCGCGCCGATGGTACGAAAAAATCGACCTACCCGGTCAAACCCGCCCGTGGTGACATCGTCGTAGCAAAGTACGAATCAGGCCGATGGACCGCACTCACGGCGGAACACCTGAGCAAGGACTGACTTCGAAAATGCGCCGGCCAATTCTTCCAGTGGTTCTTGTTTCGGTACTTGTCTTCTGCTTGGCTTCCCCCAATGAACCTGCCACTGCTGGCACCGACTCCGAGGATCCCATCGAGGCCGTTTGGGAGAGTGGCGGCATCGACACCAGTGGCTGGCAGCAGTTGCCTGGCAGCGACGGTATGTGGGGCCAGCCACCTGTACCCGCGGCGGGGAACGACCCCTATGTCTACAAGTACGAGACGGCGTGCCTGGCCGGGGACAATGCGATCTACCCGGCCTGTGCGGCCGCGCTGCCG